>NZ_CP019893.1:1310182-1965273 GCF_002156705.1 Natrarchaeobaculum aegyptiacum
GACGATCCCCATGTTCCGGATCGGCTCGAGGTCGGAGACAACGTTCGCGCCGAAGCCGAAGACGGTCGTCACGGTGACGATGACGAACGCGGTCATGAGCTGCGTGCTCGCCGTCTGCATCGCCGCGATCGGATTGTACCCCTGAACCGTCTCCTCGCGGTAGCGATTGATGATGTGGATCCCGAAGTCGACGCCGACCGCCAGCAACAGGACTGGAACGGCGATCAGTTGCTGGTCGAACGGAATCCCAGAGAAGCCGAGGAAGCCGAACGTCCAGATGATCGTCAACAAGAGCGCGAACAGCCCCAGCGCGAGGTCGATCGGATCGCGGTAGGCAGCGATCAGGAACGCGAGCAACAGCACCATCACGATCGGCATCACGATCGCCAGCGAGTCGCCGATGATGTTCTCGAACTCCTCGTTGACGATCCCGGCACCGAACGCCCGGATGTCACTCGACTCACCGTCGGCGATGGTAGCGACGCTCGTCTGCAGTTCGGTGAGGTCGTCGTCGTCGAACTCAGGTGGCACCTGGTGGGAGACGACCGTCATCGACGCCGACGCCGTCGCCTCGTTCGGGTTGAAGTCGTCGGAGACGATCGCCTGGAACTGCGGATCGTCGCTGACGGCCTGGATGGCCTGTCGAACCTCCGTCTCCGTCGCACCCTCGACAGCCCGTCGCTGTTCTGCGGCCGTCTCGGCCTCCGGGTCGATCGCCTGCGCGACGATCGTCGCCGGTCCGTTCGCCGACTCCATCCTGAGCTGTGGATCGTCTTCGACCGCCTCGAGCGTCCGGAGGACGGCGAGCAACTCCTCTCGTGTGAGGACGTCGCTGCCGGTGTGCAGCAGCTGGGTGCTCTCCTGATCGACGGTGAACGGTCCCTCGAACTCCTCGTTGATGGCATCCAGAGCCTCCTGTTCGGGCATGCCTTCCGTGAAGGCGTCGGTCGCGTCGGCCTCGGACGTGATCATCGTCATGCCGCCAGCGAACACGACCGTCAACAGGAGGAACGCGACGACGATCGCTCGCGGTCGCGAGACGATCAACTCGCCGAGCCGGGCGGTCTCCCGTTCGATCCGGTCACCGAGTGACTGTGACATCTATCGCCTCTGGTAGACGTACGCGCCGGCTCCGAGACCGGACACCGTGAGGATGGCGATCAACCCGAGCGGGAGCCCGCCGCCGCCGTCGGTGACGTCGACCGCGACGCGGGTCGTCCCCGAAAGGTGGCTGTTCCCGCGCTCGTCGTCGTACCGGAAGTCGAAGGAGATCGGGTAGGTCTTCGCCGTCGCGCTGCCGGCCGCCTCGAGGTCGAACGTCAATGTCACCGTCTCGCCGGGATCGAGTCTCTCGACGAAGGCCTCGTCGTCGTCGCTGTCGAGTGGGTCGCTGGCGAACAGCTTCGCCTCGACGTCCGTGACCGTCTGATCGAGGTTGTTCGTCACTTCGACGTCGACGAGCGTGGAGTCACCGGCGGCGATCTCGGTCGGCGTCACGTCCACGAGGAACTCGTCGCGCTGTTCGGCGACGCTGACCATCGCCGCTGCGTCCTCGAACAGGCGAGCCTCGAGGTCCTCGTTGCGGTACTGGACCGCGAGATCGATCTCGCGGTCGATCGCCTCGGCCTCGCCGCTCACGTCCACTGGGAGGCTGAACGAAGCGGATTCGCCGGCCTCGAGCGAGCCGACGGCGATCGCAGTCTCGATCGGGATGACGTTCTGTGACTCCTCGGTGTACCGGACGACGACGTTCTCGGCGTCGCTCGGGCCTTCGTTGGTCACGTATCCCTCGAGGTGGCCGTCCTCGCCGACGTGGAGAGTCGAGTGAACGTCGGTGATCGAGAAACGCTGTTCGGCACCCGGCATCACCCCGGCGGCGAGGCGCTCGTCGACGCGGTCGAGTCCGTCCTCGGTCTTGAACTGAACGGTCGCCTCGAGCGGGTAGTTGCGGACCGAGGTCCCGTCGGCGAAGGCCGCGTCGTAGCTCACGGTGGCGGTGTCGCCGGGCTCGAGTTCGTCGACTCGGGCCGCGCTCTGGAGGCTCTCGCCGAAGACGAGTCCCTCGTCGAACGACTCGAGGACGACGTTCAGGTCGGTGGCCGTCTCCTCGCCGATGTTCTCGAGTTCGACGTCGATCGTTCCCATATCGCCGACCTGGGCGTCGGTGTTGACGTCGACGATCTTGAAGCGGGCCTCGTCGTCGACGACGACGTCGAACGACGTCGACCAGGTTCGGGTTCGGTCGTAGGTCACACCGCTGCCCGATTGCTGGTACGTGTAGGCGTAGGAGATGTCGGCGTCGATCGTGTACTCGCCGGCGTCGACGTCGTCGGGGACGCTGATCGCGATCGGTGCCTGACCCGGCTGGGCGTCGGTGACGGTTCCGATGGCTTGCTCTCCCGATTCGACCGTCAGGGGCGTCCCGCTCGCGTCGGCCTCGACCGTGACGTCGCGGGCGGCGGTCACGACGTCTCGAGATTCGGCGGTGCCGATGCTGAGGTCGCCGCCGTTGGAGATCACGAGGGTGACTTCCTGGGTTTCACCCGGGTGAACGGTCGGGTTGGGGACGTGGAGGTCGAGGTCGGGCGAGCCGCGCAAGAGCGGACGGTCCTGTTGTTGCTGCTCAGCGGCAGCCATCTGCCCCTCTAACCCGGCTAACTGTTCGCGAAGCTGGGTGTTCTCCTCACGTAGCTCCTCGAGTTCCTCTTCCGTCTCTCCGTTTTCGCCGGCGGCAACACCCACCGTCGCAAGGCTCGTGACGAGCAACAGTGCGACCACGAGCGCGCGGACCGAGCGCCCGGTCATTCGACCGCCCCCGACGAACTCACCGAGAACGTCGACGACACCGCCTCGAGCGAGGTCGCTGTTCGGCACCGACGGTCGCTGGAGGGCGCATTCGACATTTCACCGACAGGAATAGTCCGTTCAGCTTCCATATCAACACTCCGTACCTGCGAATCAAAAACGTTTTGATTTCTGAGTTTGTGTATTCATCATGGATCAGCCAACCCGGTGGGGAGTGGTGGGACAACTGTCACGGCGCGTCCGGAATAGCCACGAACCAAACCGTACATACACACAGCTACCGTTCACGACGATAGCCAAATGAGAGGGTTCAGCGACGACGAGCGCGAGCGGATCACCGAGGCCCTCGTCGAGGCCGGCCAGCGGCAGTTCGCGCAATTCGGACTCGAGCGCACGCGCATCAAGGATATCACCGACGAGGTCGACATCGGGACGAGCACGTTCTACCAGTTTTTCGACTCGAAAGAGGAACTCTACGTGGAGGTACTCCTCCGGGAGCACAGAGCGTTTCACACGGCAGCCGAGGAGGCAGTCGAGGACGTCGACGAGCCGCGCGAACAGGCTCGAGCGGTGCTCCAGACGATGTTCGAGGAAGTCGAGAGCAACCCGCTCATCTACCGGCTCATCGTCGAGGGCGAGTTACGATCGCTCCAGTCACGCCTTTCGGATGCAGAACGAGCGGAGATCGTCGATTCGATACGCGGCCGACGATTGAGCACGCTCGAGGAGTGGGTCGACGATCCGGCGTTCAGGATCGACGATCGGGAGATGGTCGACGCGCTATTGCGGAAACTCGTGTTTGTCAGCCGGGCGAAAAACATCCCCGTGGCCGCGAACACGGGGCCGGAGTACGAGGAGACCCGCGACGTCCTCATCGACGTCGTCGTCAACGGCCTGTTTTCGGAGCCTCGAGACGGCGACCGGTGACGAAGTTGTGGTCGTATTCGGACGGTGCTCCCAGAGCGAAACGAGATACCAGCCGAACCATCGAAACGGCCACCGATGGTATCACCCGGCTCGACTGCGACTAACCGTTCGACTTTTTGGCTCGGGTGTCCCGGTTACAACGAGTTTTGCGAAATCAGGCCTCACTGTTCCAGACGTCGACCCTGCCACATATCACCGGGCCAGTCGACGGTCGTCTACGTGAGGAACACATAAGTACGGGCGCAGAACATTAATAAATAAACATTTTTATTGTGGACGGGCGGGACGTTCCACTATGCCGCGAGACTACGACCCATCCGAAATTCCATCCGTATACAACTTACAGGACATCGCACCGTACCGTGATGAACCGGGGTTCGAACAGGTGCTCTTTCGTGGGATCGACCAGATGGTCGGGTTTTCCAAGATCAGTCCCGAGAAGCCCGACAGTGAGCCACATACTCATCCATACGAGCAACTGAATATGCTCGTCGAGGGTCGCCTCGACTTCCTCGTTAACGGCGAGCGAGTCGAGCTCGAGCCCTACGATACACTGGTGATTCCGCCGGAAGTACCCCACACCTCACGAGCAGTTGAGGGAGAAACCGCGACGTTGGTAGCGTTCTGGCCGCTTCGAGAGGACCGACTCGAGGCGACGACCTATCAAGCGGAGTTCCCTGCGTTGTAGCGGCCCAGGCGGCCGACTCGAAGCGGTTGTGTTCGGCTGCATCAAGGACGAGCGGCGGCAGCCGTGAGCGAGTAGGGATGATGTCAGTATGAGGCTGTTCGACACTCGGCGCGAGCATGTTCTGTCCACGAGGTGCTTCGCACACCCAGTAACCACGCTGACACGGTGTACAATCTCACCTTCAATAGTGAAACTATACTTTGGCAACTAGATTTGTACTAGCACAATCTAGGATTAGTTTTATCAGTGACGAATTCTTCCCCAGGACCGTGGTGAACGATGATGAAAGAATGCAGTCCGTGTCGGCGGTTCGTCGTGAACTCACCACCAGCATACACATGACTCGCTCCAACAAGACGACAGAGGTCAACGGTTCACAACCGATCGAACAGGATTCACCGGACGCCTCACTTTCGGCGCGCGGTGGAACAGACGGGGTCGAAGATGCAGGTGCACCACTCACCCCGATGAGCCTGTCCGGTGACACGGTCACTGGGCCCCGTATCACCGAAACCCCAGCGACAAACCAGTCCCGGGATCGGACGCTAGAAGCCGAGCAAGAGGCACCGCTCGTTCCTGATCTTCGACCGCTCGAACGAGATCGGCGGTCACAGCCGATGGACTAATTTCACAGCACAATGTATCCGTCAAAACTCGACGACGACGTTTTCACTCGAAGTATCGACAATCCAGCTGGCAGACAGTTTCGCGAACTGCTCGAGGAGCAATCGTACACGTTCGCACCCGGAATCTATCACGCACTCGACGCCCGCCTTGCGGAAATGGCCGGTCTCGACGCCGCGTACATGAGCGGGTATTCGACCGTTCTCGGTCAGTTCGGATTCCCTGACCTCGAGATGGTGACGATGACCGAAATGGTCGAGAACGCCAAGCGGATGGTCGAGGCGACGAACCTTCCCGTGATCGCCGACTGCGACACCGGTTACGGCGGAATTCACAACGTCCGCCGCGCCGTTCGCGAGTACGAGAAGGTCGGCGTCGCTGCCGTCCACATCGAAGACCAGACTTCGCCGAAGCGCTGCGGTCACATCGCCGGAAAACAGATCGTCAGCCGCGAAGAGGCCCGATCGCGTTTCGAAGCCGCAGTCGACGCGAAACAGTGTGAGGACACGGTCATCATTGCGCGAACCGACGCGTACGGGTCGGCTAACGGCGACTGGGAGGAACACCTCGAGCGAGGCCGCATCTACGCCGACGCCGGTGTCGACCTCGTCTGGCCGGAGATGCCCGATCCCTCCCGCGAGGACGCGATCAACTACGCAGAGACGATCCACGAGACCCATCCCGACCTCGACCTCGCGTTCAACTACTCCTCGTCGTTCGCCTGGAGCGAGGAGGACGAACCGCTGACGTTCGAGGAACTGGGTGACCTCGGGTATAGTTACATCTTCATCACCCTCTACGGGCTGCACTCCGGTGCCCACGCCGTCTACGAGGACCTCGTGAACATCGCCGAGAACGACGAACAGGCGCAATTCGACCTCGAGGACCGGTATCTCGGTCACGAGACCGAGAGTCACCACGAGCTGTCGTTCGTTCCCCGGTATCAGGAGATCGAAGCCGAGTTCGATCCCGAAGCCCGCGAGCGAATGTCTGAATCCGCAGGGTACACCGAAGAAGAGTCGGATCCCCTGACGTCGGAGACCGACGACTGACTCCAGCGAGACCATGAGCTACTCACAACACTACGAACGATCGTTCGTCCGGACGTTCTTTACGTCCCCGACGGCCGTGGAGGGGAAAGACGATTCCGCGGCGATGTTGCGGCGTGCGGCCCAGCTTCGTGGCATGGAGGCCCCCGACGTGTGGGTGCCGGACAACGAGGACGCGACTGCACCGTCGATGCGTGACGAGGGTGCCGAGAACATCATCGACGTCGTCTCCGAGCACGGAGCGGACGTCCCCGGCGAAATCCACCCTCGCGTCGTCTGGCACCGGGATAGCCCAGAAACGAGATTCCAGGGCTTTCAGCACATGCTCGAGATCGCCGATCCCGACCGGGGGGCCCTCGAGCACCTCGACGGGTTCGTTATCCCCGAAGTCGGTGATATCGACGACTGGAAAAAGGCCGACGAGTTCCTGACGATCGTCGAGCGCGAACACGGACTCGAGGAACGCCGACTTTCGATGTCGGTCATCGTCGAGAGCGGACAGGCCGAGCTGGCACTTGCCGACCTCCGCGATGAGATTGGCAAACCGACGAACAACCTCGAGCGGCTCTTCCTCCTCGTCGACGGGGAAGTCGACTACACGAAAGACATGCGCGCGATCACGTCGACAGGCGGGTTACCGCCGTGGCCAGAGCTTCGCCACAACACCTCTCGAGCAGCGAGTGCCAACGGACTCATCGCAGTCGACGGTCCGTACGACGACATCCGGGACGTCGACGGCTATCACGAGCGTATGACCGACAACCGGATGAAAGGAATGCTCGGTATCTGGTCGCTAACACCCGGTCAGGTGATCGAAGCGAACGAGTCACCGCTTCCACCGGCGACCGGCCAGTGGCTGCTCGATGTCGGTGACCGCAACGTCGAACTCGTCGACACTGGCGGGCGGTATGCCTGCGAGGGCGACGATCTGGAACTCACGACGATCGGCGAAGGGACGTACGAGGTCGATACCGGTGACGGCGTGCGAAAACTCGACGCCGACGAACTTCACGACACGCTCGTGGAACTGACCGAATACGTTCCGAGCCTGAGCGACATCGTCGATTCGATGGAACAGTTCGAAGCGGCCAAGGAAGCTGGCGAGGGTGCAATCGCGATGGAACGGTCGGCGACCCTCGAGATAGGAGACGTCACGGTTTCCATCACCAGCGACCGCATGTGGGACGAAGCGACCTATCAGGCCGCAAAGACACCCATTGACCTGTTTCAGGACGTTTACGAACACCGTCCCGACCAGCGAGAGACCCTTCAAGAAAGGTACGGCGAATCGGTCGTCGAGCGGGCAATGAACGTTGGATAGCTGTGCCGAGGTGGCGGCGAGCTGACATCCCACACGCTCCCTACCGGCAACCGATAGCGTAACTCATCTCCGAACCGGTGACCGATCGGCCCAGAGTGGGTCCGAACCGGTTATCGTATTCTGGCTGCGTGATCGGGTCACCAGTATCCGGCAGAGTTCATCCTCGACGGGAAACGCCCGACAGGGCACGGTTCTCGACCAGCAGATCCGTCGAACAGACAGCTACAGGATCGGAACTGGCATCGACGAGTAGCTACCGCACCGACTCGAGCAGGAGGCGCTGTTCTTCGCGTTTGACCTCGTGCTGGACGTCGCGGACGGCGTCGATGTTCGCCGAAATCGAACTGATCCCCTCGTCGACGAGGAACTGGACCATTTCGGGCTTCGAGCCAGCCTGCCCACAGATACTGGTGTCGACGTCGTGTTCGCGGCAGGTCTCGATGACGTCGCCGATCAGGGCCAGAACGGAGGGGTGGAGTTCGTCGAACCGATCGGCGACGTTCTCGTTGTTACGGTCGACCGCCAGCGTGTACTGGGTGAGGTCGTTCGTGCCGAAGGAGGCGAAGTCGATGCCCGCGGCGGCCATCCCCTCGACGGCCAGCGCGGAGGCGGGCGTCTCGATCATCACACCCCAGCGGCGCTTGTCGGGGTCGATCCCCGCTGCCTCGAGTTGCCGTTTCGCGGCGTAGACGTCCTCGGCGTCGTTGACCAGTGGGAACATGATCTCGACGTTGTCGTAGCCCATCTCGTAGAGGCGGCGGAACGCCTCGAGTTCGTACTGGAAGATCTCGGTGCGATCGAGCGAGCGCCGGATGCCACGGTAGCCGAGCATCGGGTTGTGCTCGTGGGGTTCGGCGTCGCCACCCTCGAGCTGACGGAATTCGTCCGTCGGGGCGTCGAGGGTGCGCACGCGAACCGGGCGCGGATAGAACTCGTCGGCCACGCTCCGGATGCCGTCGACGAGTTCCTTGGTATAGGCGTCGGGACCGTTCTCCTCGACGTAGCTCTCGGGGGTCTGGTTGAGCGAGAGGATCATGTGCTCGGTCCGGAGCAGCCCCACGCCGTCAGCACCAGTCGCGGCCGCGCGTTCTGCGGCTTCCGGGATGGAGACGTTCACCTTGACCTTCGTCGCGGTCATCGGCTTGACCGGTGACTGCGGGCGAACCTCCTCGACGGGTTCGGTCTCCTCGTCCGGCTCGACTTCCTGACCCTCGAGCACGGAGCCCTTGTCGCCGTCGAGCGTGACGACCTGGTCGTCCTCGAGGACGGTCGTGGCGTTACCGGTGCCGACGATGGCGGGAACGCCGAGTTCCCGGGAGACGATGGCCGCGTGGCTGGTCATGCCGCCCTCGTCGGTGATGATCCCCGAGGCGCGTTTCATCGCCGGGACCATGTCGGGCATCGTCATCTCGGTGACGATGACGTCGCCTTCGGCGACTTTCGCCAGGTCGTCGAGCTTGGTGACGATCTTGGCCGGCCCGGAGACGACGCCGGGGCTCGAGCCGAGGCCGTCGACGAGGACGTTTCCGGAGGGCTGGCTGGTCGAGCCGGCGGTCGCGCCCACGGCACCACTGCCGTCGGTGACCCCGCTTGCAGCGTTGACAGTGTCGTCGACCGGGTCCGGCGCATCGGAGGACTCGTCGATCGTCGTGATCGGGCGGGACTGGAGCATGTAGACGTCGCCGTCGGCGATGGCCCACTCGACGTCCTGTGGGGCGTCGTAGTGATCCTCGACGCGTTCGCCGAGCGCGACGAGCTGGTCGATCTCCTCGTCGCTGATGACCCGCGCGTCACGTTTGTCCTCGGGAACCGGCTTCTCGACGGTCTCGCCGGTCTCCTCGTCTTTGACGTGCATCACCTTCTTCTCGGCCACCGTCACGTCGAGGTCGCCGTCGTCACGCGGGACGACGTAGTTGTCGGGCGAGACCGCCCCGGAGACGACGGCTTCACCGAGTCCCCACGCGGCCTCGATGATCATCGTCGCCTCGCCGGTCGAGGGGTGGCTGGTGAACATCACGCCGGATTTCTCGGCGTCGACCATCTGCTGGACGACGACGGCGATGTTGACCACGTCGTGTTCGAAGCCCTGCTCCTGGCGGTAGTAGATCGCTCGCTGGGTGAACAGCGAGGCCCAGCATTCTCGGACGCGGTCGAGCAGGTCTTCCTCGGTGACGTTGAGGAAGGTCTCCTGCTGGCCTGCGAAGGAGGCATCGGGCAGGTCCTCGGCGGTCGCCGAGGAGCGAACGGCGACGAACGCTTCGCCGTCGCCGACCTCGCGATAGGACTCGAGGATTTCCTCACGAAGGTCGTCGGGGAACGGCGTCTCGAGGATGAGTTCCTGTGCGCGGTCGGCGGCGTCGGCGAGCGCGGCCGAGTCGTCCGCGTCGACGTCGACGGCGTCGAACAGGTCCTCGTCGATCTCGGCCGATTCGATGAACGACCGGTACGTGCCCGCGGTCACCACGAACCCCGGTGGGACTGGCAACCCCGCACCAGTAAGTTCGCCCAGGGAAGCACCTTTGCCGCCGACCGTCTCGAGGTCGTCGGCACCGATCTCGTCCAGCCAGAGTACAGCCATCTCTATCTGCAGGGACAGGTGAGCGAATAAAGAAGGTTGCGAACGACCGCCGTCAAACGGTACTCGAAGGTGAATGAGTCCTCGTACGGAATGCTGTGCCGGATAGCGCACAACCGCCCTGTGGACCACGGGTACACTGGAGTGAGAAAGCAGAATAGGTCACTCCAGGTTCGGGTCGAACCAGACGACGGCGGCGAGCAGCGGGACGACGATCCACAGTGCGACGATCGGGTAGACGGCGAACTGGTGGAGCGTCAGCGGGAGGTCGGCCGCGGCCGCCTGTGGTGGCGCGTCGCCGGTGACGACCTCCCCTAGCGCGACCCGGGAGATGCGTGGCACCGGCTCGAGCACGCTCGAGATGGTGACCATGTGCATCCCGTCTGCGATCACGTTGTAGAGGTTCAGCCGGGTGACGATCGTCGGGAGGCCGTCCCACGGAGCCGCGAGCGCGGCCTCGAGTATGGTCTCACGGTCGGCACTGGTGGTCCCGAGCGGGTTACCCGCGAGCGCGAACGGGACGAGCCAGACGCCGACGCTCCCGACGACCGCCGACTTCCAGCCGCGGGCGACCGAGCCGACGAGGACGCCGAAGGCGACGAAGATGCCGACGCAGGCGACCGCAAAGAGGCTCGCGGCGACGTACGAGAGTCCGACCGGTGCCTGCTGGTGCCAGACCGCCAGTGCGATCGCGAGCGCCGGCAAGACGACGACGATCGAGGCCGCAGCCAGTCGACCGAGGAACGCCCCGAGAACGACGTCGTGGGGGCGATAGCCCGCCTCGAGCAGCCGATCGAACGAGCCGTCGCTGCGTCGTCTGAGAATCGAGGGGACCGTCACCGCGAGCCCGACGACGGGACCGAGCGCGAGGATGAGCGTCGAGAGAACGGTCACCGCGAGGACGTCACCGGACGCCTGCAGCGCCTCGAGCGTCGCGGAAACGTCTGTGAGCGTCGGATCCGTACCGAGGACGAGTTCGAGCGCCTCGAGTTCGTCGGCCGTGGCGACCTCGTCGAGGGACACCTCGGTCGCCTCGACGGCTTCGAGCCCCGTCTCGAGGGCGCTCGCGTAGAGACGCGAGGCGAGGAACGCGGCGATCCCCGTTATCCCGGCCGCGAAGACGGCGAGGATCCAGAGTGAGGCACTCGAGAGCCCCGCCCGTGCCTGCCGAACCCCGAGTTGGAGCCAGGAGAGTCGGCCTGCCGGATCGGGCTCGGCGGTGCCGTCCTGATCGTGGCCGCGAACCAGTCCGCTGATACCGACCCCCAGTGTAGCCGGGAGTTCATCGTCGGTCGCGTACCGATAGAGGGCGGTCTTGACGACGCCCGAGGCGGTGAACGTGACGAAGATCGCGGTCGTGACGCTCCCGCCGAGGACGGCCAGTGCGAGCAGCGGGAGCACCGCCAGTCCCACCGAACCGACGAGGGCGTTGGCACCGGCGTACCACCAGAGGGCAACGAGGGCCGCGGCGGTGACGAACCCGCCCAGTACGAGCGTCGCGCCGAAGAACCGGAACCCGACCGCCGCGATGGTCGCCGTCCCGAACTCGCGCTCTACGGCCTCGCGCAGCGATTCGAACGTCTCGCCGATGGAGTCGTCCTCGTCGGCGCAGGCGACCGCCGGATAGGCGAACATGCTCACGACCTCGATGCCGACGGCGACGACGCGCTCGAGTCCGGGAACGAATCGGACGAGCGCGCTCGCGTAGTAGACGAAGAAGCCGGCCGGGCCGAACGCCAGCGCGGCGATGGCGACGAGTCGGAGGCGCGCAGCGGCGACGCCAATCCCGGCGGCCAGCGGTGGCCGCCTGCCGTCGAACCGTTCGTTCAGTTCGTAACAGTACGCGACCATGAGGAAGGCAAAGAGAAACGGCATCCCGACGAGATAAGCGACGAGAACGATCGGCATGATCGGCGGGAAGAAGATGATAAGCGCGAAGACGACGACCGGCGTCGTGAGTGCGAGCGCCGTTAATACCGTCGGGTAGAGCAACAGCTGTGGCGTCGAGGCGACGACGCGCAGGGTGTTCCACGCCAGCCTGAACTGGGTGCGGGCTCCCGTCACGACTGGACCACCGGCCCGCGTCGGCCGCTCGTGCCGGGAGCAAGGATGTTTCGCCCGGTGGAAACCGTCCCACTCGAGCCGACGCCCATCGGACTCGAAGATACCGGACTCGAGGGTTCCACGAGCAACGGGGTCACCCGCGATCGCCGACTCGAGGCATGGAGCGATACGGATCGGCTCGCTGGTCCGTTCCTGATTCGCTCGATTCGATACCGTCGTGTCGACAGTGACCAGTTCGGTTCGATCATGGATTCGCCGCCGTCGAGAGGCCCCTCCCTGCGCCGCGGAGATTCGTCTCGCGGTCGCCACACGCTGGCACCTGCGGGACACCCCCCGAACGGCAGTCGTGTCTGCTCGTTCACACGTCCACTATTTAATTATTTCTAAGGTGCTGGAGTTAGAACAACTCGTGGAGCCGACCAGATCAGTTGTGAGTGGCCGACTCAGACCTCGAGAATGTCGTCTTCGGCGGCCTCGGGGGCGAGCAGCGACCCGTCGAGAACGGTGACACCGCGGCCACCGACGCGAACGCGGGGGCCGACGCGCACGCGAACGACTCCCGGTCGATCGACGTAGTGGCCCTGCTCGAGGCGCAGTTCCTCGGGGAAATCGTCGTCGAACGCGCCGTAGTGGTCGAGGTAGGCACCGACCGCACCGCTCGCGGTTCCGGTCACGGGGTCCTCGTCGACCCCCGAACCGGGAGCAAAGGCCCGCCCGTGGAGCGTCGACTCGGCCTCGAGGGCGTCGAAGGAGAAGAGATAGACGCCGGCCGCGTCGAGGTCGTCGGTGAGCGACGCCACCGCCTGGAGGTCTGGCGCTGCGGAGCCGACGTCCGAGAGGTACGTGATCGGGACCATCAGCCACGGGAGGCCAGTCGAGGCGACCGCGGGCGGGAGGTCGGCGCTGACGCCCTCGAGCGCCGCGCGGTCGACGCCCAGCGCCTCGGCGAGGCGGTCGTAGCCGACGTCGACTTCCCTGACCGTGGCGGCGTCCTGGGTCATCCAGACGGTGCCGTCGGTCTCGAGGTCGATCTCGAGGACGCCGACGTTCGTCTCGAGGGTCGTCGTTCCGGGTTCGAGACCCTCGTCGTGGAGGTGGGCGAACGTGCCGATGGTCGCGTGCCCGCAGAGGTCGACCTCCTGCGTGGGGGTGAAGTAGCGCACACGGCGGTCGGCCTCGAGGCTCTCGGTGAGGAACGCGGTCTCGCTGACGGCCATCTCGGCGGCGATGGCCTGCATCTGGTCGTCGGTCAGGTCGTCGGCGTTCGGGACGACGCCCGCAGGGTTGCCCGAGAGAGGGTCGTCGGTGAACGCGTCGACCTGCAGGACCCGGATTGTGGAATCGGTCATATCGAGTGGGTGAGCCAGCAGCGGTATCAATCCTCGGTCCTCGAGCCACGGTCACGGTCCGGGAGCAGCCGTCCCGCCCGCGATCAGCCGTCGACCGCCGCCCGAATCTCCGCGGCTGGAGCGACTTTCTCGAGCGTCTCCGTCGAGCCGTCGGCCCGGCGAACGACGAGTGGCGACTCGGCGTGGACCGAGATGTCGTATCCGAACTCGTCGACGAGCGCGTCCACGAGCGCCTCGCTGGCCACGGCGAACCACCACTCGTAACCGTTCTCCGCGGCGTGGGCAGCGACGTCGGCTGGCTCGTCACCGTCCGTAATCGCGAGCGAGACGATACTGGTGTCGGCCCCATCGTCCGCGAGGTCGTCCCAGACCGCCCCCAGTTCGTCCTCCTGACGCTGGCAGGTCGGACAGTAGCTGGCGAACGTGTGGACGACGACCGGCGGCTCGAGGTCGGCAATCGAAAACGACTCGCCGGTCGTGACGTCCTCGAGTGCGGTCTCGTCCCATGCGTCGACGGTTGCGTCCCCGCCATCCTCGGCGGAGGTCCCGTTCTCGGACACGCCACTGGACTCAGAATCCGACTCGAGGGTCCCCTCGAGACAGCCACCGAGTGCAGCCGTTCCGGCGACGGCCGCGAGAACCGATCGGCGTGCCTGACTGTCGAGCATGCCCTTCCAGACACCGGCCGGTCACCTAAAACGAGTGCCCGGCAACACCCGGTATGGGCGTCGCGATCTGCCACTGGTCACGGGCGTCAGGCCGCGACCAGCCTCCGAAAACGGCAAGAACCATTATGCCGGACGCCACGCCCGGATACACTATGCAGCTCCAGGGGGACGAACAGGGGGAACTCGAGGAAGCGCTCGAGCACGTCGAGACGATCCGCCGACACATCGACGAGACCGACGAGTTGACGACGGTCCAGCACGAGGCGATCGCCGACATCTACCGGGAAATCTCCGAACTGAGCGCCTCACTCGAGGAGGTCGCGGCCAGTTCCGAGGAAGTGGCGACTGCGGCGGAGAACGCCCGTGAGGCCGCCGAGCGAGGCAACGAGACCAGTCGTGCAGTCTGGCAAACGATGGCCGAAGTCGTCGACTCGGCCGGGCGACTGTCCGAGACTGCCGAGACCCTCGAAGCGCAGATGGACGAGATCGACGCGATCATCGAGATCATCGGGGACGTCGCCGACGAGACCAACCTGCTCGCACTGAACGCCGCGATACAGGCTGCAAAGACGGGCAGTGACGGACAGGGGTTCGGCGTCATCGCGGACGAAGTCAAGTCGCTGGCGACCGAGACCAACGAGCACGCAGACGCAATCTCCGACGAACTGACGGATCTCCAGCAGCAGGCAGACCAGACGAGCCGGGAAGCCCAGCAACTCGACCAGACCGTCCGCGAAGCGAGTGACGAACTCGAGTCCGTCATCGATCGGTTCGACCAGATCACCGAGACCGTCGACGAGGCCGCGGTCGGGATCGGAGAGGTCGCGTCGGTCACGGACGATCAGGCCGAGACCGTCGAGGGTATCACCGACGGGATCGAGTCGATCGACCAGCGGTCGGAGCGAGTGACCGAGGAGATGACCCACGCAGGCGAGTTGATCGACCGACAGACGACGATCGTCGACCACCTCATCTCCTACATACACAACCTCCCGGGAATGGCCTACCGGGTCGAAAACGAGGACGGCTGGCCCGTGATGTTCGCCTCCGACGGCACCGAACGACTCACCGGCTACACGCGGGAGGCGTTACTCTCCGGGGAAGTCTCTCTCGGTGACGATATCATTCACGACGACGACGCCGACGCCGTCTGGGAGGCCGTCCAGGAGGCACTGGACGACCGGGACACGTTCGACATCGCCTACCGGATCACGACCCGACGCGGGACGGTCGTGGCCGTCCGGGAGCGTGGACAGGGCGTCTACGACGACCAGGGGAACGTGATCGCCATCGAGGGCTTCATGTCCGAAGACAGCACTGACCGCGTCACGAAACTCTACTGAGCGCGGCTGCATCCGGTCTGCTGTCCGTCAGTTCCGGCGCAACCGCGACCCGTCCTGCGGGTGCTCCGGCACATCGGTTCAGCAACCCGTATCAGTCGTCACTCGAGGCCTCAGCGGCGTCCGTCGACGATTCGGAGTCCTCGAGGGACGGCAGCGACCCCGACTCGTGAGTGCCGACCGGCGGGAGGTTCACCTCTGCGGCGGGCGAGGACTCGAGGTCCGTGGTCGACTCGAGGTGTTCCATCTCACCGGCATCTCTGGCGTCCTGATCGATTCGCATGGAGCAGAACTCGACGCCGCACATCGAGCAGAAGCGGGCCTCCTTGTAGTTGTCCCCGGGAAGGGTCTGGTCGTGGTAGTCGCGGGCGCGCTCGGGGTCGAGCGCGAGGCGGAACTGCTCGCGCCAGTCGAAGTCGTAGCGGGCTTCCGAGAGGGCATCGTCCCAGTCGCGCGCGCCGGGCAGTTCGTTCGCGACGTCTCCCGCGTGGGCGGCAATTCGATACGCTGCGAGGCCGTCGCGGACGTCCTCGGCCTCGGGTAACCCGAGGTGTTCTTTGGGCGTGACGTAACAGAGCATCGCCGCCCCTGCCTGCGCGGCCATCGCCGCACCGATCGCACTCGTAATGTGGTCGTACCCCGGCGCGATATCGGTCACGAGCGGGCCCAGCACGTAGAACGGCGCGCCATCGCAGACCGCCTGCTGGCGCTCGACGTTCTCGGCGACTTTGTGCATCGGGACGTGGCCCGGTCCCTCGACCATCACCTGCACGTCGTACTCCCAGGCGCGACGGGTCAGTTCGCCCAGCGTGTCGAGTTCGGCGTACTGGGCCTCGTCGCAGGCGTCGGCGAGACTTCCCGGCCGGAGGCTGTCGCCGAGGCTGAACGTCACGTCGTGTTTGGCGAAGATCTCACAGATGTCGTCGTACACCTGGAACAGCGGGTTCTGCTCGCCGTGGGCCTCCATCCACGAGGCCATGATCGACCCGCCACGGGAGACGATGCCCGTCGTCCGGCCGTCGGTCAGCGGCAGGTGCTCGGCGAGGATGCCCGCGTGGATCGTCATGTAGTCCACGCCCTGCTCGGCCTGCTTCTCGATTACCTCGAGCAGCAGGCCCGGGGTCAGGTCCTCGGGACTGCCTGCCCGCTTGACGGCCTCGTACAGCGGCACTGTGCCGATGGGAACCGGCGAGTGATCGAGGTGGGCCTCCCGGATCTCGTCGAGCTGGCCGCCAGTGCCGAGGTCCATCACGGTGTCGGCACCGTAGTGGACCGCGGTGTGCAGCTTTCGAAGTTCGGTCTCGAGGTCGCTCGTCGTCTCGCTGTTGCCGATGTTGGCGTTGACTTTCGTCGCGAACTCGCGGCCGATGATCGTCGGGTCGAGGGCGTCGTGGTGGCGGTTGGCCGGGATCACGGCCTGTCCCGTCGCGACCTGCTCACGGACGAACTCGGGGTCACGGTTCTCTCGCTCTGCGACGCGTTCTATCGCCTCGGTGATCGTTCCCTCGCGGGCGGCGGCTAACTGGGTTCGAGCCATCGATAACTAGGTTGTACTAGCCAGTTATAAATACGTATCCCACGGGAATTTCGTGGTTTCTGCCAGCGGACTCGCTGGATATGGAGTCCGACCCGCAACCGTGCGTGACGGTGACGACGGCGTTTCCGCCCACTTATGGGGGTGCCACACCCTCACTCGAGTAGGTGGCCACCAGATGTCCGATCTACCGGACGACTTCGACTGCACGATCACGAACTGGGAGTACATCTACGGGCTGTGCCGGGACGTCGCCGACGAGGTTCGCGACGACGAGTTCGAGCCGGACGTCATCGTCGCGCTCGCCCGTGGGGGCTGGTTCGCCGGCCGGTGTCTCTGTGACTTCCTCGGGCTCGACGACCTGACGAGCCTGAAGATGGAACACTACGTCGGGACCGGCGAGAAGGCCGACGAGCCGACCGTCCGCTACCCGATGCCCGAGGGCAGCGTCGCGGGCAAGGACGTCCTCGTCATCGACGACATCGCCGACACCGGCGGCTCGATCAGCCGCGCCTACGAGTACGTCGACGACCGCGACGCCGGCGAGGTCCGGACCGCGACGCTCCAGCTCCTCCAGACCAGCGAGTTCGAACCCGACTACGTCGGCGAGCGCCTCGAGGAGTGGACCTGGGTCGTCTACCCGTGGAACTTCATCGAGGACATGATCGACCTGATCTCGGGGGCGATGGAACAGGCCGATCAGGAGACGTTCACGGTCGACGAGATTCGCCACGTGCTCGCCGAGTTCCACGGCATCGACCGCATCGAGATGGAGATCGCCCAGCCTGACCGCCTGCTCGAGGTGATGGCGGAGATGGAACGGCGGGAAGTCCTCGAGTCGGCGGGGACCGACGAGTGGCGGCTGGCCGACGACTGATTTCTCCCCTGCCGGCTTCGGCGGCGTCACTCGAGCAGCGGCCGGGACGCACTCGCGGCGACCAGCCCGGCGGTCAGGGCGGCCGCGCCGGTCGCGAACAGCGGCGTCATCACGCCCGCGAGCGCGATCGGGATCACGACGACGTTGTAGGTGAACGCCAGCGCGGCGGTCCGACGGAGCCGGCTCCGGGCTGCGCTCGCGAGACGAAACGCCCGCGAGACGCCGGCGAGGTCGTCCTCGAGGATGGCGAGATCGGCGGCCTCCGAGGCCAGTGCGGTGCCGCTGCCGAGTGCGATCCCGAGGTCGGCCGCGGCGAGAGCCGGCCCGTCGTTGGTGCCGTCGCCGACCATGGCGACCGTGGCCGGTTCCGGGGCCTGTTCTGGGTTCTGTTTTCCACCCACGCCAGGCTCCTGTAGTCGCCGAACCGCCGCCGTCTTCCCCGCCGGTGAGACGCCCGCGAAGACGTACGTGACGGCAGGATGAGCCTCGAACGTCGCGGCCGCGGTCGCGTCGTCGCCGGTGAGGACGACGACGTCGACGCCGGTCTCGGCCAGCCCCTCGAGCGCGTCGTCCCACGCCGCACGCGGCTCGTCGCCGACGACGACCAGTCCCTCGGCGGTTCCGTCGCGTCCCACGACGACCGGAAGTCGGCCCGACTCGCGGACGCGCTCGAGTCGCTCCGCAAGGGTACTCGAGAGCTCCCATCCCCGGTCACGAAACTCGTCCGGGTGACCGACGAGCACCTGCTGGCCGTCGACGACGCCGGCGACGCCGCGGGCGTTGCTCTCGAAGTCCTCGACGGTGACGGTCGCCCGCGTCTCGTCGTCGACGGCGGCCGCGACGGCCCGTGCTGCGGGATGAGCCGCCCGATCCTCGAGCGCTGCGGCGGCCGCGAACAGGTCGTCGGGGGCGTCGGTCTCGTGGACGACCATCTCGCCGGTCGTGAGGGTGCCGGTCTTGTCGAAGACGACGACGTCGACCTCGCGCAGACGCTCGAAGATCGACTCGTCGAAGACGACGATACCCGACTCCAGCGCCTCGCGGACGTGCTGGGCGACCGTAATCGGCGGGGCAAACGCAAGCGCCCACGGGCTGACGACGACGATCGCGAGCAGGCCGGCCAGCGCAGCGTTGGTCACATCGGCTCCGAGTGCGTAGCTGCCAGCGGCGACGAGCGCACCGGCGGCGAGGACGATCGGCGCGAGGATCGCCGCGACTGCGTCGACCTGCCGACCGACGCCGTGGGTGGCGCTCTGGACGTCCCAGACGGACTCGGTGAGGCGATCGATCCGGCTCGAAGGAGCGTCGCCGACCGCGATAATGGCGGCGTCGCTCCGGACGACGGAGCCGCCGACGAGGTCGTCGCCCGGCTCCTTGGGGACCGGCAGGGACTCGCCCGTGACGACGGTCTCGGCGACCGTACACGAGCCCTCGAGCAGCCACCCGTCGACCGGGATGCGCTCGCCAGCCCGGACGAGCAGGTGGTCGCCGGGCGCTACGTCGTCGACCGGGACCGTCTCGGTGGTTCCGTCGTCGGCGTACCGCCGGGCGTGGGCGACACGTGAGCTAGTGAGGTCCGTCAGTCGGTCGCTGGCGTGACGTTTGACCGCCGATTCGTAGTAGATCGCGGCGACGACGACGGCGGCGACGACGATGGTCACGTCGTAGTAGACGTCCAGTCGCCCGGCGGCGAACGCGAGCGTCCCGTAGGCGAAGGCGGCGACGATTGTCAGTGCGGCCAGGAGGTGGGCGTTGGGTCGGCGAAGCCGGAGGCTGACGTAGGCTCCCCGGAGCAGCGGCATCCCGGCGAGATAGAGGACGGCCCCCGTGACGACGAGGAGGACCGGAACGACGGCCACGCCGCCGAAGTCCTCGAATGTGCTGTAGTGGGCGAGCACCCCCCAGTCGGAAAACGAGGCGAGGTAGACCGGGTAGAAGACCGCCGCGTAGGGGACGAGCAGGAAGCCGCCAAAGACGACTCCGAGGACGTAGCGCAACTCGAGGACGTCCGCGCTGCGGCGTTCCCGGAGGTCCCGGCTGACCTGTTCTCTGGGCGGGGTGGCACTGTCGGGGACGGTCCGGGTGTCGGCCCCGGTTTCGGCTCCGGTCTCACTGTCGGGCTCGTTGACGGCCCTGGTTTCGGCCCCGGCCTGGCTGTCGACACAGGCCCCCGTGGTGGGACTCGAGGCGTCGCCGTCACGACTCGAGTCCCCCTCGGTCGGACCACCGGTCGCCTCGTCCCGGATGTAGGCCGTATAGCCGAGGCGGGTCAGAGCAACCTCGAGGTCCGCCGGCGAGACCAGGTCCGGGTCGTGGTCGACGCGGACCGTCTCGGTGACGTAACTCGCCGAAGCGTCGACGACCCCCTCGAGTGACTCGGCGGCCGACTCGAGGTAGGCCTCGCACGTCGCGGCGTACGTGCCGTCGACCCGGAGATAGGTTCGGACGAGGCCCTCGTGAGCGGGACCGACAGTCTCGTCGCCCGGTTCGCTCTGCAGAACGGTCGCGTCGGCACGCCGGTCAGGAGCGTCCCCGAGTGCGGTCGCGACGTCACGACAGCCACTCGAGCAGTACCCGGACGGGGCCGCCGAATCGTCGGCTGGGCTATCCAGTGGCTCCCCACAACAGGCACACCGCACGGGCGTCGACTCGCTCTCGGTCACTGGTCGAGGAGACGACTCGAGGGCACGATACTATTTGGGTCGAGTGGCGGTGAAAGCCGGAGTCAGCGACGACGGACGGATCGATTCACTCGGCGGCGAGTTCACGCTCTCGGCCGTCGTCTGCCCCCTCGTCGTCGACGATCGCTTCTTTCCAGGTGCCACGGGTGAACCACGCGACGGCGGCGATAGCACCCACGATGTCCCCGAGGACGACGCCAGCCCAGACGCCGGTCGGTCCGAGGTCGAGGACGAAAACGAGGGCCAGCGTCACCGGGACCCGCACGAGCCAGAGGCCGAACACCGAGAAGGCCAGTGCCGTCTTGGTGTTCCCCGCGCCGCGGAACGCCCCGAGGACGACCTGCATCACGCCCATGAAGACGAACCCCACGGCCGCAAACTGCAGGAAGGTTATCCCGTGAGCGATCGTGGCCGCGCGGCCGGCTTCTTCGGCCGTGAGGAACACCGCGACGAACGGCTCCGGGAACGCGAACGCGATCGCGCCGACGACGGCCATGATCGACCCGACGACGCTCGCACCGATCCAGGTCGCCTTTTCCGCCCGGTCCGGCCGCTCGGCACCGAGGTTCTGGCCGACGATAGCGTCCATCGACTGCCCCACGCCCATCGCCGGCAGGAACGCGAGCGAGATCAGCCGACTTCCCAGCCCGTAGGCGGCGACGACCGCCGGCGGGAACGTCACGACGATGGCGATCATCGCGACCATCGCCAGCGCCGTCATCGACTGCTCGAGGGCCGTCGGCGTCCCGATGCGCAAAATCTCTCGCACCCACTCGAGACGCGGCCGCAGGTGTGGAAACTGAACGTCGGGGCCGACGTCCGTGAAGTACAGCAAACCGACGCCGACGACGGTCGCCAGCCCACGCGAGATGACGGTCGCGACGGCCGCGCCGGTGACCTCGAGCCGTGGGAAGGGGCCGACCCCGAAGATGAACAGCGGGTCGATGACGATGTTGAGGACGACACTGCCGAACATCACCCACATCGGAACGCGAGTGGTGCCGTAGCCGCGCATGAGTGCGACGAAGACGTAGAAGCCGAAGACGAACGGCAGGCCGAGAAACAGCACCCGCAGGTAGTCAGCAGCGAGCGGGATGATCACGTCCGCGGTTTCGGGATCGGTCGGGAGGGCCGCGAGCATCGGGTCGGTCGCGAAATAGCCGACGATCCCGAGGACGACGGCGATCAGACCGACGAACGAGAGCGTCTGGCCGGCGACGAGTCCCGTCTTGCCGGTGTCCGCGCCGATATGCTGGGCGACCAGAATTGCACCCGCCGTCGTGAAGCCGCCGCCGACGGCGATCAACAGGAACAACAGCGGAAACGCGAGGCTCACCGCACCGACGGCCTCCGGTGAGAGCGCGCCCAGCCAGAAGGTGTCGCCGACGTTGTAGGCGACCTGCAGCAGCTGGATGGCCACGAGCGGCCAGGCCAGCACGAACATCGGCCGCAGGAGCGACCCCTGGGTCAGGTCACTCGAGGTCGACGCGTCGCCGGAGGGCATATCCCCACAGAGTGGCTCGTCACACTTTACCGCTCGTGAGACCTGATGACACGCACGGTGACAGTCGACGGCGGGCGCGACGGGAACTCGAGTCCGGCACAGAAGAGATACGACTCACCGGTGAGAAGTCGACGGTGAACGTGTCGACTGAACATCCAAATCAGGTGAGAAGACGAGTCGAGATCACGTCGATACTCGCCGCCGCCGGGATGGTGCTCACGGCAGGGTGGCTCCTCGTCCCCGGCGTGATCGCCGCGTGGCCGCCGACTGCCGTCATCGGCTGGTACGCCGCCACCATGATCGTTCCCGGCGCACTCTCGGTCTGGGCGCTCCGTCGCGCGATCACGGACGGCCTCGAGATTCTCCTGCCGATCGATGACGACACGGACTGGAACGACCTCGTCGCCGACGGAGAGTTGGAGGGCCTCGAGGACACCGAGAAAGCGCTTCGAGAGTGGTTCCCAACACTCGTCCTCGGCGTTTTCGGCGCACCGAGCCTCTGGCTGGCCGTGACCGGACTCGCCGCCATCGTCCCGCCCCCAGCATCGAATTCGGTTCCTTACCCATTCGCGATAGCCCTCGCCGGTGGCTGTCTCTGTGCGCTCGTGCTCTTCGAGCGTCGACTCCGGTGACGACCGCTCAGAGTCGGGCCGGGGCTGGCAGGATTGGTCAGGATCGCTCCGACTCGAGGGACTCGAGAGGAGAGCCGCGTTCGACGTCGACGTCTTGCTCGCGCCCTCCTCCGTCGTCGGCGACCCGGGCGTACGAGTCCTGTGGATCGACGGCACACTCCTCACAGTAGACGTTCAACCCGGATTCGGAAACGGCGATCGTGCTTCCGAACACTACCCGGCGCTCCTCGTATCGGCGGTATTCACCACCGGCTGCCGGTCGGCCGCACTCGCCACACGAAGCGCGTGGGTCGTCGACTCGGCCCTTCCGGACCTCGCGTTTCGTGCCGATCGTGTAGACCGGATCGCTCGAGGCCCCGGCGGCCAGCCAGCAAACGATCAGGCCGAGGACGAACAGCGCGACGCCGAGCCACCAGAAGCCGAGCCACGTCGGCAGGATCAGCACGGAGACGAGAATCCAGCACCAGAGCAACGCGAACCCCGCGTGGTCTGCGACCCGGCGGAGGCCGGCGGAAACGCTCGAGTGACGGTCCGGTCCCGACATTCGTGCGGAATGTCGAGTGGTCGACGAATAGCTCTTGGCCTTCTCCGCTCGCCGTCTTCGCCGCCGACCGACGCCCGGGCGACGCTCACCAGTCGTCGGGGGACGCATGGACACGGACAGGACAGTCAGTCCGCGATCGCTTCCTCCGGCTCGGCCTCGAGGGTCACCGGGCTGATCCAGAGGTCGCCGAACAGGTCGTCCTGCGCTAGGGTGAGTCGGCCGCGGTGGGCCAGAAAGAGGAGCGCGAGATAGGTCATCACGCGCGTGCCACCGACCTCGTCGATTTCGGCGTAGAGCACTTCGTCGCGCCCGTTCGCGTAGTGGGTCTCGAGTTCGGCCTCGACGTCGTCGATCACCGCCTCGATGTCCTCCTCGTGAGTGGTGTGGGTGACGTCGTCGCTGGTCGGCTCGTCGTCGACGCGGAACTGGTCTTCGGCGTGGTAGGACAGTTCCTGAACGCCCCGGTCGTACCCGCGCGGCGAGTCACTCGTGTCGTACGTTCGGGACTCCTTCCACCAGCTGTCACGCTCGGCACTCCGGAGTTCACGGACCAGTTCGTCGAGCGTCTCCGGCTTCCCGCGGGCGTGCTTGCGCTCGAGTCGCCGCTCCATCTCGGCCTCGAGGCCCTCGACGGGGTCGAACCCCGGCGGGTGGTCGGGGTCGCCACCCTCGACCGGCCCGTCGTCGGCGAAGGGGGCCTCCCACGGCGGGAGTTCCTCCTCCTCGGGCTCGTCGGGGGCGAACAGCTCGTCGCTTTTCATCCGCAGGAGGACGCTCGCGTAGAACAGTGCCCGCCCCGAGGTCCGGAGGTCCCGGTCGTCGAGCACCTCGAGGAACTTGTCGGTGACCCGGACGACGTCGATGTCCCACGGGTCGATTTCGCCCTCTTTCGCGAGCTGAACGAGCAGTTCGACGGGTTCGACGTCCTCGTCTTCGTCCGCAGTGCCGTCGTCACCATCGTCCCCCGCGTCGATCACGTCCTCGGCCTCGGCGATCGGATCGACGGGTTCGTCGGCGTCGACGTCTGCCTCGGAAAACTCGAGAACCGTTCCGTCGTCCCCGCTCGAGGACCCGGAGCCACCGTCAGGTGACTCCCGCTCTCGTGGGTCGCCTTGCTCACCGCTCGAAGAATTAGAGCCGCCTGACGGCGGCTCCCGCTCTTCGTGCCCGGCGATGTCCAGCGGAATGTCGTCGCCATCGGTCATTCAGCGCTACCTCCGGGCCCCTCCCTAATCATCAGCCGGCACCTCCCCGCCACTCAGGTCGATGCCGGTCACCGCACTCACGTTGTTCTGTTGCATCGTGACGCCGATGGCCCGCTGGGAGCGCTCGAGCATCGCCGACCGGTGGGAGACGACGACGAACTGCGCCCGGTCGGCCAGTTCCTCGACCATCTCACCGATCCGTTCGGCGTTGACGGCGTCGAGGAAGGCGTCGACCTCGTCTAACGCGTAGAACGGTGCCGGGTTGTGGCGCTGGATCGCGAAGATGAACGCGAGTGCGGTCAGGGACTTCTCGCCGCCGGACATCGCGTCTAACCGTTGAATGGGCTTGTCGCCCGGCTGGGCCTTCATCGTCAACCCACCGTCGAACGGATCGTCCTCGTCTTCGAGGTGGAGCGTACCGGTCCCCTCCGAGAGTTTCTCGAAGATCTCGGTGAAGTGTGCGGCGATCGCGTCGTAAGCCTCCATGAACGTCTCTTTCTTCTGGGTCTCGTACTGTTCGATCCGATCGCGGATCCCCTCGGCTTCCTCGACCAGCGTGGCCTTCCCCTCCTCGAGTTCCTCGAGATCCTCGCGGACCTCGTCGTACTCGTCGATCGCGAGCATGTTGACCGGCTCCATCGCCTCCATGTCCGCGGTCAACAGCTCGATCATCTCGAGGACGGTCTCGTGGTCGGGGACGTCCTCGGGGTCGTACTCGCCGACGTCGGCCTCGAGCGACTCGATCTCCCACTCGAGGGCGTCGACGCGCTCGCGTTTGCCCTCGAGTTTGCTCTCGACGTCGTTGACCCGGTCCTGTTGCTGGTCGCGTTTCGTCCGGGCCTCCGAAAGCTCGTCTTTCAGCTCCGAGCGCTCGTCTTTGAGTTCGGTCAGCTCTTCCTCGAGATCGGCGACGGCCTCGCGTTTGTCCTCGAGTTCGGACTCCTTCTCTTCGATGGCCTCCTCGCAGTCGGCGATCCGCTCTTCGTGTTCGGCCTTCCGGTTCTGGGCCGCCTCGATGTCGTCGTGGAGGTCCTCGATCGCGTCCTCTGCGTACTCCTTCTCGAGTCCCAGTTCGTTGAGTTTGCTGTCGAGGTCGTCCATCCGGTCTTCGCGCTCGTCGATCTCGGCCTCGAGGTCGTCGATCTGGGCGGTGAGTTCGGGGATCTTCGAGTCGGCGAGTTCGCGCTCTAAGTCGGCGATATCGGCTTCGATCTCCTCGATCGTCGCCGTCTTGGCCTCGATCTCTTCGCTGATCTCGTTCATCCGCTCGTCGACGGATTCCCGTTCTTCGCGAAGCTCCTCGAGGTCGTCCTCGAGCCCCTCGATCTCGGACTCGATCGCCGCCCGACGGTCGTCGAGTTTCTCGAGTTCCCCCTCGATCGAACGGACCTCGTCTGCCGCGTCGGTCTTGCGGTCTCGGGCGTCGTCGAGTCGCTCCTCGACGCTGCGCAGGTCGTCGCGCAGGTCGTTGCGTTCGTCCTGTAACTCGGTGATCTGTGTGGCGACGCGCTCGAGTTGGCCCTCGCCACCGCCGGTGAAGGAGTATCGCGAGCCCTTGCGGGAACCGCCGGTCATCGCGCCGCTTTTCTCGACCAGGTCGCCGTCGAGGGTGACCATCCGGTAGTCGCCCATGTAGTTGCGGGCGGTCTCGATGTCCTCGACGACGAGGGTATCCCCGAGCACGTACGAGAAGACGCCGGCGTACTGCTGGTCGAAGTCGACGAGGTCGTAGGCGAAGCCGACGACGCCCGGATCGGTCGGTGCGTTCGGCAGTCGCCGCTGGTGCATCTCCGTCAGCGGCAGGAACGTCGCCCGGCCGGCGTTGCGGGACTTGAGGTGCTCGATACACTGCTGGCCGACGACGTCGTCGTCGACGACCACGTTCGCCAGCCGGCCACCCGCCGCCGTCTCACAGGCGACGGCGTACTCGCCGGCGACGCTCCCGAGCTGGGCGACCGCGCCGTGGACGCCCTCCATCCCCGCGTTCAGGATCGTCGTCACCGCACGACCGAACGAGGAGTCGCCGCTCTCGCCGGCGTTGGCCTCGAGTTCGGCGTACTCCTGTTGTTTGGCCTGGAGCTCGTCGTCGAGGTCGTCGATCCGATCCTGGACCTCGCGTTTCTCTGCTTTCAGGTCCTCGACGACGCTGGCGATGTTCTCGCGGTTCTTCTCGGCCTTCTCGAGTTCCCGCTCCAGATCCGAACGGTCGCGCTCGAGTTCGGGGATCTCCTCGCGGCGCTGCTCGATCGTGGCCTCCTTCTCGCTGATCGCGTTCGACCGGCGGCGGGCCTCGTCTAACAGGCGGTCTTGCTCGCGCTGGAGGTCGTTCTTCTCGGTCTTTTCTTCCTCCAGGGCGTCCTTCCGGTCTGCGAGGTCGGCTTTCAGTTCGTCGAACTCGGTGTCGAC
Organism: Natrarchaeobaculum aegyptiacum; assembly: GCF_002156705.1. Classification (NCBI taxonomy): domain Archaea; kingdom Methanobacteriati; phylum Methanobacteriota; class Halobacteria; order Halobacteriales; family Natrialbaceae; genus Natrarchaeobaculum; species Natrarchaeobaculum aegyptiacum. The sequence continues at coordinate 1,336,976 of NZ_CP019893.1, forward strand.
GGCCTCGATTTCGGCCTCGAGTCGCTCGCGTTCTGTCTCCCGTTCGGCGATTTCGCTCTTGAGCGAGGCCTTCTCGAGTTTGTGCTCGCGCATCTCGCTTTCGAGTTCCTCGATTCGCTCTTGCTTGCGATCGATGCCGACGAAGGCCTCACGGCGGTCCGCCTCGGCGGACTCGATCTGTTCCTCGCTGGCTTCGATCCTGTCTTCGAGCCGGGAGACGTCGCCTTTGAGTTCCTCGATCTCGCTTTTGATCCGGAGCTGTTCGTCCTCGCCTTTGCGCTCGATCTCGGCGTTTAGATCCTCGAGGTCCTCTTGCAGGCGGACGACCGTCCCCTGGCGCTGGTCGAGTTCGCGCTGGCGTTCCTCGAGGTCGGCCTCGAGTTTCTCGACGGCGTCTGCGGCCGTCTCGAGGGCGTCGCGTTTCTCCTCGAGTTCGCTGGCTTTCTTGTAGCCTTCGTACTCTTCTTTTTCCTCGCGGAGCCGGCGATATCGCAGCGCCGTGCGACGCTCGTCTTCGAGTTGCTCGAGGCGGTCGCGCTTCTCCTCGATTCGCAGCGAGGCCTCGTCGATGCGTTCTTCGACGACCTCGAGTTCCCCGAAGGCGTCTTCTTTTTTCGCGTCGAACTCGGCGACGCCTGCGATTTCGTCGATGATCTCCCGCCGGGCGTGGGGAGTCATGTTGATGATCTCGGTGACGTCGCCCTGCATGACGACGTTGTAGCCCTCGGGGGTGACCCCGGCCTGGGCCAGCAGGTCCTGAATGTCAGAGAGGTTGACCGCCCGGTCGTTGAGGTAGTAGTACGAGTAGTAGTTGTCGTCGGTCTCTTTGACCCGGCGGCGGATCCGAATTTCCTCGACGTCGCCGACGTCATCGGTGCCGGCGGCGTTGACGACCTGCGTGCGAGAGAGGGTGTCGTCGCTGTTGTCGAGGATGACTTCGACGATGGCTTCGCGCGGCCCGCCGGTGGCAGATCCGTCTTCGTGACCGGGATTGTAGATGAGATCGGTCAATTTCTCGGCGCGGATGCCCCGGGTCCGGGCGAGGCCGAGCGCGAAGAGCACGGCGTCGATGATGTTCGATTTCCCGGAGCCGTTCGGCCCGGTAACGACCGTAAAGTCCTCGTAGAACGGAATCCTGGTCTTTCGACCGAAGCTCTTGAAGTTGTCCAGAACGACTGCCTTGATGTACATTCTCTCGCCTCGAGTCGCAGGTCAGCGGGGTTTCGACCGTCGGAATTCAGGGGTCGCCCCGAACCGGGCCACCCGACCGACGGTCGACCGTGGTCGCGTCTTACGCAACGATGATGTCGTCGCTCCGTGAGTCTTCCGTTTTCTCCCCGTCCGTCCCGGTGTCGGCATCGGCGTCGGCTGCGGCTTCCGCAACCTCGTCGGGCTCGGCTTCCGTCGTCTCGCCCTCGCTCCGACGCTCGGGGACGCGCGTCGGGGTTTCGGTGTCGAGTTCGGCCTCGAGGACGCGAATGCGCTCTTTCGCCTCGATCAGTTCGTCTGTGAGTCCCTCGACGGTCGACTCGAGTTCCGCGACCGTCGACTCGAGCTGCTCGACGCGGTTGTTCGACATACGTTCTAGCCCTTGTCCCGAACACATAAACGTACGTCAGACACGAGTCTGGAAACTGATACGAGTTCGAGGACCGTCCGATCGGTCGCCGGAAAGGGCTGCTCGACGAGAGCGACGGGTGGTCCGACACGGCTGCTGCTCGAGGCGGTCGACCCAGATCAGGGTACGAGCAGTGTTCGCTGTTAACATATTCACGTCGCCCTATTTGGATTGGTACTTTGTATCATATACATGGCGAGCCAGCCACTGGACGGTGTCTTTGAACGATGACGACTGAACGAACCGACGATTCGATGGCAGGGGGTATGGACAGACGAACGATTCTGAAAGCGGTCGGTGGGTCCGCAATCGCGGTCGCACTCGCCGGCTGTACGGAACTGCTCGAGGACGAAGACGACGCGATCGAAGACGCGGAAGTACCGGACGAACCGATCGAAGCCGGACTCCAGACGTTCCTCGAGGGGGCGCCGGCGGTACTCGGCGTCCAGGCACAGTACGGCGCGGAGACGGCCGTTCGCCGGATCAACGACAACGACGGCATCGCCGGTCGCCAGATCGACCTCGACGTAATCGAGGAGGGCGAAGAGGCTCTCGAGAACTACCAGCAGTTCGTCAACGACGGGAAGGAAGTCACGTTCGGGCCGATCTCGAGCGGGAACCACGAGGCGATGGTCCCCGAGATCAACGCTCAGGGCGTGATCAACGTCGCGACTGACGGGACGGTGACGACGCTGTACGAGGAAGACCATCCGCCCGACGAGAACACCTACTCGTTCCGGTTCCAGAACCACGACGTGATGGAGGCGCTCGCGGCGGCCGTCGAGGCCGTCGAAGTGCTCGGTGCCGACGAGATCGATACCTACGCAGGGATCAACCCCGGCTACGCGTTCGGGTTCGACGAACACGACGTCTTCTCTGCAGGTATCGAGCAACTCACTGGAGCCGAGGAGGTGTACGACGGGTTCCCCGACCTCGGCACCGACGACATGTCGACGCACATCGAGGCGGTCAACAGCGAGGAACCGGACGTACTCTTCTCGAGTTGCTGGGGTGGCGACGCGACGCTGTTGCTCGAACAGGGCCACGGTGCCGGCATGTTCGACAACATCGAGTTGATGGTCGGGCCGGTACTGTACGGCTCCGCGAACGACCTGAGTGAGGGGCTCGTCGACGGTCCGATCCGCTCGGGGTCGCGGAACTTCTACTGGGACGAACCTGACACCGACCGCTGGTCGCCCGCGGCTGCCCTCTTCGAGGAGGTCCAGGACGAGTACGGCGTCGTGCCGACGGCACACTTCATGAGCGGCTACGGGGCAGTCACCGCGTGGGCGACCGCTGCGGAGAAAGCCGTCAGGCCCCTGGGTCGGTGGCCCGAACAGGACGAACTCGCCGAGGTGCTCACCGGCCACGGCTTCCACACACCCGCCGGCTACCACACCATGGCGAACGATCACCAGTGTTACTCGAACGCTCACTTCGGCGAGCTGGGCTGGTCCGACGACCTCGACGCAGCGGTCATCGAAAACGTGAACGTCTACGCCCCCGAGGAGGTCTCGCCACCCCAGGGAGAGGTCTCACTCGAGTGGATCGGGGGCTGGTGAGCAGCCGGGGCACACGCGCTATTCAACCGCACACATGATTCAGTTACACGCAGAAGAAAGCTGCCAGAGCGCGTTACAGCGGAGGTGTGAACCGTGATCGAGTCGTTCGCAGTTCACACGCTCAACGGGCTCTGGTACGGCGTAATCCTGTTTATGATCGCATCGGGGCTGACGATCATCTTCGGGGTGCTGGGTATCCTGAACCTGGCCCACGGCGAACTGTACGCACTCGGCGCGTTCGTCGTGTTCAGCGTCGTCGGATACGCGACGGGGTTCGTCGCCAGTCCAGACGATCCGGTTTCGGCGGTGATCTTCGGCGTCGTCGTTCTCGTCGCGGCGCTCATCGCCGCTACCATCTTGCTCCCGGTCGGTGCGTTCATCGAGGCCGTCTTCGTCAGGCCGATCTACGACCGGGACGAGGTCTACCAGCTCCTGTTGACCTACGCGTTGTTGTTGATCTTCATCGACGTGATGAAGTTCGGCTGGGGGACCTCGCCGCTCGACGCCGGCACCTACCGCGGGCTCAACCAGATCCCCACGACCGAGATAGTCGGCTTCGGGTACCCGAGCTACAACATCATCGCGATGGTCGTCGGCGTGGCGGTGTTCGCCTGGCTCGTCTGGTTCTTCGATCGGTCGAAGACCGGACGGATCATCCGGGCGACCGCCATCAACCGCGATATGGCGACGGCGATCGGCGTCAGCACGGACCGCACCTTCACGCTCGTCTTCGCGATGGGGGCGTTCTTCGCCGGCTTCGGCGGTGCGATGGTCAGCATCGGGCCCCAGACGGCCTTCCTCGAGATGGGGCTCGACCCGCTGGTGCTCTCGTTCGTCGTCATCGTCGTCGGCGGGCTCGGGAGCCTGAAAGGGGCGTTCGTGGGCGCGTTACTCGTCGGGGTTATCAGTCGGTGGGCGATCTGGCTGTGGCCGGCCGTCGAACTGGCCGCGCCCTTCGCCGTGATGTTGCTCATCCTGCTCCTGAAACCCGAAGGACTGTTCGGCACGTGGGGTGAGATCGAATGAGTCGATTCTCACCGCTCGAGGAGCGCGACGGCAAGACCGTCGTTCGCGTCCCGTTCACGAGAGGACTCACGCTGACGAGCGGTCAGACTGCCCTCGCGCTCGTCGGCCTCGTCGTCCTGTTCGGGCTGCCGTTTCTCGCCGGACTCGTCGGTCTCTCGTGGGGCCGGCTGTTCAGGGGACTCCTGTTCGGGATGGCCGCCGTCGGCCTGAACCTGCTACTGCGCCATACCGAACTCGTCTCGTTCGGTCACGCCGCGTTCTTCGGCGGCGGCGCGTACGCGGTGGCCGTGATGGCGGCCCATCTCGAGGTCTCCGAGGGGATCCTGTTGCTCCTGTCGGCCGTGATCGTCGGCACGCTGCTGGCGGCGGTTATCGGCTACTTCGTCGCGGGCTACGTCGACATCTACTTCGCCCTGCTGACGCTCGCGTTCAACGCGGTCATCTTCGCGACCGTCTTCCGGAGCGCGTTCTTCAACTACAACGATGGGCTCGCGGTTCGGGTCGGCGGCGACAACCCGACGCTGTTCGGACTCGCCTGGACCGACCTCGGCTACGACCTCGTGTTGTACTACACGACGATCGTTCTCATGATCGTCATGCTGGTGTTGATGTGGCGGCTCATCAACTCGCCGTTCGGCCGGGCGCTCGACGCGATCGGACAGGACAGAACCCGTGCCCGGTTCATCGGCATCCCGGTCGAGCGCTACGTCTGGTACTCGTTTACCATCTCCGGGCTATACGGCGCGTTCGCCGGCGGTGTCTACGCACTCCAGCGACTCCACGTCCAGCCCGAACCGACCCTCTACGTCTTCGTCTCCGGTGAGATCCTGTTCATGGCGATCCTCGGTGGGTTCACCACCCTCGTCGGACCACTCATCGGTGGCGTCCTGCTGGTCTACCTGCTCGAGGCCACCCGGTTTTCGTTCTACTACTACCACGCGCCCATCGGCATCATCCTGCTGGCGATCGTCCTGTTCATGCCGAAAGGAATCATGGGCTCGTTGCCGGACTTCTTTGCAGGGCTCAGGCGACGGGTGGCTGATCCCGGACGTCTCGGCGACGACGTCCGTTCGATCCGGTCGATGGTTCGTCAGAGCCTGACTCGCGCGACGACCACCGTTCGAATTCTGGTATTCGGGGTGAAATGAGATGCTCGAAGCACGAAACCTGCGAAAGGAGTTCGGAGAACTGCGCGCGACCGACGACGTCTCCCTCCAGTTCGGGACGACGCCGGGCGAGATGGTGTTCATCGTCGGCCCGAACGGGGCTGGCAAGACCACGCTCGTCAACCTCCTCACGGGGTTGCTCGAGCCCGATCAGGGATCGGTCGTCGTTCACGAAGCGAACGGTGACGGAACGACCGTCGAACGGGATATCACCAACGTCGACCCCGAACGGCGGGTCAACGAGGGGCTCGTCAGGAGCTTCCAGATCGTCCACGTCTTCGAGGAGATGACGGTTCGAGAGAACGTCCGCGTCGCCGTCCTCTCACGGTACGACAGGTTGCTGAACGTTCGCTCTCGCGACGATCAACACGAGGACGTCGAAGCCACGGTCGACGACTTGCTCGCGCAATTCCGACTCGAAGAGACCCAGCACGAGGTGGCCGAGACGCTGCCACACGGCGACCGGAAGCTGCTGGACGTGGCGATGTCGTTCGGCCTCGATCCGGAGTACCTGTTGCTCGACGAGCCGACCTCGGGGGTGGCGACCCGCGAGAAAGAGTACGTCATCGAGACGATCGTCGAGGCCAGCGAGGCACGGGACGTGACGACCGTGACGATCGAACACGACATGGACCTCGTGAAAGCGTACGCCGATCGGCTGGTGGTGCTCGTCGAGGGGCGCGTCTTCCGCGAGGGTGAACCGACCCTGCTCGAGACCGACGACGAACTTCGCCGCGTCCTGCTGGGGGTGACCGAATGAGCGCTCCGCTGCTCGAGGTGACGGACCTGTACGCCGAGGTCGAGGGCTTCGAGGTCACGCACGGAGTCGATCTCGAGGTCCACGAGGGCGAGGCCGTCGCCCTCGTCGGTCGTAACGGCGCGGGCAAGACGTCGACGTTCCGTTCGATCATGGGATTGACGCCCGTCTCGAACGGCTCGATCCGGTTCGACGGCGAGGAGTTGCTCGACCTTCGGCCGGAGGTGATCCCCAAACGCGGCATCGGCTACCAGCCCGAGGGCCGGGACCTCTTTACGGGTATGACCGTCGAGGAGAACTTCCGGCTGCCCATCTGGACCTCCGGCGACGCTCGCAGCATCGACGACGAGGACGCCGTCGTCGAGGACATCTTCGACCTCTTCGGGGAACTCGATCACCGCCGCGATGCCGAAGTACAGAACTTGAGCGGCGGACAGGGGAAGATGACCGCCATCGGCCGCGCGCTCGCGCTCCGGCCCGACCTCCTCATCCTCGACGAACCGCTCGAGGGACTCGCCCCGGTCGTCGTCGAGAACGTGAAATCGTACATCCACGAGATCATCGACCGTGACATCTCGGTGCTGATCGCCGAGTCGAACGCGAGTCACGTTCCCGAGATCGTCGACCGGATGTACGTGATCGAACGCGGCGAGATCGTCGACAGCGGCGATCCCGAGGTGCTCGCCGAGGACGAAGAGATCCAGCTGCTCATGCAGGGCGGCGGCGAGTAGTCGACTACCGCTCGCTGGCACGTTCTCGGCGATCCGCCCGTCGAAAACCAGGTGTCGACGACGCGATTGGTTGCTTACGTTAACTCGTCGTCCAGTTCGTTCAGTGCCGACAGCGCACCCTTGAGGATCTTGCGCTCGCTCCGTCGAAGGTTCATCGAGACGGCCGTCTTCGAGACGTCGAAGTGGTCGGCGAGGTCGTCGAGGGTCGTCGCCCGGGGCGTCTCGTAGTACCCACGGCGGGACGCAACCTCGAAGGTCTCCCGTTCGGTCTCGGTCAGGGACCGACAGCCTTCGAGCAACTGCATCGCGCTGTCTGCGTTCTCGAGGAGGTCGAACAGTGTCGTCGCACCGAAGTGATCGCGGTTCTCGACCTGGTAGTCGTTGTGGCGCTCGAGTTCCGCGAGCGCGCGGTCTTCGGCCTCGTCGTCGTCGAAACCGACGTGCCACTGCTCGCGGCCGTCTTCGATCTGGAAGGGGCCGGTGATATAGCCGTCGTTTTGCTGAATCGTCTCCATCGCGTTCGTCTGTTCGATCGTGGTCCCGATCTGGGCGACGTTCTCGCGCTTCGAGAGGATGTAGCAGTCGTTCATGTTCGGGTGGTTCCGAAGCACGCGCAACCCCTCCTCGAGTGCCCCCCTGTCGACCCCTTTCGCGATGAGTCGCGTCTCGAGTTGCTCGTCGCTCGTGTCCAGTTGCCACTGGACCGCCGAAAACGCGACGTCGACGTCGTCCGTCGTGTCGATGAACGGACAGTCGTACTGTCGCATGTCGATGTCGAGGTCGATCATCAGTGGTAAGAAATGACATGCAATGACTTAATATTAATCCAATTAATCATGTTGGTCCGGGCGGCATCGAACCATCCGGGGCCGACGGCCGCGCTCGAGCCGACGACGTGGGGCCCCAACGCGTGGCCAGACTACCCGGTGAGGCGTGGTTGTACATGTTAACGGCCGAGTTTTAGCGCGTCACGCGTGAACGTATTTCGTGTGTCGACGATGTCTCAGGACCAGGTCACGCCGCCGACAGTCTCACGTGAATCGATCCACCAGTTCGACGACGACGCGTTCACGCCGGAACACGTCTGCCTCGTGACCGGCGCAGGATCGGGAATCGGCCGCGCAACAGCACTCGCCGCAGCCGGGAACGGCCTCACGGTCGCCGCGACGGATATCGACGAGGACGGTCTCGAGGGCACGGTCGAGCGGGGCGACGACCTCGACCTCGAGGGCGAGATTCACTCGCTTCCCGGCGACCTGACGGACGATTCGGACCTCGAGGCGGTCGTCGAGCAGGCGGCCGGCCTGGGTACGATCCGATACCTCGCGAACGTCGCCGGGATGCAACACATCGCTCCGATCGAGGAGTTCCCGATGGACACCTACGACCGGATGCACCGGGTGATGCTCCGGGCTCCACTGTACCTCTCGAAGCTGTGCATTCCCCACTTCCGGGAGACCGACGACGGGCAGGGCTGCGTCGGCAACATGGCCTCGGTCCACGGCCACTACGTTACGAGCGACAAGGTCGCCTACAACGTCTCGAAATTCGGTCTGCGGGGGCTGACCCAGTCGATCGCCGCCGAGGGCGACGGGCTGATCCGCGCGTTCTCGATCAGCACCGGCTACGTGAAGACACCGCTCGTGCTGGACCAGCTCGAGGACACCGCCGAACAACGCGGCATCTCCGTCCAGGAAGTGATCGAGGACGTCATGCTCGGCCAGTCACGGGTGACCGAGATGATGGAACCGATCGACGTGGCGAACCTCTTCCTGCTCGGCTTTTCCGACCTGGGTCGGCACCTCGACGGTGGCGACCTGCTGTTTGATGGCGGTATGACCCAAACGTACGAGTGAGAGTGAAACCATGACTGAGAATCCCACGCTCGAGGGCGTCGACGAGATCGTCCACGAACCGAGCGAGGCGTTCGTCGACTCGACGAACGTCGCCGACTTCATGGCGACCCACGACATCGACGACTACGACGCGTTGATCGAGCGCACCACGACCGACGTGGAGGGCGTCGAAGCGTCAGGTGTCGACTGGTTCTGGGACGAAGTGGTCGACTACCTCGGCCTCGAGTTTTACGAAGAGTACGACGACGTGCGAGACGACAGTGAGGGACCCCAGTTTACGGACTGGTACCCCGGCGGCAAGCTCAACCTCGCGCACAACCTCGTCGACCGTCACGCCGCCCTCGAGTCCGAACGCCGGAACACAGTCGCCACCATCTGGGAGGGCGAAGACGGCGAGGTGCGCGAACTTACCTACCACGAACTGCATCGGCAGGCCAATCAGGTAGCTAACGCGCTCGAGCAGCGAGGCATCGAGACCGGCGACACCGTCGGGCTCTACATGCCGATGGTCCCCGAGGTCGTCTCGATTCTCTACGGCTGTTTCAAGGTCGGTGCGATCGCCGTCCCGATCTTCTCGGGGTTCGGCGTCGACGCTGCCGCAACCCGCATTGCCGACGCCGAGTGTTCGGTGCTCTTTACCGGCGACGGCTTCCTGCGACGGGGTGATCCGGTCTTCCTCAAATCCGCCGGCGACGACGCCATCGAGGAGGCAGGGCACGTCGAGCACACGATCGTTTTCGACCGGTTAGGATCGAGCAACCGGAAAAGCGAACACGAGATTCCCTGGATCGACGACCGCGACGAGTGGTGGGCCGACGCCGTCGAGAGCGCTGACGATGACTACGAGACCAAATCGCTCGACTCGAGCCAGGAGTCGATGCTCCTCTATTCCTCCGGAACGACCGGCAAACCGAAAGGGATCGTCCACACCCACGCCGGCGTCCAGGTCCAGTGTGCCAAGGAACTGTACTTCGGATTCGACCTCAAACCCTCGGATCGGTTCTGCTGGGTTTCCGATATCGGCTGGATGATGGGCCCCTGGACCCTGATCGGGACCCACACCTTCGGCGGCACGGTCTTCATGTACGAAGGCGCACCCGATCACCCACAGCCCGATCGGTTCTGGGAGATGATCGATCGTCACAGGCTGACGCAGTTCGGCATCTCGCCCACGGCAATTCGAGCCCTTCGTGAGCACGGCGACCAGTGGCTCGAGGGCCACGATCTCTCCTCGCTGCGAATCCTCGGTTCGACGGGCGAACCCTGGGACCCCGAATCCTGGCAGTGGTTCTACGAGCACGTCGGCGGCGGCGAGTGTCCGATCATCAACATCTCCGGCGGCACCGAGATCTGTGGCTGCTTCCTCATGCCGATGCCGATCCAGTCGCTCAAGCCCTGTACCCTCGGCGGACCCGGGCTCGGGATGAACATCGACATCGTCGATCACGACGGAAATTCCGTCAAAGACGACCACGAGCGCGGCTTCCTGGTCGCGCGCGACTCCTGTCCCTCGATGACCAAATCGCTCTGGAGCGGCGACGAGCGCTACCTCGAGGAGTACTGGTCGACCTTCGAGGACATGTGGGACCATGGCGACTGGGCCCAGCAAGACGAGGACGGCTTCTGGTTCCTCCACGGTCGGGCCGACGACGCCCTGAACGTCGCCGGCCGCAAGGTCGGTCCCGCCGAGGTCGAGGGTGCGCTCATCGACCACCCCGCAGTGACGCAGGCCGCCGCCGTCGGTGCGCCCGACGACACCACCGGCACGGCCGTCGTCGCCTACGTCGTCCTCGAGCCTGGCCACGACGAAACCGACGACCTCCGCGCGGAACTGCGAGAGCAGGTCGGCGACGAGCTAGGAAAGCCGTTCCGCCCCCGCGAAATCCTGTTCGTCGACGAGTTCCCCAAGACCCAGTCGGGCAAGATCATCCGCCGGGCCATCGAGGCGACGTATACCGGCGAAGACCTCGGGGACATGAGCAGCATCGAGAATCCCGGCGCGCTCGAGGAACTCGAGGCCGCACGCTGAGTCGGAGACGGCGTCGACTCGAGCCGATCGCCGCCCCGGGACTCCGGCTCGAACTGACCCTCGACGACGGGACCGATACGGTAAACTGTCCGGCGAGTCGCTACTCGAGTATGCCGATCGAAGACCGGGACGATGCGTACCTCGTCACTCACGCACTGGCCAGAGACACTCTCTCGCGGTTGCGAGACGTCGAGACCGAGCAGGTCAGCTTCCGGAAAGGCCTCGTGAAACTCGGGCGGATCTGTGGCTACGAGATCATCGACGGCCGCATGGAGACCGAGTACGTCGAGATCGAGACGCCACTCGAGCCCACGATGGGCGAGCGCGTCCGCGGACTCGACGACGTCGTCATCATCAACGTCTTGCGCGCGGCGACCCCGTTCGTCGAGGGGCTGTTGAAGGCGTTCCCACGCGCCCGTCAGGGCGTCATCAGCGCCAGCCGCGACGAGGAGGCCGGCCGTGACGAGAACGGCTCGTTCCCCATCACGATCGACTACGTGAAACTGCCCGAAATCCACGAGGAAGACACGGTGATCGTCGCCGACCCGATGCTCGCGACTGGCTCGACGATGTGTACCGTCTTAGAGCACGTCACCGAGAACGCCCCCGAACCGGAGAACCTGATCGTCCTCTCGGCCGTCTCCGCACCCGAGGGACTGCTCCGGGTCGACGAGGCGTTCGACGAGGCCGACCTGCTCACGGTCTCGATCGACGACCGACTCGACGACGACGGGTTCATCGTCCCCGGCCTCGGCGACGCCGGCGACCGCGCCTTCCGCACGACCTGATCCGACGGTGGAAATTACTCGGCGACGAACCGCTCGAGCGGGTCCTGCCCCTGCCACCGCGCGTAGGCGTAGGAAGCGACCAGCAAGATCGCTCCGAGAGCGAGAAACGCGAGCGTTCGTGCCATCAGATCGAGATCCTGCGTATCGAAGAGAAACACCTTCGCGGTCGCGAGCGCGAAGACAGCGACGCCCTGCATTCTGAGCCCGCGAACGTCGGCCGTGAGCCCCGTCGTGACGAGCACGAGCCCGAACGCCGCCCAGGCGACCGAGATTCCTGCGCCGGAGAGTTCGAGCCCGAGGAAGACGACGACCAGTCCGGTGGCGAGCCACGCGTAGGGCACCGCCAGCGGGGTGCGACTGGAACCGCTGAAGATTTCCACCTCGGTTCGACTGAACCACCACGCGAGCCCGTAGCTGGCCGCGATGACGATCAGAAACGCGCCAGCCCGGCCGGTGGCGATCGTCTGGGGGTCCGCCTCGAGCGCCGGCAACTGAGTCGCGTCGACGGCGACGAGTTTGAACGCGAGAGCGGCGGCGACGACGTGGGCACCGTGTCGAACCGCGACGGCGTCGAACCGGGAGGCGACGGCGACTGCACCGCAGACGACCGCGACCAGTCCCACGGTCGAGGCGAAGACACCGCCCGCGAGGACGGCACTCGCGCCGAACAGGACGACCGCCAGTCCACCGGCCATCTGGTCTCGCCGACTCGAGCCGGCGTCGGTCCACACGTACAGGCCAGCGAGCGCGATCGCGACGACGGCCGTCGGGGCCCCCTCGAGCGGCGCGTCGGGTGCCCACTCCCAGCGCGCAAACTCGAGCAGGGCCGCGGCCGGGAGCGCAGAGAGAAGCGTCAGCGCCCGGTTTTCGACGGTGGCCAGTCGGGATTCCGGTGGGTCGCGGTGGAGGACGGACGCTCCCGCGAGGGAGAGTGCGAAGGCGACGAGCGTGACGGCCGCGAGGGCGAGTGCCCCCGGCTCGAGGTCGACGAACCAGACCCAGACGAGGCCGTAGGTGAGCGGGACGCTGGCCACGAGGTGTCGACGCCACGGGCGAACGGTGCTGACGGCGACGAGTCCCGCCGCGAGAGCGAGGACGTACGCGGGCGTGAGGACGAACGAGCCGGCGTCGATGCTGAGCCAGGCCGTCACGTACCCGAAGAGGAACGCCTCGCCCCCGACGACGGGTGCGCTGGCCCGAATGGACAGCCCCACGGCGCCGACGACCAGTGCCGTCAGCGCGAGGAGAACGAGCCACAGGGGCGTCCCGAGCGCCACCCGGTAAGCGTCGAAGCCGTAGGCGGCGTAGATGCTGAAGTAGGCGATCGCGAGCCCGACGCCGGTCGCGATGTGGCCCCACCGAACGTATCCCTGACGGGTCGTGACGAACCGACCGACGCCAGCGAGCAGGAGACCGCCCGCCGTTCCTAGCAGGACGCGTCCGAGCGGTCCGAGCCAGCCGGCTTCGATCGCCAGCTGGACGAAGAAGATGACGCCGACGACCAGCGCGAGACCCCCGACCAGTCCGAGCCACCTGATTCCGACGTCGCGCTCGATATCCCGCCCTCGTTCCGTGGCCTGGCCGTCGGTCGCCGTCGGTTCGGAGGACTCGCCGTCGAGAACCGTTTCTCCGACCACCGACTCGGCCGTCGAGTCGATCGCTGGCTCACTCGCCGACTCGGCTGTCGAGTCGACAGCCCCCGACTCGTCGGCAACCGACTCCCGGAGGGTGTCCTCAGCCGGCCGCTCCTCGTCGTCGAGGGCCGCCTCGAGTGTCTCGACGCGACGATGTAGCGACTCGAGATCCGACCGGAGGCGACGGACTTCCGACGCGAGGTCGTCGTCCATGATACCGGGACCCACTCTCGTGGGGGGCAAAAAAGATATCGAGTTGATACGATTTCGATTCAGAGAACTGGATCGGCAGTCAGCAGTCAATCTGGACCGTGTCGATGTCGGAGCGTTTTTCGTTCGCCGTCTGGTACCACTCCCCATGACCGACAACTACGCCGTCGTCGACCCGGACGACCTCGAGCCCGAGGACGACCGCCCCTGCGATATGCGCCGGCTGAGCGAGCCGGCCGGACTCGAGCACGTCGCTGTCAACCGGTTCCGCGCCGAACCCGGCCAGCAGGTGCCACTGGCGTATCACTACCACGAAACTCAGGAGGAGGCGTTCGTCGTCACCGCGGGGACGCTCCACGTCGAGACGCCCGAGGGCGAGCGCACCGTCCACGAGGGGTCGATCTTCGCGGCACAGCCGACTGCGCCCCACCGGGCGTACAACCCCGACGACGCGGACGAGACCGTCGAGGTGATCGCCATCGGTGCCCCGCCGGCCGAGGGCGACGCCGCCGTCTACGAGCCCGACGAGTGAGGCGACCGGATTGGCACACCGCCGATCTACCCGCAACCGGGGCAGGTGTCGATACCGAGCACGGCATTTACCGGACACCGCTGGATGACGGCGGTCGCCAGAAGATCACTCCCGGCGACGAACGCGAGCGTCCCGGCCGTTCGCTCACGGTTCGGTAGCCGAACACGAGCAGTGCGAGCGCGAGCACCACGCGCCCCAGCCGATCCAGACCGCCGACGTTCCGATCCATACCGAAGCGAGTGCCTCGAGCGCCGTGACGGCTGTCCCTGAGCGTGCTCGCCCCCCGCTGCCGGTCACCGATCGCAGCGGCAGCGACCGGTCCCGCGTGGCTCACGCGGCGTCGTCGCCCTCGAGTCCGCTCCCATCGGTCGACCACTCCCGGGCGTCCGCCCGGACCATCCCCAGTAGTTTCCGCCGACGGTCGGCACTCTCGGCGATGGATTCCTCGAACGACTCGTCCTCGACCGTCGAGACGTCGGCCTCCCGGAGCGTCTCGAGCGCTGGGGCGGGAGGCGGCGGCACCTCCTCCGCGGGGTCGACGAACGCCGTCTCGAGGGTCTCGAGGTAGCTGTCGACGCTCGCGCGGGCGTCGGTGACCAGCGTCTCGTTGGGCGGGTCCGCGACGACGCCGTGGCGGTAGACCGACAGCGACTCGTCGAGGATCGCGACGCCGACGGCCGAGGCGCGGTCGCGGTCCTCGCTGTGGTAGTAGTGGAGGATCGGGTACGACTCGTGCTGGTCTGCCAGCAGCGAGAGCTGGTCGGCCATCGACTCGAGGGGTAACTCGAGGCCGCGAAAACCCTCCTCGCTCAGGCTCGAACGGACGAACGCCTCGGGAGACTCACCGAGGCCGGTGACGTCGCTGGCGAACGACCGCTTCTCGGAGACGGCCCCGAGGACCGAGAGGACGTACGAGACCGCGAGGGTGACGAAGGCCATGCCCGAGGCGGTGGTCAGCGCACTGGCGATCTCCCAGCTGCCGGTGGTGGGCGTGTAGTCGCCGTTGCCGTTGGTGAACATCGTGTAGGCGACGTAGTAGAGTCGGCCCGTCCAGTCGGCTGGCTCGCCGGTATGGGTGCTGACGAGGGCGGGCTGACCGCCCGCAAACAGGAGCGTCCAGCCGAGCCAGAGCAGGCCGATCCAGACGACGAGCGTCGCCGCGAGGATGAGCGGGCCGGCCAGCGACAGCGCCCGCGATCGGTCGCCCGAGGCGATTCGCAGGCCCTGCCAGATGCCAGTGGTCAGTCGACTCGAGAGCGGGCCGGAGCCGCCGTCGACCCACAGCGTCGTCCAGAGGACGTCGAGGACGACGAGTGCGAGAACGAGGGCCCCGGCGACGAGGTACAGCGGGTCCATAGCCCCCGCCTTCGGGACGCAGGCCCGTCAACGGCTGGCCGGCAGGCTCGAACGGAGACTCGAGAGACGGACGTGAAACGAGAAAACGAAGATCGCCAGCGGTAGAACTCGGGTGGGTCGACCTACTCGAGCAGGCCGAGGTCCTCGAGACGGGAGACGATCTTGTCGACGGCGTGTTCGGCGTCTTCGGGCTTCTTGCCGCCCGTGATAACGAGCTTACCGGAGCCAAACAGGAGGGCGACGACCTCGGGTTCGTCGAGGCGGTAGACCAGTCCGGGGAACTGCTCGGGTTCGTACTCGATGTTCTCCAGGCCAAGCCCGATCGCGATCGCGTTCAGGTTGAGGTTGCGCCCGAGGTCCGCGCTCGTGACGATGTTCTGGACGACGATCTCCGGGTCTTCGTTGACCTGAATCTGGAGTTCACGAAGCTTGTCGAAGACGATCCGCAGGCTCTCGTGGACGTCGTCGGTGCTCTTCGCCCCGGTGCAGACGATCTTTCCCGAGCGGAAGATCAGGGCTGCAGACTTGGGGTTCTGTGTTCGGTAGACGAGACCGGGGAACTGTTCGGGGTCGTAGTCGGCCCCCTCGAGGTCCATCGCGACGCTCTGGAGGTCGAGTTCCTGTCCGATGCCGGTCGACGCCACCACGTTTTCGATATTGATGGTGTCCTTCGGATCCGTCATAACCGCTTAAAAAGACGTATTTAAGGTTTATAAAGGTTGGTACCGCCACCCGAGATGTCCGGTACTCGTGAAGGTTTCGGCCGGCAAAATGTCGGGGACTGGAACCGGTTCGTAGGCGGTTCAGCGGACAATAGTCAGCCGCGAACGACGGTTACGCTCACCGGCGAGCGCCTGACGACGGACTCGGCGACGCTCCCGAGTAGCACGCGGCTGACGCCGGTGCGGCCGTGGTTACCGATCACGACGTGATCGACGTCGGTTTCGGCTGCGCACTCGACGATCGCTCGCGCTGGATCACCCGCGAACAGTTCCGTCGAGAGTTCACGATCGTACCCCGCGGCGATCGCCCGCGCCTCCTCGAACACTGCCGCGGACTGACTCGAGTCGCGACGCTCCTCGCTCGAGGACCTGTCGGGTACTCGAGTGAACAGCGACGCGTCGACCGGGTCGCTCACGTGAACGACCGTGAGATCGGCGTGCGGGTAGTGCTCGCAGGCGTGGCGAAGTGCCGCCCGGGCGGGATCGGAGTCGTCCATCGCCACGAGGACGTGGGTCATCGGCCTGACGTTCGGCGACGGGCGGTATAAATCCGCCTCACGACTCCCAGAGCGCGCCACCACGGCCCGCGAGCACGGTCACCCCGGCCCCGCCGATCCCCGCGACGATCGCACTGGAGAGGAGCACCGAGTCCGTCACCACGACCACGCCACCGCCGACGACCGCGACCGGGACGAGGACCAGCCAGCGGAGATGGTGGTCTGCAACCGGATTCGATCCCGCACGCACGGTCAGGAGTGCGCCGATCCCCGCGGCGGCCGGAACGATCGTGTCCTGGTCGAGACAGAGCGGGCCGAGGCAGGCCGTCCGCGGCGTCGGTCCGAAGACGATCCCGACGAAGACGCCGCCCAGTCCGAGCGCCGTCGCGAGCCAGAGCGTCCGCTCCGGACCCGACCGGCGAATCCGATCCACGGCGGCGAGGTAGGCGACGCCGACCCCCAGCCCCACGACGACGTCGACGAGGTAGTGAACCCCGAGGACGATCCGGGAGAGGGCAATCGCCACGACCAGCGGCGCGACGACCGCGACCGCCAGTCGTCGGCCACGCTCGAGTGCGAGCGCAAGCCCGCCGTAGACGACCGCCGCGCCGAGGGCGTGCCCGCTCGGAAATCCGGTCGTCGCAGTCTCGATCAGGTGAACCTCGCCCGGGGGTCGCCCAAGTGCCAGCGCGGCTTTCAGCCCACCGAGGATGGCGAACCCGCCGATCACGATACCGAAGAACGCGAGCGCGCGGTCACGCTCGAGCACGACGGTGACGACGACCGTCACAGCGACGAGGACCGAGACGTCGCCGAGTCTGGTGATCGCCTCGACGGCCGGGTAGAGGACGTCCGGCACGAGGCGCTGTGCGAACTCGATTTCACCTACGCTGCGGTCCATCCAGCCGACGTACCACACGAAGCTGTTTGTGGATTTCGCCGGGTCGACTCTGCCAACAACTGCAACGAGGGACACACTGATCGTCGCCACGTCTGCCGATCAGGTGTGCACCGACGTGCAGTGGCACCTGTACCTGCTCGAGACGCAGTCGGAAGCCACTGGGTGAAAAAGCGGTAGGCTGATACTCGAGCCCCGGCGACCAACGAACGTGTACCTGCTCGAGTTCGGCGGCGAGGACGACGCGTTCGCAGCCTGCGAGGCCGCGAGCGCCGCCAGCGGCGTGAGCCGGATCGCACCCGGACTCGCTCTCGCCGACGCTGTCGTTCCCCGGCGCGTTCGGGGACTGGCCTACACCCACCGCGCGAGCGACCTCGTGGGCCACACCGACGCCGACCTCGAGAGCGCCCGCACCCTGCTCGAGACGGCCCCGCTCGAGCGCGAGGGATCGATCGCCGTCCGCGCGGTCGACGTCCACGGGTCCACGGGTGTGAGCACCACCGAGACAGAGCGCGCGCTCGGTCAGGTGCTCGTCGACCGCGGTTTCTCGGTCGACCTCGACGACCCCGACCACGTCCTGCGAGCGGCCTTTTCGAGGGGCCGTCTCGAGCCCGGTGGGACGGTCGAAGCCGACGCGGCCACGGGCGACCTCGTGAGGCCGCTCGAGGGAGGAGACCAGCGGGGCGAGCACACCTCGGTCTGTGCACTCGGCTGGCTCGAGGCCGCGAGCGTCCGGGACTTCGGCGAGCGCGCCCCGACCGACAAGCCGTTCTTTCAGCCCGGCAGCATGGACCCGCTGCTCGCCCGCGCGGTCGCGAACGTTGCCGGCGCTCACCCCGGGCGAACGGTTCTGGACCCGATGTGTGGCACCGGCGGCGTCCTCGTCGAGGCCGGCCTCGTCGGTGCCGACGTGATCGGCACGGACGCTCAGGAGAAGATGGCCCGCGGCGCACGGGAGAACCTCGCGCACTTCCTCGAGCCGACTGAGCCCTCGCCCACGGGCGTCTCCCGGGGATCGTGGCACGTCGGCCGCGGCGACGCCACTCGCCTCCCGCTGGCCGCCGATTCGGTCGACGCCGTCGTCTTCGACGCCCCCTACGGTCGCCAGTCGAAAATCGATACCCACCGGCTTGCAGACCTCGTCTCGGGCGCGCTCGCGGAGACCCGGCGGGTCGCCTCGCGAGCCGTCGTCGTCGCCGACCGCTCGTGGGCGACGGAGGCCCGGGACGTGGGTTGGGACCTCGAGGCCGCGTTCGAACGGCGGGTCCACCGCTCGCTGACGCGGTACGTGCTCGTGTGCGAGTGAGGGAAACCGCCGTCGGTTGGACCGGACACTCCCCAGCCGCTGGCAACAGAGACCCGGATTTATACCCATCGCCACCCTATCAGTGACCGTCATGGACCCGGAACGACTGCGCGAGAAACTCGAGGAGAGCGGCGAACTCATGATTAACGTGGGCGAGATCGACGAGCCGATCGAACTCCACCTGCACGACACCGAAATCGGCGACGAGCTCATCACCCTCGAGCTGGCCGACGGCACGCTCGAGTTCGAGGTCGACGAGGTCGTCGCGGCCTGGAAGCACTACCACACGCTCGACGACTACGGACTCGACTGATCGGTGCGACGGCGGACGGCAGCGACACTCGATCCCGTTTTCGAGAACTCAGGCGTCCCGCCCCAGCTCTGCCAGGAGGTGTGAGACGTGGATCCGGTCGCTCGAGCCCTCCTGCATCTCGAACTCGACGTCGGCGGCGAGCCGGTGAAGGCGGGCGAGTTTCTCGCCCTGATAGCGCTTGCGGGCGATCGCCAGAATCTGCTGGATCACCTCTTGCCCATCGAGTCCCTCGTCGACGAGCAGGTCGTCGAGAGTCTTGCGGGCGTCGGTGAACTCGCCTGCCTCGGCGGCCTCGAGCATCGACTCGATCTCGTCGTCGAGGCCGACCTCACCGATGGTCTCGTAGGCTGCGCTCATGGTGAGTTCGTCTGCGTCCTCGACGGTCGTCTGGGCGGCCAGGATCGCCGTGCGTAGGTTGCCGCCGGCGTAGCCAGCGACGAACTCGAGGCCGTCGTCGTCGTAGGTGACGCCCTCGGCCTCGACGATTCGCTCGAGGACGGCGACGGTCTCTGCGGTCGTCGGCGATCGGAACGAAACGGGGAAACACCGCGAGCGGATCGGTGGGATGAGCTTCGTGGGCTGGCGGGTGGCGAGGATAAACTGCGTCGTCCGGTGGTGCTGTTCCATGATCCGGCGGAGCGCCTGCTGGAAGTCCTCACGGACGTCTTCGGCGTTGTCGAGCAGGATCGTCTTGTACTCACCCGAAACCGCGGCGTAGCTCGCCGATTCCTTGAGCACGCGGTTTATCATGTCGCGTTTCGACATCGAGGAACGCCCGACGAGAAACTGGGCGAACCGCGGGTCGTTCTTGATTTCGGTCTTCGTCCGTCCGAAGAAGTCCGCGACGTTGATCTCGATCAGGTCGTTCTCGGGGTCGGAGTGGGCCTCCCGGGCCAGCGCACGCGCCGCCGCCGTCTTGCCACTTCCCGGCGGCCCCTGCAGGAGGAGGTTGATCGGCTCCTCGACGGCCCGCTGCAGGTACTCGCGGGCGTCGTCCTGTGGCAACTCGGCCAGCTCCGGGGCGTGGGTGTCGGTCCACAGCGGCGCGTCCATCGCTCTGGGCTACGAACGCGCCGGGTAAGAATCGGTCGATTGCCCACTGGGGCTCGCCGACCTGACCTCGAGTCCGTCGGACGTCACTCGACACGTCCTACCGACGACGAGGCCGGCCCAATCCCCGACTACTCGTCCGGATCGACGGCGTCGTCTGCGTCCTGCACGTCGTCGAGGTCGGGGTCGTCGGTATCGTCATCGTCGGGATCGTCGTCGGCGAACGCCTCGATCGTGAACGTCGTCTCGACGACGTCGTCGTCGTGTTCGATCGGCATCGCCTCGTCGGGGTCGTCCGGATCGCCCTCGTAGAGGACGGCCCGCAACTCGTCGTCGTCGGCCGGGTCGGCGTCGGCCAGCCCGATCGAAACGTTTTCGTGTTCGCCAGCCTCGAGCTCGTCGCTGACCCCGAGCGTGGCGTTCGTCTCGGCGTCTTCGATGGCGACGAAGCCGGTCGCCGGGATGGCTGCGTCGACGGTGACGCGACCTGCGTCGGCGTCGACCACGCTGACGTCCGGATCGGTGTGGAACTCGAGGTCGACCGTCTCGAGCAACCCGTCGCCCTCGGTGTAGACGCCGAGCGTCCGCTCGCCGGGTTCGAGCGAACTCGCGTCGACCTCGGCGGTGACCTCCTGTGACTCGCCGGGTTCGAGGTCGAGGGTCTGCTGTTCGATCAGCCGTCCGTCGACCCGGATCTCGACGGGGCCCTGGAGATCGAGGTCGGTCGGGTTCGAGATTTCGGCGACGACGCTGATCGAATCGTCGGTCGTGGCCGTCGCGGGGACGCTGAGCGAGTCGACCGCGAACGAGTCGGTGAACGGTCCCTCCTCGTCGTCGGTTTCGGGAGCCACGGCAGCGCTGTCGCTGACCGGGAATCCGTCCTCGAGGTAGGGGTGGTCCTCCTCGCCGTCGGTCTCCTCGTAAGCGTACGTCTCGTCGTCGGTCGTGTCCTGGTGGACCGTCGCGGTCAGGCTGCCAAGCAGTTCGGGGCCGTCCTCGTCGCGTTCGACGGCTACGTGCTCGTGGGTACCGGCCTCGAGATACTCGGAGACGGTGAGCGTCTCATCGTCGTCCGCGATGACGACGAAGCCGCCGTCGGAGAGCGTAACCTCCTCGACGACGACGCGCTCGCCGTCACCCTGCTGATCCTCGAACGTGATGGTGGCCTCCGGCGCTTCCTCGACGCCGAAGATCGCGGGGGCCTGACCCACGATCACGCCTGCCGCGAGCACGATCGCGATCGCGAGCACGATCGCGACGATCCGTTTGATCGTTGCCAGTGTCGATCTCGTACTCATCTGGGGGTCGCTTGCGATACGATTACTACGAACGCGGGAGGCCTTAAACACGCGTACCGTTTCGCCGATCCGATCGGGTTCGAACCGTTCACGATCGTTCACCCCGGTCGCCGACTGCGGGATCACCGGTCGCTCGAGAACGACCCGATCGAAGCGGGTTTAGCCACGCGGCGTCGAACACGAATCCGATGCCACTGCGCGTGACGTTTCTGGGGACGGCCGGGGCGGTGCCGACGACCGAACGGAACCCGAGTAGCCTCTTCGTCGCTCGCGAGGGCGACCAGTTGCTGTTCGACGCCGGCGAGGGAACCCAGCGCCAGATGATGCGCTTTGGGACCGGGTTCTCGATCTCCCACCTGTTCGTCACGCACCTCCACGGCGACCACGTCTTCGGAATTCCCGGCCTCCTCCAGACGATGGACTTCAACGACCGCGAAGAGCCGCTGTCGATCCACACGCCACGCGGCACGCGCCGGGACATTCGCGACCTCGTCACCGCGCTCGACAACAGCCCCTCGTTCCCGGTCCACGTCACCGAAGTCGGCGACGGTGACGTCCCCCACCGGGCCGACGAGTACGAGGTCCGGGCCTTCGAGACCGACCACGACACCCGCTCGGTCGGCTACGCCCTCGTCGAAGACGACCGCAAGGGCCGCTTCGACCGCGAACGCGCCGAAGAACTGGGCGTTCCCGTTGGCCCCAAGTTCTCGACACTCCACGAGGGCCAGTCCGTCGAACTCGAGGACGGCACCGTCGTCGACCCCGAGCAGGTCGTCGGCGAGCCCCGTCCCGGACGGACCGTCGTCTACACGGGCGACACACGACCGACCGTCTCGACCATCGAGGTCGCAGCCGAGCCGGACCTGCTGATCCACGACGCGACGTTCGCCGACGACCGTGCCGAACGCGCGACGGAGACGGCCCACTCGACCGCCCGCGGGGCCGCCGAAATCGCCCAGCGCGCCGGGGCGAAACGCCTCGCGCTGATGCACGTCTCCTCGCGGTACGCCGGCTACACCGACGACCACGTAGAGCAGGCACGGGAAGTCTTCGACGGCGAGGTGCTGATCCCCGACGACGGGACGGAACTCGAGATTTCGTATCCTGACTCCTGACAGCGCGCCCACCGGACTATGCGACGTCGCGTAAGTGTGGTTACTCCGGCACGTCCGTCGCGACCGGGAGCGTAACGGTCGCGACCGTCCCGTCGTCGGTCACCTCGAAAGAGAGGTCGCCGCCTGACTTCTCGATCACCCAGTCGGTGAGCCACAGGCCCGCACCGCTGCCGTGCTCGAGCGGGGCTTCCCGGCGACTGCGGAGCGCCTCGAGTTCGTCGAGCGGAATGCCGGGGCCGTCGTCGGCGACCGTCAGCTCGATCGCTTCGCGGGTGGCCCCCGCGTCGTCGCCGTCGGCGTCCGCCCCGTCGCGGTCGGCGCTCGTCCCGTCACGTCCCGCGAGCACACCGTCACGACCGACGGCTGCGTCATGGTCGCTCCCTGCGGTCGCAACGGAGACGTCGACGCGAGGAGCGGCTACCTCTGCGTGGACGGCCGCGTTCTCGAGGAGGTTCTCGACCGCACTCCCCAGTTCGGGATGGGCGCGAACCCAGATCGACTCGACGTTCGCGAGCCGAACGTCGACGCCGGGATACGACGACTCGAGGTCGTCGACACAGCGCTCGAGCAGCGATTCGAGGTCGAAGACGGTGTGTTCGTCCTCGGTGCCGATCACGCCCTCGATCCGTCTGGCCTTCTGGCTCGTGCGCTCGAGTTCGTCGGCTCGCTCGACGATCGTCTCCGCGTGCGAAACGACGTCCTCGCGATCGGCCTCGTCGGCGATTTCCTCTGCGTAGCCTCGGATGTACTGCAGGTCGGTCCGGAGATTGTGCCGGAGCACTCGCGAAAAGAGTCGTTGCAAGAGCGCCAGTTCCTGCTGGCGGCTCTTGAGCGAGGTGACGTCCCGGAGGATCACGATCGTTCCCACGCCGGGGCCACCGTAGTCGACCGGCGTCACCGTCACCGAGAAGTGTCTGACCACCCCGTCGTCGACGACGCTGATTTCCGCGTCGAACTCCCGCTCGCGGCTGAAGCGCTCGAGCAGGGACGGGTACTGCCCGAAGAACACCCGGGCTTCGGATCCGATATCGGCCTTCGTCGCGTCGAAGAGGTCCATGGCAGCGCCGTTTAAGTCGACGACGACGCCGTTGACGTCGATGGCGATCATGGCGTCGGGGATCGTCTCGACGGCGGTCCGTCTCGCGACCGGCACGAGGTTGAACAGCTGGTGGCGAAACACCGCGTAGGTCCAGATCGAGCCGGTCAACAGAAAGCCGAAGGGGGCTGGATCGACGTACGACGGGAGCGGGAGCGGAACGAGGAAACCGACGGACGCCCCGATGGCGATTACCATCCCGGCGAGGAGGACGAACGTCTGGCGGCGGTGGATACCTGCAGAGCGGACGAGGTCGCCGACCAGCAAGATGGCCGTCCCGGCGACGAGCACACCGTAGTTGTAGATCGCGTGGACGTAGAACCAGCCGCCGTGGTCGATCTCGAGGACTCCCGCAGCGGTGACCGAACTGGTCGGCTGGACGACGAGGTGATGCCAGGTGTTGGTCGCGTACAGCAACTGCGTACAGATCGGAATCGCGAACAGTAGCCCCCAGCCCCGGTAACCGATCTCGAGGCGGCGGCGACGGGTGTACTCGAGGACCATCACTGCCCAGCCGATCGCCGCGAGATTGGCGGCGAACAGATGGACGCCCCACAGCGCGCTGAACGTGGTCGTCGTGGGTCGCAAAATGAGTAGCCCGGAGACGACGTTCCAGCAGAGAAATCCCGCCAGCGTGATCCGCAGTCCGCGCGACCCGGGCGTGTGGCTGTGACGATAGGTGAGCCAGCACATTGCCGCGAGCGGAAGGGTCGTCCCGAGGACGACCCACCCCACGACGAACTGTCCAGGTTCCATGATCGCGTCAGCTGGCACCGGCCGGCTGGACGGCACCGCATCTAGTATCTCTGGAACGTCAGAACAGCTTAAACGATGTGGCCAAGCATGGTGATTCCCGGTCGCCACACGGAGTCGAAATCCGCGCCGGATTTATACCGAACTCGGCCCTAGGGCCGGACGTGAGCACGCGAACGAGTGCGCTCGACGCAGTCGTCTACGGCGTCGACGTCCAGAGCGGTGACGTTCGCGGTGACGCCCCCTCCTACGCGCTGGTCAGGTACGACGGCGAAGGCGTCACCCGCGACGTCGTCTCCCATCGGAAACTCAGACGCCTGATCGACGACGAGGAGCCGGCGATCGTCGCGACTGACAACATGTACGAGCTGGCCGCCGACAAAGACCAGCTCGTTCACTTCCTCGGCACCTTACCGAGCGGGACGAAACTCGTCCAGGTGACCGGTGCCGAACAACCCGAACCCCTCTCCCGGGTCGCGAAACGCCACGGCATCCCCTACGGCAAGGAACCGATGAAGGAAGCCGAGGCCGCGGCCCGACTGGCCGCCCACAACGTGGGCCACGAGGTTTCGGCCTTCACAGACACCACGACCGTCAAGGTCTCGAGAGGTCGCTCGACGGGCAGCGGCGGCTGGAGCGAGGATCGCTTCACCCGCCGCATCCACGGCTCGGTCAAGAAACGCGCCCGCGAGGTCGAGTCCGAACTCGAGACGGCGAACCTCGAGTACGACGTCGATATCCGGGAGGCCTACGGCGGCTACGCCAACGCCGTCTTCACCGTCGAGGCCCGGCCGGAGGACATCCCCGTCTCGCGGAATCGATCGGGCGACGTTCGCGTCGAGATCGAACGCGAACGACGCGACGGCATCGAGTTCCGCCCGCTGGCGAAACGCCACGACCACGTCGTCGTCGGCATCGACCCCGGGACGACGACCGCCGTCGCCATCGTCAGCCTCGAGGGTGAGGTGTTAGACGTCTGGAGTTCGCGGCTGAGCGACACCGCCGACGTGATCGAGTGGATCGTCGAGCGCGGGCGACCGATCGTCGTCGCGGCAGACGTGACGCCGATGCCCGAAACGGTCGAGAAATTCCGCCGGAGCTTCGACGCTGCCGGCTGGACGCCCGCCCGAGACCTGCCGATCGACGAAAAGCAACATCGCACGCGCGACCATCCCTACGACGACGACCACCAGCGCGATGCGATGGCCGCCGCGCTGTACGCCGTCGACGCCCACGAAGACCAGTTCGACCGGATCGCCGCCAAGCTCCCCCCGGGGGTCGACCGTGGCGAGGTCACCGCCCGCGTCGTCGCCGGCGGGGAGAGCGTCGAAGCCGTCCTCACCGACCTCGAGGACGACGACGGCACCGACGAGGAGGAGACCGAACACGAGCCCCGGGAACTCACGGCCGAGGAACGCCGCATCAAGGACCTCGAGCGGCAGGTCGAGCGGCTCCAGTCACACGTCGAGACGCTGAACGAGCGCCTCGAAGAGCGGGACGGCCGGATCGCCGACCTCGAGTCGGAACTCGAATCGGCCCGCCGGCAAGAGCGCAAAGAGGTGCGCCGGGACCGGGAAGTGACCCGGTATCGGCGCAAGGCCGAACGCCTCGAGTACGAACGCGACGAGGCTCGCAAGGAGGTCGAGGCCCTCGAGAAAAAGGTCGAGCGCATGAAGGCCCTCTGGAAGCTCGATCACTCGAACTTCAGCGACGTGTCGGCGAAGAAAGAGGGGCTCGTCCCGGTGAAGGTAATCGAGAAGTTCACCAAGGGGGCGATCCGCGAGGCCGACGAGCAGTACGGCATCGCCGCCGGCGACGTGGTCTATCTGCGGGACGCGAGCGGGGCCGGCCGGTCGACGGCCGAACTGCTGGCGGGCTTCGAACCCCGAGTCGTCCTCAAGGACGGCGGCCTCTCGGAGATCGCCGACGAGATCCTCTTCGACGAGGAGATTCCCGTCGGGCCGGCCGACGACGTCGCGATGCAGGAAGTCGACGAACTCGCAGTCGCCCGCGAGGACGACGTCGAGGCCGTCATCGACGACTGGCACGAGCGCGCCCAGAAACGGAAACTCGACCGCAAGGCCGCGATGGTCGACCAGCTCATCAGCGAACACCGAGCGGGGAACAACGAAGTAACCTGACGCCCCTCTGCTCTACAGTAACACCTGCAACTATTTACACACTGATCGCCGATCCGTCTGGCGATCAGGTGTGCACTGACGTGCAGTGGCTACTATAGCTACTCGGGCGACTCGAGCGGTGAGAGTACCTGCGGGACCGCCTCGACCGACACCTCCTCGGAGAGTTCCGCCGGCTCACCGACCGGGCCGTCGACGAACAGGGCGTGGAGGATGAACGCGATCGCGACGAGCCCGACGCTCGAGTCGGCCGTCAGAACATCCCGAACTGTCGGAGCATGCCGGTGACCAGCGACTTCACGACGAGGCCGAGTCCGGCGAGAACGAGGGCGATTCCGCCGGCGATGAGGAGGTTCTGAGAGGCGATCAGGACGATTCCCGCGAGGAGAACGACGATACCGGCGATCCCGAGGGGACCGAGTTGTTTTAGCATATCCGGGATGACGTGGCGAGTGAAATAAACGTCGTGATTCGCCCTCGCGGGGAGACGGTGGCTGTGGTCGGAGTCGACCGATCGATAAAGGGTTAAACCCCTCGCTGGCCAATCCTCGCGTATGAGCGACGACGGTAACGGCGGTCGCAAGAACCTCCGGATGCCGGACGAAGACGAGGTCTTCGCGACCGTCACGGACATGCTCGGGGCGAATCGGGTGAAAGTACGCTGTGCCGACGGGAAAGAACGCACCGCGCGCATTCCCGGCAAGATGCAAAAGCGCATCTGGATCCGCGAAGACGACGTCGTGCTCGTCTCCCCGTGGGACTGGCAAGACGAGAAGGCCGACATCACCTGGCGCTACGAGAAGAGCGACGCCGACCAGCTCCGGGACGAAGGCCACATCCGCTGATACGGACCCCTGGACCGATTCTGTACTACAGATCGAACTCACGAGCGAGTGAGCCGAGCAACCGACTCCCGGGAGACTGGAGGAAAAACTCGGCGTCACGTTTCGACTCGAGAACGTGTTTCCGGATAGCCCCGTCTTCGTCCGCGGCGAGTGACTCGAGTTCGGTTGCGAACGCGGCGATCGATTCGTCGTCCTCGAGGGAATCGTAACACCGATAGACGTCTTTCAGCCCCCGGGTTGCCGACTGTCGAACGCGACCATCCGCGTCCAGAATCGCCTCGAGAAAGAAGCCACCGGCCGTATCGGCACGCCGTTCGACCGCCTCGCGCTCGAGTCGACCGTCGTCGATCAGGAAGGCCGCCGAGAGACCGGGACACAGCTGGTCGGCCGCCCGAACGACCGACTGGCGCACGTAGCCGTCGTCGCTATGGTCGTAGATCGCAGCGAGGTCCGACACCGTTTCGTCGAGCAGTGCTCCCCGCTCGGCCGGCTCGAGGTTGCCGACCCGGTCGATGGCGTCGTTCACCCGGTCGGCGTCGCTCGAGCGAACGGCCTCGAGGAGGTCGTCTGTGCCGTCCATACTCGTCGTTCGACATCGACCTACTCAAACGTGTGGTGAGTGCCCAACTGTCGACAGATCGTCGAACGCAATCGTCCGGACAGGAAGCGTCGTACCCGCAGTAACTGTCTGCTGATGGGGCGTCGAGAACGATGCGTTACCAGTCGGATTTCGCTATTCGATCCGGACCTCCCGGCGGAAGTGATTTTTGTGCGATCCTCCGACAGGTACCATGGTCGTTCCACTCGAGATGGGCTGGCGTCACCTCCTGTTCGAGAACTGGCCGGTCGACCCGGCCGTGATGAATGCGCACCTGCCCGAGGGCCTCGAGCCCGACGTCTACGACGGCTCGGCGTGGCTCTCGGTGGTCCCCTTTACCAACGTCGCCGTCAGGCCCCGCGGGCTTCCCGCGTCACTCGGCGTGGAGTTGCCCGAACTGAACCTCAGGACCTACGTCTCCCGCGACGGCGTCCCCAGCGTCTACTTCTTCAGCCTCGACGCACAGGGTCTCGCGAGCGTGCTCGGCGCGCGCGTCTTCCACCACCTCCCGTACTACTACGCCCGGATCACCCTCGAGGTAGCCGACGGCCGAATCCAGTTCAGCAGTCGCCGACGACACCCCGGCGCGCGACCGGTACACTTCGAGGGGACCTACTGGCCGACGGGCGAGCCGTTCGCGGCACCCGAGGACCCGTTCGCCGCGTTCCTCGTCGAGCGGTACCGATTCTATACCGAAGCCCAGGACGGGTCGATCCGGTACACGGACGTCGCCCACCACCCCTGGACGCTCTACCCGGCCACCGCCGACGTCGAAACGAACACGCTGTTCGCCGCCCACGGGTTCCCCGAGCCGGACGCCGATCCGGTGTACTACTATAGCCCGGGTCTCGACGTGGTCGCCTCGCGAAGCAGTCGGTCGGAGCCGTCCGGCGCGTCCGCTCCAGCGGACGAATCGACGTGACGGTGAACTCGAGGGATCGAATCCGGCGTCGAAAAAGCGGAATTCAGGCGCGGCGCGGTTCGCCCGCCGGCGCGCCAGCCTCGAGCTTGCGGCCGGTGTAGGCGACGGTGACCATCGAGACGCCGGTCACGAGGATACCGACGCCCACGAGGAGGCCGAGCGCCCAGGTCGCGTTGGTCGGGAAGCCAGCCCAGATGAGGCCGGCGAGGACGAGCGAGACGAGGCCGCTCAGGGCGATCGCGGCGCGGCCGGGCTGGTCGGCCATTCGGACCGCCATCCACAGCTCTGCGAGGCCGTCGACGAGCAGGTACGCGACCAGCAGGATGGTCAGCGTCGCGAGGCCGACCAGTGGGTTGACCAGCAACATGAGACCGGCGACCACCGAGACGACAGCGAGGGCGGCCTGCCAGAGGGAACCACGCCAGCCGCGGGCAGTGAACGTGTGGACGCCGTGGACGATCCCGGCGACGACGAGCAGCGCCCCGAGCCCGATCGTCACCGAGAGGCCGGTGACGAACGGAAGCGCGATCGCGAGGATGCCGACGAGGCCGACGGCACCGCCCGCGAGTGCGAGCGTCCGCCAGCCGTGCTCGAGGGAGTATCCCTCGGGAACTTCTGTGGGTGTTTCAGTCATGTGAGTCACCGACGTGGTATACGCCCCCAGTGGGGATAAAACAGATTGACGATTTGACAGTCTATCCGGGGAACGGACCGGTCCAGAAACGGGACAGAGAGACTCTCGAGCCCGGTTCCGTTGGGATTCGAACGACGAATATTCACCGGGGAGGGGAGCCCACGTCGACTCCCGTCGTCAACGGTGGTGTGATAGACGAGACGGCCGACGACGAGCGCCGGAACGAGCGAGCGGCGAATGGCACCGCCGATTACCTCGAGTGTGAGGTCTGTCACACCCGGGTTCCGGCGTCGGTCCACCGCGAGCACCTGTTGAAGGCGTGTCCGGGCGAGTGGACTCGTGTGCTCGGTAGCAGTGGTGCTCACTACCGCGCAGAAGTTTGCCAAGGGGAATTATTGATTTTCGATACCAGAACTATATTTACGAATACGTAAATACCTCCAGCTCCTTGGACGTACATGGAAGATTCTCCCTCCAGAGACCCGATCACCGGCGTTTCACTCGAAGACGACGACGTCCCGATCTACCTCCCCGGGACGCCGACCCTCTCGTTCGTCAGGTACATCGAACGGGCGATTAGTATGCTGCGTCGGTAACGCGACACACAGTAGCGATCCCACCGTACGGAACAGTGAACCGGCACGAACGTCTCGAATCCTCGATACCGAAAGAGCGCTCGAGTCAACTGACTGGAACGGTGGTGTCGAGGACGCGTGGATTTGCAGAATTGGCTGACTACTTCTCCTCGACGTGACGAATTTCGACGGCGATTCCACGTGTGCTCTCGGCCATCTCTCGGCCGAACATCTCCGCCCGGCCGATGCCGAAGGCCTTCGGCCCCTCGACAACGACCTCGTCACCGACGCGGATGTTCTCGTCCGCGTCGACGACACCCGGCGCGAGCACGCTCCCGTGGGGGACGAAGCCGTCGATCTCGGCGCGTTTGACCGGCACGTCGCTGTCGACCCACCGCTTCGCGCCCTCGAGCGTAAACGAGAGCGTCCCGTACTGGGGCACCATCGTCGCCAGTTGCGTGTCCTCGCGGTCGCGAACCTGGATCTTCGGATACCGACTCGTGGTCTGGATGTCGTCGAAAATCTCGTCGCCAGCGCCGTCACCGAGCAGGTAGTCCGCGATGGCCCGGACGGTGTTGTGTTCGCGCTCGCGTTTGCTGTACTTCAGTTCCCCCTCGAGCGCCGCAGACAGGTTCGACAGCGACTCGTCGTCGGTCGGGTGGCCACCCTCGGGGACGGTGTAGGTGATCTCGAGGTCTTCCTCGCCGTTCCAGGACTCCTCGACCCGGGAAACGATGTCGCGGTAGCCCTCGTCCGGGACGTGCGCGACGACGTAGGGGTAGGTGTCGGCGTTGCGCTCGAGGTACCGCCGGAGCACCTCGCTCACGAACTCCTTCTCGTCTTCGGACCACCGACCCGTCACCACGGTGTCGTAGTGCTGGGCCGGGTAGGTCGTCTCGAGTTCCTGCGGAACGACGCCGATGGGGCTGGTCATCGAGACGAGGTGGGCCCGCCACCGGATGGCGTCGTGGAACTGCCCGTGGCTCTGGGATTCGCTGTAGGGCTTCGTCGCCGAACACGGCACGAGCACGAGTGGATTCCTGAATCGGTTCCGGTACCGGGAGGTCACCCGGTCGGCGTAGCGCTGGATCTCGACCCGGCGCAGGGTGTCCTCGGTCGCGGCGTTGATCTGCGCATCCCGGAGAATTGGCGTGCGCTCCTCGATGTAGCCCCACTGGGAGTCGAGCCGACGCATCGCCGCGGTGAGCCACTGGTCCTGGCGGGCCTGTCCCTCGAGGTAGTCGCGCAGGCGACCGTCACGGATGCGCCGGCGGACGATTCCCAGTTCGGCCTCGAGTGCGTGGCGGTTGTGCTCGGCGCAGTCTTCCCGGGTAAACTCCGCGCGGGGCTGCTGGCAAGCCGGGCAGGCACAGGGCAGTTCCTCGAGGTCCTCGAGGAAGTACGCCTCGTCGGTGGTCAGGTATCGACCCTCAGTCCCTCTGACGACTGCTGCAGTCGCGTCGAAGCAGTCGACACCGGCGTAGGCGAGCAGCGCGACGTTTCGCGGGGTAGCGACGCCGGAGAAGTAGAGTGCGGTGTCGGCCGGGATGGCCTCGCGGACGTTCACGACGGCCTCGATGAGCGCCTCGCCGTGGCCGACGATCGACTGGACGTCAGAGACGACGTAGGCGTCCGTCCCCTGACCGTCGACGTGGTCGCTCGCGACGACTGCCACGCTCGGGTAGTCGACGTCGGGGGCGTCGACGGCGAACGACTCCTGGACCTCGTCGGCAGTCCCGCCCGGGAATCCCCGGTGGGGCAGGACGGTCAGGGCCGACTCGTCGCCCTCGGGAATCTCCCGGTCGGCCGCCCAGAGCGAGCCCGCGTCCTCGAGAATATCGTCGACGAGCGCGGGCGTCGTCCGGGGCGACTCGAGGCGGAGTTCGCCCACGCGCGCGGCCCCGTCGCGTGCGTGTACTTCGAAGTACTCGGTCATATGGAAACTGGGTGGGGCAGCGAGAAAGAGGCTGTCGGTCCAGCGTCGCCGCTCGAGGCCGCGTCGTCAGGCCCGCTCGAGGAACGCGGCCGTCGCCGAGGTGTGCCCGCGGTTGAACGACCGGATCTCGGCGACGATTACGTCGCCTTCTGCGAGATCGCGTGGGACGTCTTCGACGAAGACGACGAATCCCTCGACCTTGCAGACGGCGTGGCGCTCGCCAGAGTGGTGCTCTGAGAAGTCAGTGATGGCGACGCGTCGAGTCTCACCGAGGTCGACCGGCGGCTCGCGTCGCTGGGCCTCCCGGTGACGCTCGGCGGAGCGTTCACGGTCGGATCCGGTTCCCGACGCACCCCCCGAGCGGAGGCGGCGAGCGATCCCTGCAAACAGGACGACGAGCACCACGGTTCCGATCACGAACGAGGACGCGCTGAACATTCGATAGTCGGAGTCGAGTCGGCACCCACATCTCGGTTCCGGTCCTCGCTGGAAACGAGGGCGGCGCTGGTCGCCGCCTACCCGACGACGGTCGTGTCCTCGATCGGCCGTCGAACGCCTTAGCAGGGCTACAACTCCCGTCGCTCGTTTTGAGAACCGGCGGAGTGCTTATGAGTCCACAGCCTCTTCCACCGGCAGTGAAGCAGTCCTCCATCGACGAAGCCGACGAGTGTGCCGATGGCGCGAGCATGGCCGTCGTGAACGCCGTCGCGGCGCGACGGAACGTCGATCCGCTCGAGCTTCCACCACTGTACGACTGGATCGACCCCGAAGCCCTCGACGCGCTGTTCGATCCGCCCGAGGAGGCAGCGAATCGGCGACTCGAGTTCGTCTACGACGGGCACCTCGTGACGGTCGAGGGCTCCGATTGTACGATCCTCGTCGACGGCACGCCCGTGACGGGTGACTTCGAGTACGTCGAACTCGGAGACGAGTAGGGCAACGGTCACTCACCAGTCAGGTCGACCAGCGACACCCCGTCGGGCAGAGTCGCGAGCACCGCCGCAGGCCAGTCACGGTGACCGAGGGTGATCTCCGTCCCCGGATTCGCCTCGGCCAGCCGCGTGACGCCGTCGGCAGCCGCCTCGAGAGCCGCGCGGTCGGTCCGGTCGGGAACTTCGGCGGTGAGCGGATAGGTCTTCGAGAGCGCCCTCGGGAAGGGGCCAAACGGCGGCTCGACCCGCCAGCAGGCGTCGAACTCGTCGCTTCGGGTGGGGCTCCCTTCGGTGAGAAACAGCGAGTCGGGCACCGAGAGCCGCTCGAGTCGGTCGTGGTGGCGGGCTACTTCCGGACGACGCGCACTTTCGTGAGAGGTAGAAAAGAACGAGCCCTTCGAGACCGGGTCGTCGGCCTCGAGCTGATCGGTATACTCGAGCAGCGTGCGGTAGCCGTCGAGCATCGTCGGGTGCGCACGGGCGCGCTGGTCGACCAGTTCGAGGAGGTTCCCCTCGCGAATGGCCTGTTTGATGCGGCGCAGTTCCTCGAACGTGACGTGGAGGTTGTGTGCGGCGAGTTCCGTCTCGCGGCGCTGGTCGTCGAGCGCCCGGAGTTCGTCGGGTGAGAACTCCGTACAGACGGGACACGAGCAGGGGAGATAGTCGAGGTCCTCGAGGTGACGGGTCCCCCGGACCGTCAGGTAGCGGTCGTCGCGAGCGTACAGCGCGTAGGCCGCGGAATCGAAGAGGTCACAGCCCAGCGCGACGCCCAGCGCGAACATCATGGGATGGCCCGCGCCGAAGAGGTGAACTGGGGCGTCGCCACCGAGCCCGCGTTTCGCGGCGGCGACGGCGTCGACCATGTCGTCGTAGCGGTAGTCGTTCATCAGCGGGACGACCGCACCGACGGGGAAGACGTCGAGTGCGGTCGCGTCGGCGTGTCTGGCCGCTTTCTCACGCAGGTCGGGGTAGGTCGATCCCTGGACAGGCGCAGTAACCAGCATGTCGCCAGTCTCGACGGTTTCGGCGAGTTCGAGCCGCTCCTGCGTGGTCTCGAGTTCGGCCTCGGCCTGTTCGCGGGAGACGTCCGGCGGGGTCGGGATGTCGACGGGCGTTCCGATGTCCGAGCCGATCGCGTGCTGGAACTCGAGGATCTCCTCGGTCGTGACGCTGATCTCGCCGTACTCCGAGAGCTGGAAGGAGCCGGAGTCGGTCATGATCGCCCCCGGGAAGTCGAGCATCTCGTGGAGCCCCTCCGAGAGCGCGCGCTCGCGGACGTCCTCGGTGCCGTGGATGATGTAGGAGTTGGTGATGAGGATCTCGGCGCCGAACTCGTCGGCGAGCCGCCGCGGGCTGATCGTATCGAGGTTCGGATTGATCACGGGCAACAGCGCCGGCGTCTCGACGGTGGTCCCGGCTCGAGGGACGGTGAGCTCGCCGATTCGGCCGGCGGCGTCGGTGTCCCGGATCTCGAAGTGCTCGCGCATTGTGCCCCCTTGGAGGGAGGGACGTAAGTCACTGAAGATTCGGCCGGACTGCGCCGGGTCGGGAAGAACGACCGCGGGAGAACGACCGTATGGATCGCATTCCCCGATAGACGTATCCCCGGCGGCCAGCGCAAGGCGAACGATCAGGTGCGTCGAGCGGTCGCCGGAGTGGGCAAACGCCGATCGTCGGCTCGACGAGCGACGGCAGCGGGAAGTGAAATTGCCATTATCGACCGTTTCGAGGTTCAAAGTCCGCATTTCAGACGGAGAATCGCGTAACGGTCGCCTCGTTTTAGGCAGCCGTGGGCCGGTAGCACTGGCTGCATGCGTTCACGATCACAGACACTCGGTGT
The DNA here is from genome assembly GCF_002156705.1 of Natrarchaeobaculum aegyptiacum. NCBI lineage: Archaea > Methanobacteriati > Methanobacteriota > Halobacteria > Halobacteriales > Natrialbaceae > Natrarchaeobaculum > Natrarchaeobaculum aegyptiacum. The sequence goes on from NZ_CP019893.1 coordinate 1,371,709, forward strand.
CGCACTGGTCGCACTGATGGTCGCCCTCTCCGGAGGGCCGGCCCTGGCCGGTGCGGCGTCGGCACCCGCTGACGGAGACGTAACGCTTCAACTCGAAGATACAGACGTCGAGACACTCGAACTCGATGACGTCACGATCGAAGACGCGACGATCGAGGAGTTAAACGTTGAGAACCTCGACGTTGACGAGGAAGAACTCGAGCAAATCGTCGAAGAGGAAACCGATGCGAACGACGATGACGACGCGAACGACGAAGACGACGGCCTCCTCAACGACGAGAACGAGAACGACGCTGACGAAGACAACGACGTCGCTGACGACGAAAACGGTATCGAGGACGCTGATGTGACGTTCACCGACCTCGAGATCGAACAGCTCGAACTCGAGGACGTCACCGCCGAAGACCTCGAATTAGGTGACGAGGTCGACGAGGAAAACGACGTTGACGAAGACGACGAGGAAGACGATGACCTCCTCAACGACGACGAGGAAGACGATGCAGTCGACGCTAACGACGACGAGAACGACGTTGACGACGAGGACAACGACGTCGCAAATGACGAAAACGACGTCGATGACGAGGACGTCGATCTCGAGGCTGCCGACTCGGTGACCGTCAGCGACCTTACCATCGAGACGATGGACGTCGATGACCTCACCATCGACGACCTGACCGTCGAGGACGTCGAGGATGACGAGAACGACGTCGCTGACGACGAAGACGACGCGATGGACGATGACGAGATGAACGACGACGATGCGATGGACGATGACGAGATGAACGACGACGTCACTGACGACGAAAACGACGAGATGGATGACGAGAACGACGTCGCTGACGACGAAAACGGTGAGCACGAAGAGATCGACTCACTCACCATCGAGCACTTCGACGTCGACGAGATCACAGTCAGTACGATGACCGTCGAAGCGGTCGACACCGAGAACGACGTCGACGACGAGATGAACGACGACGATGCGATGGACGATGACGAGATGAACGACGACGAGATGGACGACGATGCGATGAACGACGACGAGATGGACGACGACGAGATGAACGACGAAACCATCGAGCAGGCATCTGCGACCTCGATCGACATCGGTGACGCGACCGCCGACGCGATGAGCGCCGCCGAAGCCGAGGGCCTCGAGGTCGACGAGGAGGAGGTTGACGACGACGAAGAGGACGATGACGTCCTCGACGATGACGAGGAAGAAGACGACGAAGAAGATCCTGACGACGACAACGACGACGGACTCCTCGGCTAACGCCGTCGGAATTACCATCGGTTCGCTCGCACGATAACCGAATCCCCGCTTCGTTTTCTCGGCCGATCGCTGGTCGAACGACAGCACCAGCGCCGTCGAGACGAGCCACCAGCGGCGGTAACCACTCGTTCTATCCAGTTCGTGGTCGCTGCGACCGTCGAGTCGCCGTAGTGGACGTCTGAGCGGCGGTCGATCGCTCGAGCACTCCCGATCACGACGGCCACTCGGCGGTCGTAACCGCCCGATTAGCAGCCGCGACCGGTGGGGCAACTGGCTGTTTCCAGCCGAGAGCGTCGAAACGGTCGGCTCGTTTTAGCCGAGCGAACCCGGTAGGTCAGGCCGCATGAGTTCACGATCGCAGACAGCTGGGACGGTGGGGGTCGTCCTGATCGCACTGCTGGTCGCCCTCGCCGGCGGCCCCGCCCTCATCGGCGCAACGACGGCAACGGACGCTGGCGCGGGCGAATCGACGAGCACGACCGCAACGCTCGAGAACGTCCAGGTCGAGAGCCTCGACCTCGACGACGTCCTCGTCGAAGACGCCACCATCGAGGAACTCGTCGTCGAGGAGTTCCAGATCGACGATCCGGAGCAACTCGAGGAGGCGGTCGATGACGACGAAGACGACGAGGTCGCCGACGAGGAGCAAGAAAACGACGACCAGGAACAGGAAGACGATGACGTGCCTGCCGACGACCTCGCGACCGCCGAAGACGTCACGCTGACCGACGTCCACCTCGAAGAACTCGAGCTCGAGGGCGTCGCGTTCGACGACCTCGAGGTCGAAGAGGAAGGGGAGGAGGACGTCGATGCGAACGACGATGACGATGCGGACGATGCGAACGACGATGACGACGAACTCGGCGTGATCGACGAGGACGCTGACGCGGCGACGATCGAGGACCTCACGATCGAGACGATGGAGACCGAACAGCTCACGATCGACGAACTCGAGGTCGAAGACGACGGGATCATCCAGCAGATCAGCGACTGGTTCGACGACCTGATCGGTGACGACGAGAACGACGACGACGCTGCCGACGAGAACCAGCAGAACGACGACGCTGCCGACGAGAACCAGCAGAACGACGACGCGATCAACGAGGAGAACGGCGTCGCCCAGCAAGAAGAAGACGACGAGCAGGACACCGACATCGCTGAGGACGAGGACGACCGCGAGGAGATCGGCGAACTCACCATCGAGCAGTTCGACGTCGAATCCATTGCGATCGATTCGATGACGATCGGTGAGTTCCGGGAGGACGACCCGGAGGCTGACGAAAACGACGCTGACGAGAACGAAGCGCAGCAGAACGACGATGACGAAAACGATGCCGAAGCAGACGGCGACGGTGACCGCATCACGCAGGCGACCGCGAGTTCGCTCTCCGTCGGTCACGCCGACGCCGACGTCGTCACCGTTGCAGACGCAGCGCCGCTCGAGGAGATCGAAGACGAGGAAGACGATGAAAACGTCGAGAATGCCGATGACGACGGTGTCGGCGACGCAGACGAGAACGACACCCAGAACGAGGCCAACGAGTGAATCTCCTCGGTGTCACGTGGTTCGAGACACCGGAGGTGTCTCCTCATCACGGAAATCAAAGAGTTCCGTACGACCCCGAGGAACTCGGCCTGCTCAGCCTGTAGACGGGTGATAGGGCCGGCTTCGACGAGTCAGGCCACCGACTCGAAAATGAGTCGGGAAGCGACGCGTCCACTACCGAGGGGGCGTCTCACTCGGACGACTCGAGCAACCGGTAGTAAGAGACGGCGAGTACCGTCCGGCCGTCGCGAATCTCGCCCGCTCTGACCGCTTCGAGGAGGTCGTCGAAGGCCATCGGCTGCACGCGGATGGTCTCGTTGTGGTCGAGTTGCTGGTCGGCCGTGGGGCGACAGCCGTGGGCGACGAAGAAGTGCATGATCGAATCGGCGATTCCGTTGGCCGGTTCGACGGTCACGAGCCGCTCGAGTCGGTCGGCTTCGTGGCCGGTCTCTTCGGCGAGTTCGCGCTGGGCGGCGGCCTCGAGGTCGGCGTCGTCGGGTTCGGTGCCGCCGACGGGGAGGCCGCGGTTGACCCGGGAGACGGCCTGTCGCCACTCGTCGATGCAGACGACGTCGCCGTCGGGTGTAAACGGCAGGACGCAGACGCTCGCAGGTTCAGAGAGGTAGTCGAACTCGGTTTCGGCGCCGTCTGGCAACGAGACGGTGTCGGTGACGACGTCGAAGCCGGGGCAGGTGTAGGAGGTTGTCGACTCGAGGGTGTCCCAGGCGAGCGGATCAGCTGGCATACCCGCAGGTAGGTGTGACTGGATGAAAAGCGGCCCGTCATGGTGGCGCCCACGCACTGGCTACTGGCCGTCGTCCGGGCACTGATCGTGCGCTGATCGGACACTGACCGTGCCTACTCGCGCCTACGCGAACCATTCCGGTCGTCGACCCTGCGTACAGCCGCCTATAACAAAGCCACGAAGCGATGACCGTCGCTATTCAGAGGACATCATGGATCAGCTGACCGGATTCCAACGCGACCTGCTGTACGTCATCGCTGGCAAAGATCGTCCCTCGGGACAGGAGATTCTCGACGACATCAACCGTTACGTCGACCAGCCGGTCACTCACGGCCGGTTGTATCCGAATCTCGACTCGCTCGTCGAGATGGAACTCGTCGAGAAAGGACAGCTCGACCGTCGGACGAACTACTACGCGCTGACGCCGAAAGGGAGACGTGAACTGGAACGTCGACAGCAGTGGGTCGACCAGTACGTCGACGTCTAGTCCGAACCGCGCCTGCGTCGTCCATCGTCTCCGGCGCACCCGTACCACGAGCACCTGCAGCGTCTGTCTCCAGCCGATCTTCTGTCACTCGAGCACCGATCGACGAGGTGCCGATTAGCCGAGAGGTAGACGCCACCATCTGGATCGAACGACGGACCCGTCGTGGGTTCGCGTGTAGGCCGATCGTACGTGGAGAAACGGCACCGTACGGGTCCCGACGGCGCTGCTGTACGGGACCGTTACCGCGTGCCAGTCCCGGGAACCGGCTCGCCACAGCGGGCCGGTCAGTGCGGAGACCGACCGGTCGACCGGGGGATTAGTCGTCCGCGGCTGGCGGGTCCTCCGGCTCGTCTTCGACCGGCGGTTCGTCTTCGGGCTCGGGCTCGGGCTCGGGCTCCTCCACCGGTTCCTCGGCGGGCTCTTCGTCCACCGGTTCGTCGTCCGGCTCGACTTCCTCGGGTTCGTCGTCGATTTCTTCCTCTTCGAGCTCCTCTTCTTCCGGCTCGAGCTGATCCTCCTCGGGTTCGACGTCGTCTTCTTCGTCCTCCCGCGTGCCGTCGACGAGAGGCCTGACTTCGAACGGGCGGTCGTCCTCGTCGTCCTCGAGTCCCGTATCGTCGTCGGGAGCCATCTCGTCGTCTTCGGCCTCCTCGTCGTCCTCGAGGTAGCCGATCGCGAACACCGTGTAGGCCAGGCCCTCGTCGAACTCGACGTCGGCTTCGGCGACGGGATCTTCCGGTTCGATCACGTCCTCGTCGGCGTCGAAGTCGACCTCGTCTTCGTCTTCGGTCTCGAACTCGTCGTCGGCTTCGTCTTCGGTCTCGAACTCGTCGTCGGCTTCGTCTTCGGCCTCAGCCTCTCCGGCCGGGTAGACGCCGATCGTGCGGTCGCCGGGCTCGATCGCGCGGTAGCCCGTGGGAACGGCAAACTCGGCGTCCTCGACGAGCGTTCGACCGTCGTCTTCGTCGACGATGTCGACGTTCGGAGCGCCGGGAGACGCGTGGAAGAATCGAAGGTCTGCGGTCCCGTCCTGGACGTCCTCCGGTTCCCGATCGACGAGCAAGAAGACTTCGAAGGTCCCCTCCTCGGGATCGTCTTCGACGTCCTCATCTTCGTCGAATGGGTCGTCGTCCATTGCCGGATCGTCCTCGTCGTCGGCCTCCGGCTCGTCCTCGTCAGTCTCGAGGTCCATCTCACCGAGTTCGCCGATCGCAGCGGCGGTGTAGTAGCCGCCGTCGACGACGAGCGTCCCCTCGAAGACGACGGCATCTTCGTCGCCGGCCGCCGTGATCGTCACCTGGTAGGAGCCGGACGCGATCTCGAGGTACGGCGAAACGTCGTCGTAAGCGACGTCCGCGAGAACGTGCTGTTCGTCGACGTAGACGTCGACGTCCGGTGCGTCCGGCGAGAAGTGAGCCACGCGGAAGCCACCGATTTCCGGTTCCTCGGTCTCGTCGCCCGGTTGGTCCTCGTCTGCGGTCTGTGCCAGTACGGTCCCGGAAAACGCGCTTCCGGCACCGACGACGCCGAGCGTTTTGATCGTCGTTCGTCGTGATATCGTCATCGGCACCCAATTCGGGGGTCGTGAACGGGAAAAACCGGTTAGTCAGTTACCCTGATTTTCGGCCTGTTAACATCGTCGCTCTGCGTGGTCGTTCGTCCCTACCGACCGAAACATCCGCCTACGAAGGCAGTACGCACGGCCACAGCGAGTCCGGCGTCGCGATCGACAGACCGGCGTTTCAGGCCCAGAGAGTCCAGAATACCGGCCCGGCTGGCGCGTCTCCCCCGTCGCGTGGCCGAAGCGAAAGCGAACTGACGGACTACTCGAGTACAAGGGACGCCCTACTGGCGGTGATCTGGAGCCTGCACTTGCAAGGTCGATCGCGGGTGAGACGGCAGGAAACGTCGCGTCGCCGCTCCGAACGTTCACCCGTGCCTACCCGACTTCGAATGGGCGTTCTCACTCGGTCTCCGGGTCGTCGTCGACGTCCTGACCGTTTCCGGTTCCTTCCTCCGCATCCGGTTCATCGTCGTCCGCACCGTCTGGATCGAGACAGCCTGCGAGCAGCAGGATCGAGATCGAACCAGCCGAAGTGAGTACCCGTCGTCGACGTCTCCGATTCGATCGAGTCACGACGACCACTCCGCACGCGAGCGTTCAAACTGCGTCCCCGACACACGCGAGCAGTTCACGTCGGAGTCGGCCTCGAGCGCCTCTCGAACGGGGAAACTCACCCAAGCGTTCTTCTCTGCGCGGCCGATAGAGGACGTATGGAGACGGAATACGCCGTCACTCGCGACGGAACCGCTCTCGTGACCCTCCACGGTGGCTCGGAGACGACCGCCCGTTCTGACGCCGTCGACGAGCTAGAACGCGAACTCGAGGCCCTGACCGACGACGGCGCGATCGAGGAGTGGGAACTCGGTGACGACGGCGTGTACGAACACCCGACGGCCCCGTTCGAACCCTACACGATCGCCGTCGACGTCTCGGTGACGGTCGCCGTCGAGGCTCCAGACGAGCACGAAGCTGGCGAGCGCGGCGCGAACGCGATCGATTCCGCCCTCGCGAACGCCGGCGCCAACGACGTGTCCTACACTGAGCCGCCGGCGGTGACGACACGCTGATCGACGCTCGCCCGGACGTAGGCTTATGCACTGGGCAGTCCTCCACCACGTATGGGCACGAGCATGGAACTCCAGTTACGCCTGTTCGCTACCTTCCGTGAGATCGTCGGCGGCAAAGAACACACCCTGACCGTCGACGAGGGAGCCAGCGTCGGCGACGTCCTCGCCACGCTCGAGGCAGAGTACGACGAGCTCGAGGAGCGGTTACTCGAGGACGGGACGCTCCGACCGCAGTTGAGCGTGCTGAAGAACGGCCGCGACGTGATCCATCAGGAAGGAGCAGCGACGCCGCTCGAGGACGGGGATACGCTGTCGGTGTTTCCGCCGGTCGCTGGCGGGTGAGAGCCGTTCGATCCGACCCGCCCGACCGAACCGGTTCGGCCAGATTGGGCCTCGTCAGGGGTGTGAGCCCCCAGCACGGCCACGACGATTCCGAGATCGCTTTAGGGCTCGGCGGTCCGAGTCCAGCTAGACCGAACCGATGGACACAGACGACTCGCCGGGAGCCGCGGTCACCTTCGACCGCGAGGGACTGCGGACGGGATTTCTCACCTGCGTGCCCGTCGCCGCAGGCGTCGGAGGTTACGGCGTCGCCTTCGGCGTCCTCGCCAGTCAGGCCGGGCTGAGCGTCGCCGAAGCCGCGCTGATGAGTGCGACCGTCCTCGCCGGCGCCGCCCAGATCGTCGCGATCGAACTCTGGGCGGACCCGGTGCCGGTCGCCGCGATCCTCACGACCGTCTTCGCGATCAACCTCCGGTACTCGCTGATGGGGGCCGCCCTCCAGCCGTGGTTCGAACACATGCGCGCGAGCCGCGTCTACGGGAGCCTGTTCTTCCTCGTCGACGAGAACTGGGCGCTGACGATGCGCGACCTCAAGTCCGGGAGCGGCCGGGGTGCCTACCTGCTCGGCAGCGGCATCGCGATGTGGGTCTTCTGGGTCGGGTCGACCATCGTCGGGGCGTTCGCCGGCGGCGTGATCGGCGACCCGTCCCAGTACGGCGTCGACTTCGTTCTCGCTGCCGTCTTCGTCGCCCTCGCCGTCGAACTCTGGGATGGCAACTCCTCGCTCGTCCCGTGGCTCGTCGCCCTCGGGGTCTCCGTCGGCGCGGCCGCGATCGTCCCCGGCCAGTGGTACATCCTCCTCGGCGGGCTGGCCGCCGCCGTCGTTGAGGTGATCCGCTTTGACGGGTGAACTGGCCGTCCTCCCTGCGAACCCGCTCTCGCTCGATCCATTCGTCGTGGCGATTGTTCTCGCGATGGCCGCGGTGACCGTCTTCACGAAAGTAAGCGGCCTCTGGCTCGTCCGCCACGTCGAGGTCAGTGACCGACTCGAGGCGGGACTCGAGGTGTTGCCGGGCGCGATCGTGATCGCCGTCCTCGGTCCCGAACTCGCAAGCGGCGGGCCCGCCGAGTGGAGTGCCGCCGCGGTCGTCCTGGTCGTGATGTGGCGAACCGAGAGCATCCTGCTGGCACTGATCGCTGGCGTGCTCAGCGTCGTCGCGTTCCGATCGATTCTCTGACCGGCCGCTGGCGTTCGCTGACCACCGACTCGACGCCCGAAATCCGACGGCGGCTTTATCCCAACTGCGCGCCAACTGGCCGCATGGTCGAACGGCTCGAGCGGTCGTTCCGCGGCATCTCGACGCGCCTCGCGGTCCGGTACCTCGAGCGCCTCGGGGGGACGTGTCTCGACGGAGACGGTGCGCACAGAGAGGGGAGTGACGACGCGGATGGAGACGCGGACGGTGACGCCGACGATGACGCTGCGGCCGACGACGTCGAAGCCGTCGTCACCGCCGACGAGTGGACCGCGTCGATCACCTCGAGATCGGTCGAGATCGGGCCGACGCTCACGCTGACGGAGGTAATCATCGTCTTCGAGGGCGACTCCACTGTGCTCGAGGCGCTGCTCGAGCGGTTCGAACAGAAGGCGATGCGAGCCGGTGGCTAGGACGGACGCGGCAGTTTCGGTTGGAACGTGGGCACCGAATCGGGAACGAGAACCAAACCGGGACTCGAGTGAGCGGTCTCAGTCGTCTGCGGTCGCGAACGACGCGCCAGCGCCGGCGTCGGCGTCGCCCTCCGCCGTGGCAATCTCGACCTCGAGGCCGCCGTCGGCGATCGAGACCACGACGTCGTCGAAGCTCGTCCGGTATTCGGTGGCGTGTTTGCCCGTCGTGTTGATCCGGACGCGCTCGTCGACCAGATCGGCCTCCGCGAGCATCTCGACCTTGCGGTAAGCGGTCGACATCGGAATGTCACAGCGTTCTGAAATCTCGGTCGCCGTCAGAGCGTCGTCGGCCGTCGCCTCGAGGATGAGCCGGCAGGCGTCGTCTTCCAGTGCAGTCAGCACGGCCGCCGGAGATGCCTGATCGTCGTCGGTGCCCCATCCTCGCGCAGCAGTCGGATTCATCGCGGTCATCGTTATCTGTTGGTCGTGGCGGTGCCCCCTCCAAATGAGTCCCAATAAATACAGGGCCCTTTATAACGGGTCTGATGATCTGACGCCGGACACGCTGTCGATCGTTCGTTCCGCGCTGGTCCGACGGTCGGACGGAGGGTTTACGGCGACGCAGTTCGGACTCTCTCCCGAGCCCATGGCCTCGGGAATCCGCGCGGAAGTGACGGTCGACGATCCACCGGAGTGTGTCGTCACGCAGGTCGCCACCGAGGCAGACGGTAACGTCCACTCGGTCACCAAGAGCGCCAACCCGAACGCACCCGAGCGCGTCACCGAGGAACTCGTCCTCGAGGCCGACTCGGAACCCGACTCGTTCGACCTCGACACGGCGGTCTCTGCGATCTTCTCGTACGGGTCCGGGTCGGTTTACCGGTTCGAACGCGACGTCGACCGCGGCTGTCCCTGCACGGTCGTCGAAGCGTTCGACTGTCCGGTCGTCGACGTGCGCGCCCGCGGGTCGTCGTTACACATGGCGTTCCACGTCCCGGATATGGAGGGACTACAGGCGGTCATCGGGGAGTTGACCGACCAGTACACCGTCGACGTCAGGCGGCTGCTCCAGTCCCAGAAAGACCACGGCGAATCGAACCTCGTCTTCGTCGATCGGAGCGCACTCACCGACCGCCAGCTCGAGGTGCTCGAGACGGCCCACCGGATGGGGTACTTCGAACACCCGAAGCGCGCGAACGCAGGCGAGGTCGCAGCGGAACTCGAGATTACGGGTGCGACGTTCACCGAACACCTCGCGGCCGCCCAGTCGAAGCTACTCGATGCGATCCTCGACTCCGCCTGATTCGGCCCGCCAGCGCTGTTTCCCGGGCCACGCTGAAGGATTCTCGCCGCGAGAACCACGCCGACGGATCGCCGTTCAAGAACCCTTCGACAACTTCCCGCCGTCGGTAGTGAACCCCACTTCTATATATACCGGCCGCGCAGGACTACTCGTAGCCAGAAACTCGTCTCCCGAACACGAACCCCGTCATGAGTAGATACGAATTCAGCTGTCCGGAGTGCGGACAAGAGATCGAAGTAAACGAATCGATGCGCGAGGCGATGCTCGAGCACGGCTGCCCGGTCTGTGGCGCGACCGTGACGTCGGGGACGTTCGCGACGAAGCCATCGAACTAGTCGATTCGAGGTGCCCTCGAGTCAGGGGTTCGGATTCGGTTTTCTCACTCATCACACCGCTTCGACCGAGCCGTCTCGCGGTCGTCACTGGTTCGCCATACCACTGGATAGCGCTCGTCAAAACTGACCGACGACGGTGCGTCTCACTCGTCGCGGTCGACTTCCGTTCGTCGACCCTCGAGTGAGGCTGGATCGAGCCGGTAGAGTTCGATGTCGAGTTCGTCGCGACCCATCGCCCAGATTTCGAACAGCGGACGCTTTGCCTTTCCGTACTGTGCGATCTGGTCCGGCGACAGTTCGGCCGGCGGGATGTCCTCCAGAGTGCCGCTCGCGACGACGCTCTGATAGGTCGAGCCGTCCTCGTCGTACACCACGAGTCTGGCGGTCGGCGAAGACGCCAGAAACCGTCGCTTCTCGCTCTCGGGGGTCGAAACGAGTCGCATGTAAAAGACGCGCTCGGCGTCGTCGTAGCCGTAGGAGATCGGGATGGCGTACGGCTCGTCGGCCTCGGCGAGCGACAATACCCCCGTCTCGTGACGAGCGAGGAAATCGTCGATCTCCGCACCGGTCATATCGACTTCCTGATTGATTGCCATCGTCTCAATGGCTGTGCAAAAGCAGACCACTACCTTTATCGTTGCCATCGCCAGCGCGCGCTCGCCGACGCTCGAAGAATCGACTCGGGGTCGGAGAGACCGGATGCCTGACCGTTAGACGAACACCTGCGGCGCGTACTCGAGGACGTGGGTGACTGCAAACGTGAACGATTCGGGATCCTGTCCGGGACCGGGCCCGGGTTCGGTGGTCGTCTCGCCCAGGTCGAGAACGAACGCCGCGAGGACGGCTACCAGCAGGACCCCGCCGGTCGGGACGACGAATCCCGCGACGAGCGTGGCGACGACGGCAGCGATCGCCGCCTGTCCAGTCGAGAGGCTGTGAAAGGCCGCCAGCCCCTTGATCTGGAGGTAAAGCCCGTACAGGCCGAGAGCGATATTCACGAGCGGAACCCACCACAGACCGTATCTGATCAACGTCGGAAACGCGTAGGCCTCGAGCGTCAGGACGACGCGGTCGGTGCCGAACAGCGAGGCGATGGCGTGGGCGAGCAGTGACTCGATCACCGTCGTCAGCCAGAAGAGAAGCGCAAGACCGAGCGACAGGACTACGACGGAAAGCGCCCCCATCGGTGACGTAATGTTCAGGATCGTTCCGATGGCCATCACCGGGAGGACGACGACCACGAACGAGACGAGCATGAACGCGAGTGGGTACCCCACCCCGTGGCGTTCCCGGTACTGGTCGAAGAACAGATCCGGGTCCCGGATCATGTAGCCGTTGACCCCTTTCCACTGTTTGGCAAATTCCATACATCAATCGTCAAACTTCTTCGAGAAGTAATTTACTATCCGGTAGAACGAATTCATGGGCGGCAGATTCGACTGCGCCGTCACTCGAGGGCGAGACTGGATCGGTACGGCGGCGGCTCGGATCGTCGACGAGCAGGCGAGCACACAAGCGCGCGAAAACGGAGGATCTGCGTGACCGGTTCAGTCGTCGCCGACAGCCGTCCCAGCGCCGTTCGAAACGCCCGTTCCCGGCCCGATCTCGATGCCGAGGTCGGCGAGTTTCTCGTCGGGGACGACGCCGTCGACCCAGCCGCGGTGGTCGTAGTACTCGGCTTTCATCTCCTCGAGTTCGCAGTACTCGTCCTCGCTGGCTCCCTGTCCGCGGATGCCGTCTTCGAGGAACCGGTCGGGCAGTGAGTCGTCCTCACCGTCGAACCCGGCGAGGTTGTTGTAGTAGCGCTCGAGCGTGTAGATCCGCTCGCCAGCCTCGAGCAGGTCCTCCTCGGTGACGTCGCGACCGGTCATACCGTTGTACTGGAGGACGTATTCCTCGATCCCTTCGGCGAAGGCGTTGAACTTGCAGATGTCGAAGCTGTCGCTTATCGCGTGGAGGTCCTGGAACGCGGCCGTCAGTTCGCCTTTGCCCTCCCACTCGTAGGGGTCGACGGGTTCTGGAATGCCCAGAATCTCCGCTGCGGGAGTGTACCCGCGCAGGTGACAGGCCCCGCGGTTCGAGGTGGCGTAGCCGATTCCCATACCCTTCAGGGCGCGCGGGTCGTAGGCGGGGATCGTCTGGCCCTTGACAGCCAGCGAGTTGTCGGCAGCGTCGCGGGCCTCGGCGATCCGACGGGCCCCCTCCGCGAGCAGGTCCGCGAGGTCGCCGTCGCGGTGGCCGATCTGCTCGAGCATGTCGATCATCGTCTCGGTGTCGCCCCACTCGATCTCGCCGACGTCCTCGAGTTTGCCTTCCTCGGACATCTCCATGGCCATCGCGAGCATGTTGCCGGCCTCGATGGTGTCGATCCCCATGTCGTTACAGCGGTCGATCATCACGGCGACGGCGTCGCGGTCGGTGTGTCCGGAGTTCGGGCCGAGTGCGTAGGCCGACTCGTACTCGTAGGACTCCATCCGGACGTTCATGTCCTCGCCTTTGTGCATGTAGTCGACCTCGACTTCCTTCTTGCAGGCGACCGGGCAGGAGTGACAGGTCGGCTCGTCGACGAGGATGTTCTCGCGAACGTTCTCCCCGGAGACGCGCTCGGCGTCGATGTCGACGCCCTCGGCCTCGCGCATGCTCCCCGTCGAAGTGTACCGCCCGTTCTTCGTCGGCAGGCCGTCCATCTCCTCGCCGACGTTCATCAGGACGTTCGTTCCGTACATCGAGAGCCCACCCTCGTTGGGCGCGGTCACCTCCGATTCGGTGATCGCCTGCATCGCCTGCTGATGTCCCTCCTGGAACGTCTCCGGATCGGCTGGCTGGGGCATGTCCGTCGTCGACTTGACGACGACCGCCTTGAGGTTCTTCGACCCCATGACACAGCCAGTGCCGCCACGCCCAGACGCCCGGTCGTCCTCGTTGACGATACAGGCGTATTTCACCTGGTTCTCGCCGCCCGGACCGATCGCCATGATCGAGAGGCTCTTGCCGTATTCGCCCTCCACGTCCTCCTCGATCGTATCGCGGGTCTCGTGGACGCCCGTCCCCCAGAGGTGGGAGGCGTCCCGGAGTTCGACCTCACCGTCTTCGACGTACGCGTAGACTGGGTCGTCGGCCTGTCCTTCGAACAGCAGGCCGTCGAAGCCAGCCCACTTCAGGCGCGCTCCGGACCAGCCGCCGTGGTGACTGTCCGTCACGGTACCGGTGAGCGGCGACTTCGTACAGACGGCGATCCGACCGCTCATCGTCGTCTGGGTCCCCGATAGCGGCCCGTTCATGAAGGCGAGCAGGTTGTCGGGGCCGAGCGGGTCGACGTCCGTACCTTGCTCGAATACGTACTTTACTCCGAGGCCACGTGCCCCGATATACTTCTCTGCATCCTCGTCGTCGATCGACTCGTAGTCGACCGTCCCCTCGGAGAGATCGATTCGACCGACTCGGTCCTGGAAACCACCTAACGTAGTCATGATACTGCTCGTGACTAGAGTAGGGCCGCCATCCTGTTAGCTGTTGCCAAGAATCAGTAACTGCATATGGTTACCCGCTGCAACGGAGTGATTCAGAAAATACGCCGAGTTGAGCGAGAATATCGTGATATTCTAGCAATTGGCTACGTTGGCAATATTTGTACAATCGTAAGAGCAGACTGTTTCGGCGCTACCGGAAGAGGTGGCTCACCGCCCCGGATGAACCGACCGTCGATCGGTGGTACGGACTCGAGTCAGAGCAGGAGGGCGACGATCGCCAGCACGATGAAGATCAGGACGAAGATCCGTGCGATCTCCATCGAGATGCCGGCGACGCCGCGAGCGCCGACGGCGGCCGCGAGGATCGCCAGCACGAAGAAAATCACCGCCCAGTACAGGAACCCGCCACCGCCGACTTGCATCGGTGCGACTGCGTCGTACATGCCTCCGGGGAGCACGCTCCAGATCATAAACGGCCGACACCGTCACAGACGATTCGACGGTGTAATCGGTGGCTACTCGCCGATCGCCGAACTGCGCAGGTATCGCAGCTGCAGGCGCTCTCGAGCGGGCGCTTTCCGATATCCCCTCCTACGGACGATAGCGTGACGGGACCCAGTTCGCCGAAAGCCCGACAGGACCCGTCGGTCCGGCCGGTTACGACGAGTTACCTTCGAAGAACGCGCTGCAGAGCTTCGCCTCTGCCGAACGCAGGTGCTCGTGGAAGGTCGGGCGTGAGACGCCCATCGTCTCGGCCAGTTCCTCGCCGGTCGTCGGCCGCGGCCACTCGAAGTATCCCCCGAGGTACGCCCGCTGTAACGCGACGAACTGGCGCTCGGTGAGTTCCGACTCGAGCCGCGCGGCGAACTCCTGACGGGTGTCTCCCCCGGGCTCGCGCTGGTGGAAGGAGACGACGTCCGACCCGTCGTAGCGGTCCTCGATCCCCTCGACGACCGACCGTACGTCGGCCGAGCGGGGAATCTCGAGCGTGAGACGCGCCCGGCCCTCGTCGCCTTCGATCGCCACCAGTCGGACGCCGCGGTCGGAGAGCCAGGCGACCGGATCGTCCTGATCGGTTACCTCGAGCAGACACTCGCCGTCGCGCTCGACGACGACTTCGCCCTCGAGTCCCGCCTTCTGGAGCGCCGACTCGAGCGCCTCGGCAGTGGCGTCGGGGCCGGTAACCGTGTACAGCGAGGCGGTCCGGTCGCCGGTCCGGTGGGACGATCGGCGGTACTCGAGGCGACAGTCGACGGCGCTCGAGATGGCGACCGGGGCGAGGTCGGGGTCGGTGACGTCGACGTCGACGGCCACGACGGCGTCGGTCGCGAGCACGCGACTCGTCTCGCGAGCGTTGATCCCGCTCGCGACCGCGCGGGCCAGCGCCGAGAGGATTACCGACTCGCGGTCGTCGATGGCCGCCTCGGGTGCTGCCTCGAGGACCAACACCCCGTACTCGACGTCGTTGTAGACGAGCGGGAAGGCCGCGCGCGTCCGACCGTCGGTCTCGAGGACGGATTCACCGGATCGAACTGCAACCGCGGCGGGGTGTTCGTCGGCGGTCGAAATCGTGGCTGACGGGTCGTCGCCCGACGGTGGCGACACGTCCCCGGCGCGTTCGCGAACGACGATCTGCTCGGTCGCCGGATTCCGCTCGCCGATCCAGGCCCCCTCGTAGTTCGGCTCCTCGACGAATCGTTCGCAGACGGCTTGCTCGAGCGTCGACCGGTGAGTCGAGCCCGCGACAGCCGTGGTGACGTCCTGGATGAGTCCCTCGACACGGTCGAGGACGAACTCGAGTTCGGCGGTCCGGCGCTCGAGAGCGAGTTCGGCCTCCTTGCGCGCGGTGACGTCGTTCTGGAAGCCGACGTAGTTCGTCAACTCGCCGTCGTCGTCGTAGACCGGCGCGATCGTCACTTCGTTCCAGAACTCGGTGCCGTCCTTGCGGTAGTTCAGAATCTCGACGGTGACGGGGCGTTCCTCGTCGACCGCAGCGGCCATCTCGGCGATCGTCGACTCGTCGGAGTCTTCCCCCTGCAAGAAGCGACAGTTCCGGCCGATGACCTCCCCGGTATCGTAGCCGGTGATAACCTCGTAGGCCTCGTTGACGTACACGAGCGGGTTATCCTCCTGGTCGGGATCAGAGATCGCGATCCCGACCGGTGCCTCGTTCATCGCCCGGTCTTTCACCACACGATCGTCGGCCGGCGGCTCGTGACTGCCGGTGGATTCGAAGACGAGCGTCGTACCATCGACACCACGGTGGATCCGCGCGTCGAAGCGCTCGCCGGCCAGTTCGACCGTTCGCGCCGTGCCTGCCGTCGCGTCTGCGATCGCCTGCTCGAGCAGCGGCCACTCCTCGAACGCGCTCGCAGGATCGTCCCCCGAGGACACGTCGAACGCCTCTCGCGCGGCCTCGTTTGCCTCGGTGATCCGGCCCTCCGCGACCCCGACGACGGGGTCGACCAGCCGCTCGAGCGCCAGCGCTGACTGTGAGTTCCGTCCCCCGGCCCCAGGATTCGTGTCCACGTCGTCCATGCGATACCGTAGAACAGCCACTGGCAAGAAAGAGTGTGATTCGGCCGAGTGTCGCCCGCGAACACGGGTATCCCCCGAGGTTAAGCCGCTCCATGTCGTATGGTATCGTATGTCAGTGTATAGATCACCCTTCGAACGACTCCGGCAGACCTACGAGGCCGACCAGATCTGTGGCGCCTGCGGGCATCAGGACACCGATACCGAGGGCGGGTGGCGCGTCTCGACGACCGGCAGTCGCGTCCAGTACCAGTTCGTCTGTCCCGTCTGCGATGCCGTCGAGACGCGGGAACTCCGCCTCGAGCGCCGGCGCTGACTCGCACGCGACAGATCGAGTTGCGTCCCACCGCGTCGATCCCGGGCCACGGAGTTCCGGGTACCTCGTTCTGATCCAGCCCGTCGCACGATCCTCCACCGAGCAACAAGGTTAATTTCGGTCGCGCACCCTCGAGTAGACGAGAACTCCGTCCCCCTCTCGTATGTCAGGACGCTACCCGCCCGGTGACCGTCGTTCGGCGGCGACGAGCTTCGCCGCTCACCGTCGCGTGCGCCCGCCTCGAGCACGCCGGAGGTGGATCCCGTGACCGAAGACGACGACTGGTTCGAACGGGCCATCACGACCGACGATGGTGACGAGGGCGACGACGGCAGCGAGGAGGACACAGATCGCGACGACCGTGCCGACGCGTCGAGAACGGCTGCCGGGGACGCTGTCGAGGGGGCCGAGGAATCCGTCGACGAGGAACTCGAGTTCGACGAGGAGGACGAAGCAGGTGACGCCGAAGAGGCCGACGCGAGCGACTCGCTGTTCGCCGACGACTTCGGTGCGGCGATGGAGAGTGCGCCCGACCTCCCCGGTGGATCGCCCGGCGGGGATCTCGACAGCCCCGGCACGGCCGACGTCAGTCCGGCCGAGCCAACCAGCGCTGGTGAGGACCTCGAGTTCGGCAGCGCCGACCCTGCGTTCGCCACCACGGAAGAACCCACCTTCGACGACGAGATCGACTCCGACCTCCCCCGGATCGACCTCGGGATCGAGGGACTCGACGGGATGATTCAGGGTGGCGTCCCCGAACGGACGCTGATGGTCACCATCGGCGGCGCAGGCACCGGGAAGACGACCTTCGGAATCCAGTTTCTCGATCACGCCCTCGCACAGGGCGAGAGTGCGGTGTACATCACGCTCGAGGAGAGTCGCCGACGCGTGATCAACAGCGCGACGGAGAAAGGCTTCCCGTTCGACGAGTACGTCGACGAGGGTCGACTGGCGATCGTCGACCTCGATCCGATCGAGATGGCAAACAGCCTCGCATCGATCCGGTCGGAACTCCCCGCGCTCGTCGAGCAGTTCGGCGCGTCCCGACTCGTCCTCGACTCGGTCTCGCTGCTCGAGATGATGTACGAGAATCAGGCCAGCCGTCGTAACGAGATCTACGACTTCACCCGGAGCCTGAAAAACGCAGGCGTCACGGCGCTGTTGACCAGCGAGGCGTCCTCGGAGACGCCGTATGCCTCCCGGTACGGCATCGTCGAGTACCTCACCGACGCAGTCTTCATCCTCCAGTACGTCCGTGCCGCAGACGACTTCCGGGAAACGCAACTCGCCATCGAGATCCAGAAGATCCGTGACGCGAACCACTCGCGACACAAGAAGCCGTACGAGATCACCGGCGAGGGGATCTCGGTCTACCAGCAGGCCAACCTGTTCTGAAGGGAATACACCGACGTCGCGTCGACCATCGAGCGACGCCACGCCCGCTATCCCCGGCCGGCGAGGAGAGAAGGAAGGTCTTTTTCCCTCCACGCGAGTGGTCCGACTAGAGACTCGATGTACGAGACGATCCTCTTTCCGACGGACGGGAGCGAACACGCCGAGACGGTCGCCGAGCACGCGTTCGAAGCCGCCCAGGTGCGGTCGGCCACGTTGCACGTCGTCTCCGTCGTCGACGACCGCGCGTTCCTCGTTCTGGACGACGACCGCGTCGAAGAGGTCAGGAGCGACCTCCGACGCAACGCCCGCGCGGCGGTCGACGACGCCACCGCCCTCGCCGCCGAACACGACCAGGACCTCGAGATCGAAACGGCGATCCAGACTGGCCACCCCGCCGAGTGCATCGTCGACTACGCAGCCGAAAACGACGTTGACCTGATCGTCATGGGAACGAGCGGCGACGAGTACGAGAACAACGTCGTCGGGAGCGTCTCCCAGCGCGTCGTCCGGACCGCTCCCGTTCCGGTCACGACCGTCGGCCCGGACGCCTGATCCGCGCTCCGACCTCGTCGAGCCCCGAGGGTCTCCGTCGCCGTCGACACGTCCCGCCCGGTTTTATCATCACTCTCGGTTAGCTTTCGGCTTAACGTCCATGGTAGAGTTTCGGGAACTCGAGACGGACGCGTCGCCAGTCCGTCCGAAGACCCGTCATCGGTAAACAACCACGGGTCAGGTGACCCGTGGAACTCTCGCTGTTCCCTTTAGATCACATCCTCAGAGATCAAATTGATAAGTGATGACTCGTAAAGTGGTGAAGAATGCGCCGTTCGATCGTCGTCGCCGCGGCCCTGCTCGCCATCGCGTTCCTCTTCGTCGGAGGGCCCTCGCTACTCTTTTCGCCATCGGCAGACGAACTCGCGCCAGAGGAAACAGACGATCCCGAACCGGAGCTCGTCTCGTTCGACGGCGTCGACAGTGGGTTCTGGCCCTACCTCAACGCTCGTGAAGCCCACGAAAAACGGAGTCCACTGAACGTCGTCGTCCGCGGCGACGCTAACGAGACCCTCTGGCTGCTTGCAGAACACGGCGACGGAGACTGGGAAGAAGCCGACCACGACCACTTCGAGGCCGAGGAATTACTCGACTTCAGTGGCAACGATACCGACTCGGCGATGGATCCAGACATAGATCCAGACGAGGCAAACACGACGATAGAAGAGCACCGCCCCATAGAACCGACCGAAATCCCGTGGTCGGAAGCTGACGGTGCGACGCGGTATGCCTACCTCGACCCCGGCCCCGACGAGGACGCCTACTGGACCACCGAAACCCTCCAGCTCGAGGACGGCGAGTACTACGGCTACCGGTACCACGTCCGGATGTACGAGAGTCCGAATCCAGACGACGAGTGGGTCGTGATGCAAACTCACTCCGAACATTTCGACTGGTTCACCCTCCGCCACCGCGTCGACGGCGTCGAGCAGGCACAGGCCCGCCTCGAGGCCGACCTGATGGCCATCCCCGGTGTCGACGTGCAAGAGAACGTCCAGCGGATATTCCTCGACAACCGTGGCCCCTCCGACGCCGACGGCTGGGCGACCAAGGTCGATCTCACCGCGATGGCGGTGCTCCCACTGGCGCTCGGTCTTGCGGCCCGGCGGAATCGCGGCCGTACTCGCGACGGCAGTTCAGGTCGCGGACAGTACGCACGTGCCGAAACAGGTGGCGGAGCACTCGGCCGGATCGGCAATCCGGTCGACGACCGACTCACGGAATACGACCGGGAGCGACTCGCGGCCATCGCCGAGCGGATCGAGGTCGGCCACCTGCTGCTCGTCGTCACCATCTTCGCGGTGATCCTCGGCGTCCGTGCGGGGGGCATCCTGCTCGACAACACCGTCGACACACTGACCGTCCACATGATCGCCGCACTGCTGTACCCCATCATCGCCATCGGCCTCCCGGTCGCGACCTACACGATCGCCAACGGCCTCGAGCGCCGGATGGACGCCGCACTGGTGGCCTCGACGTCGCTCGCGGCGGCCATCTGGGTCGACTATTCGGTCATGGGCGTCGACGTCCTGCCGGTCGACGTGGTCTTCCAGCGTGCACTCGTCGTCGTCGCCCTCGGGCTGATCGCCGCCGGGGCCGCAAACCGGGCAACCCGCGGGTCGCGGTTCAACGACATGGAGATCGCCGGCGCAGGCCTCTGGGCGCTCGTCCTCGTGGCGACGCTACTCGGGTACCTGTGAGCCGGTGGCTCGAGGGCCCGGTACCATCGACGTCATCTGGTCACGTCAGACGTCACAGACCCCGACGGCCTCGAGATGAAGATCACCGTCGCATCGTCCGAGTTGTGAGTCGAAAGCCGAGCGCCAACAGCCGGGACCGGACTCGAGTTCGAGCGGTTCGCCGCCCGGCGGAGTCGACGGCTCGAACCGTTCATCACGAGGGAAACAATTACTGTCGGCCAGTCTAGTTGTCGAGACGACTCCATGCAATTCGACGTCGACGGCGGCAAACTCCTGTACGTGCTCGGTGTCGTCTTCGCACTCGGCGCACTGACCTACTTCGCGCGTGACGTCGTGTTCGGCCTCTCGATCACGGTAACGGCCGCTCTCCTGTTCGTCATCTTCCTGTGTTTCCTCGTGGCCGGGTTCACGATCGACCGCGACGTCCTCGACGTCGTCGCCTTCGCCGTCGCGGGACTCGCCTACGTGGTCTTCCTCTGGTACGTCACCATGCGGTACGGGCTCACTGACACCGGCATCTTCCTCCTGCTTTCCGCCTCGGCCGTACTGTTCGTCGGCCTCGGCTACGGCGTCCGGACGGTCGGGATCGACCTCCCCGTTCGACGGGCCGGCGCGATCGTACTCGCGCTGGTCCTCCTCAGTACGCTCCTCGCGGCGGCCGACGTCGTCAGCGGCGACGTCACGACCGAAATCGAACTCGAGGACACCGTGACGGTGTCAGTCTCGGACGCCGACGCCGATCGGGACGACCACGTTCGGGTCAGCCAGCAGGTCGGTACCGTCACCGTCAGCAACCCCTCGCCCTTTACCCGTCCGGTCGACCTTCCCCGCGCCCACGGCTGCGTCGTCGGCTGGGACGACCACCCCGACGACCGACTCCCCGTGCAATTCGAGCCGTCACAGTACGAGACCGCCGATCACCTCGAGCGTGGCGATAGTCGGACCTACGACCTCGAGGTCTCGCTTGCCCTCCCCGCGAACGAAACCGACGAACAGACGCTGGCCGTCGAGCGTGGCGAGGACTGTGACGTCAGCCGCTCGGAGCCGACGCTCGTCGTGGTCCTCGAGGACGACGATATCGTGGCCGTCTGATCAGCCTCGAACCTCGAATCGGACGAGAGCTCGGGGGTCGATGGCGTGTTCTTCGTGGATGTTCGGGTGAATCGCCTCGGGGTCAAGTGGTTCGAGAATCGAAGATTCTCGTCATCACGAGAGAGCTTTGCTCTCTCGATCGACCCCGAGGCTTCCTGCTTCCACGACGCGCTTTGCAGACACCTGAGTGGTGTCCGTAGGGAGCGCAGTCTCGACAGGCGTCTCTTCGGGCCATCCCAGCCCTAGTTCAGAAAAGCCGCGTTGCAGGACGTTCATCGCTGCGTTCGCGTCACGATCGCATTCGAACCCACACGAGGGGCACGAACGGTCTCGCACCCAGATGGGTTTTGCCGTCTCCACACCGCACGACGCACATTCCTTTGTCGTTCCCTCGGGTTCGACCTGTACGACGTGCGTGCCGTACAGGTCGCCTTTGTATTCGAGGAGTGTGATGAATTGTCGCCACGCTGCATCCTGCTTGGTCCGGGCGTTCCCCTCTCCCTGAAGCATCCCAGCTACATCGAGGTCTTCGACGAACACGGCGTCGTGCTCACGGACGAGCCACGTCGTGATCTTGTGCTGATAGTCGAGTACCTTCCGCCGGATGTGACGCGTGATCTTCGCCACTTCTCGACGTTGCCTCTCGTAGTTGTTCGACCCCTGCTCTTTGCGAGAGAGTTTGCGTTGCTCACGGCGGAGTCGCTCGTATTCGTCTTCGAGATCGAGCCACTCCACGGTCGTCCCGTCACTCGTGTGGATGTAGTTCAAGATGCCGAGGTCGATGCCAACGCTATTGCTCGTGTCGAGAGTCTCTACCGCGGGTTTCTCGGGGAGATCGGCATCGTCGACTTCGAGGCTGAAGGAGACGAACCACTCGTCGGTCGTCTCCTTTTTGATCGTGACTTCTTTGATGGTTGCTTCGTCAGGGATTTCGCGGTGGTAGCGGATGCGGATATCTCCGATTTTCGAGAGCCAGAGCGTCGCATGTCGGCCACTCGTGTTTGTGAGTTCGAAGCCAGACTGTGAGTACGTCATGCTCTGGAACTCCCGTGGAGACTTCCAGTTGAGTTTCCCGACCGTGTTTCCATTTCGTTTCTGTTCGGAGCGTCCATCGAGGTTCTGGTAGAATCTGGTGACGGTTCGTTGCAGCGCCTTCGAATTAACCTCCGAAAAGATGGGGAACTCGTCTTTCCACCCGGGAAGCCTGTAGTGATGCTTGTACGCGGAGCCAATGTCATCGGCGTCCACGTTTTCGTATTCGTACAGGGTGTAGTTGTACGCCTGGCGATGAACGTCGATGTGGTAGTCCAGTGCAGCCACTACCTCTTGTGTCGGGTAGGCGGGGTAGCGGTGACTGTATTCCATCGCTGTCTACTGGTTTGGGACGTGTCTACTCAATGGTTTGTCTGGTTGCCTATCGGATTCAACCCCCGGGAATTCTCCTTGTACTTCTGGAAACTGTCCCTGCCGGCCGCCGTGTGGACACTGTCATCGAGAACCTGTCCACTGCCGGCGACAGGGTTCGGCAAAGCTTACCCCATCCCAGATTAAACAGGAATAAAGATTGTCCGTACAGATTTGATCACTAGTGGGGAAGAAAATGGGCGATTCATTACACTCCAATCGGAAAGACTATTACTCCCTATTGGAATTGCATGGTTTATGCGTACAAATTCACGCCGATCATTCCTTCGATCGGTTGGTGCAACAGGTGCTGTTGGGACGGCCGCTCTCGCAGGCTGTGCCGGTGTAGACACTGGCGCTGACGAGGATCTCGGGGAGCCAGTTCCGGAGATCCAGTTTGTCTTCCAGACTGCCGGAGCGAGTCCAGACCGGAACGAACTCGGTCATCTCGTCGCGGACAACCTCGAGGAGATTGGCTTCGAAGTCGATCGGCAAGAGCGTGAGTTCGATCCGCTCGTTCAGCAGTCCGTCGTCGAACAGGACTTCGACGTCTCGCTGCTCGGGTGGGGTGGAACACCGGAACGGATCGATCCGCACATCTTCCTGATGGACATGCACCACTCGGACTTCAGCATGGAAGGTGGACGGAACACGCCGGGCTACAATAACCCCGAGTACGACGAAATCGCCGAAATGCAGGCCCAGGAGGTAGACGAGGACGCTCGACGCGAACTGGTGTTCGAGGCACAGCAGATGCTGTCGGAAGATCAGCCACGCTGTTACATCGCGAACGAGGGTGGCGACCATCCGTACAACTCCGAGCGTCTCGACAGCGTGAATCCGACGTTGGGCGAAGGGCTCAACGGGTTCTGGAACTTCTTAGAGCTGGAGCCGGCCGACGGCGTCGACGAGGTGACGTTCGGGTACGGGGCCGACATCATCTCGCTGAACCCGATGCAGGACCTGGCGACGCCGGACCGCCAGTTCATCCGGCTCATCTACGATCAGCTCTACCGCTTCGGCGAGGACGGCGATCCGGTTCCGTGGCTGGCCGTCGACGAACCGGAGATTTCCGACGACGGGACGGCCTTCACCGTCGAAATCCGCGAGGGACACACGTTCCACGACGGCGAAGAAGTGACGATCGACGACGTCGAGTTCTCGTTCGAACTCTTCGCCGAACACTCCCCGACGTTCCAGACCTACCTCGAGGGAATCGAGGAGATGGAGACCAGCGGCAACGAGATCACCTTCCACCTCGACGAACCCGACGCGACGTTCGTGAGTAACGCGCTGGCACAGATCTACATCTTCCCCGAACACATCTGGGCCGGGATCGACGACCCGACCGAACAGGGAGACGACGAGTACATCGGCAGCGGCCCGTTCGTGTTCGAAGACTGGGAGCGCGAGGTCGAGATGCAGTTGCGCAGGTTCGACGACCACTTCCAGCCGCCGAACGTCGAGCGGCTCATCCGCGTTCCCGGCGACGCCGGCACCCTGATCGATCAGATCGAGGCACACGAGATCGACATGTTCGGCAACGAGCCGACGCCGGTCCAGGCCGAACGGATCGCCGACGATCCCGATCTGGGTCTGGCTACCTTCGAAGACATCGGCCACGTGAAGCTCTCGTACAACATGCGTCGCGATCACATGGACGACGTCCACCTCCGACGCGCGATCTCCTACTGTGTCCCCAAAGAAACCTTCGTCGAGGACATTCGCGGCGGGATGGGGACGGTAACCCACTCGCCGATCGCTCAGGCAGTCGAGAACTGGCACAACCCCGACGTGCGCCAATACCACGAGAACCTCGAGGCGGCCGAAGAAGAACTCGAGGCTGGCGGTTACGAGTGGGGAAGCGACGGCCGGCTCTACTACGGGGAATAACCGCTGGCCGTCCGACGGGAGCCACGAACGGGTGAACTCCCGTCTACAACCGAACGGAACGAACGAGAGCGACCCGAATTGGACCTCGTTTCGCGACACTACTGACCCGATTCGACCCGTCGACTGACGGGACTGAAAAACGAACGACCGATGCACCACATTGACCATATTCGATGCGATCGAACGATCCCGCGTGATGGGATAGGCAGACGGATGGAAACGAACGCACAACCGAGTGTACCAAGCGAGGACGACAGATGGGATTGAGAGAGTACATCGTCCGACGCATCCTCCAGCTCGTGTTTACGCTGTGGGCGTTCGTCACGCTCCTGTTCGTGTTGTTCAGGATGGTCCCGGGTGATCCGACGACGCGGTTCGTCATGGAGTATCCCACGCCCGAGGCACGGGAACAACGGATCGAAGAGCTCGGGCTCAACGAGCCGCTGCACGTCCAGTACATCGAATACATGAGTCAGCTCATGCGGGGGGAGTTCGGCGACTCGACACACTACCGGGAGCCAGTGAGCGAACTCATCTTTCCGCTGTTCCTCAACACGATCGTGCTCATGTTCACCGCGTTGATCATCGCCTATACGTTCGGCGTGATCTTCGGCGCGGCTATGGGTTGGTTGCGAGGCAGCCGCTTCGAACGCGGCGGTATCGTCGCCACGCTCATGGCCCGCTCGTCGCCAGAGTTCTGGATCGGCGTCATCCTAGTCTGGATCTTCGTCTTCCAGCTCGGGGTCCTCCCCCGAAGTGGGATCGGCGGGTACGGCGACGAGTTGACGATGAACGTCATCGACCGGTACGTCAACGTCGACTTCCTCCGACACCTGATTCTGCCAGCGCTGACGGGAGCGATCTACTACATGGCGACGCCCGCCCTCCTGATGCGAAATACCATGCTCGAGGTCCTGAAGGCCGACTTCATCGAGATCAAAAAGGCCGAAGGGCTGCCCGAGCGAACGGTACTGTACAAACACGCCGCACGCAACTCCGTGTTGCCGCTCGTGACGGTCGTCGCGATCGCAACCGGTGCCGCGATGGGCGGTTCGGTCATCATCGAGACCGTCTTCAACTGGCCGGGGATCGGCCGTGAGATGGTCGCGTCGGTGACCAGAAACGACTATCCGGTCGCGATGGCGGCCTTCTTCCTCATGGGAACCGCCGTGATCGTGATGAACTTCGTCGCCGACCTGGCGTACCTCTATCTCGACCCACGGGTGAAATACGAATGAGTCTTGAAACCCCTCCCACGGATACCGACTCGCTGGACCGACGCAAACTTCGCTGGCAGCGCCGCCTCGAGGCGGTCCGCAACTGGCTGAACGTTCTCAAAGCGGACCGAATGGGCCAGATCGGACTCACGATTCTGGCGGTGTTTTTCTTCATCGGGGTCTTCGCCCGTCCGATCGAGATTTCGGTTGGGCCCGTCTGGGCGACGGTCCAGCCGTTCTCGCTCGCACCCTACGAGCCCGGTGCCCGGGTCGCCGGAACGGGGCTCCAGGGGCCGTCGTGGGACCACCCGCTCGGTACGACACACCTCGGTCGGGACGTCCTCTCCCAGCTGCTCGTCGCGACTCGAGTGACGCTGATCGTCGGCGTCGTCGCAGCGTTCATGGCCGTCTTCATCGGTGCGAACGTCGGCATCATCAGCGCCTACTACGGCGGCTGGGTCGACGACCTCCTGATGCGCATTACCGACGTCGTCTACGGCGTTCCGTTCCTGCCCTTTGCCATCGCACTGGTGTTCATCATCGGTGCCAGTCTGGTCAACGTCATCTTCGCGATCGTATTGATCCTCTGGCGTGGCACCGCCCGCGTCGTTCGGTCACAGGTACTGAGTCACAAACAACGGCCGTACGTCGAGAGCGCCCGAGCGATCGGCGCGAGTGACTTTCGGATCATGTACGTCCAGATCATGCCGAACGTCCTGCCACTGATCTCGCTGTACGCCGCCTTCGCGGTGGCGTGGGCGGTGATCGCAGAGGCGAGTCTCTCGTTCCTCGGACTCGGCCCACCGGGGATGATCTCCTGGGGCGAGATGATCTACGACGTCCGCAGCGCCGGTGCCCTCCGCGAGGCGTGGTGGTGGGTGTTCCCACCGGGCATCGCCATCATGCTGTTCGTGATGTCGGTGTTCTTCATCGGCCGCTCGCTCGAGAAAGTAGTCAACCCAGAACTGCGCCACTCCGAATAAGACAATGACGCTACTCACAATCGACGGATTGCAGATGTACTACCGGAGCGAGGACGGATACGTCCGTGCCGCCGACGACATCAACCTCGAGCTCGAGCGCGGGCAGACACTCGGACTCGTCGGCGAGAGCGGCTCCGGAAAGACGACCATCGCCCGGTCGATCATCCGGCTGTTGCCGGACAACGCCGAGGTCGTCGACGGATCGATCGACTTCGACGGTACCGAGATCACCGACCTGACCGACCGGGAACTGCGCAACCAGATCCGATGGCAGGAGGTATCGATGATCCCGCAGAACGCGATGAACGGCTTCGACCCGGTCTACACCGTCGGCCAGCAGATCGTTCAGGTGATCAGACACCACGAAGACGGCGTCTCGAAGGCCGACGCGAAAGAGCGCGCCAGAGCGCTGTTCGACGAACTCGGCATCGACCCCGACCGCGTCGACGACTATCCCCACCAGTTCTCCGGTGGAATGGCCCAGCGAGCGATGATCGCACTGGCGCTGTGTCTCGAGCCACGGCTGATCCTCGCCGACGAGCCGACGACGGCACTGGACGTGGTGATCCAGGACCGCATCCTCGACACCATCAAGGAGATGCAAGCGGAGTACGACAGCGCGATGATCCTGATCACCCACGATATCTCGGTGGTCAGTGAAACTTCCGACCGAATCGCCGTCTGTTACGGGGGACGGATCGTCGAACAGGCCGACGCGGCCACGATCATCAAGAATCCCCGCCATCCCTACACGCTCGGACTGCGCAACGCGTTTCCCGACATCGGGGACTCGAACGACGAACTCATCTCGATCCCAGGTACGCCACCCGAACTCGTCGATCCGGGCGAAGGCTGTCGGTTCGCCCCCCGGTGTCCGTTCGCCGAAGAAGAGTGCTGGGAGGTCACGCCGGAACCCGAAGAGTACGACGACGGACACATCGTCGAGTGCCACCGCGCCGACGAGGCCGACGAACTCCGACCGCTCGCCGAACAGCGAGAGACGTGGATGGGCGAGGAGAAACCGGAAACAGCCCCCATTCAGGGAGGTGACGACTGATGTCGCTTACGTCCGAAACCGACGAGCGCGCAACGCAGGCCGACGACGTGAAACTCCGACTCGAGAACCTCGATAAACACTTCGCCGTCAATCAGGGTATCCTCTCGCGAATCCTCCGCGGAGAGTCCTCGCAGTACGTCCACGCTGTCGACGACGTCTCCGTCGAAATCGCCGACGGGGAAGCGTTCGGGCTGGCTGGCGAGTCCGGCTGTGGGAAGACGACCCTTGGAAAGACCGCCATCAAGCTGACCGAGCCCACGAACGGTCGGATCATCTTCGACGGCGAAGACGTCACCGACCTGAGCGGCGGTGACCTCAAGGCATTCCGACGAGAGGCCCAGGTGATCCACCAGAACCCGTACGACTCGATCAACCCCCGATTCACGGTCTACGAGTGGGTCGAAGAACCCCTCATCGTCCACGACATCGGCACGCCCGAAGAACGTGAAGCGCGCGTCCTCGAGACCCTCGAGATGGCCGGACTCGAGCCACCGGAGGCCTACGCCCACGAGTACCCGACAGAACTCAGCGGTGGTGAGCGCCAGCGGGTCGGCATCGCCCGCGCGCTGGTACTCGAGCCGTCGTTCCTGCTGGCTGACGAACCCGCGAGCATGCTCGACGTCTCGATCCGGGCGAGCATCCTCGAGGTCTTCGAACGGCTGCAGGACGAACTCGGCCTGACGGCGCTGTACATCAGCCACGACCTCTCGCTGTTGAAACACATCTGTGACCGCATCGGGATCATGTACCTCGGCGAGCTCGTCGAGGTCGGCCCCGCAGACGAGATCATCGACAATCCCCAGCACCCGTACACGCAGGCGCTGGTTTCGTCGGTCCCGCGGGTCGACCCCGACGTCGACCGCGAGCGCATCGAACTCGTTGGCGAGGTTCCCGACGCCGTCGACGTCCCCAGCGGCTGTCGCTTCCACCCCCGGTGCCCGAAGCTCATCCCACCGGAAGACGTCGACCTCGAGCAAGACGTCTGGCGAGCCGTCGCCAACCTCCGGCGCGACCTCCTCGAGGACGACCTCGCACTGGCCGACGACGAGACGCCCACCCCCGCAGCGATCCGGGCAGAGTACGGCGTTCCGGACGAACTCTCCGATTCCCACGTCGACGAGGTGCTCTCGGCGGCCCTCGAGACCTACACACAGAGCGACGAGGCGACGCTCGACCGGCTCAGGGAGGCACTCGAGAGCCCGTGTGAACGCGGCTCGATCCCGACGTATCAGGCCACTGGCGTCCAGCGCTCGCAGTGCCTGCTGCACGACCCCGACGGCCCATATCAGGTCGAGTAACTCGGCGAGCGGGCCGATCGGACCGCCTCGAGACCTCGACGCGCGTTCTTCGACGTTGTTCCCTCTTCGGTGCAGCCACCATTATCCCTCCAGACGGCCAGTAGACACTCAGAACGCACCTCCGAAGACAGTGCGCCGACCGGGAGTCGAACCCGGGCTATGAGCTTGGGAAGCTCATGTCCTACCACTAGACTTCCGATGGACTCGCTCCGCTCGTCCATCGACCTTCGCCTCGCGACGCTCGGCTCAGCACCGGCGCTGTTACGGTCGAAAATGCGCCGACCGGGAGTCGAACCCGGGCTATGAGCTTGGGAAGCTCATGTCCTACCACTAGACTTCCGATGGACTCGCTCCGCTCGTCCATCGACCTTCGCCTCGCGACGCTCGGCTCAGCACCGGCGCTGTTACGGTCGAAAATGCGCCGACCGGGAGTCGAACCCGGGCTATGAGCTTGGGAAGCTCATGTCCTACCACTAGACCACCGGCGCTCACTCACTTCGTTCGCTCGCGCTGAGGATCGCAACTCCTCCGGGGTTGCTCACCACCGGCACGCGTCGTCCTCCGGGGTTGCTCACCACCGGCACGCGTCGTCCTCCGGGGTTGCTCACCACCGGCACGCGTCGTCCTCCGGGTCCGCTTCGTTCAGCGAGACACCGGGTTACTCGAGTAGTAGCCACCGCCGACACTTCAACGTAGCGCTCCGAGCGCGCCCGTCGCTCCCGTTCCGAACACCAGTGGAGGCGACTCACCACGAGATCCCGTCACTCGAGCCCCTGACCGAACGTCCGTCCACTTTTTCGGGCGAATGCGAGGCTATTAGGGCGGTGCGGCCGTACAGATCGGCAAATGATCGACCTTCGGTTCTCTGAGGCGGAACTCGAACAGCGACGCGAGCACATCACCGACTTCATCCGCGAGCAGGCCGACGCCGCCGGCGTCGACGGGGCCGTGCTCGGCCTCTCGGGTGGGATCGACAGCACGCTCACGAGCTACCTCGCCGTCGAGGCGCTGGGAGCCGAGCACGTCCACGGCCTCGTCCTCCCGGCAGAGGTCAGCAGCGACGAGCACATGAGCGACGCCGAGCGCGTGGCCGAGGACCTCGAGATAGAGTACGACGTGATCGAGGTCGAACCGATCGTCGACGCGTTGCTCGCGGCCTACCCCGACGCCGAAGGCGACCAGATGGCCGTCGGGAACGCCCGCGCTCGCGTCCGGGCCGTGCTGAACTACCTCGTCGCGAACCACGAGGAGCGGCTGGTGCTCGGTACCGGTAACCGCAGCGAGGCCGCCGTCGGCTACTTCACCAAGTACGGCGACGGCGCGGTGGACTGTCACCCGATCGGGAACCTCTACAAGGCCCAGGTCCGCCAGCTGGCTCGCCACGTCGGCGTCCCCGAGGACCTCGCGACCAAGACGCCGACGGCGGAACTGTGGGCCGACCAGACCGACGAACAGGAGATGGGGATGGGCTACGACACGCTCGACTCGATCCTCGTCACCCACATCGACGGCCCGCTCTCGGTCGACGCCACCTCCCGCCTGCTCGAGGTCGACACAGAAACCGTCGAGCAGGTCCGCGAGATGTACGCGGCCAGTACCCACAAGCGTCACGTTCCGCCAGCGCCGGAGCCACTCTCCTGAGCGGCGGTTCGATTTGGTTCCGCTCGCGTCTCACGCCGACTCGAGGACGGCCACGACCCTGAGCCGTCGGTAGTCGGCGATCCAGTGATCGTCGTCCACGTACAGGTCCTCGCGCGCCTCGTCTTCGACCGCCTCGAGGAACCCGTCCCGTTCGTCGTCGGGAACCGGCCCCAGTAACTCGTCGCCGAACATCTCGAGCCATCCCGACAGGCCATCGTCGCCGTCCTCGAGCGGCGTCGGGCGGTCGAACAGCCGGGCGTGGCGAACCTCGAAGCCGTGGGCCTCGAGTGCGCTGGCGTACTCGCCGACGCTCGGGAAGTACCACGGGTTCGCGGCCGGATAGCCCCGGCGCTCGAGTTCGGTGGCGACCGCGTCGACGATCGTCTGGACGTTGCCCGTGCCGCCGAACTCGGCGACGAACCGGCCACCGGGGCCGAGCGCGTCGGCGACGCACTCGAGGACGGCGTCCTGATCCTGTTCGTCGATCCAGTGCAGCGCGGCGTTCGAGAAGACGGCGTCGAAGGGGTCGTCGAAGGCGAACTCGCGGGCGTCGGCCCGGACGAACGCGTGCTCCGGGTACCGCTCCCGGGCCTGTGCGAGCATCTCGGGGGAGCGATCGAGACCGACGACGTCGGCCCCCACGTCGGCGATCCGTGCAGTCAGGTGGCCGGTCCCACAGCCGAGGTCGAGAATCCGCTCGTCGGGAGTTGGCTCGAGCAGGTCGAGGACGTCCTCGCCGTACTCGTAGACGAACGAGTGGCTGCCGTCGTAGGCACTCGAGTCCCACCCGTCGGTGCGCTCGCCCTCGTTCTCGCGGCCGGTCGACTCGGGGTCGTCGCTCGAGGTGGTCATAGCTCTCCTTTCGCCGGAGGGGACGTAAATCCTCGAGTCGCGGCGACGGGCAGTGGTCAGAGTGAACCGACGCAGCGCAACCGGAGAGAAACGAAGCTACTCGAGCAGCGCGTCGACGTCGTCGGCGTGGGCCGCCACGAGGTCGCCGAAGGCTGCAGCCTCGCGTCGTTCCTTGGTCGCCTCGCCAGCGCAATCCCGGATACGGCGCTTGAGGACGCCGAGCGCATCGTGGGCGTTCGCCGCGATTTCCTCGGCGACCGTCCGCGGCTCGTCTTCGATCCGGGAGATGAGCCCCATCCGGAGAGCCTCCTCGGCATCGACCGAGCGACCGGAGAGGGCGAACTCGAGGGCGTCACCTTCACCCAGCACGCGCGGCAAGCGGACGGTTCCGCCCCAGGCGCCGAACAGACCGAAGGTGACGCCCGGTTCGCCGTACGTCGAATCGGGCGTGCCGACGCGGACGTCGCAAGCGAGCGCGAGTTCGAGACCGCCGCCGCGTGCGGGACCGTCGATGCCGGCGACGACGACCGCGGGCGACGCTTCGATCGTCCGGGCGACCCGCTGGCCCAGTTCGGCGAACGCGACTGCGGCGTCCGGATCGCCATCGAGGTCGGCGACGGCGTTCAGATCAGCACCGGCGCAGAAGGCCGGTCCTTCGCCGGTGAGATAGATTACCGGTTCCTCGGCGTCCGCGATGGCCGCCTCGAGGGCCTCGAGAGCGTCGAGGGTGAGAGCGTTACGGGCGTCGGGCCGGGCGAGCGTGACGGTTCGAATCGACTGCCGTTCGTCAGTCGTTACCCCGATCATACCCCGGAGTGAATCGGGCGTTTCCAAAGGCCTTTGCTTCCTCCGTCGTAAGCCACCGCCAATGGAGACGGCCGACAACTGTCGGCGTGCCGCGTTCGAAGCCGTCGCGGACGTCGAACCACCGCGGTTGCACGACCTCGTCGAGACCATCCTCGAGGACGCATCGATGGTCCCCGGCGCGCTCACGATAGAGAGCGCCGCCTGCGCCACGTCCGAGACGGGGAGCGTCCGCGAGGAAGCACGCGAGAACGGCGACCGCAACCAGGAGAACGTCGATACCCACGCCGCCGGCGTCCAGCTCATCTACGAAGGGCTGCGGCTCACCCGAACGCTTGCCCACGAAGAACCCTGGTCGACCGGCGAGGAGACGGCCCGGACCAGCGAAGCCGACCTCGAGATCCTCGCCGCCGACATCCTCGTCGCCCGCGGATTTTACCTCCTCGCGCGCACGGAGGCCGCCGACAAGGCCGTCCAGACCGTCCGGGCGTTCGGCCGCGATCAGACTCACAGGGTCCGCGATCACCCGACCGTCGGTTCCGAAGACACCGCCGGTGACTCACGAGAAACCGACGGAGTCGACGCATCGACCCTCGACGGCGAAGCCAACCTCGAGCGCGACGTCCTCGAACTCGCCGTCCGAACCGGCGCCGCAGCCGTCGGCGAGCACCCCTCCCCCCGACTCCTCGCACTCGCGGACGATCTCGCACGGAGCGTCGGCCCCTCGTTCCCACCGACCGAGGAGTGCCTGTCCGACGGCGACCTCGAGGCCCGCCCGTCCGACGCCACGCTCGATGATGGGACCACCGACCGGGCGACGTCGGCGACCGACCACTGACCGATACGGATCCCCGCACCCGCGCTCGGGCCCCGACTGCGGTGAAGACGTAACTATTATAACACGACTCGCTGACATCTAGGCGATGCCTTCGCTGCCCTCCACCAGCGACGACGAAACGACAGATACGAACACCCGGTTCCCGATTCCGACTGGCGGGCTCGCTCGCCGCCGTTTCCTCGCGGCCGCCGGCGCGACCGCCTCGGTCGCCCTCGCGGGGTGTGCCACCGTCGTGGACTTCCTCGCTGGCATGGTCCTCGACGACGTGAACCTCATGAACGGGACCGACCAGGTCCTCACCGGCTCGATCGTCGTGCGAAACCCCGACGGCGAGACCGTTCTCGACGACTCGTTCGAGGTCGAACCGGACGAGGACGACGGTGGACCCGACCCCGACGAGGAGTCCCAGGCCGTCTTCGGCGACGTCTTCGACGGCCCCGGCGAGTACACCGTCGAGATCGAACTCGACGAGGATAGCGCCATCGACGGCGAAACCGAGGCGACGCTGACGGCCACCGTCGACGATCCAGAAGAAGAACACATCATAGTCCTCTTGGGTGCCCCCGAACACCCGGAGCCGGTCGACGTCGTCGTCATCGAGAACTTCTCGGAGATGGCCGAGCGACTCGAGGAGTGAGCCGCTCCGGGCCGTATCTGCTTCCAACGCGAGTTTCGAGCGCTCGAAGGTCGGTCACCGGCGACGGACCACCAGACGGCACTCCGACACACCACCACACGGGGCAGGCGAATCGAAACCCATAAAGACGACTCCGGACAACCAGTAACTGCGCGCCTGGGTAGCTTAGCGGTAAAGCGCGTCCTTGGTAAGGACGAGAGCCCGGGTTCAAATCCCGGCCTAGGCTTTTTCGTTTCACGCGTTGGTTCAAGTGCTCTGTTGAATGGCTGCTGAATGATGGTTAGAGAGGCTCACAGAGTTATTCTATGCTAATGATAGCGAACACGAGGACAATTTCACGGAACCGTCGATACCAGCCCAGTGCTCGCACGGCATCGCCGAGCGAGCGCTTCGTTGTCGAGTACGAAGTTTCGGCCATCCAGCGCTGAGAGTAGTCTTTTGTCTGGATGAGCGCGTTGTTCCCCATCGTGAGTGGTCTCGATCCGCGCTGTAAGATCAGGGGTTCGACACCGGGGGCGTAAAACTCGCATCTGGTGTGCCAGTTGTGGAAGGCTTTGTCAGCTGCCACTGAAAGCAGGTCGTCCGCGTTCCGGCGGACGACCTGTGGCCCTGTCTTCGTATCGTGTTTCCACCGGGCCGAGATATGGACGGCAAGAACTGCAAGAGACTCCACATCGGTTAGTGTCGTCACTTTCAGCGTCTGAACGCTATTCCCGGATCGTTGACGGGAGTATGAGGAAGCAGCGCGTCGGTCAAAGAACGTACTGTCGAGAGCAACGTGCCCGCCATACCCACATTCTCAGCCGATCGAACGACTTGTAGATCGTGCTGTAATCCGGCAACTCGTCCCGATCGAGGCCAAGTACGTCACGAACCTCAGACATGTACTTCAGCCGGTTCGGCGTTTCACTGTAGCTATGGCCCCCTCGAGCCGACAACTGTACAAAATGACGTGCATCCAGCGGACGAACCCGCTGCTGGCGTACTCGCCCGCGTGTTTCCCAAACGCTTGTTTTGTCAGGTCTCGACACTTCTCAACGAAGTCGAGGATATCGATCTCAAGTCCAAGCTCGATCTTCTCGGGTTCGTCTTTCTAACCCGTAATGTCTGTCGGTTAGATCGTTCTGAAACAGAGCAGTTTTCACCGTCCCTCGGTTCGCCAATAGCATTCTCGAACGACAGGTGTATCCTGAAGACACGGATATGGGCTTCCAGCGCTTCGGCGCAAATAACTTCATTAAACACAAACGATATACCACCGACTAAAATCAATATATTAAATGGGATCCAGAAGCTATATTTTGCTCTTTGTCGTCCTTGGAATAATCTGGGGCGGTGCATATCCAGCGATCAGAGTAGGAGTTGAGACAGTTCCACCCGTGTTCTACGCGGCAGTGAGATACGATATAGCAGCCATCATTATGCTCATATCCATATACCGTTCTGTTGACTATTGGTATCCACAGAACACAGGCGATTGGATCAACGTCGGGTTTGGAGGATTACTCATCATTGGGGCGTACAACGCCTTCCTCTTTACCGGACAAACAATCATACCAAGTGCTGTGGCAGCAATTCTTGTCGGCCTAATGCCAGTTTTTACAACATTCTTTTCACAGACACTCGTCTCCGATGAAAATTTGACACTTTCTGGCGTTAGCGGCATCCTGCTAGGTTTCGTTGGAATTATAATTATATCCCGACCCGATCCGTCCCACCTTCTCGGTGGCGATACATTCGGACAAGTACTGGTGATTGCTGCAGCAGCCAGCATGGCGCTCGGGAGCGTTCTTACGGAGCGAGTCGATTCTGACCAGCCGGCGATTACGATGGAGACGTGGTCGATGGCCGTCGGAGCAATCGTGTTACACGTAGCCTCGTTTCAAACTACCACTTCACCGTGGGCGATCCAGTGGACTCCGTCAGCAATCCTTATGCTGGTGTATCTGTCCGTTCTTGCGAGTGCAGCCGGTTACTTCATTTACTTTTATCTGCTGGAGGAGTTAGGCGCGTTCGAAATGAACTTTATCGCGTACTTAGCAGCGGCGTTCGGTGTCATTATCGGCTGGGCAGTGCTTCAAGAACGAATCACCCCGTACACGCTGATTGGGTTCGGCTGTATCTTCTGTGGGTTCCTCCTGATGAGAAAAGATGAGGCCAAACGAGTAGTGTCTATCATTCGTATGGTTCCAAGATAATTGCCATTTGCTGGGACGAAAACTGGTTTGATCACACGGTGGTGGTGCAGAACTGGCCGTGTTTAGTTAAGGCTGAAAAGCGAGGCGGGAGTGATTTTCAGCTTGCCCCTGGCGAAAGTCGCTCAACTCAGAGGTTGTAGCGAGTGGATCGAGGTGGATTTTGTGGAGCGAGATCGGACACCAAGCGAGCTGATGAAGCTCGGCACTCGACTCCATCTGGCTGGACTCTCACTTTCGAATACCATTCAAGAAATTGAGAAGCTCGGTGTCAAAGGTCACGGAAAGCCGTCCACGGTTGGGTGAAGGAAGCCGATCTACAGCCGACAGACGATGCCGGTCCGGATCACATCGCGCTTGACGAACCCGTGATCCGAATCAATGGATAGCAGTGGTGGCTGTACGCCGCTGTCGACCCGGACACGAACAAAGTTCTCCATATGAGGCTGTTTAGGACCACTACAACCAAAGTAACGCAGCAATTTCTACGAAAGCTCCAAGGGAAACACGACATCGAAGACGCCGTGTTTCTCGTCGATTGCGCCCAGCATCTAGCCGCAGCACTTAGTCGAGCAGGACTCCGATTTCAGACGGTTCGCCATAGAAATCAAAATGCTATTGAACGTGTCTTTAGAAATGTGAAAAGCCCCACATCTTCGTTTAGTAATAGCTTCAGACACGTGCAGCCGACGACCGCAGAAACATGGCTGCAAGCCTTCGCCGTCTGGTGGAATTCACTTAACCAAACACGATGGTCACGGATGTTCCCCAGCCAGCCTGCTATAGCAGGTTCTAGGTTTACTCGGCAAGGGACACCCCCCATGACACATGAGGTTTGACCTGACTAAGGACCAACAGGCTCTTCGAGATGAGGTTCGGGTGTTCACAAAAGAAGAGATCAAACCAAAGACGAGAGACCTTGACCGGGAAAAAGAGTATCCGAACACGATCCTCGACGAACTCGGCGAACACCGTTTGACGGGTGTGACAATCCCGGAAGAGTACGGGGGACGTGGCGAAGGCTTCGTCGAGCTCGCGTTAGTGATCGAAGAGCTATCGGCTGGGCTAATGTCCGTGGCGAGCATTATCGGGCTCCATCTCGGAGTTGCGGAAGTTGTCGAACGCTTCGGAACCGAGGCACAACGCGAGGACTTTCTTCCCGAGATGGCGTCTTTCAACACTGTCGGCGCTCTCGGCTTGAGTGAGGCGAACGCAGGGAGTAATAAACTGGAGATGGAGACTAGGGCCGAACGTGACGGCGATGAGTGGGTTCTCAACGGTCACAAGCAGTGGGTGACGAACTTTCTCGAGACGGACTACGTCCTCACGTACGCGAAGACCGGCCCCGATGAGAACGCACCACACAACATCAGTGCGTTTCTTGTCCCGACCGACGACTTCGAAGTCGAGACGGTGTGGGAGACGCTGGGTGCGAACAGTGTGAAGTCCCCGTGTGTCTCTCTCTCTCTCGGATGTTCGTGCTCCCGATGATCGACTCATCGGTGAGGAGGGTGAAGGCTACGTTCAGCGTGGTGGACTTCACACTGGGGTGAACGTCCCTGCTCGTGGCGTCGGTATCGCTCGCGCTGCCCTCGAAGATACGGTGGCCTACACAAGCAGTCGTGAGCAGTACGGCCAGCACATCAGCGACTTCCAAGGGGTTAGCTGGGAAGTCGGCAAGATGGCCGAACGAGTCGATACCGCCCGGTTGCTCACTCTCCGCGCAGCCGACCGTGCAGATCGCGGACACGACGCCGCACGCGAATTCAGTATGGCGAAAATCACTGCGACACAGGCCGCTGTGGACAACGCGAACGAGGCAATGCAACTCCACGGTGGTATTGGTTACACGACGGAACACCACGTCGAGCGGTATCTGCGCGATGCGAAACTTCTCACGATCGCTGGCGGTCCGAATGAAGGCCACAAGAATACGCTCGCAGAAGCAGTCTTTGAGCAGTACGAGAAGTAATCGAGAAAACAGCCATTTTCCGAGTCGTCGATTCCAGTACTTCCAGATATCCTCGTCGGTGATACCGTCGAGGTATTCGAGGACGATGACTGGGTTCTCGAACTGGAAGGCGTATTCGACGGCCTTTGTAGAGGCTTTCACGATTTCGTTGACCGCACTCGTTGTGTCGCACCCGCCATCGAAATTCTCGTTGAGTAGCGATTCGTATCGGTCGTACTCCTCGTGGAGCTTGCGCTGCTTGTACTGAGTGGGTGGGGCAAGATACGCTTCGAGCGTCTTGCACTCCGCGCTCATTCTTCAGCAGCGTCGAGTCCCCGTTCGATGCGTTCGGCGCATACGTAGTCCGTTCGCAGGCCGTTCTCGCGGGAGTACTCTCTCACAGAATTACCGAGGCGGATACCACGGGGCTTGACCCGAGGCAGTTGACTGACAAGCTCCGTACCTGCCAGACGGGGCCGTTGACATCCGGGCTTAGACGCTTCCCGGTATCCCACCTCTCAACGAGCCACCGCACTTCTCGGGACGAAAGAGAACCCTCGAGACGGCAACGCTCAATACTGCCTGTGACGTACCCGTTACCGGCCGATGACGAAGGACTGCGGTGCCGAGGGCGTCGGGGCCGGACGGGGGTCGCTCCGTTCCTCGCGCTCGTCGACGAGTTCCCGAAGGCACTGAGGCCGCTACCTTCCTGCAGCGCCTGCCGGTCGAGCGCCAGCCTTGGTGGGCCACAACAGGAGAGGTCGACCGTTCAGAGCTCGAGTCGGCTCAGCCTCGCGGAGTTTGTGATGACCGAGAGGCTCGAGACGAACATCGCGACGACGGCGATGACGGGGTGGAGCAGGCCGACGAAGGCGATTGGGATGGCAAGGGCGTTGTAGACGAACGCCCAGAAGAGGTTCTGTTTGATCTTCGAGAAGATGCGCTCGGAGAGGGAGTAGGCGTCGACGAGTGCAGCGAGCGAGCCACGGACGAGGCTGACGTCGCTCGACTGGATGGCGACGTCGGTGCCGGTGCCGATGGCGACGCCGACGTTGGCCTGCTTGAGCGCCGGGGCGTCGTTGATCCCGTCGCCGACCATGGCCACGTGTTTGCCTTCTTCCTGAAGGTCCCGGACGGCCTCGATCTTGTCCTGCGGGAGGACGCGGGCCTTCACGCGCTCGGGATCGATGTCGACCTGATCGGCGATGGCGCGAGCCGTTCGCTCGTTGTCGCCGGTGATCATCCAGGTCTCGAGTCCGCGGTCGTGGAGCGTCCGGATCGCCGCCCCGGAGTCGTCCTTGATCGTGTCGGCGGTTGCCACCAGCCCCGCGAGGTCGCCGTCGACGCCGACGAGGACGGTCGTCTTCCCCTCGGCCTCGAGGTCGACGACCGTTTTCTCGGTCCGCTCGGGGATCTCGATACCACGGTCGGCGAGGAACGATGCGTTGCCGACGGCCACCGTTTGCCCCTCGATGGTCGCCTCGATACCCTTGCCGGGGACGCTGTCGAACGACTCGAGGTCGGCGAGGTCGATGTCCTCCTCCTCGGCGTGGTCGACGATTGCCTGCCCGATCGGGTGTTCGCTGCCGC
Organism: Natrarchaeobaculum aegyptiacum; assembly: GCF_002156705.1. Taxonomy (NCBI): domain Archaea; kingdom Methanobacteriati; phylum Methanobacteriota; class Halobacteria; order Halobacteriales; family Natrialbaceae; genus Natrarchaeobaculum; species Natrarchaeobaculum aegyptiacum. The sequence continues at coordinate 1,411,400 of NZ_CP019893.1, forward strand.
GTTCGGCGGAGGCGGCGAGGCGGACGAGGTCGCGCGCTTCGACGACGGCGGGATCCGCACGATCGGCGGCGTCACCGGGGCCATCTTCGAGGCGGTCTTGATCCTCGAGGGAGCCACCGTCCGCGTGGGCGTGGTGAGCCGGGACGACGTCGGTAACCGAGTGGTCGCCCTCGGTGATCGTTCCCGTCTTGTCGAGGACGACGGTGTCGACGTCCTTCAACGTTTGAATCGCCTCGCCGTCTCTGAAGAGGACGCCGTACTCTGCGGCCTTGCCGGTGCCGGCCATCAGTGCGGTCGGCGTCGCCAGCCCGAGTGCGCAGGGACAGGCGATGACCAGCACGGCGACGGAAGCGAAGATGGCCAGCGTCAGCGGGTCGAGCGCGAGGTCGACCCACGGGAGGGCGGGCGCGGCGACGCTGGCGACGGCTCGCATCGCGTCGGGGAAGACGAACCAGACGAGAAACGACAGCGTGGCGAGCGTGAGTACGATCGGGACGAAGACGTTCGTCACGCGGTCGGTCAGCGCCTGAATCGGGACCGTGGTCCCCTGGGCTTCCTCGACGAGGTCGACGACCTGCGAGAGGAACGTGTCGTTGCCGACCTTCTGGGCCTCGACGCGGAGCAACCCGGAGCCGTTGACCGTCGAGCCGATGACCTCGTCGCCGTCCGTCTTCGAGACGGGGTCGGACTCGCCGGTGACCATCGACTCGTCGACGGTGCTTCTGCCCTCGAGCACGACGCCGTCGACGGGCACTTTCTCGCCGGGGCGGACGACCAGTTCGTCGCCCACGTCGACCTCTTCGACCGGCACCTCGAGTTCCTCGCCGTCGCGGACGACGCGAGCGGTCTCGGCCTGCATCGAGACCAGCCCCTCGATGGCGGCGCTGGCCCGGCCTTTCGCCCGGTCCTCGAGGTAGGTACCCACGAGGTGGGAGGCCATGATCATCGCGCCGACGCCGGCGTAGTTCTCGATCGGCGAGACGAACACCATCACACCGGTCGCCCACGCGACGACGGTACCGAGCGCGATCAGCGAGTCCATGTTGAACGAGCCGTTTGTCACCGCCCGGAGGGCTGAGGCGTGGGTGTTGCGCCCGTAGTAGAAGACGACGGGCGTGGCGAAGACGAACAGCAGGACGTCGATCTGGAACCCGGTGAGCGGGTCGATCGGCGTCCACATGAACACCATCAGGAGCAAGATTGGCGAGGTGACGATCCAGGCCCGGATCGCCAGTCGCCGCTGGGCCAGGAGGTCCGCGTCCTCCTCGTCGTCTTCGAGTGACTCCTCTCGGACGCCGTATCCCACGTCCTCGACGGCTTCGACGAGTTGCTCGTCCGGGAGGCTCTCGTCGTGGTGGACGGTCGCCCGCTCGGTGGCGAAGTTGACCGCCGCCTCGTCGACCTCCTCGAGGTCCTCGAGCGATTCCTCGATCGTGTTCGCACAGGTTGCACAGGACATCCCCGTCAGGGAGAGGTCGGTTCGCTCACGGCCGGCCGCTGTCGATGACATGGTTGCTCACCCTGTGTGAAGATACGCCATCACCGTTCATGCGGTTTCGTGCTCAGAGTCCTCGGTTCGAGCGAGCGAAAACTTTCGAATCCAAAGTGCGAGAGTCGATCGGAGTTCGGCTGCGGTATACGTAGACGAGTTCGCCTCAGTCCTCGTTCACGCCCTGCTCGAGTCGTTCGTACTCCGCCTCGAACGACGCCTTGCAGGTTTCACAGCAGAAGGCCCGCGTCTCGCCGCCGACCTGCGAGATGGCGCCGTCGCTTCCGACGTCGTTCCCGCAGACGACACAGGAGAGCGCGAAGTCCGCCGGCGAGACGCCGACGCTCCACTCGTACCGGGCCAGCGGCGTGACCTCGTACCCCTCGAGGACCTCGAGATCGACGTGCTCGCGGAGCCAGACGTGGACCGGCTCGTCGGGGATGGCGACGTGGGCGAGGATCGTTCCGTCGAGCAACTGGAAGACGTGTTCGGTCGCCTCGAGGTCCCGCAGGTCCTCGAAGACGCGCTCGACGGCCGCCGGCGTGACCTCGAGCCGAAGTACCAGTGGCTGTCGGTTCCGGAACGCCGTCCGGTCGACGTCGATCGTGAACTGGCGGATCACGCCCAGTTCCTCGAGGCGGGAGACGCGGTCGGAGACGGCGGGCGGCGAGAGGCCGACCGCGTCGGCGATCTCACTGTACGGCCTGCGGGCGTCCTCTTGTAAGAGGCGGACGATCTCGAGGTCGGTCTCGTCGAGGTCGCGCATGTGTTCTACTCGGTGGGCAATTTTCATGAACCTGTCCCCGGATTCGACCCGGAAATCCAAAGTCGAGGTGACCGGCCAGTTCGAAATCGAAACAGGAGTCGCCCAGCAGCGAGGTCGGTCGAATGTCGGACCATTTATTCAGCAGGGAAGAAGTATCCGTTACCCGTGATCGACTGGGCGTTACTGGTGGGCGTACTCGTGGCGTGTTTCGTCGCGTACAACATCGGCGGGGCGACGACCGGACCAGCGTTCGGACCGGCCGTGGGTGCGGACGTGCTAAGCAAGACCACGGCGGCGGCGCTGATGTCAGTCTCGTTCTTCGCAGGTGCGTTCACTATCGGTCGCCGCGTCGTCGACACGCTCGGCGAAGACATCGTCACCGATCCAAGCGTGTTTACGCTCGAGGCCAGTATCGTCGTGCTCGGATTCATCGGTCTCGCGCTGCTGGTCGGCAACATCACGGGCGTGCCGGCGTCGACCTCGATGACTGCAGTCGGGGCAATCGCCGGGCTCGCCGTCGCTGGCGGAGTGCTCAACCGCCCGGTGCTGACCGAGATCGTCTCGTGGTGGATCCTCGGTCCCGTGATCGGCTTCTGGGTCTCGGTGATGATCGGTCGGTACCTCTATCCACACGTGGATCGGCTTATCGCGATCGATCGAACGGACGAGCCGCTGGTGACGATCGACCGAACGGGATCGGTACCGAAACCGGCGGTTCACGAGGATGCGAGCCGACGCGAGCTCGTCGGCGCGGCGATCGTCGTCGGGATCGGCTGTCTGATGGCGTTCAGTTCAGGCGCGAGCAACATCGCGAACGCGATCGCACCGCTGGTCGGCAGCGGGCAACTGGCGATGAATCCCGGGATCGTCGTCGGCTCGGCGGCCGTCGCCGTCGGCGCGTTCACGATCGCCAGACGGACGATGGAATCACTCGGCAACGACATCACCGACCTGCCGCTGACGGCCGCGATCATCGTCGCCGTCGTCAGTTCGACGATCGTCGTCTTCCTCTCGGCGATCGGCATCCCGGTCCAGTTCGTCATCATCGCCACGTTGAGCATCGTCGGACTCGGCTGGGGCCGCGCCACGCGAACCGTGACTATCGCCGACGCGGTCCGTCGGCAGGACGTTCCCGTGACTGCCGGTGGCCTCCAGATGGACGCGGAGGCCCCGACGGTCGGCGAGCCCGACCTCGAGAGTGACTCCGCTGACGACGTCGATCCGATCGGCGAGGAGTCACCGGAGACGGTTCCCGCAGCGTCGGACCTCTTCGATCTCGGGGTGACCGCGCGAATCGTCGTGATGCAGTCGATCGTCCCGGTCCTCGCGACGATCGGCTGTTATCTGACCTTCGAGTTCGTGGTGTTCGCCTGACGACGTGGCCACCCCAAGAGAGCCACTGGAGTCGACCGCCGGGTGACCGCCGACCTGATAATCCCCGCCGCCCAACGAGGGTGGTATGGTGAGCACACTGCGGGGTCGGCAGACGCAGTTCTACATCGACATCTGTTACGGCATCGCGTTCTCCGCTGGCTTCGGGTACTTGCTGGTGTTCGGGATGGACCCACGTGTGGCGGCGTTCATGGGCGGACTCGTGCTCGGGTACTTCCTGCGGGTCTGGGAGAACATGAGCGTCTACGAGCGGATCCTCGAGGAAGAGGTCGCCTCGAAAGCGGAGACGCAGGTTGCCGAGGAACTCGACGAACAGGTTCCCCAGCGCGTCGAAGAGCGCGTGACCACCGAAGCCGAAGAGCGAGTCGCCGAGGAACTCGACGAGCGTGTCGAAGAACGCGTGACCACCGAGGCCGAGGAGCGAGTGACGGAAGAGCTCGACGAGCGCGTCGAGGACCGAGTGACGACGGAGGCGGAAGAACAGGTCGCCCACGAAGTCGAAGACCGGGTCGCCGACGAACTCGAGGCACAGATTAGCGGGGCGGACGAACGCACGGTCGCGGACAACGTCGAAGCGGAGCTGTACGATCGAATCGCCGCGGTCGACGAGGAACTGGCCGAGACGGTGCGCGAGCACCTGGCGGACGCCGACGAAAACGGCGGCGCGCGAGAGGAACCCGAAACCGCGGAGTGATCAGTCGCCGGTGGAGCGTGCGGCCTCGAGCGCGCGTCCCGCCTGCAAGACCGTCGCGTCGTCGAACCGGGAGCCGACGAGCATGAGGCCGGTCGGAAGGCCGTCGGCGGTTCCAGCGGGAACGCTGATCGCCGGGTGGCCGGTCCGGTTGAACGGCGTGGTGTTGGCGAGGACGTCCTGGCTCGCGAGGCGGTCGAACTCGTCGCGGTCGCGGTCGCGTTCCCGCGCGGTCACGAGCGTCGTCGGCATGGCGAGCAGATCGTGTTCCTCGAGGACCTCGTCGTACCGGGTGGCGAGTTCCACGGTGAGGTTCATTCCGTGGGCGTAGTATCGCGAGTGGTACTCGTTGTTCGTGTAGGCGCCGAGGAGGACCAGCAGTTTGAGCGCCGCCGGGAAGTCGTCGGCCTGTGCTCGGCGGGCTTTCCCGAAGGCCTCGATCCACGACCGGTTGTACCAGGCCTTCCAGCCGTGACCGAGCCCCTCGCCGAGGAACGCGTCGAGCAGCCCCTCGGCGGCACAGACCGAGTGAATCGCGCCCGCGTCGTCGTGCATCGGGACCGAGACGTCCTCGACCGAGGCGCCGGCGTCGGCGAGCAGGTCGATCGCCTCGCGGGCGTTCTCGAGCACGCCAGATTCCGCGTCGGGGTCGTCGAAGCCCTCCTCTAAGACGCCGATCGAGAGCCCGTCGACGCCGTCGTCGAGCCCCTCCTCGTAGCGCTCGACGGGTACCGGCGCGTGCGATCGAAGGTGCTGTTCGTTGCTCCCGGCGATGACCGAGAGGACGCGCGCGACGCTCTCGACGTCGGGCCCCATCGGTCCGGGGTGGTCGATAGCGTGCTCGATGCCGATACAGCCCGTGTAGGGGACGAGTTCGTAGGTCGGCTTGTGGCCAACGATCCCACAGAGGGCGGCAGGGATGCGGACGCTCCCGCCCTGATCGGAGCCGATGGCGGCGTCGGCCTCGCCGGTCGCGACGACGACCGCGCTCCCGCCACTCGAGCCCCCGGCGAGGTAGTCGTCGTCCTCGGGGTGGCAGATCGGCCCGAACGCGCTGTGGCCGGTCCGGGTCATGGCCATGTCGTCCATGTTCGTCTTGCCGACGATGTCTGCGCCAGCCTCGAGCAGCCGGGTGACGACGGTCGCGTCGCGGTCGGGGACGTAGCCCTCGACGACGTTCGAACCGCAGGTCATCTCGACGCCAGCGACACAGACGTTGTCCTTGATGGCGACGTCCCAGCCGGCGAGGTCGCCGTCGTCGCCGGCGACGAAACAGCGATTCACCCAGGCGTTGTGCGGATCCTCGTCGCTCGAGACGCGGCGACCGGCGCTCCGGACGCGGGATTCGGTCCCGCCGAGTCGCGGCTCGAGGCTGTAGTTCGCGACCGTCTCGTATCGGTCGACCCGGTCGGCAGCCAGTTCTGCGAATCGCTCTCGCTCGTCGGGGGTGAGATCGAGGTAGAGGTCTTCGGCAAGCTCCGCGAGGGCGTCTTCGGTCGGCGGCCGCAGTGGCATAGAGGTGCCTCACGGGTCTGGCGGAAGTGATCGTGGGGTGCATTCGCAAGCCAGCATCGGGATGGAAGACTCGAGCAGGTGTCGTCTTCCTCACTCGAGCCCACCGCCGGACACCAACTCGAGCGGTGGCCGACTTCCGTCGGCGTCGTCGCGTGCGACCAGCGTCACTCGCGGTTCGCCGTCGACCAGCGATTCGTGGTAGTACAGCACCCGCAGGTCGCGACAGGCCTCGAGGAGTTCGTTCGGCGCGAACCGGTAGTGGTCGCCCGGACCCGGTCGGTGGTCCGCATCGGAGTCCGAGCCGCGGTATCCAGCCGGCGACTCGAGGTAGTGTTCGTAAAAGAGGATGCCACCGGACGCGAGGGTCGACTGGATCGCGGGGAGCCTGTCGCGAACGTCGAGGAAGCTGATCGTCACGAGGTCGTAGGCATCGCCGGGGAACGCGTAGCTGTCGACGTCGGCGAGGATCCACGCGATTTCGCCCGCCTGCTGTCCCACACCGTCGTGATCTCGGCTCACGGTTCGATCGCGAGCGCGCTCGAGTTGCGCCCGCGAGAGGTCCACGGCGTCGACGGTCCACCCGCGAGCCGCGAGGGCGCGGGGGTTCCGCCCCAGCCCGGTCCCGAGGTCGAGCGCCCGGCCCGGAGGAAGTGACTCGAGGAGCGTCCGGAGGACCAGCGCAACGTCGTACGTCGACGGATCGTGACTCACGTCGGTTCGTCTCCGACGACGGCGTACTTGAATACTGGCTGGTTGCACTGGCTCGAGCTGGCTGTACTGGCTCGAGCCGCAAGCAATGCGCTGTGACCGATTTATGGTCGCCACGCTGATTGGCACATATTTCTGGAGTGGAGAAAAGATATATTCGTTCCCGCGCCAAAGTGCGGACAATGCCAGAGAGTCCGGATGCCGCGAGCGATCCGTCGGCCCGGTGGCAGTCGGATCGGACGACGTTCCAGCGCGTCTACGACGTTCTCGTGGGGACGACCGATCCCGCGTCCGCACAGCAGTTCGCAACGCGGGCGGACTGTTCCGAAAACGGTGCTCGACAGGCGCTCGAGCAACTCGTCGAGATGGGGATCGCCGATCGAACGGATACTCGTCCGCGCCAGTACGTCCGGAACGAGTCGTACCTCCGGTGGAAACGCGTCGAAACGCTCGCACGCGAACACAGCATCGGTGAGCTTCGGTCACGTCTCGACGACCTCATCACCGCGGATTCGGAGTTGCAGGACAGATACGACGTCCCGGACCCGAACGCGGTCGTCGTCTCCGACGATCCGGATACGGACCACGAGACGGTCCACGAACGCTGGGACGACCTCGCTGACTGGCGAACGATCCGTCGAGACATTCCGATCCTGAAACGCGCCGTCCGGCGGGCCGAATCGGCGAGCGACGGCCGCGTGAACTCGAGTTTGTGATGGACGGAGGCGAAAACGAACGTAATCGGTACGGGGGTCAGTTCGTCAGCGGCTGGTTGAACCCGCGCTCGCGCTCGAGGACGGTCTCCCAGGTGAGTTCACAGTCACAGGAGACCTGCTCGAAGACGGTGGGGTCCTGTCGGAGGCCGAAGTCCTTGATTGCCTTCTGGACGAGGTCGTCGCACTCTTTGCAGTTGTGCGGGCCGCGGTCGGAGCCGTGGCCGACGGGGTCGGAGACGACGATGGCGTCGACGTCGGCGGTCTGCTCTAAGACGTGGGCGACCGACCAGAGCCACGGCGGGCGATAGCCCCCGCGGAAGTAGAGGTCGTCGACCATCGTGTAGCGCTGGACGTTACAGGGGTTCATCGAGACGGTGTGACAGCCGGCAACGTCGGCACAGCGTTCGATCGAGGAGATCATGTCCTCGACGGCCTCGGATTCGGTGAGGAACGGCGGCTTCATCAGGAGATAGGCCTTGATCCCGGCATCGGCGTCCTCGCCCGCCTCCGAATCTGCGGCGGCGGCCTCCGCGCAGGCGTCCTCGAAGTCCGCGAAGTCGAAGTACTTGTTCACGCAGTCGTGACGGACCCGATCCGTGGCCGTCTCGAGGCCGATCGCCATGTCCGTGTCGATCCCGTGCTGGGTGAAGTCGCCGATCTTCTCGCGGGAGACGAAGTCCGGCAGCGACTCGAGGACGATCCGCTCGCGGTCGGCGAACGTCTCGGCGATGGCTTCTCGGGTGCGGGCGCCGACCTCGCGCTCGTCCAAAAAGGAGCCGGAGGTGTAGATCTTGATGAGTTCGGCAGGCTCGTCGGCGTTTTCACTTTCGTGCTCGAGACAGACGTCGATCTGGTCCAGCAGGGCCTCGTGGGAGACGGAACCGCCGTCGACGCTCTCGGCGACGTAACCACACATCGTGCAGCCGCCGGCTCGAGCCCAGCGGCAGCCGCCGGTGTTGAGGATGATCGTGAGGCTCTGCTTGACCCCGTCGGGGGTGTTGTCCTCGTCGAGCCAGACGCGGGTAGGCTCGTGGGGGTCGTAACTGGCCTCCTTGCGCGAGCGGATCTCGCGCATCACCTGATTGTGGGCGTCCATGCCCTTGCCCTGCTCGTAGACCTCGGGCGTGGGAGTGCTCATTACTCGATCTGAGCGGCCCAGCAGGTAAAGCCCCTGCGCCTCGCCACTGGTCAGATACGAGTTCGGCGCTGCAGAGACATCAGTTCGCAACACCACGAAAGCCCCCGTCTCGCTCGACCATCCGCGGCTCGTTGTCGTTCGAGAGAGCGAAGCTCTCTCGTGATGACCAAAGACCTCCGGTCTTTCGAACCACGGTCCTCGCTTCGCTGCGGTCCTTACGTCGCCGAGGATGGACCGACCGAGACGGCCCCTTTCATTCCCACCCGTGTCGACTGCTCGAGCAAGCTACGTGGGTGGGAATGAAAGGGGCTGCCCTGGTCGCTGAGCGAGACGACGTAAGCACCGCAACATTGTGAGGAGCGCAGCGAGTCGCAGCCAGCGACCAGGGCAGGGGCTTTCGTGGTGTTCATCGGCGACCAATCGAAACATGGTTCGCAGAACAATCGCACGACTAGCGACGCGTCTTTTTTGACGACGGCCGCGCAATCGGAAGGCGATGGACGTCGCCGTCGGCATCGTCGCCCAGCGAGGAAACGAGCGCGCACAGAGACTCGCCGGAACCCTCCTCGAGACGCTCGAGCGGGACCACGGCGCTGACGTGGTGGTGGACGAGGCGACCGCCAGCGCGGCGGCTGCCGACGCGACGGACGAAACGGACGACCTCCCCGGCGTCGCCGTCGAGGAGATGGCCGACCGTGACCTCGTGGTCAGCATCGGCGGCGACGGCACTCTCCTCTTCGTCGCTCGAGCGATCGGTTCGACACCGCTCGTGGGTGTCAACCTCGGAGAAGTGGGCTTTCTCAACGCAGTCGATCCTGCAGACGCGGAGGCCGTGGTCACCGATCTCGTCACGATCATCGAGGCTGGCGACCCGGTCCCCGGTCGCGACCTCGTCCGCCTCGAGGCGAGCGCTGCCGGCGAGTCGTGGATCCTCGAGCCAGCGCTCAACGAGGTGCTCGTCCACGGGCCGCGACGGGGCCACAGCGGCGGGGCGACGATCGAGATCCGCGTCGACGGGACACAGTACGTCGAGACCCACGCCGACGGGGTTCTCGTGGCGACGCCGACCGGTTCGACCGCCTACAACCTGAGCGAGGGCGGGCCGCTGGTCCACCCCGATGCGGACGCACTCGTCGTCACGGGGATGGCCCCCACCGAGCCGATAGCACCGCTGGTCGTCGATCAGGACGCGAGTCTCTCGATCACGGTCTCGAACGCCCCCGAGGCGTTCGTGATCGGCGACGGGCGCAACCGTCGAGCGGTCGAGCCCCCAGTGACGGTCGCGGTGTCGACCGCCGACGAACCAGGGAAACTCGTCGGCCCGGAGTCGAACGTCTTCGAGGCGCTCGAGAAACTCGAGTGAGCCCGATCAGTTCGATCACCCCGCGTCGACCAGCCGCCCGAGCTGTGACGGCGGCACCGCCCCGCGGGCGACGCGCCCGTCGGCGACGAACGTCGGCACGCCGGTGATCCCGCGTCGATGGGCGTCGGCGAACCGGTCCTCGAGAGACGCGCGCAGGTCGTCGTCAGCGATTGCAGTCCTGATCCCCTCGCTCGAGAGCCCAACGCGGTCGGCGAGGTCGGCCAGTACGTCGACCTCGCCGATGTCGCGTTCGTCCTGCCAGAGCGCGGTGTAGATCGCCTCGTCGAACGCGGGCCACGTCTGGGGATGCTCCCGAGCGACGTACAGCGAGGCCTGCTGGGCCGGCAGCGAGTCGACCTCGATCGCGAGTTCCTGTGCCATCTCGACGCCGTACTCCGCCTGCAGTCGACGGACGTTCTGGCGGGCCTGCTCGTAGTAGGCATCGTCCTTACCATCGTCGGCGTCGTGATCGATCGAGCCGTCCGGGTTCCGCTTGTCTCGACGCAGATCGAACGGGTGCCACTCGAGCGCGAGCGGTTCGGTACGCTGCTCGCGGTACTGGGCGAGCGATCGTGTGCCGAGATAACAGAATGGGCAAACGTAGTCGGCGTAGACCGTGAGCCGGTCGGTCGCCCCGGGAGTCGACGGGGTGTCAGACATACCTGCGATAGGAGGCGTCGACGGAAAAACGACCGGACGCCGGCAGTCTGGCCCGCGTCGGGTGTGGGCCGACTCGAGTTACGCGCCGTCGCGGTTGGACGGATCGGCTGCGGAGTCAGCACCGACGACATCGGCATCCGCGTCTGCGTCCCTGTCGACCGACACCGGCAGGTTCGGATCCCGGTACGGGTTGTGCCCGTAGGCCGGAAGCTCGTCCTCGAGTTGCTCTTTCAACACGCGCCGAAGGCGATTGAGGCTCGTCGTGTCGAGGCCGTGTTTCGACGCGAGTCGCTTGAACGTCGGCTCGTCGGTGACGTCGTGCGCACGGTACTCGGCGAACAGCTCTTCCATGCGGTCGGCCGACAGCGACTGGACGTCGACGTCGTCCAGTCCGAAGTACTGTCGCCGATCGACGTCGACAACGTGGCGAATGACGACCAGCGCGACCTTCTCGATCGCCCGCTGGCTCCCGAACTCGGTGAGGTCGATCTCGTCCATCACACCGAGCGCAAGATCGCGCTGCCACGGCGTCACCTCGAGGGCGTTACACAGCGCCTGCGTCGTTCGCAGGCGATCGAGGTGGTGGGCACGCTCGCTGTAGCCCGGCGTCGCGGCGTGCTGTTCGTCGTGGAGGCGGCGAACGCTCTCGGAGAGATCCCCGTCGGGCGACTCCGCCCGCCCGATCACCGTTGCACTCGGCGTGACGACCCCCCAGCGCCGGACCGTCGCGTCCCGCTGGGCCGCCGCTCGAGAGAGCGAGCCCGCTCCCGGCCGGGTCTCGAGGTGGTGCGTCGACTCCTGCTCCGGCGTGACGCCGCCATCGGCTCGAAGATCCGACGAGGATCGCGAACCGTCGGTCTGGAGGGGCTCACCGCGACCGGCGTCGGGCGCGGATCCGTCGGGTTGCATCTCGTCTGAGGGTCAGCGGGCGAGACTGAAAAAAGCTCGTGCTCGTTCGCGTACGCCGTCAGGTTTGTTCGGCCGTAGGATCGTCGAACGCGGACGCGAGCACGGTGGCGGTCTCTCCACACCGCACCCATCGGAATTGTCCGCTCTGGAACTCGAGTCGGTGTTCGACGCTCGAGCGCTGTCTGAAGTATCGACTCGACGGAGTGGCAACTCGACGGTGATGAGCCACCTTCGAAAATCCCTTCGTAGCTCTACCTTGTGACCAGAGGTACGTAAAGAGCGTCGGCGGTCGACGTCGCTCACGGGGTGAAATCTCGGGCTCGTCGCCCGAAGAAAGTCGTCGCGTCGACAGCGGCCGCTCGAAACTCGTGAGCGCGTGAGAACGGCCGTCTTCCCGCCATAGCTCCACCTTGTGACCAGAAGTACTTAAAGAACGAAGGCAGCTTGCAACTGAGAGACGCGGGTTCGAATCGACGAGACCGTCGACAGTAGCTACTCGAGAGCTGTAGAGACTGCGAGAACGGCCGTCTTCCCGTCATAGCTCCACCTTGTGACCAGAAGTACTTAAAGGAAATACGCTCCACCGGTCCGACCACGGCCCCGAGTCGACCGACACCGTGTCTCGAGTCGACCGACACCGTGTCTCGAGTCGACCGACACCGTGTCTCGAGTCGACCGACACCGTGTCTCGAGTCGACGAACGTCGACAGCAGTCGCTCGAGGTTCGTGAGTACGTGAGAACGACCGGCCTCCCGTCATAGCTCTACCTTGTGACCAGAGGTACTTAAATGAGGGTCGGGCAGCCGACAGGCGAGCGTCAGCCCCGACTCGCGTCGATCAGGTCGTCGACGAACGCGTCCAGTCGGTCCCGATCCGGGCCACCACGAGCGTGGATCGACGGATCGATCGCTCGCGGCGGGGTGGCGAACGACCGGCCGACGAGGTCGCCCACGACCTCGCTCCCCTCGCCGCGGCGCTTCCGCTCGAGCAGGTCGCGAGCCCGGTCGATCCGGTCGGCGTCGAAGACCGTGGGTGCTTGCTCGTCGAGGAACGCCTCGAACTCGAGGGCGGGCAGGTCGTGATCGCCCCGCTCGCCGGTTGCGAGCAGGTAGCGGGCGGACATCGCCGCCCGGCAGACCGTGAGGTTGCGTTTGACCGTTCGGTCCGTGGCGGTCTCGGCGTATCGCTCGTCGTCGGCGTCGATCCGTGTCGTCCCGTCGGGTGCGTCGACGAGGAAACCGTCGTCGTCTCGCTCGCGGATGGGATAGACTTCGCCGTCGCGCACGAGGTGACAGGAGAGGTACTTCCGGTAGTTGTTCCTCGCGATCGCCCGCCAGTCGTGGTACAACTCGATCGGATCGAAGGTCCGTTCGACGAACGCGCGGAGCGGGGCAGGGTCGACGGTCGTCCGATAGCGAACGGGACTTCGGAGGAGGTCGATCGCCCCCTGGTTGGACTCGGCGAGCAACCGGGCGAACGTGGTGACGTCCCAGCCGTGGCACTCGAGGTCGACAGTCGGCGCGTTGCCCCGGTCACCGTCGTCGTCAGAATCTGGCTCACTCGAGTCGTCGAGCACCGTCGGTGGCCCCTCGAGGTGGGCGTACCGGCGCAAATCGGTCGCGACGAAGACGAACCCGACGTCGTAGTCGCTGTCGGGTCCGGCCGCCCCCCAGGCGTGACTCCCGCGGGCGGCCGCGAAGACGATCGAGACGTCGTGGCGGCGCTCGAGGCTCGAGAGGGTGTCCTCGACGGCCGCGTGGACTGCTGGTGGGATCGAAGGCCGGGGAGCGGGCATCGGTGAGACGGACGGGTCGAACGGTAAAAACGATCAGGTCGATCGCGAACCGGGATACTCGTGGCCGACCACGAGCGCGACCACGTTCACGACGAGAAGGCCGAGAAACAGCGAGAAGGTGAACGCGGAGTCGAGGCCGAGGAGAAAGACCGGAACGTACGTCAGCGGCATGACGGTGGCGACCCAGAAGCTTGCAGCGGTGATGGCATCGCGTAGACGCATCACCCTAGCGCATCGAGTCGAGGCCGACGAAGGAGTCCTCGTGGGCCGAGATCCAGGTCGTCATGAGTTGTTCCTCGCTGGCGTTCCGGGGGAAGATCGCACACTCGTCCGGTGCATCGTCGTTCTCGACGGTGACGACGTCGAGTTCGAGGGCGTCCCGCGGGGGTTCGTCCATCCGTGGTCGGGTGTCACCGTTAGAGGTCATCGGTCGGTCGACCCCGACTACCCCGGTACGGGTAATTGTTATCCAGTAGTTTACAGTCCACTGGGGGCAAATTTTCCCCGGTGGACGGGAGAAGAAGAGGCAGGAGCCGGGTATCTGGAATTTCCGGCATACGATGACTATCGCGTCGATCGGGACCGTCTTAGCGGAGCGTTAGCGAAACGTTAGTGAGAACGTAACCAGCCGTTTCCGCAGGTGGATCGTCGATCACAGTCCCGTCGTGGTCGCCCCCACCTCGAGCCGCCGCAGACGCGATCAGTTCTCGGGGCGTTCACCGAGCGCAAGCGGCTCGGTAACCTCCCGACCGTCGCGCCAGATGCGCAGGTCGATGGTCTGGTCCGGACTCGTCTCGAGTGCGAGGAACGTCGAGAGGGCGTGGCGATCCGGAATCGGCTCGTCGTCCATCTGGACGATGACGTCCCCGCCGACGGGGACCGGTTCGCCGCCCCGTTCGACGAGGCCGTCGGCACCCTCGAGAACCCCATCGGCGGGACCGTCGGAGATGACGTCGGTGACCATGATACCGGTCGCTTCCGGCAGGTCGTTTTCCTCGGCGATGACGCGGTCGACCGTCGCGAGGTGGATACCCATGTACGAGTGGCGAAACTCGCCGTCCTCGATCAGGGTGGGAACGACGCGACTGGCCAGCGCGGCGGAAATGGCGAAGCCGATGTTGTTGCCGCCGCCGGCGTGGACGACGCCCACGACGTCGCCGTCGAGGTCGACCAGCGGGCCGCCGCTGTTACCCGGGTTGACCGCGGCGTCCGTCTGGACGACGTTGGGGAACGAGAAGTTGCGTCCGGGCGCGTCTGTCGTGCGATCGACGCCGCTGACGATGCCGGCCGACATCGACCCCTCGAGCCCGAAGGGGTTGCCGATGGCGAGGACCTGCTGACCGACGACGGGGTGTTCGGCGCTGAACGACAGCGGTGTCGTCGACTCGGGAACGTGGTCGACTTCGAGAACTGCGAGGTCGCTAAAGCGGTCCGTGCCGACGAGGCGGGACCCCGACCAGTCGCCGGTGAGGTACTGGAGTTCGACTGCCTCGGCACCGGCGACGACGTGATCGTTCGTGACGACGTGGCGGTCGTCGACGACGAATCCGGAGCCTTCGCCGCGGCCTTCGGCGTCGGACGTCGGATCCTCGACGCCGAACGCCCGGACCTGCGTGACCGAGTCGATGACGGCCTCGTAGACGTCGGTGAACGCCGAGCCCTCGGCGACGTTGTCCCGGTCGATCTGGTGGGAGGAACTGCCGTCGATCTGGCTTCTGGAACGGGGCTCTGCACAGCCGGCGACGGCCGCCGAGAGGCCGGCCCCTGCGAGGGCCAGAAAGCCCCGACGGTCCAGCCGATTCGTCCTCATGTGCGGGCGAAAGGATCCCTGCTATTTCAACCCGGGTGTCTTTGAGCAGCGGAGACCCGGCGACCACGACTTCCGGCCGGAACCCGAACGACTCGAGCACCGGGTGATTCCCCGCCGCTCGCTTCGAGTCGTCCTCCCGTGAAGATAAGTCACTCCACCGCCGATGGGCGGGCATGAACGCCCGCGAGACCCACACGAGAGGTCCCCCCGTGCTCGAGTCGTCAGCAGTCGCGACGTTACCCGGTGTCTGCGGTGGTCGGCGATGAGCGACGACCCCGACCTCGCCGTCGGTGCCGACGCGTTCACAGACCGCGGCGCAGGGCTGGCGGTCGCCGTCGTCGGCGCAGGTGCGGTGGGCGCGACCGTCGCGTACGAACTGGCCCGTGAGGGTGCCGACGTGACGCTGTACGATCGGGGCGGAATCGCGAGTGGCTCGAGCGGTCGCGCGGCGGGCATCTGTTACGACGCGTTCGCCGATCCACTGGACGCCGAGATCGCTGGCGAGTCGATCGAGCGGTTTCGCGCGCTCTCGGGCGACGAGACGTTCCCGTTCGTCGAGTGCCCGTACGTCTGGCTGGCCCGCGAGGGCGACGCGGAGGCCGCCGACGCGATCCGCGGGCAGGTCGACCGGATGCAAGACGCCGGCGTGATCGCCCTCGAGATGGACGCCGACGCGCTCTCCGAGCGGTTCCCGTCGGTCCGGACCGACGACGTCGCCGTTGCCGGGATCGCTGGCGCGGCCGGGTACACCGATCCGGCCCGGTATACGGCGTGTCTCGCGGCCGCTGCGACCGGGGCCGGCGCGACGCTCGAGTCCGACTCGCCGGTATCAGTTCGGGCAGACCCCCCTCGAGTGCTCGAGGAAGACGGCACCAGCCACGAGGTCGACGCCGTCGTCGTCGCCGCCGGCGCACGCACGCCGTCGTTGCTCGCCGACGCCGGCCTCGGGATCGCCGCCAAACCCTACCGGGTGCAGGCGCTCGTCGCGAGCGGCGTGTTCGAGGAACCGATGTGCTACGATGCGACGGCCGACTTCTACGTTCGGCCCCACGCCGAAGGGCTGCTCGCCGGAAACGGGACCGAAGAGCGAGAGGCCGAGCCTGACGCGTACGACCGTGACGCCGACCCGGACTTCGCCGACGGCCTCGTCAAACGAGTACGCCACCGGTTCCCGGGCCTCGAGGGGAGTGTCGACCGGGCGTGGGCGGGACTCTGTACGGCGACGCCGGATCGTGATCCACTGGTCGGAGAACGAGCAGAGGGGGTCTTCGTGGCGACGGGGTTCCAGGGACACGGGTTCATGCGCGCGCCGGCGATCGGTGCGCGGCTGGCCGAGGAAGTCCTCGGCGGCGACGGTATCGATGCCTTCGATCCGACGCGGTTCGACGGTGACGAGACGTTCGCGATTCGAGAGGGACTCCACCTCGAGGAACAGAACTGAGCCGGCCAGTCGAGGTCACGTGGCCGGGCCGACTCGAGGTCACTCCCCGACCTGGAGGCCGTCACGTCGGTCCGGACGTTCGGACGAGGCGGTCGTCGCTTGCGGATCGCGATCGGGGCCCGTGTCGGGACCTCCGCCGGTTGCTCGATCACTCGCTGGAGCGGTGGTCGTTCCGGGGCCCACGTCGTCGCCGACGTCCGTCACTGCGTCGGCGTCCGAATCGACGTCCGATTCGACTGCGGTACCCCCGCTGACGGTCGACTTGGGGATGTCGATCCGGAGCGTACCGGCTTCGGAGAGGTGTGCGGTGCCGGCGTCCGGGTCGACGTGGGCGTCGTCGGGGAGGTCGACGTCACCCTCGAGAGTCATCCCGCGACCGGGATAGCGCACCTCGTAACCGTCGCGGTACTCCCGGAATCGATCGATTCGAACCCGGACAGCGCCATCGACGTACCGGACCTGCACGTCGTCGGGGTCGGCACCCGGGGCGTCGAAGACGACGCGGTAGGACTGTTCGCCCTCGAGAACGTCGACGGGTAACGATCGGGTCGTCTGGAGGTGACCGTTCGCGCGGCCGAGCTGCCGATAGAGGACGGTTCCGATGGTCGACGTCAGGTCGTCGAGGCTCACACCACCTCACCCCCGGCGGCGCTCGAGGCGCTCGCCGGAACCGGCTGGAGGGCCCTGCTGGGCGCGTGGAACATCTTGTCTCTTGAGGCTACGAGAGCCACGGCTTTAGTGATTGTGCTCACCCCGATTCCCTTCGTCGAAGCATCCCGGGACTGGACAACAGATTGTGATCACGCATCCTATACGACAGGATCAATTCTATATCATATAAATTACTAACACCGAGCTTTTATATAGTGGACAGATACGATCGGATCGTCGAGGGTCGCGGTGTCGAACCCGTCACGACAGCCTGTGTGGCCTCGAGAGCCCCGTCGAACGAGTTGCCGACGGTCGGTTGACGGTCGGCGGCGGGACGAACGTGGCGGAGCGACTGCCGGTTGTCGACCGCGTTTGAAACCCGGTGGACCGGTTTCGAGCAGGATCAGAGGGCGGTAGGCGTTCGGCTGGCCAGAGAGAGAGCACCCAACAGGTATCCAGATATCGAGTGTTTTCGGATTTAGTCAGCTTGTTTATCTGTAGACCGAGAGCGACGCCGGTGGGTAGCCCTCGGCGAGGTCTGAGACAGCGTCCCGACGTTCGAGCGAGGCTCGAGCGGCGGACCTGGCGGGGCGAAACCCCGTGGTAGTCCACCGCGCGGTCGTCGGGACGGCCACGAGATGCCACCCTCACACGATACGGAGCGGTCACGGACTCGGATGCCATCGGAGCGGACCACTCGAGAGCCCGGCGGTGGGACCGGGCGATCCCTGGGCAGGATCGGAAAGCGGTATGGTGGCTTGGCGGCGCAGCGTGGCACGGTCCGGTGGCTGAAACGCGGACCGAGCTACGTCGCCGTGTTATACCGTGACGTCGAGTCGCCTAAGTGTACGGGATGCGGCGGGCGGTTCCGGTTCCGCCGGCTCCCCGAGCGGGGGCTGGAGATCGGTCTGCTCGTCACTCGAGCGCGACGGCGATCGGGGCGCTCGACCAGCAGGGCTGGCTCACTCGAGGTTGACGTTGACGTTCTTGGCCTGGGTGTACTCGGAGATCGCTTCGGTGCCCTGTTCCCGGCCGTAGCCGCTCTGTTTGAAGCCGCCGAAGGGCGTCTGGGGCTGGGTGACCGGGTACTCGTTGACACTGACCATCCCGTAATCGAGGTGCTCTGCGACCGTGTGGGCCGTCTGCAGGTCCTGTGTCCAGATGCCGGCCATCAGGCCGTACGGGGAATCGTTGGCGATCTCGATGGCCTCCTCGCGGTCGCCGAACTCGATGACCGAGAGCACCGGACCGAAGATCTCCTCCTGGGCGATCGTCATGTCGTTGCTGACGTCGGTGAACACGGTCGGCTCGACGAAGTAGCCCTGGTCGCGATCGGCCGGGACGCCGCCGCCGGTCGCGACGGTCGCACCTTCCGCTTTGCCGGTCTCTATGTACTCGAGGACGTCCTGCTGGTGGCTCTCGCTGACGAGGGGGCCCATCCGGCCGTCGTCGTCGATGCCACTGCCGAGCGTGGTCGCCTCGGCCTGGGCGACGATCTTCTCGACGAGATCGTCGTGAACCGACTCGTGAACGAGTACGCGCGAGCCCGCCCAGCACATCTGGCCGGCGTTCATGAAGATGCCGTAGTGACAGCCGCTGGCGGCGTCCTCGAGGTCGGCGTCGGGGAAGACGACGTTCGGCCCTTTGCCGCCGAGCTCGAGCGTGACGCCGGTGACGTTCTTGGCGGCGCGTTCCATGACGCCCTTGCCGACGCCCGTCGAGCCGGTGAAGGCAATGTGGTCGACGTCCGGGTGCTCGACGAGGTGGTTGCCGGCGACGCTCCCGCGACCGGGGACGACGTTGAGGACGCCGTCCGGAAGGCCGGCGTCCTCGGCTGCGACGGCGTAGTAGAGCGCCGACAGCGGTGTGGTGCTCGAGGGCTTGAGCACGGCGGAGTTCCCGCAGGCGAGCGCGGGAGCGAGGCTCCGACCGGCGAGCTGGAACGGGTAGTTCCACGGGATGACGTGGCCGGTGACGCCGACCGGTTCCCGGAGCGTGTAGTTCAGTCGGTTCCCGGGGACAGGGACCTCGTCGCCCTGTATCTTGTCGGTCCAGCCGGCGTAATAGCGGAACGTGTCGATCACCATGTCGACGTCGATCGAGGCTTCGAACGGCGTCTTGCCGTTGTCGTAGGACTCGACCGTGATGATCTCCTCCTTGCGGTCTTCGATGGCGTCGGCCATCCGGTGGAGCGCCGCCCCGCGCTCGCGAGGTGCGAGCGACCGCCACTCGCCGTCGCGGGCAACGGCGCGGCTGGCTGCCTCGACTGCAGCGTCGACGTCGTCCTCGGACGCCTCCGCGAGTTCCGCGTAAACGTCTTCGGTTGCGGGATCCTCGGTCGTGAACGTCTGGCCGTCGGCCGCAGCCGTCCACGAGCCGTCGATATACAGGTCTGTTGGGCCGTCGTAAGTCATGCACTCGAGGATACAGAGCCAACGACCGTAAATGATGTGATACCGTCCGGCACGACCGAGTGGCGACGTAACGGATAGCCGTTACCCGAGCGGGTTGGCATCGGCCACGGCAGTACTCGAGCAGTCGGTCGCTCACGCCACCAAAGACGCCCGCGAGGAGTCGATGGCGGCCGTCGAGGGCGTCCGTGAGAGTGCCGACCGGGTCGCCCGCACGACCGAGCAGGCCGTCGAGGAGACGGGACGCCAGAAGGCGGGAGTCTTCGGCCTGGCTGAGCGGTTCGAGAATCCGGCAGACCAGTCAAACCCCGGCGAACGAGAGCGGCGAGAGTGGTTCCCGTCGTGATCCGGGGCGACCCCGTGATCGATGGCGGAACCTGACGAGCCACGAGTCGTTTACATCGATCGTATACACAGCTCACAGTTTCGAGTTGACGGAGCCTGTCCAGGCCATCGAGTGTACCACACGAAGGAACGCACTGGGAGTTTCTTGCACGGTCGTTCGGTCGTTACGGACGTACAACCGTAATTCGACGCGTGTTCGTATACTCCCTTCGTATACAGGGTTCCAGAGCGCGAGACCCAGCGGTCACGTCGCGAAGCGAGAGCGTCGCTACGGCCGAACCGGGGTGAAAACAGCAGGACGAACGGTTCGAGGGCCGCTCACGAAGAACGGCCAGCGGACCGATCAGAGCACCCGATCGGCGATGATGTTCTTCTGGATCTCGCTCGTGCCCTCGTAGATCTTGGTGATCCGGGCGTCGCGGTAGAAGCGCTCTGCGGCGTAGTCGGTGACGTAACCCGAGCCGCCGTGGACCTGGAGACCCTCGTCTGCGACCTCGACGGCGACCTCGCTCGCGAACAGTTTGGCCATGCTCGAGTACCTCGCAGCGACCTCCTGGTTGTTCTGTTCGACCTCGGTCGCGGCGCGGTAGGTCAGCGAGCGGGCGGCCTCCGTCCTGGTCGCCATCTCGGCGATCTTGTGTTCGATCGCCTGGAAGTTACTGATCTTCTGGCCGAACTGTTCGCGCTCGTTGGCGTACTCGACGGCGGCGTCGAGTGCACCCTGGGCGGCACCGACGGCCTGGGCGGCGACGGCAGTCCGGGCGGACGCGAAGAACTCCATCAGCTGGTAGAAGCCCTGATCGACCTCGCCGATGACGTTCTCCGCGGGTACGCGAACGTCGTCGAGGACGACCTCCGCGAGGTCGGAGGCGTGGATGCCGAGTTTGTTGTCGATCTTCTCGGTCTGAATCCCGTCGGTGTCCATCGGCGCGAGGAAGGCGGTGATGCCGCGGTGGCCCTCGCCGGGGCTGGTCTTGGCCATGATCACGCCCACGTCGGCGACCGTCCCGTTCGTGATCCACATCTTGTTGCCGTTGATGACGTACTCGTCGCCGTCTTTTTCGGCGACGGTATCCATACTCGCGACGTCAGAGCCGTGCGCCGGCTCTGAGATCATCGAACAGGACGCAGACTCACCGCTCGTGACCCGCGGGAGCCACTCCTCTCTCATCCACTCGTCGCCGAACTCGCGGATCATGTCCATCCCGAACCCGGCGCTCTCGATGGCGATGCCGATACCGGGATCGGCCCGCCAGAGTTCCTCGGTGACGATCGTCGCCGAAATCTTGTCCATCCCGGCACCGCCGTACTCGACCGGTACCTCCGGCTCGACGAAATCGTACTCCGCTGCCTTCTGCCGCAACTCGACCGGATAGCGGTGTTCACGATCGTACTCCTCGGCGACGGGTTTGATCTCGTTCTCGCCGAACTCGCGAACGGCCTCGCGAATCGCCTCGTGTTCTGGTGATAGGCTAAACGACATACGAGACCACACGACACGATCCGTGATAATCGCTCCGGAACGGCGGCGACGGTGGAACAGCAGCGACGATGGGGCGGCCGTAAAGACGGAACGGCCGCGAAAACGAGACGGCGACCGTCGACTACAACTCGAGCGCCTGCCCGGCGATCGTCGTCTTCTGGATCTCGCTCGTGCCGCCGATGATGCTCAGGATCTTCGCATCGCGGTAGTAGCGCTCGAGCGGCAGGTCCTTGCGGTAGCCCTTCCCGCCGTAGATCTGGATGGCGTTGCGAGTGACGTACTCGGCGACCTCGCTGCCGGCGTACTTGGCCTTGCTCGAGGTACGGGTGTCGCCGTTGCCGTCGGCGAGCGCCGCCGCAGAGTCGAAGACCAGATGGCGCGCACCGTCGAGGCGGGTGTCCATCTCCGCGATCAGGACCTGAACCGCCTGGTATTCACCGACTGGGCTGCCGCCCTGCTCGCGGTCGCCAGCGTAGTCGACGGCCTCCTCGAACGCGCCGCGGGCGATGCCGGTACCGATCGCGCCCAGCGCCGTCCGAGCCATATCGATCGTCCCCATCGCGATCCGGAAGCCCTGGCCGATCTCGCCGAGGACGGCGTCCTCGGCGACGGGAACCTCCTCGAGCGTCGAGTCGCCGGTGACGTGCCCGCGCATGCCCATGAACTCGACGCGGTCGAACGAGAAGCCCTCGACCTCGTCGACACCGGGGACGAGGAAGACGCTGACGCCGTGGCCCTCCTCGGGAGCCGGCCGTTTGCGTGCGACGACGAGGTGGACGTCCGCGACGCCGGCGTTGGTCCCGAAGGACTTCTCGCCGGTGAGCAAGTAGCCGTCGTCGGTCTCTTCAGCAGTGGTGGACAACTCCGTCGGCGAACTCCCCGCGTCGGGTTCGGTCAGCAGCATCGAGCCGACCGTCTCACCAGTGGCCATCGGCTCGAGCCACTGCTCCTTCTGGGCCTCGGTGCCGAACTGGGCGATCGGCAAGGCGGCGAAGGTGTGGCCCTGAATGGTCTCGGCGACGGCCCCGCTGACGCTCGCGATCTCCTCGACGGCCAGACAGTACGAGAGGAAGTCAGAGCCCTCGCCGCCGTACGCTTCGGGCAGGAGGATGCCGAGCAGCCCGCGGTCGCCGGCCTGCTCGATGACCTCCCGGGGGAACTCGTCGGTGCGTTCGATGCGGTCGGCCTCCGGCGCGACGACTTCCGCCGCAAACGTCGCTGCCCGGTCGCGGAACTCGCGGTGCTCGTCCGAGAGCGCGTTCTCGATGAGTGTCATACTCGCATCTCCTCGGGAACGGCCTTAAAAGTTCTCGAGTCGGCTAGTCTCCGTAGCTGGGTTTCAATGTCGTGGATTCGAATGGACTGAAAACACCACGAAAGCCCCTGCCGGTATCCGGTCGATGGGCTCGCTGCGCGCGCTCGCTTCGCTCGCGTGCTTACGTCGCCCGTCTTCGCGGATACCGGCAGCCCCGTTCATTCCCACCCGCGTAGCTTGGCCGGTCTGCCGATACGGGTGGGAATGAAGGGGGCCGACCCGCTCGGTCCTTCCCCGACGAAGTAAGCACCGCAGTGGAACGAGGAGCGTGGTTCGAACGTCGGAGACGTTTCGTCATCACGAAAGATCGAAGATCTTTCGAACGACAGCGAGTCGCGGATGGTCGAGCGGGTCGGGGGCTTTCGTGGTGTTCCCAGTGGGAAACGATACAGAAAACGTGACACCAGCGTATACGAGGGCTATTCGCCGGTAAAGTCGGCGTCGCGCTTCTCGCGGAAGGCGGTGATCCCCTCACGGTGGTCCGCAGTCTCGAGCAGGGTGCTCTGGGCGAGCGATTCGATCAGGCCGGCGGTCTGGGTGTCGGTGTCTCGAGCGGCGTTGACGACGCGCTTGGCGAGGCCGACGGCCTGTGGCGGCTGCTCGAGCAGATTCGCTGCGTATTCGTCGGCAGCGGCCTGGGGGTCGTCGTCGACGCGTTCGACCAGTCGGATCTCGCGGGCGCGCTCGCCGTCGATGAGTTCGCCGCTGAGGATCAGGTCCTTGGCGACGCCGGGGCCGACGAGCTGGACGAACCGGGAGCAACCGCCGAGGCCGGGGATGAGGCCGATGTTGTGCTCGGGGAAGCCGAGGGTGGCGTCGGGGCTGGCGATACGGACGTCACAGGCCAGAGCGAGCTCGAGGCCGCCGCCGACGCAGGTACCCTCGATGGCGGCGATAACCGGCTTCTCGAGGGTTTCGATGCCGTCGAAGGCCCGGCCGAGGATGCGGGAGTTCGACCGGAACTCGTGGGTGGTCCACTCCTGGGCCTCCTCGAAGAGGCCGACGTCGGCCCCGACCGAGAAGACGTCGGCGCTGCCAGCGAAGACCCCAACGCGGACGCGGTCCTCGCGGAGGACGTCGACCGCTTCGGCGAGTTCGTGGCGCATCTGCTGGTCGATGGCGTTCACCGGGTCGTTGTCGATACGGACGGTCGCGACGCCGTCGTCGACGGTGACGTCGAGCGTGTCGAAGGACATGGGCTTGGAAACGGGTGACGAGACCTTGAATCATGTGATCGTCGTCGGGGCGGGAGTCGCTCTGGTCACCGCCAGCCGTCTCCGCTTACTGCTCGTCGTCACCGGTCACATCCGCGAGAAACGCCGCCACAGCGTCGTTGAACGCCTCGGGGTGCTCGCGCATCACCATGTGCGCGCCGTCGGGGATCGTCTCGAGGCGGGCGTCGTCGACCTCCTCGACCAGATACTCGTGATACGCCGGCGGGGTCAACTGGTCTTCCTCCCCGGCGAGGGCGAGAACGGGGACGTCGATCTCCGCGAGCCGGCCGCGGACGTCGAACCGGTCGCAGGTGACGAAGTCCCGGCGGGTCACCGCGCGGCCAGTGTCGGTCATCTCGGCACGCGCCGCCTCGCACCCCTCGGCGTCGGGGTCGACGAAGAGCCGCCCGGGGTCGTGGACGAACTCGAGCGCCCGATCGAAGTCCTCGGCGAGCCACTCGAGCAGGTCGGGGAGCACGGCCAGTTTCGCGCCCGTGCTGGTCAGGACGGCCGCCTCGAGGTCGACGTCGCGCTCGAGGAGTACCTGCAGGGCGACCGCGCCGCCGAGGGAGAAACCGACGACGACGCGTGCGCCGGTCGCCTCGAGCACGGCACAGACGTCCTCGACGTAGGCCTCGAGAGCCTCCGCGCCCGGTTCGGCGTCGACGTCGTCGGAGTCTCCGTGACCGCTGAGATCCATCGTGACCACGGGATAGCGGTCGGCGAGGTCGCGCTGGCCGACCCAGGTCTCGCCCGTGCCGCCGCTGCCGTGGACGAAGCAGATCGGCGGGCCATCGCCGCCCTCGTCGGTGACGCGATACGCGGTTGCTCTGCCGTGGTGGGTGACCGTCTCCATGCAAGGCGAATGCGTGGCCTGTGAGATAAACGCTCCCACTCGATTCCCCTCCCGACGACGATACCGTCCATCACTGTCGAACGTGGTGCCGGCAGAACGGCGGACGGTAACCGAAGCCGGACGGGACTCGGCGTGATCAGTCGCGATTCCGGCACAACAGGATGTTCGTTCCGATCCAGCTGAGCACCAGTTCGTCGTCCTGATTGTACGCTCGAGTCTCGTTTCGAACGTAGCCGCGGTCCTCGCGGGTGGTCGATGGCTCCGCCGAGAGGATCTCGTTCTCGACGGTCAGGGTGTCGCCGGCGTAGACCGGTGCCGACCACGAGAGTTCCTCGAGTCCCGGCGACCCGATACTGTCGCTCTGGGCGAGGAAGCCGTCGACGAACAGGCGCATGCAGACGCTCGCGGTGTACCAGCCGCTTGCGATCACGTCGCCGAAGGGCGTCTCTGCGGCGGCCGCCTCGTCGACGTGGATCGGCTGTGGATCGTAACGCTCTGAGAACGCACGCATCTCGTCTTCGGGAACCGTGTAGCTCCCG
The DNA here is from genome assembly GCF_002156705.1 of Natrarchaeobaculum aegyptiacum. Lineage (NCBI taxonomy): Archaea > Methanobacteriati > Methanobacteriota > Halobacteria > Halobacteriales > Natrialbaceae > Natrarchaeobaculum > Natrarchaeobaculum aegyptiacum. Next base: position 1,436,607 of record NZ_CP019893.1, read on the forward strand.
AGGTCTCTGACGGTGCCTTCCTCGACGTCCTCGAAGTAGATCGTCGCCATGGCCGGGACGAAAGCGCGCGGAGAGTATAAAACGGTGCGATTAGTCGGCACGACGGTGCGTCGATCAGTCGTCGCCGAGCCCCAGTTCGTCGCCCAGTGCGTCGATAACCTCACCGGTGCTCCAGCCTCCCTCGCGGGTGACCGTTCGCTCGATTTCGGGGTCCGGCACGACACCGATCTCGTCACCGACCGCGCTGATGGTTCGTCCAGTGATATCGGACGCGTCCTCGCTCATGAGGGCAGCGACGACTGGTGCGACCTTCTCGGGAGCGAGCGAGTCGTCCTCGAGGATACCCTCGGTCATCCGGGTCGCGGCGACGGGGAAGAGGGCGTTCACCCGGACGTTCGAGCCGGCCAGTTCCATCGCAGCCGTGCGAGTGAGTCCGAGGACGCCTGCTTTCGCTGCGCCGTAATTTGCCTGCCCGACGTTGCCCAGCGCCGACGGACTGGTGACGCCCAGGAACGACCGTTCTCGCTCGAGGCCGCCTTCGGTTTCCTCGTTGCGCTGTCGCCAGTGGCGCGCGAGATTGCGCAGGAGCGAGAAGTGCCCCCGGAGGTGGACGTGGATCACGGCGTCCCACTCCTCGGCGCTCATGTTCGTCAGGTAGGAATCCCGGAGGATGCCCGCGAAGTTGACCGCGCCGTCGATTCGACCGTACTCCGCGAGCGTGTCCTCGACGAGCTGGTCGGTGTACCCGAGATCGGTGACGTCGCCGACGTGGACCATCGCGTCGCCGCCGGCCGCTTCGATCAGGTCGACCGTCTCCCGTGCGGGCCCCTCGTCTTCGCCCTCGCCGTGGACCGAGGTTCCGAGGTCGGAGACGACCACCGAGGCACCCTGGTCGGCGAGCTCTCTGGCCGCCGCCCGGCCGAGGCCACCGCCGCCGCCCGTCACGATGCAAACCGTTTCGTCCAGCGCGTCTGTCATGCGAACTGGTGTGTCGTCCACGATTATCAAACGTGCGGGTTCGTCGAGAGGAGTTACCACCACTCAGGGGGTCGGGCGCGTGGGGCGTCGGGCGAAGACCCCTCGAGGGCGCGCCGACGGTGAGCGATACCACAACATTAATTTGATCTGTAGGGGTTGTTCGGTATGGAGTACCACAGGAGCCGTGAGTCCTGTCGACCGATCAGGACCACCATCGAAGACACCCATGAAACAACCACTGCTCACCACCGACTTCCTCGACCGTGCAGTCGACCTGTTCGCAGACGACGTCGGCATCGTCGCCGAGGACGGGACCGAATACACCTACGGCGAGGTCGGCGACCGCGTCAATCGCCTCTCGAACGCCCTGCGCGAGCGGGGCGTCGAGAAAGGCGACCGCGTCGCCCTCCTCTCGAAGAACTCCCACTACTTCATCGAGACGCTGTACGCCACCACCCAGCTCGGCGCGCTGTTCGTCCCGCTGAACTTCCGCCTCCAGCCCGAGGAGTACGACTATCTCGTCGGCGACAGCGACCCAGACGTCTTCATCACCGATGCCGAACACGCCGGCACGGTCACTCACCTGCAAGACGAGGGCGGCGTCGACGAGTGGATTTGCTACGACGCCGACGACGCCGAAGCGGGCCAGTGGGATGACTACGAGGCCGTCCTCGAGGCCGCTTCCCCCGACCAGCCCGAACGCCCGGACATCTCCGAGGACGACGACGCGACCATCCTCTACACCTCCGGGACGACCGGCGACCCGAAGGGCGTCGTCCACACCCATCGAACCCAGCACTACCACGCGATGGTCCACGCCCACCACGTCGAGTTCGAAGACGACGACGTCCTGCTGTGGACCTCCCCCATGTTCCACATCAACGGCTGGGGCCACATCTACGGCCTCACCGGCATCGGTGGCAAACACGTCATCGTCCGGGACTTCGATCCCCAGACCGTCTTCGAGCGCATCGTCGAACACGACGTCTCCTTCCTCGGCGGCGCGCCCACCGTCCTCAACTTCCTGCTCGAGCACAACGAGGAACACGACGTCGAGACGACCGGCGCGAACCCGGTTCGCGTCGAGACTGCCGCGAGCCCGCCGCCGAAGCGGACCATCCGTCGCACCGAGGACGAGCTCGGCTGGCGGATCATCCACGCCTACGGCGCGACCGAGACCGGCCCGCTCATCACGACGAGTAACTCCCCGCGGCGAATTCAGGACGGCGACAAGTACGACATCGTCAACAAGCCCGGCTTCGCCACCATCAACACCGAGGTGCGCGTCGTCGACGAAGACGGCAACGACGTACCCTGTGACGACGAGACCAAAGGCGAGGTGATCGCCCGCGGCAACCAGATCCTCGACCGCTACTGGAACAAACCCGAGGCGACCGAGGAAGCGTTCACCGACCGCGTCGAGGGCTGGTTCCACACCGGCGACATCGCCACGATGGACGCAAACAAGATGCTCACCATCGTCGACCGCAAGAAAGACGTCATCATCTCCGGCGGGGAGAACATCTCGAGCATCGAGGTTCAGGACGTCCTCTACGACCACCCCGACGTCAGACTCGCCGCCGTCATCGGCGTCCCTCACGAGAAATGGGGCGAGACGCCGAAGGCACTCGTCGTTCCTCACGACGGTGCCGACCTGACCGAAGAGGAGATCATCGAGTTCACCCGGGACCGGCTGGCCCACTACAAGTGCCCGACGAGCGTCGAGTTCCGCGAGGACCTCCCCCAGACCTCGACGGGGAAGATCCAGAAGTTCGAACTCCGCGAGGACTACTGGAACGACGACGAGGACCGGCGCGTCAACTGACCAGCCAACACCGCATCACTTACGCCACTCGAGTGCCGACGGACGACGGGCGATCGCCACCCAGCACCCGCCGCGTCATCACCGGCACGCACGTCTCGCGTCGGCGATCGCTTTCCGTTTCTGCACCCCCAGTGGGACCAGCGGCGTGGACACCGTCGGCCGAGTCGACAGCTATTTTGCTCACTCGAGTGCAGACGGTAGTGGCATGGATTCACACGACGTACCCATCCGCGTCGACCACGTCGGCATCGCCGTCGAATCGGTCGCCGACGCCGAACCGGTACTGGCCGCTCTCGGCTGTGAAAAGATCGTCGACGACGTCGTCGAGGACCGATTTCGGTGGGTCTACTACGAACTCGGGAACGCCTCCCGGATCGAACTCATCGAGCCCGTCGCCGAGGAGAGCTTCCTGACGACCTATCTCGAGGAACACGGCCCCGGCCTCCACCACGTCACACTCGAGGTTGGCGACATCGAGGCGGTGATGGAGGTACTCGAGGCCAAGGGGATCACGGTGGTCGACTACGCCGAGTACGAGGGCTGGAACGAGGCGTTCGTCTCGCCGCGAAACGCGACCGGGACGCTGTTCCAGCTGATGGAGTACGCCGACGAATATCCCGAGAGTCAGGGCCTGTCGGGCGAGGAACTGTACGTCGGCGGGAGTCGGGTCGATTCGGACTGAGTCCGTCGCCTGACCACCGACTCGACTCGAGTTCGACACCTCACCACCGACTTAGGCCGAGCCCGCCGCCGGACTCCACTCGAGCGAGAGAAAACAGCGAAACGAACTCAGACGCCGAGGTACTCCTGTTGAAGCTCCTCGTCGGCCCGCAGTTTCTCGGTCGTTACCTCGTCGACGATGTGGCCTTCCTCGATGATGTAGTGGCGGTCGGCGATCGCCATCGCTGCCGCGACGTTCTGCTCGACGATGAGGACCGTCACGTCGCGGTTCTCGTTGATCCGCTGGATCGCCGACTCGACCTCGCGGACGATCAGTGGGGCCAGCCCCTCACAGGGTTCGTCGAGCAACATCAGGTCCGGGTTAGCGACGAGCGCGCGAGCGATCGCCAGCATCTGCTGTTGCCCGCCGCTCAGGTTCTTCGCCGCCCGATCCCGGATGTCGGCCAGGTCCGGGAAGACGTCGTACATCTCGGCCTCCGGGAGTGGATCGTCGGCCGCCGTCGCGGCCACGTGGATGTTCTCCTCGACGGTCAACCGGGGGAAACACCGCCGCGCTTCCGGAACGTAACTCAGTCCCATGCCCGCGATCTCGTGGCTCTTGCGCTCGAGCAACTCCTCACCCCGGAAGCGGATCGAGCCGTGGAAGACGGTCGGCATCTCCGCGCCGACGATCGACCGCATCGTGGTCGTCTTGCCCGCACCGTTGCGCCCGAGCAGCGACACCGTCTCGCCGGCCTCGATCTCGAGGTCGATCCCGAACAGCACGCGACCGGTCTCGTAGCCCGCCTCGAGATCCGACACCTGTAGCAGGGTCATAGTTCGTCCTCCATGCCGCCGAGGTAGGCCGTCTGGACCGCGTCGTTCGCCTGGATCTCGTCGGGCGGCCCTGTCGCGAGGACCTGGCCGCGGTTGAGAACCGTGATCCGATCGCTCATCGAGAGGACGATGCTCATGTCGTGTTCGATCAACACGAGCGTGAGGTCGTACTCGGACTGGAGCGACTCGATCATCGCCGCCGTCTCCTCGGTCTCGGTCGGACCCATGCCGCTGGTGGGCTCGTCGAGCAACAGGACCGACGGATCGGTCGCCAGCGACATCGCGATCGTGAGCCGCCGCTGGTCGCCGTGCGAGAGGTTCGCCGCGGATTCGTGGGCCTGTTCGGCGAGGCCGACGCGCTCGAGAATCTCGTAGGCATCCTCCTCGGCGACCCGGCGGCCGGTGCGGAACAGGTCGAACGAGAACGGCCCCTGTTCGATCGTCTGGGCGACGATCCGGACGTTCTCGAGGACGGTCTGCTCCTCGAACAGCTGGTTCGACTGGAACGACCGAACGAGCCCCATGTGTGGGCGCTCGTGCTGGGGCACGTCGGTGATCTCCTCGCCCCCGAAGTACACCTGCCCGCCGGAGGGCGTGAGGGCGTTCGTGAGGACGTTGAACAGCGTCGTCTTGCCAGCCCCGTTCGGACCGATGATCGAGCGCAACTCGCCTTCCTGGACCGCGAGGTCGACGCCGTCGACGGCGACGAAGCCGCCGAAGGACTTGGTCAGTCCCCTGGCACCGAGCATCGCTTCTGCGGGGTCGCCGACGGTCGACGACGCGGCCCGGTCGGTCGCCTGGGCCTGATTCTGGTCTCGGTCCTGTTCCTGGCGCTGCGTCTGGTCTGTGCCTGTCGTCGCGGTGTGCATGTCAGTCTCGTTGTCAGCCATCGGTTCGCCACCTCCGTGCGAATGCGAGTGCGGTCAGCGTTCGGTCCCGGACGAAGCCGTAGATCCCGCCGCGAGGCGACGCGAGGATCACGATCACGAACGCGAGCCCGAAGAAAAACTGCCAGTAACTGAGGACGCCACCGACCTCGAGGGCACCCACGCCGGGGACGGTGACCGTCCCCAGCGAGAGCAGGTACTCCCGGACGAGGTACCAGGCGCCAGCGCCGACGGCAGGGCCGAAGAAGAAGCCGATGCCGCCGAAGATCGCCATCAGCAGCACCTCGGCGCTGGTCATCGGCCCGAAGTTCTCCAGCGAGGCCCCGTGGTTGTTCACCATCAGGAGCGCTCCGGCGAGCGCCGAGAACGCTCCCGAGAACGTGAGCGCCCAGACCTTGTACCGGTAGATGTCGATCCCCATCGCGCTCGCCAGCTCCTGATTGTCGTGGATGGCCACGAGCGTCCGCCCGAACGGCGAGCGGACGATCTGCCAGAGGCCGAGCATCGCGACGACGAAGACGATCGCGACGAACCAGTAGTAGTCCGGCTCGAGGCCGAGATAGCCCAGCAGCGTGGCGAACCAGTCGACGTCGATGACGCGCTCGCCGCGCAGGCTGGTGATCCACTCCGGGGTCGTCCCCGACCGGATGCCGTCGGAGCCGCCCGTCAGGCCGCCCGGGTTGGAGTTGACGAAGAAGTGAAGCATCATCCCGAACGCGAGTGTGAGCATCGCGAAGTAGATCTCGCCGTACTGGACGGTGAGTCGCCCGATCAGGTACGCGATGGTGGCCGCGAGCACGATGGCGAGCACGGTCATCACCGAGAACGGCATGTCGAAGTACGCCAGCCCGATCGCGGTCATGTAGACGCCCGTGCCGAGGAACATCGCGTGGCCGAACGAGAGCAACCCGGTGTACCCCAGCAGGAGGTTGAACGCCGTCGCGAACAGCATCCAGATGAGGATGGTCGTCGCGATGTGTGGGCTACCGAGCAGCAGGTCGCTGCCGATGACCGGCCGGATGAGCAGCGCGATCAGCAGGATGCCGATCGGGACGCGCAGCAGGCGGAACACCTCCATGGCGTCGAGCCCGCGAACTCGTTCGACCAGTGAGGTTGATGCGGAACTCATTCGAGTAATCCCTCCTCACCGAAGAGACCGCGCGGTCTGATCAACAGGATGGCGAGCATGATCAGGAACGGGACGATGCCGCCGATTCCGGGGACGGCGAGAGCGTCGATCCCGGTGGCGGTCGCGAGCGCACGGACCATCACCGGGGCGACGAAGACGCCGATGCCGATCAGGAGGCCGGCAACGACGCTCCCGAAGATGCTGCCGACTCCGCCGACGATCACGATGACGAACGCCAGCAGGACGTACTCGAAGCCCATCGCGAGGTCCATCCCCGTCTCAGCGCCTCGAAGGACGCCCGCGAGGCCGGCCATGGCCGACCCGAGGAAGAACACGATCGTAAAGCGCGTCGGGATGTCGATGCCGATGAAGCCCGCCATCTCTCGGTCCTGCAACCCGGCACGGATCGTGAGTCCGAAGTCCGTCCGGTACATGAGCAGGTAGGTGCCCACGATCACGAGCGTCGCGACGACGATCGTCAGCAGCCGAATCGTGGCGATGCGGCCGACACCGAACGTGATCGAGCCCTGGAGGACCGCCGGCAGGTCGAACGTCAGCGGCGTGCCGCCCCAGCGCGCCCGCGTCGCCTCCTCGATCATGATGAAGACCCCAAAGGTCGCCAGTAACCCGATCAGGGGGTTCTCACCGTAGAGTCGACGGAGGACGCCGACTTCCATCGCGACGCCGACTGCCCCGACAGCCAGTGGGACGACGAGGAAGGCAACCCAGAACGGCAAGCCCTGCATGGCGATGATCTCGTAGGCACCGTAGGCACCCAGCATGAAGAGACCACCGTGAGCGAAGTTCACCACGCCGAGCAGGCCGAGGATGAGCGCCAGCCCGAGCGCGATGAGCGCGAGTACCAGTCCGTAGACGACGCCGCCGAGAAGGTTCTGGGCGAACAGCCGCGGGTGGACCGCGACGGTCAGCACGATCAAGATTGCAGTAGCCACAAGCAACGCCTTCGTTAGCGGCGACTGTGACTGAAACTGTAGTCGAAACGTCTCGAGTGTGGATGTCGGTGTCGATGTCGTCATATCTCCCATCCGTCGTTCGTATGTTCCATTGTGTCGTGTACTGAAATCGGAATCCCAACCGTCAGTCGCGATACGGTCCCCGCGCTTGCAGGTGGTTACAGTTCACACTCCGGGTCCGGTTCGGGCGAGGCCTCCTCGCCTTGCATCACGTCTGTCACCTCGAACCAGACGTCGTACGGATCGGTCTGCTGATCGTCGACGTCGAGCCCGCGGGTAACGTAGGTCGGCTGGACGAGCTGGTTGTCCGCCTCGCGCCAGTACAGCTGTTCGTCGGTCGGCTGGAGGTCGTAGATCAGGTCGTTCTCGATCACGTGGCCACGCAGTTCGTCGCGGATCGCCTCGCCCTCGAGCGAATCCGCACGCATCGACGCCCGGACGAGCTGATCGACCGAGACGTAGCCCATGTAGTGACGGACGAACGGGCTGTGATCGGAGACCTGTGCGATCTCGTCGAGCCAGTCTTCGGGCACGTCGAGTCCGGCGCTCCAGCCCTGAGCGTTCACGTCGAGCAGCGCCGCAGACGCCGGGTCGATTCCGAAGAGCGAGACGTCCTCGGTCTGGTGCATGCTGAACGTGTACTCGTCTTCGATGCCGCGACTGAGAATTTCCTGGGTCACCGACCGCTGGTCCAGCCCAGCGGTCAGCAACGCGATTCCGTCGGCTCCGGACTGCTCGGCCGCGTTCAGGTACGGGCCGTACTCGGTCTCGGGGAACGGCACGCCTTCCGCTCCGATGACATCCGCTCCTTCGGCCTCGAGCGCTTCCTCGTAGGCGTCACGTGCCGTGTGTCCCCACGTGTAATCGGAGTACAGCAGGAACCACTCGTCCTCGAGGTCGGCCATCGCCGGCGCGGTGGGCGCGACCTGCATCGAGTTCGACATGTAGGGGCTGAACATGTAGGACGCACACTCGGCACCGGTGATGTCGTCGCTACCGCCGTGGACCGAGACGGGTACCTGGTTCTCGGTCCCCCAGCTACCGGTCGCGATGGCGACGGCGGAACTGACGCCGCCGAAGGCCATGTGTGCGCCGTCGTTGATCACCATGTCCTCGATTCGCTCGACGGCCGCGTTCGGGTCGGCCTCGGAGTCGCCCTCGACGATCTCGATCGAGACGTCGAACTCCTCTTCCAGGTGCTGGGCAGCGAGGATGCCACCGTCGCGTTCGGCCTCACCGTAGGGCGCGAATGCACCGCTCAACGCCGTCGGGCAGCCGATGACGATCTCGTCTGCGTCCTCGGGACTCTCGCCGTTTGCACCGTTTTCACCGCCAAGGCACCCTGCGAGGCCAGCAACACCGATCGAAGCCACGCCTGTTCGGGTGAGAAAGCTCCGCCTGTTGATCCCACTCATGATTGCGACTATGCAATAACCCCCATCGCATATATAGGTTGTGTAGAATAGCGGGGAATTGATACGAAACTCGGAGCAGGGATCGACCTGCTGGTCCCCCTCGAGTGTGAATCCGGGGCGAGCGACCCAACCGGACCGACGGCTACCAGTTGGGACTGCGCTTCTCGAAGAACGCCTCGAGCCCCTCGTCGAAGGTCTCGGAGTCGCCCATCCGCGTAATGACCGAGCGTTCTTCCTCGAGGTGGTCGTCGAGGTTGGCGCTAAAGCCCGAGTCGACGAGTTCCTTCGTCCGGGCGTACACCTCGGTCGGCCCCTCGGCCAGCCGGCCCAGGTCGTCGGTGACGGCGTCGACGAACTCGGATTCGGGACCGGTGTAGACGTCGTTGGCCAGCCCGAGGTCGACTGCGGTCTCGGCGTCGATCGGCTGGGGGTCGAACAGCAACTCCCGCGTCCGATAGGGACCGAGCGTCTGGACGAGGAAAAACGGCGTCGCGTTGTCGGGCGTGAGTCCGATCCGGGCGAACGCGGTGTCGAAGGTCGCGTCTTCGTGGACGTAGATCAGGTCAGCAGCGAGTGCGAAGCCGAGACCGCCCCCGGCGGCCATGCCGGTGACGGCGGCGACGACCGGTGCCGGGAAGCTTCGAACCGCCCGGATGAAGCGGTTCGACGCGGCCGCGATCGTGTCGATTCTGGCCGAACGCATCTCGTCGGGCTTCTGGTCGATCTCGTGTAAGTCGGCACCGACGGAGAAGACCGGTTCGCCGTAGACGACGAGACAGTCGACCTCGCCGGCGAGCGACTCGACGGCCGTCGCCATCGTTTCGACCTTCGACGGTGAGAAGGCGTTCAACGATTGCTCGCTTCCTTCCATGACGAGACGGGCGATACTGGCTCCGCTCTCAGCGTCGGTGCTGGTCGCGGTGTCGCCGTCGTCACTGTCGACGTCGCCGTCGCTATCGGCGTCGACGTCGACGTATTCGATGCGTAGGTTCTCGTGAACGCGCTCTGTGCTCGAGATCATTGGCTTTCGTACTCGTGGTCGTGATCGTGATCGGCAGTCTCGGTCGCGCCCGGTCGACTCAGGCCGAACCCGCGTTCCGCAGATCGACGCGTGGGAGTGCACGTGAGACGCCGCCCCAGTGGTTCCGGCACCCGCTCGATCTGGGTAGTCGAGTCGAGTCCCGCGCCGACCCGGAGTAGTACCCGTCCCGCGGACCGATTACCGATCGTCATCGTCGGTCGCGTAGGCGGTACTCTCCACGCCGCGTGTAATGACGATTTCGGTGGAGACCTGGACGACGACATCTCGCTCACCACCAGCCCGCTATTTGACGCCGAGATAGCTCTCCATCGCCTCACGGTCCTCGAGCAGGGCCGAGGCCGGCGACTCGTGGACGATGTTCCCGTTCTCGAGCACGTAGGCGTGGTCGGACAGCTCGAGGGCCATGTTGGCGTTCTGTTCGACCAGCAGGATCGTGACGCCTTCCTCGTTCAGTTCGCGGATGATGTCGGCGACGTCCTCGACGATCTGCGGGGCCAGTCCCTCGCTCGGTTCGTCGAGCAACAGCACGTCGGTGTCGGGGCCGAGTAACGAACGCGCGATGGCGAGCATCTGCTGTTCGCCCCCGCTCATCGTCCCGGCTTTCTGGCCCCGCCGCTCGTCGAGTCGCGGGAAGCGCTGGTAGATCTCCTCGAACCGTTCGCTCTGGTCGTCCGCACCGCTGTGGGCGGCCAGCCGCAGGTTCTCCTCGACGGTCAGCCCGCCGAAGACGCGTCGGCCCTCCGGAATCCACGAGATTCCCTCTTTCCGGGTCTCGTGTGGCTCGAATCCGGTGATATCCGTCCCGCCCAGTGTCACGGTGCCAGCCGCGGGCGGGGTCAGTCCCATGATGCTGCGGAGGGTCGTGGTCTTGCCGGCCCCGTTCCGGCCGACGAGCGCGACGATGTCACCGCGACCGACCGACAGCGAGAGGTCGAACAGGATGTGGCTCTCGCCGTAGTAAGTATCGATCGAGTCGACGACGAGCAGATCGTCCTCAGACACTGCCACCACCTCCGAGGTAGGCTTCCTGCACGCGGTCGTCGCTGCTGATCGTCTCGGGTGGCCCCCATGCCAGCAGTTGTCCCTCGTTCAGCACGCCAATCTGGTCGGAGATGTCCATGACGATATCGACGTCGTGTTCGATCAACACCACCGTCGCCTCCTCGGAAATTGCTTCGATCAACTCGACCATCTCGCCGGTCTCGTCCGGGCTCATCCCCGCAGTCGGCTCGTCCATCAACAGCAAGTCCGGGTCGGCCGCCAGCGCGATTCCGAGTTCGAGGTGCCGGCGCTGCCCGTACGCGAGATTCGCAGCCGGCGTCGCAGACTCCTCTGCAAGCTGGATGCGCTCGAGGATGTCGCGAGCGTCCGCGATCGGTTCCTCGAGGGCGGCGTGGTGGCGCGTGAAGTCACTCGGCGCGAAGCCGGAGTAGTGTGCCTGGGTCGCCAGACGCACGTTCTCGAGGACCGTAAGATCCTGGAAGAAGTTGTTGATCTGGAACGAGCGCACGATCCCCCGGTTGACGATCCGGTGGGGCGACTCGCCGACGATGGACTCACCGAAGAACTCGATCGTCCCCGACGTCGGCGTGTGCTTGCCCGTGACCATGTTGAAGAAGGTCGTCTTGCCGGCCCCGTTCGGACCGATAATCGACGTGATCCCGCCGGCCGGAATCTCGAGTGAGACGCCGTCGACGGCAGTGAGCGTCCCGAACTTCTTGGTGAGGCCCTCGGTCTTGAGGGCAACATCGGTCATCCCGGTGTCGGTCGACGCTGCAGTCTGTGATTGAGTAGCATCACTCATTATCCTTTCACCTTCTCGATGTAATTGCGAAGCGTTTTTCTGGCGTTCGTGAGTGCCTGACTCGGATCGTTCCGGATCGAAATCAGGATCCCGGCAAGTCCTCGTGGTGCGAAGATCACGACCACGATGAAGATGCCACCGAGGATGATCTCCCAGCTGGCCACGCCGCCGAGGAGGTCCTCGACGAGGACCACCAGACCGGCCCCGAGCATCGGCCCCCAGAGGGTGCCGAGGCCGCCGAGCAGGAGCATGACGATCAGTTCACCGCTGATCTCCCAGTGGAGCAGGCCGGGGTGAGCGACGCTCTGGAACGGCACGTAGAGACCGCCCGCGAGGCCGGCGAAGCCGCCGCTAATCGAGAAGGCGATCACCTTGTAGCGGGTAACGTTGTACCCGATGAACTCGACGCGCTCTTCGTTCTCGCGGATCGCCTGCAACACGCGACCGAACGGGGAGTTCGCGAGCCGAACGATCGCCGCCAGCGACACCACGACGAGCGCCAGCGTCATGTAGAAGTACAGGAGCCGGTGATCGAGGCCGGCCAGCTGGTGAATCGGCTCGCCGAATAGCTCGAAGCCAGCGACCCCGACCAGTCCGTCGTCAGCGCCAGTTACCTCGTCGACGTCGAGGATGGTCGCTGGCAGGTCGGTAAACGCGATGACGTAGAACATCTGGGCGAAGGCGAGCGTCAGCATCGCGAAGTAGATTCCCTTCGCACGCACGCTCAGCCAGCCGATGATCGCGGCGACGATGACACCCACGACGATGGAAGCTGGTAACACGACGAACAGGTTCTGGGTGTACTCCCGCATCAGCAGTGCAGCCGCGTAACCGCCAGCCCCGAACATCGCGGCGTGACCGAACGAGAGCAAGCCGGCGTAGCCAAAGATGAAGTCGAGGCTCAGTGCGAGCAGTGCGAAGATCAGCATCCGCACCAGGATGTTCAGCCAGAACGGCTCGAACACATTGATGACCGGTGCGACGACGGCCAGCAACACGACCGCGATGGCCACCGCGAGCCGGCCGCGAGAGGAGAGGATCTCGCTGCCCGTCTCGAGCGCGTGACTCCGATCGAAGAAGTCGGTGAACCACTGCATCTATGCTGCCTCCGTGGCCCCGAACAGGCCACTTGGTTTGATGATCAGGACGATCGCCATCATCGCGAACAGGAACAGCTCCGTCAGAGTCGGTGCGATCACGGAGCCGTAGGCCGTGACGAGCCCGACCAGCAGGGCCGCGTAGACGGCCCCGCGGAAACTCCCCAGCCCGCCGATGACGACGATGACGAACGCCTCGATGATGATTCCCATCCCCATCCCGGGGTGGACAGAGCGCGAACCCCCGAGCAGGACACCGGCGATTCCGGCGAGTATGGCACCGAAGACGAAGACGCCGGTAAACACCTTGTTGACGTCGATGCCGAGGGCGTTGACCATCTCGGTGTCGTGGGCGCTCGCACGCATCAGGATCCCGAGGTTGCTCCGCTCGATTCCGATCCAGATCAGGGCGATCAGGACCGTGCTGACGATCAGCACGAACAGCCAGTAGACCGGATAGGTAACTGGGCCGACCTGAATCGTGCCCTCGAGAACGGTCGGGACGTCGATCCGTCTGGATTGGCCGCCGAAAATCAGGACGATCGCCCCCTGAATCGCGATCGCAAACCCGAAGGTGAGCAGGATGTGATACAGCGGGTTGCGGCCGTAGAGCGGGCGAAGCGAGAAGATCTCGATGGCCGCCCCGATCAGGCCCACGAACAGCGGTGCCAGGAGCAACGCCAGCCAGTAGTTCCCGAACGTGCCGGCGATGACCGTTCCGAAGTACGCACCCAGCATGTAGAGCGCGCCGTGGGCGAAGTTGATGACGTCCATCATGCCGAAGATGAGCGTCAGCCCCGCGGCGATCAGGGCGAAGGTCATCCCGAGCTGGAGGCCCAGGAACGTCGATCGAATAAACACTTCTAGCATACTATAATTTCACCTGTCTCTCTGAAGCCAGTCTGTGACTCCGCTCGGCCCGTTCGATCGCGACGTACTCGAAGGCATCGATCTAGAGGCTGCAGCCCCAGGTGGGGCCCTCGATGTCTTCGAACGTCTCGATGACCTCGTTCTCGGGACCATCGTCACCCTCGACGACCTCGCGGACGTAGAGGTTGTGGACCGGGTCGTGCGTCTCGGAGTTGAACGCCAGCGGTCCACGCGGGCTGTCGATCTGGAGTCCCTCGAGTGCGGGGATCAGGTCGTCGGCGTCGGAACTGCCCGTTTCCTCGACTGCGGCGGCGAACGCCTGCGCGGAGTCGTACCCCTGACACGCGTACACGTTCGGTCCCTCGCCGTAGGCGTCGGCGTAGGCGTCGTAGAACGTCTGGTTGCGATCGGTGTCGAGCGTGTCGGCGTAGTGCAACAGCGAGTACATGCCGAGTGCGGAGTCACCCTGGGCGGGCAGGGTGTCACCCGAGAGCAGGAAGCCGCTGCCGGTCTGGGTCATCTCCTCGTCGAGGCCGAAGTCACTGAACTGGTTGACGTAGTTGACCGCGTCGTCACCCGCGAAGAACGAGAACACCGCCTCCGCACCGCTGTCCTCGATCTGGCCGAGGTACGAGGAGTAGTCGTCGGTGCCAAGCGGCGCACCGACTTCGTCGACGACCTCGCCGCCGAGGTCCTCGAACTCCTCGGCGAAGAAGTCCTTCGAGTTCACGCCGAACGCGTAGTCAGCGTAGGCCAGACAGACGTTGTCGGCGACCTCGTCGTAGACGAACTCCGCGAGCGGCGCGGAGGTCTGCCAGTCGTTGAACGAGGTCCGGAAGTGATACGGCGTACAGCCGTCCTGTGTGACCCGGTAGTCGCCAGCGTTCGCATTGAACCAGATTGAATTCGCCTCGGACTGAACGGTGTCGATCATCGCCATCGCGACCGCACTCGAGACCGGGCCGACGATGGCGTCTGCCTGGTACTCGACGAGCAGTTCGCGGGTGACGTCGACGCCGCGGTTCGTGTCGGCTTCGGTGTCTCGCTCGACGAACTCGACCTCGCGGCCGTTTACCTCGCCATCGTGTTCGTCGATATACAACTCGAAGCCGTTGGTGATGCTCTCGCCGAGCATCGCGTAGGTCCCCGTGTACGGAAGCGCAAAGCCCACCGTCAACGTGTCGTCGTCTTCGCCGCCGGCACAGCCAGCCAGCGCCGCCGCACCGACGGCTCCAGCACCTGCGAGATAGCCTCGTCGTGAAATCGTTTGTGATGTCGTCCCCACGGTTCGCGATTCGCTCGTACCACTGTCTCCCTGAGACATACCCGGCTATCCATGCCGGATCGGTATATAATTTTTGATCAGCGGCGTTGACAGCCGGTGACAGTACACAGAGTAGAGAACTTTATACGTCCCTGTTCGGAACGTGTGGGTACATGGCAACAGACTCGGAGCCACTGGCCGAGGCTGTGTCTCGCATCGAGCCCGGAAGCTCGATCGCGACCGGCCTCGCGCTCGAGCACGCCATCCCGTTTGCCGCGGGACACGAACTGCTCAGACAGGGAATCGACGATCTGACGCTCATCGGGCCGATCAGCGACCTGCTGTTCGACCAGCTCGTCGGCGGCGATGCGGTGTCGGCGGTCCGGGCCGCGTGGGCGGGCAACGTCAGCGCCGGAACCGGCTACCGGTTCAGGGAGGCCGTCGAAGACGGCCGCATCGAGGTCGAAGATCACTCGAACTTCAGTATCGCCCTCTCGCTCAAAGCGGCCGCAATGGGCGTCCCGTACCTGCCGACGCGCTCGATCCTCGGCAGCGACATCTTCGAGCGCAACGACCGCTTCCTCGAGTCGACCGATCCGTTCACCGAGGAGACGGTGGCGCTGATTCCCGCCATCTCCCCCGACTGGACGATCGTTCACGCCCAGCGAGCCAGCCCGCAGGGCGACGCTCACCTCTGGGGGAATACCGGCATCACCGATCCCGCCGTCGGTGCCGCCGACAACGTCCTCGTCACCGCAGAGGAGATCGTCGACCCCGAGGTCATCACGAGCGACCCGAGCCGGGTCGCCATCACTCGCGAGCAGGTGACCGCCGTCGCCGAAGTCCCCTTCGGCGCTCACCCCTCGCCCGTCGCCGGCTACTACAACCGGGACAACGAGTATTACCTCGAGTACAGCCAGCAGACGAAGACACAGGAAGCGTTCGACGAGTGGGCCGAGACGTGGGTCTACGGCGTCGACAGTCGCGAGGAGTACCGCGACCTCGTCGAGGCAGACCTCTCGATCACCGAACCGACCGTCGCCGCGGAGGTGCAGTATGGCCAGTGAGTACACCGACCGGGAACTGATGGTGACCGCCGCCGCGAGCGAGATCGACGACGGCGACGTCGCCTTCGTCGGGATGCGCCTGCCGCTGATCGCCTTCCAGGTCGCCGTCAGCACCCACGCCCCGAACGCGATGGCCGTCTACGAGAGCGGCGTCGTCAGGGACTCTCCCGCCGACGGCTTCATCCACACGATGTGCGACCTGCCGAACCTGAACGAGGCCGTCTCGACGACCGGCATGATCGACATCATGTCCCGCCTCCAGCGTGGCGACGTCGACGTCGGCTTCCTCGGCGGTGCCGAAATCGACCGCTACGGCAACCTCAACACGACGTGGGTCGACGCCGGCGACCGGGAGATCCGGCTGCCCGGCAGCGGCGGCGCCTGTGACATCGCCGCCATGGCCGGCCGGACGGTGCTGCTCATGCCCCACGAACCCCGCCGGTTCGTCGAGGAAGTCAACTACGTCACCAGCCCCGGCTACGCCAGCGACGGCTCCGCCCGGGAGAACCATCCCGCACCCGGCGGCGGTCCAAGTGCCCTCGTCACCTCGAAGGCCACGTTCGGCTTCGACGACGCCGGCGAACTCTACCTCCGGAGCCTCCACCCCGGCGAAGACGCCGACGAGGTTCTCGAGGCGTTCCCGTGGGACGTCAACACCGCCGAGGACGTCGGCGAGGGAAGCGTGACCACGACGGCCGAACCGACCGCCGAGGAACTCGAGCTGGTCCGGACCTTCGATCCGGACGGGTTCTGGACCTGAGCTGGCACGAGCGGACGCTGTCTCGGCGTCTCACCCGGTTCGTGGGAAGCCGAACGAACGAGGTCGCTGTCGGAGACAGTAATACGTTCTTCCCCCATGAACGTAAAATGAACGGGTGGTCGGCCGTAGTTACGCACGTACCACCGTAAATAAAAAACGGCGTATAAATTTGCAGGAATTGTGCCCGGGTGGCGACGACCAGTCGTCGGTGACTGTGGCCTCTCAGCCGGTCACGGACGGTACCGAACTGCCCGGCGTGGTACTATTCTGGAAGGAGTGGGCGAATGAAAACCAGTAGCTATATAATTTGCTGCTCTGTTGGTTTACCCAGCTATGCAGCCTACCATTCCGGAGGAGTACTTGCCAGACGAATCGGCCGCTCCGGACTACGTGTACACCACGCCAGAGGTGCACTACCCGAAGCACGTCAACGTCGCCGACGAACTCGTCGACCGCCACGTTCGCGAGGGACGGGGAGACAACGTCGCGATTTACTTCGAGGACGAAGAGATCACCTACGCCGACCTTCAGGAGCGAGTAAACCGGATGGGCAACGCCCTGCGTGACCTCGGCATCGAGGCCGGCGACCGGGTCGTCGTCCGCTTCCCGAACCGACCCGAGGCCGTCGTCACCTGTCTCGCCGTCCAGAAGATCGGTGGCGTCGCCCTCCCCTCGATGAAACTCCTGCGCGCGAAGGAACTCGACTACATCATCAACAACGCCGAGGCGAAGGCCGTCGTCGTCTACGACGATCTCGTCGACGAGATCGACAAGGCACTGCCCGACCTCGAGACCGTCGAGAACGTGATCGTCGCCGAGCGAAACGACGTCGACCACGACCACCACAGCTACGACGAGCTTGTCGAGGCGGCCGACTCCGAGCTCGAGGCCTACGAGACCGAACGCGACGACCTCGCGTTGATGCTCTACACCAGCGGGACGACCGGTCGCCCGAAGGGCGCGATCCACACCCACCGTCAGATCCTCGCGACCGCGGACACCTACGCGCGATACTGCCTCGAGCCGACCGAAGACGACGTCTTCGGAGGCAACCCGCCGCTTCCGTTCGCCTACGGCTACGGCGACCTCGTCACGTTCCCGCTCCGGTTCGGCGCCAGCACCAGCCTCGTCGAAGACGCGAGCCCGGCAGACCTGCTCGAGGCCATCGAGAACCACGGCATCACCGTCCTCTGTTCGATCCCCACCGCGTTCAACCAGATCCTCTCCCAGCACCCCGACGGCCCCGAAGAGTACGACGTCTCCTCGCTGCGCGTCGGCATGAGCGCCGGCGAGCCCCTGACGCCGAACACGTTCGAGAACTTCGAGGAGGCCTACGGCATCGACCTCCTCGACGGCATCGGGACGACGGAGATGCTCCACATCTTCATCAGTCACCGCCACGACGACGAGGAAATCGACCCGACCGCGACTGGCTTCCCGGTCCCCGGTTACGAGGCCAAGATCATCGACCCCGACACCGGCGAGGAACTCGAGCGCGGGGAGTCCGGCCTGCTCGCCGTCCGCGGCCCCACTGGTATCGAGTACTGGGACCGCCCCGAGAAGCAAGCCGACGCCGTCGAGGACGGCTGGTCGATCCCCGGCGACATCTTCGTCATGCGCGAGGACGGCCGCCTCGAGTACAAGTCCCGGCGCGACGACCTCATCATCTCGAGTGGCTACAACATTCCCGGACCCGAAGTCGAGGCCGTCGTCGAGGAACACGAGGCAGTCTCGGAAGTGGCCGTCGTCGGGAGTCCACACGAAGAGCGCGGTGAAATCGTGAAGGCGTTCGTCGTCCTCGAGGAGGGCCACGAGGGCTCCGACGACCTCGTCGACGAGATCCAGAACCACGTCAAGAACACCCTCGCACCGTACAAGTACCCGCGAGACGTCGAGTTCTGTCAGTCGCTTCCCCGCACGGAGACGGGCAAGATCCGCCGCACCGAACTGCGCGATCAGGAACGCGAGAAAACGGCCGAAGCACAGTAGTCGGCAGGCCCGACTGCCGTCGATCGCTCCTCGAGAACTCGTCACCGTCGTTCTTTCCGATTCGACCGTGTCACGCTGTCGTCGACCCTCGGCGAACGGTCCTGTCAACGTCACATACCATTACGAATGGCGTAATCGGGTAGCGTATACGTATTTCGTAATGCCCGATTCGAGTCGTCCCGACGTTGAATTTGTCATGAACAATCTGATCCTACTGGGCAGTCTCCAGCACGGTTCGCCGGTATTTACACAAGTACACTTGTAATTAGATGAGTGTCGAACGACCGACGTCCGCACGTGATTTCACGTACCGTATACACGACCAGCACGCGCTCTTGGTAGAGATTTCGGCCGATCGACCGTCTCGCCAGCACGGCGTTTCGCCGACCGACGTGACAACAGTTACAGCAGTACGACTGTAATAATTCGATCGGCGAACCTCCGACGGCAGTCGAATGAAACGGCTCCGCTAGAAGCGGTGGGCATCGGGTGACGTGCCAGCGCGTCGAACGGTCGTCGAGATCGAATAGTCGGTTCCACGACGCGACCGGGAGTATGCAACTGTTGTATACATCATTCGTATACACTCGACGGGTGCCACTCCGGGAGATCGGCGAGCACCACCGCCGGCAGCCGACCCGTCACGTGGCAATCGACCGGCCTCGAGGACAGCCGAACGGCGACCGAAGCGGGCCCGGAGGCAATGGTCCTCGCGCGCGTGAGCGGAATCGAGAACTGGTGGCCACAGCTCGAGCATACGGGGCCAGTAGAGCGGAGAGTCACCACGAAACGGGGCCGGTCCGGCGGGCCACGAGCGCCAGCGACGGCTCCGGTGAGGACGAACGCAGGGAAGACGGAGAATGCGTCGACAGAAGCTCAGGGGCTCTCGTCGGTGCGAAGGCGAAGGTCCGACCGCGGTTTCGCGATACAGGTGAGGACGTAGCCTTCTTCCTGCTCTGAATCCGAGAGGAACATCCCCTCGGACTGATCGACCTCACCCTCGAGCAACATCGCGCTGCAGACGCCACAGACGCCCATGCGACACTGGTAGGAAGGGCGCAAGCCAGCTTCCTCGGCTGCCTCGAGGATCGGCTTGTCCTCCGGGACCTCGATCGTCCGGTTCTCGTCGACGAATTCGACGGTGTACGTTTCGACCATCGCTCACCGCTCCGATTCCATCGAGCGTTCGTAGACGTGTTCGACCGCGTCGAATCCGTTCGCCTCGTAGAACGTCGCGGAGTCGTCGTCGCCGTCGATCACGTCGACGCGGTAGAAGTCCACGTCCTTGCCGGCGTCCTCGAACCAGTCGTGGACTGCCTCGAGGAGCGCGCTGCCGATACCTTCGCCGCGGTGGTCGTCGTCGACGAAGTGACCGTTGATGTAGCCGTGATTCTGCAGGCGGAAGATCGGGTGATTGCCCATGATCCGGGCCTCGAGGACGCCGACGAGGTCGCCCGACGCTTCCTCTTCGGCGACGAAGACCGCGCCGTACTTCGCGTCGAGCAACTGGCTCTCGAAGTACTGGAGCCAGCGTTCGTCCGCGCTCTCTTTGTGGTGATAGCGGTCGTCGTACTCCGAGAGGTGGTCGGTGAAGCCGTGCCAGAGTTCGAGCAACTCGTCACCGTCTTCTCTCCGGGCCTTCCGTATCTCGTACGTCATGGTCTACCCTCTGACGTGGACCACCAAAAAAGGCACCGATAGCTCGAACCACGTTCACGACAGCCTGCTGGCAGGAAAACGACCCGTCGAATGGCGGGAATCGTGACAGGTCCTGCGAGCGATCGAAATCTGGCCAGACGGTACGCTCAGCGTATACAGAAAACAATTATAACCCTGGCGTGATAACGATCAGTCGAAGGCCTGAACCTATGCCCAGTGAGAAGCAATTCAAAGAAGAGTTACAGAACGGGCGGATGATCGAATCGGTAGACGAGATGACCGACGGCTACAAACAGGCGCTCAAGCAGATTCTGACCGTCTCGGCAGACACCGAACTGATGAGCGCACCGGCGTACTACGAGCAGTCGCTCAACGCGCCGTCGCTCGACGCCCGCGCATCGTGTGTTAGCGTCATCCAGGACGAGCTCGGCCACGGCCACATCGCCTATCGCCTGCTCGAGGACCTGGGAGAGGACCGACACGAGCTCATCTACGAGCGCGAACCCCACGAGTTCCGCAACACGTACGGGTTCGACCAGCACATCGACACCTTCGCGGAACTCGTCACCGCGCACGGGCTGTTCGACCGCGCGGGCATCACGCTGCTCGCGGACGTCCACGAGAACACCTCCTACGCGCCGTGGAAGCGCGCGCTCACGAAAGTCAGCAAGGAAGAGCAGTTCCACCTCCGCCACGGCGAGACCTGGATGCGCCGACTCGCCAACAACAACGAGAAGACCCGCGAGAAGGTCCAGGACGCCGTCGACTGGATGTTCCCGATGGCCGTCGAGTGGTTCGGTCTGCCCGACGACAAGAAGAAACACGACGACCAGCTCGAGTACCGCCTGAAGGGACTGAGCAACGACGAACTCCGTCAGGACTGGCTGCACCGCGCCATGCCGTTCCTGACCGAACTCGACCTCGACGTCCCGGCGCACTACGACGAGGAGCAAGAAGAGTACGTCCTCGAGTACGACATGCCAGTCGCCTTCGACGAGGACAACAAGGAGTGGCTGTTCGACGAACCGATCTCGTGGTCGGACGTCATGGACCGCTGGCGGAATCGGGGCCCGGCGAACGAACACTACGTCGACCTGCTCCAGTCGGGCACCGTCGAGGTCCAGATCTAGATCATGTCCAGCACACAGCGAAACGCCAGCGAACGACGACAGTTCGGCGAGCCAGACCCAGACGCAGACGTCGGTGGCTCCGAGGTCGGCGAGTTCGTCCGCTCGCGCCGAGACGACTCGACCCCGTTCGAACGTGAACTGTGGGACGTCCTAGATGGAATCCCCGACCCCCACATCCCGGTCAGCCTCGTCGAGATGGCGATGATCTACGACGTTCGCAACGACGACGGGCACGTGACCGTCGAGATGAGCTTCCCGTGTATGGGCTGTCCGGCCTACGACATGATTCACAACGACATCCGGAGCTGTCTGACCGTACTCGACGGCGTCGACGACGTCGAGGTCGACGTGGTCTGGGACCCCGTCTGGAGCAAGGACATGCTCACCGACGACGTCCGAGAGAAGCTCCGCAACTCCGGAATCAGCATCTGAACACGACCGTAGCACCTGAAAACCCATGCAAAAGTACGACGTATTCGCACGACTGCACCCCGGTGACGACACGATTCACATCGGCAACGTCACCGCACAGAACGAGAGACTCGCAAAGATGTACGCATACGAAACCTTCGACGAAGAGGACTGGGACTACATGGCGGTCGTCGCCCAGGACGACCTCCACGAGGTTACCGGAAAGATGCCCACCGCGGGGGTGAGCCGATGAGCGACTGGTCCGCCGAAGCGATCGACTACGTGCAGGCCGTCACCGACACCAAGCTCGTCCTCAGCCAGCGCTACAGCCAGTGGAGCCTCGCCGGCGACACGCTCGAGGACACCATCGGTGGCTCGAGCGCCGCACAGGACGAGATCGGTCACATCCGCCAGCTCGCGAACGAACTCGAAGACCAGGGTCGCGACATGGAGTGGATCCGTGGCGCACGCGACCCCGAGGAGTTCGCCAACGCCGCCTGCCTCGACGCGATCGACGGCGACTGGGCGGCCTTCATGGCGACGGTCGGGCCGGCCGACCGCGCCGCGTGGTACCTGCTCGACGCCATCGATCAGGAGGACCTCGAGGGGCTGCTCACCAAGATCGGCGAAGACGAGTACTTCCACCTCGAGTACCACGACGCCCGCCTCGAGACGCTGGCCGAGGAGAAACCAGAGGAGATCCAGGCAGCGCTCGAGGAGACGCTGCCCCAGGCCCTCGCGTTCATCGGTCCCCAGAGCTACGACGAGGAGACCGATCCGGTCTACCAGGCCGGCTTCACGAACCGACCGGTCGCCGAGATCCGCGAGGCGTTCGCCGCTCACTACCGCGACCTGTTCGCCGACACCCCGGTCTCGCTCGAGAACGTCGACTGGGACGTCGCCGCCGACGACGACGAGTGGGACGCGACCCGCCGCCGCGTCGACGACGGCGCGATCGCCGAAGAGGACGTCAGCCAGATCAGCGGCGAGCGCAACGAGCTGTACGCGATGAACTGATACCATGTCAGCAAACGCAACCGAACCGACCGCCGTCTGCCCCTTCTGTGAGTCGACGGAGACGGAACGGTACTCCCAGTTCGGCGGGGAAATCTCGAAGCGCCAGTACTACTGCAACGGCTGCCACACCGTCTTCGAGCGCATCAAGTACGACGGTGCGACGCCCGACACCGGTCGGTAATCGACCTCGTCGTTCACGACGACGGTCGCCCACCGATCGTCACACCACGAACTCCCCATCGTCGACTCGAGCCGGCCGACCGCCCCGAAGCCGGTGGCCACCGCGGGGAGGTCGGCACCGTAACTCACCCCACCTCATCTCATCGCGCCGCCACGAACCCGTCAGCGGCCGCTCGAGCGGTTCACGGCGGCGTGACGATTGGGAAACCTTCTTATAGCCCTGTGTCAATCTCTACCCTGTATGCAACTGAAAGCGTTCGATGAGCTAGAGCTAGAGTACTTCACGACGGAGGTCGAGGACCACATCGGCACCCTGCGTCTCGACCGACCACCGGCCAACGCCCACGACATCAACGTTCTGCTCGAACTCCAGCGAGCAGTAGAGGCCGTCCGCTTCGACGAGGACGTCCGCGTCTGCCTGTTCGGTAGCTCCAACGACAGGTTCTTCTCGACCGGATTCGACATCAACGAGCTCAACGAGAAATCGGGCCGACAGGTCGGCTACGCGAGCCAGACCAGCAAGGAAGTCATCATGAAGATGCGCACCACCGACACCATCTTCATCGCGATGGTCAACGGCCACTGCATGGGTGGCGGGCTCGAGCTCGCACTCGCCTGTGACTTCCGCTACGTCGGCAACGACGACGACTACAACATCGGCATGCCGGAGATCTTCCTCGGCCTCATCGCCGGCGAGGCCGGTACCCAGCTGCTCCCGCGCTACATCGACCGCTCGGAGGCCCTGCGCCTGATGCTCACCGGCGACACCCTCACTCCCGAGGAAGCCACCGAGAAGGGCATCTTCGACGAACTCCACGACCCCGACGAGGTCGAGGACGCCGCCCGCGAATTCGCCGCCGAAATCGCCGAGAAGCCCGCCGTCGCCGTCGGCAACAACAAGCTCGCCGTCAACGAGGGCCTCGAGATGCCGCTGTCGGACGCACTGGCTCACGAGCGCGAACTCCAGAACCGCCTGCTCGGCTCCGACGTCGCCAAGGAAGGCACCCAGGCGTTCATCAACGACAAAGAGCCGGACTTCATCGCCGTCGAGAAAGGCGAGAAAGAACCCGGCTACGACGAGTGATCGACGACCGCTGAGCCGTCGTCTCGAGCGCTCGACCAGCCGCGCAACTCGCGTCACGAGTCTGCCACCGAACTCCCTGCTCCGTCGTCGCGGGGACACCACAGTCGACACCCACCACAGCCCATTTTTGCGATCGACCGGGACACGACGAGCAGTGCGTCCGTTCGATCGCCGCGCGTGAAAACCAGGTTGCGCTACGGCGTCAGCGACTCCGGTGACGGGTACTCCTCGACCGCTTGCCGGTACCGGATCGTCGATCCCTCGAGTCGCTCGACGACGCCCAGTTCGGCGAGACGCTCGAGGTGGGCGGCGGCCTCGCCCGCGCCGAACTTCGCGTGGAAGCCCTGCAGATCGCCGAAGAGGTCGCCGGCGACGGCCCACGGAGTGGTTCCGGGCTCGTCGCTGGCAGCCCCGCCCCCGCCCCCGCCGTCGCCCTCGCTACCGCTCGAGAGCGACTCGAACGCCGCGGCAGCCCGCTCGCGGTGGTGTGCTCTCACGTCTGCGATCTCGGGGGCGAGTTCGAGCGCCGTCCCGTGACCGGGCTGGCCGTGGGTGAACCCGTGTTCGTCGGCGACGGCCTCGAGGCGCTCGAGTGAGGTCAGGTAGTCACCGAGCGGGTCGTCGAGTCGGGTGTCGCTCCCGCCGACGTTCGGCGTGTACGTCGGCAAGAGGAGATCACCCAGGAAGAGGGTCTCGTGGGTCCGGAGCGCGAGGTGGCCGGCCGTGTGGCCGGGGGTAGACAGGAGTTCGACACCACCGACGGTATCGCCGTGGTCGTGGGTCTCGACGGGGAACGAGTCCGGCATCGACGTCGGCGTATCGGTCTGGGCGATCGCGTCACGGGTCGACTCGGGAACGCCCCACTGCTGGAGGGTGCGGTCGTCGCGGTCGACGCGCTCGGGGCGGCTCTCCGCGTAGTCGCCGACGAGCGGGGCGTCGACCTCGTGCATGTGGACGGTCGCCTCGGCCTCGCGGGCCAGCCGGGTAGCGAGCCCCGAGTGATCGACGTGCCAGTGGGTGACGACGACGTGGTCGACGTCGGTCACCGCCATCTCGACGGCCTCGAGTTCGTCGGTCAGGGTCTCGAAGGCTGGCGGCGACGGCGGACCGGGGTCGATCACGACGCCGTGGTCTGGCAGGACGTACGCGCTGTTGATCCCCTCGGGCGTCCCGTAGCCGACCGGGACGCGGACGAACTCGGCGTCGGGCTCACGCCCGTTCTCGCTCTCGCGCTCACTCTCGGTCATCGGGCGCATCGAGGGGCCGATCCGCCAAAAGATCGTCGAGTCCCAGTTCCTCCCACCGATCGGCGATCGACGAGAGGACGTTCTCCGAGAAGGAGGTCTCGAGGGTCACCCGCGGGGCGATGTACTCTTCGTCCCAGCGCGGGTCCCAGGTCGCGTTGATGTAGAGCCGGGAACCGGTGGTGCCGTCGCGGCGGTAGAACGGCGCCGTGGCCGCGGGCGCGTTCGGCTCGCTGAACGTCCAGTCGTTCGCCGGATGGGCTTTCACCCACATGTCGTCGACCGCTCGAGCGAGATTGGTGGGATCGGCCTGCTCGTCGAGGACGAGCACCTTGTCGAAGAGGTCCGAGAACGAAAAGAGCATGTTCGCTAGCTGCCACTCGAACCCGGCGTAGAGGATCTCACTCGAGACGATACAGAGGCCGAGTCGGGCCTCGACGGGGAGGCGAATCCACTCGACGGGTGAGACCCCCCAGTAGTTGTTCGCCCGGCGTGAGAGCTGGGCGGCCTCGACGAGGCTCTGGAAGTGGACGTCGGCTGTGAGCGGTTTCTCGAGCGGCGTGAACGCGACGACTGGCTCCGGCCGGGTCGCGATAGCGTCGACGTGGAGATCGACGAGTGCCACCTCCGAGGCGAGTTCCCAGGCCGCCCGTGGCGCGCCGGGGCCGGCGTCGACGGCGCTGAGCCAGCCGTCGATACAGACCTCCGCGTCGGCCGGAACGAGCCTCGAGTCGGCCCGTGCCACCGGCACGTCGGCGAGTTCGCCCGCCCGGTCGGGAACCGCTGGATCGATCCGGTCCTGGGTCCACCCCTGCAGGGCCGCCACGAGCGCACCGGCGGAGACGCCGAGGACGACGCTCGCCTCGACGTCGGTCAGCCGCTCGTCGGCGGGCCACTCGAGGACCGCCTCCGGAACCGCGAGCCGAAGCTTCGAGCTCCTGATGGCGTGGCCGCGGATCGGAGCCCACGTCGTCTCGCCGCCACAGTCGAGGACGAGCAGGCCGAGATCGACCAGCGGCGCGACGTCGCGGTCGAGCGGGAGCCCGAGCCGAGTGAGGTCGGCGTCGGGGAGTGCCGACAGGTCGGGCTCGTCGGTCAGGCGCTCCTCGAGCGGTGGGGCCTCCCGGCGGGTCGAAAGGTGCTCGAGGAGGTCGACGTACGAGCAATTTGCGCCGAGGTCGAGCGCGCGAGCGAGTCGATCCCACGGCCGCCGGTCGCGGTTCTCGAACTGGTCGAGGCTCGCGTACGCGCCGCTCGCGAGGCGTACCTTCCCGGCTGTGTTCTCGAACAGCGTCGCGGGACAGCTGTGACGGACGGCCTCGCTCGCGACGGTCGCAGCCGTCCCATCCCAGTGGACGTGTTGATCGATCGTGACGAGGTCGTCGGCCTCACGCAGGGCCGCGAGGTGGGACCTGAGCGAGGTCATCGGTCGACCTCCCCCGGATCGACGAACGGGAAGTGGTCCGGATCGACCCCGGCATCCGTGAGGATCTGCTGGGCGCGGTAGGTGACCTCGACGTCGTCGTGGCGGCCCGTCGGTCCACCCTCGCGAAGATCGGCAAACCCTCGAGTCGCGCCACGGTCGTTCTCGCCAGCGTCGCCGTCTGCGTAACCGTCCCGGGTCGCGTCGATGTAGGCTTTCGCCGTCTTGGCCTTCGACGTTCCCGTCTGGACGTCGCCTTTCTCCGTGGGCGTCTGGTAGATGTTCAGCGGCACTTTCGGCATCGTCTCGACGCCGAACTGGTGGAAGTCGCTGTCGGGGTCGGCGTGCAGCGCCAGCGCCTCGAGCACCTCTCGCTGGGAGAGGGGGTTGACGTCTGCGTCGACGAAGATGAAGAAGTCGACGTGCAACATTCCCCAGGTCGTGAAGATGAAGTTCGCGAGTTCGTGGAGGTAGCCGGGGTCGGTCGTCTCCGTCGAGATGACGTAGACGGTTCGCGGGGTTGACTTCCAGGGGACGCAGTACTCGACGTCGAAGCCGGCCGCCCGGAGGCCGAGGGTGGCGTCGGGGCCGACGCAACCGATCTCCATCGAACTGGTGGAGTTCTCGGAGTAACCGACGCCGGTCCCCTCGACGCAGAAGGGGATGATCGGGTCTTGCTGGTGGGTGATCGCCGTCACGCGCAGCAGGGGCATCGAGCGCCGGGGACCGTGCATGTAGCCGAAGTAGTCACCGAACGGTCCCTCGTCGCGGCGTTCGTTCGGGACGATCTCACCCTCGATAATCAACTCGGCCGTCGCCGGCACCTGCAGGTCGCTGGTCTCGCACTCGACGAGTTCGATCGGTTCACCCTTCAGTCCGCCGGCAAACTCCGCCTCGTTGCGTCCCGTCGGGATCCACATCACGGACGTGTACTGGACGGCCGGTTCAGCGCCCACTGCGATAGCGACGGGCATCGGTTCGTCCCGGCGCTCGTACTTGTAGTAGTAGAGGTTCGGCGTCTGCTCGCCGGCAAGTAAGAGCACGCTCGCGGACTTGCTGTCGTGGATCATCGACCGGTGGTACGACCAGTCGGTCCACGCCGAGTCCGGATCCGGCGCGACGAGCGTGTGGAGGTTCGAGTAGCGCCCGCCGTCGCCCGCGTGGATGTACGGCCACGGAAACTCGAGTAAGTCCACGTCGTCCCCGGTTCTGACGACCTCCTTGCAGGGGGCCGCGGCGGCGTCGACGTGTTCCGGCTCCTCCGGATTCTCGAGGCGCTCGATGACGAGTTCGTAGAATTCGCGGTAGGAGAGCCCGCGAGGTAACTCGAGGCCGAGGGCGATCCGGTCCCACGGGCGAGACTGGCTTCCCCGGTAGGGATCGCCGATCAGCCGCGCCGACTCGACGTCCTCGAACAGGGGGACCGTTCCGTCGTCTTCGTTGGCCATCATGGTGACCGCGCTGGCCTCCAGGTTCCAGGAGACGGGTTCGGAAACACGATGGAGGTCGCCATCGTTCTCGAGGGCGTGGACGTACTGGCGCAGGCTGTTGATCGTCATCGCTGGTCGTACAGCTCCTCGGCCAGTTCACTGCGTTCGTTCTGTACTTTGAGATCGATGTACTCACTGACGAGGTTCGGATGGGTCTCCGAGAGGTACTCGAGCATGATGGTCCGACTTGCCTCCGAGACGGAGGTGAACTCGCCGGTCTCGGTGAGGTACTTGAGCAGGGTCTTCACCTCCGCCGAGCGCGTGTTGATCACGGTCGATTCGTCCTCCAGATCGGCCATGATCGACTCGAGCAACTCCGCGTCGACCGTCTCGTCGCGTTCGGTCTCCAGAATGTCGATGTACCACTCCTCCTCGATGTTCTCGTGGGGACCTTTTACGACAGTCAGCGTATCTGGATCGGACAGACCCGCTGGGGTTTTGTCGATCTTCGCCCGGACGTTCGAGATCTCTTTGGTCTGTTCGTCACTGACCTGAAGTTCGATCTCCTTGCCCGCCGGATCCTCGGGCAAGTTGTTTTCGGAGGTGACGTATTTTCCCACCATGCGCGTTGTCATCTCTTGAGCCTCCCAACAGATAAAAAACCCTAGTCTCACCGTGTCACGGGAGGCCCCCGTCGGCTGACCGCCCGACCCCGATTCGATCGACGAACGAGACGAACGAGTACGCCTTCGAGCGCAGGATTCAAGTTGCATTCGACGGGTCTGCGGTCGCGTTCGGCCGAACCCAAACCAGCCGGACACGCCGCTCGAGTGAGCCCGTCAACGGCACCCGTCACGGGGGCAGCCCGCGACGCGATTCGGACGGCAGTCCGGCGAGCCAGCGACCGGAGAGCCGGACGACGCCGTCGAGTCGGCCCGCCTCAGACGGCAGATGTTTTACGACGATCGTCGAAACCAGACAGTCGTGGCCCGGTTATCACGAGCGCCGTACTGACCCGTTCGCCCCCCAACATCTCGGGTACGTGAAACGAGAACGAATCCGCCAACTGCTTCGCACTCTGGGTGATTCGTGTGTCGAGGCTGGGTTCCACCCGGAACGCTGACCATCACCGTCGATGCGAACGCAGTGCGCACTCGAGCCGAGGTCGCTTATGAAGGCCCCCGAAATACCGGACACCAAGTTATGGGAAACTAGAGCGACACTGGACGTATGACCGATCGATCCTCCGACGACGAGCCACCCGGGGCAGGCGGGGACGACCCTGCCGCCGCTGGGAAGACCAGCCAGTGCCGTCCGGCGAGCACCGACGTGGACAGAGATTGGGGCACAGCCATGGGCACAGGCACGGACTCGAGCGTCGCCTGCACCTGGGACAACGGCTCCTGTGAGGGAACGCCGCTGTGTCCACCGCGTTGTCCCCGGTTCACCGACCGCGAGGGCCACCCGATGCTGGTCCGTCCGTCCGAGCCCGCCGACTTCGACGCACTCGTCGAGATGTACGAGGACCTCGACGGGCACAGCCGAGCGATGGGACTTCCGCCAGCGACCACGCCAAAACTCGAAGCCTGGCTCTCCCGCCTGTTGGATACCGGCTGGAACCTCATCGCGCTGGACGGCGACCGGGTCGTCGGTCACGTGGCCGTCATCCCCGCGGAATCGGCCGATCCCGAGTTCGTCATCTTCGTCCACCAGGACTACCAGAACCGTGGCGTGGGGTCGGAACTGGTCAAACAGCTGATCGCCCACGCCGGTGACCGCGCTCACGACGAACTCACGCTCTCGGTCTCGAGCGGGAACCGACGGGCGATCACGGTCTACCAGAACGTGGGATTCGACGTCGTCGAACGGCAGGTCACGGAACTGGCGATGGCACTCGACCTGCAACAGCCGATCGTCGAGCAGGTTCAGCAGCCACCAGCGGCGCGGAACTGACCGGCACTGGTAGCCGGTGGGTACTACGAGGAGAGACGAGTCGCTGTGGCGTCGAGTCGCCTGAGAACTGCGCCGGAAAACGATCGGTTTCGTTACTCTTCGGGGTCGTTGCCGGCGATCAGGACGGGACGGTCCGTCCCGAGGATCACGTCCTGGGTGACGCTGCCGAACAGCGCCTTCCCCGTCGGCGACCGCTTTCGCCCCGCCAGACAGATCAGGTCGACGTCGTTCTCGGCGGCGTGGGTCAGGATCTCTTCTCCCGGCTCGCCACTGCGCTCGTCGAGAGTCACGTCGTAGCCGGCCGCTTCGAGTCGTTCCTCGGCCCTGCGCGCGGTCTTGAGCTGGTTGACCGAGGCTCCCGAGGGATTGTCCGAAAACACGTAGAGGGCGGTGACGCTGGCCCCGTCTGCGAGCGCGAGGTCCTCGAGCGTCTCGAGCTGTCTGTTCACGCGATCTTCCGCTTCGTCGATGGCCAGTAGGACGTTGGTCATGGGTAACTAGAGGCACGAGACAGGTAAATATTCCGGGGGTAATTCCCCCGTCGTGATAGTTTTGACACCTCGTCGAACGCGCCGACCGCGCCGTCTGGAGTCAGTCCGATCCCTCGAGAAACCGGTTGACGCCGTCTTCGTGCTCGGGAGAGCCGTAAGCGAGCGTCTGGGCGAGCAGTTCGTGGTCGAGAGCCTCCTGCCACTGCCGGCCGAGATTCTGGTGGATCGTCCGCTTGGCGAGGCCGACCGTCGCCGACGGTCGCTTCGCGAGCGTCTCGAGCAGGTCGTCGACGCGCTCCTCGAGGTCCTCCTCGGGGACAGCCTCGTTGATCAGCCCGAGGTCGGCCGCCTCCTCGGCGTCGACGAACTCGGCCGTCAGCGCGAGCCGTTTCGTCTCCCGGAGCCCGATCAACTGGGGTAGCAGGAAGGTCCCGCCCGTATCGGGGACGAGCCCGACCCGGACGAACGCACAGCTAAACGACGCGGAGTCGACGGCGTAGGCGAAGTCGCTGATCGCCGTGATCGACAGCCCCGCGCCCACCGCGTCGCCGTTGACCTTCGCGACGATCGGCACCTCGGTCAGCAGCGCCGCCTCGACCACTTCACCGAGAGTCTCACAGAGCCGATCGTAGGACTCCTTCGGCGTCTCCTCGCGGGCAGCCATCGCCTCGAGGTCGCCCCCCGCGCTGAACGCGTCGCCCTCGCCCGTGATGACGATGGCGTGGTACTCGTCGGGGCCGACCTCGAGAATGGCCGCCGCAAGCTCTCTCGCGACGTCTTCGGTGACGGCGTTCATCGATTCGGGCCGGTCGAACGTGATCGTCCGGACTCCATCCTCGTCTGTAACGTCCATACCCACACACCCCGGCTCGAGGGGCCTAATTGTTCCGAGTTCAGCGCTAGTCGTGTTCGGATATGCCTGTAGGGGCTCGTTCTTCCGGTAGAACACCACGAAAGCCCCCGGCCCGCTCGACCATCCGCGGCTCGCTGCGCGCTCACTCTCGTTCGCGTGCTTACATCGCCGGGGACGGATCGAGAGGGCGGTCGGTGGAACCGACCGCTATGACGTGGCGGTGGAGCCGCCACGCACGCGTCGGCCCCTTTCATTCCCTCCCACGTAGCTTGACTGGCCAGCCACAGCGGGTGGGAATGAAAGGGGCTGCCGGTATCCGGGAAGACGGACGATGCAAGCACCGAGCAACGCGAGGCGCGCAGCGAGGCCCTCGACCGGATACCGGCAGGGGCTTTCGTGGTGTCCACAGTGCATGATAACACGCCAGCGGATCGTTCGTGAATAGTGTCTAGGCACATCGCATTCCTTAACAGGTTCTGGAGCAAACCCTACTGCAATGCCCGTCGCGGACCGTATCCTCCGAGTCGACCTCAGCAGGGAGACCGTTACGAGCCGGCCGATCCCCGAGCGCTGGCTCGCACAGTACGTCGGCGGGAAGGGAATCGGCGCCCGGTACCTCTACGAGGAACTCGAGCCGGGCACCGACCCCCTCTCGCCGGCGAACGCCCTGCTGTTTATGACCGGCCCGCTGACCGGCCTCCTGCCCGGTGAGCAACGGTACGCGGCGATCACGAAGTCCCCGCTGACGGGGACGTTTCTGGACTCCTACGGCGGCGGGACCTTCCCCGGGAGACTGGCAGGGTCGCTCGAGAACCACATGGGGATCGTCGTCACCGGCGAGGCCGAGGAACCGGTCGTCCTCTCGGTCGCAAACGGGGAGGCGACGCTCGAGTCGGCCGCCGACCTCGCCGGACTGGACGCTGCGGGGACCGACGAGGCGTTCCCGAACGCGGCGGTCGCCTGCATCGGACCTGCCGGCGAGAACGGCGTCAGGTACGCGACGATCGCCTCCGACGGCGGCGATCACCACGCCGGTCGGGGCGGCGCGGGAACCGTCATGGGCGCGAAGAACCTGAAAGCCGTCGTCGCCCACGATCCCCCGGCAGAGCCCGACTCGCGGACCGTCGAAGCCCTCAAAGAGCGCGACGACGAGGCCTTCGCCGCGAGCGACGCCGGCCAGTGGCTCACCTCGAGCGACACCCTCGAGACGGTCGACTTCGCGAACGAGGTCGGCGTGCTCCCAACGCGAGGGTGGCAGGAAGACCGATTCGAGGGAGCCGACGACATCGGTATCGAGCAGGCCCGCGAGGCGGCGACCGAACGCGAACGGCCCGAGGACGCCGTCCCGGGCGGGTTCCGAGTCGAGCACGACGACGGCGAGAGTGTCGTCCGCGGGGCGACACCCATCGTCTTCGGGGCGGGACTCGGCATCGACGACTTCGACGCGGTCGCGACCCTCGGGGCTCGCTGTGACCAGCTCGGCATGGACGTCATCACCGCCGGTAACGCCGTCGCCTGGGCCATCCGCGCCAGTCAGGAAGGGCTGCTCGAGCGCGACCTCTCCTTCGGCGACGAGACGGCCGCCCGCGAACTGGTCGACGAGATCGCCACCCGCTCGAGCCCGCTCGGGGACGCACTCGCCGACGGCGTCGACCGGGCAGCCGAGGACATCGGTGGCGAGGATCTCGTCCCGACGGTCAAGGGGATGGAGCTCTCCTCGTACCACCCGGGGAACGCCAAGGCGATGGCGCTGGCCTACGCGACGAGCGACCGCGGCGGCTGTCACCGCCGGGCCCGACCGGTCGAACTCGAACCGGTGGACGCCGAGACGTGGTCACGAGACCGGGCCGCCGAGCGCGTGATCGACGAGCAGGACCGCCGCGCCGTACTCTGGAGCCTGATCGCCGACGACTTCCTCGAGGATGTCCTGCAGGCTGATCTCGGGAGCGAGTGGCTCACGGCGGCGGGATACGACCACGAGCCGACCGACCTCGAGCGCGTCGGCGAACGGATCTGGACGCTGGTGCGACTGTTCAACGTCCGCGAGGGGTTCTCGCGGGAAGACGACGCGTTGCCGGGCGCTCTATCGGCCGACGAAGAGGACTCGAGCGATCACAGCGAGGCCGCAACGGACGAACCGAACGGCATCGACGCGGCCGTCTTCGAGTCGGTGCTCGAGCACTACTACGACGCCCGCGACTGGGATCGCGAGGGCCGACCGACTCGGGACCTCCTCGAGCGCCTCGACCTCGTGGACCTGGTCGACGATCCCGGAGCGCTCGAGTCGCTGGATACAGGCCCGGACCCGGA
The DNA here is from genome assembly GCF_002156705.1 of Natrarchaeobaculum aegyptiacum. Lineage (NCBI taxonomy): Archaea > Methanobacteriati > Methanobacteriota > Halobacteria > Halobacteriales > Natrialbaceae > Natrarchaeobaculum > Natrarchaeobaculum aegyptiacum. The sequence continues at coordinate 1,470,390 of NZ_CP019893.1, forward strand.
CGAGAACACCCGCTCGTCGGCGGAAACCGGGGCGTGGTCCCGATGACCGCTCTGGCCGACGCCCTCGAGGCCGGCCCGGGGATGACCTGCGTCGTCGGCGCTGGCGGGAAGAAGACGACGCTCTACACGCTGGCAGACCGGCTCGAGCGGGCGATCCTCACCGCGACGGTCAGGATTCCGATCTTCGACGAGCAGGTCGCGAACGTGGCGGTTACGGACGAGCCGCTCGTAGTTGCCCGGGAAGCCGGAGCAACCGGCGAGTGGCCGCTCGGACTGGTCGCCGCGCGCGATCGGTCAGACCGGTACGAGGGCTACGACCGCGACGTCGTCGACCGGCTCGCCAGCGAGGGCCCGGACGTCCCCGTGCTGGTCAAGGCCGACGGCGCCCGGACGCGCCTGCTCAAGGCACCCGCGGAGCACGAGCCACGAATCCCGGAGGGTGCCGACACCGTCGTCCCGATCGCGAGCGTACAGGCCGTCGGGAAGCCCCTGACCGACGAATACGTCCACCGGCCAGAACGGGTCGCCGCGCTGACCGGGCTCGAGGTCGGCGACGAGATCGGCTCCCGGGACATCGCGACAGTGCTGACGGCCTCCGACGGCGGCCTGAAGGACGTCCCACCGGCGGCGACCGTCGTCGCGCTCCTGAACATGGTCGACGACGACGCAGACCTGGCCGTGGCACGCGAGATCGCAGACCCCGTTCGAACGGACGACCGCGTCGACCGCGTCGTCCTCACCAGTATGGTCGCCGACGAGCCGGTTCGAGCGGTCCTCGAGTGAGCGAGCACCGAATCAATCCACAGACACTCCTACTGCCGACCCAGCCGCCAGAGCGCCCGGTACAGCGTCCACAGGTCACACTCGAGCCGATCGGCCACCGATCGAATCGTCTCGAGGTAGGCCTCGTACTCCCCGACGGTCGGCGAATCGGGGTACGGTGCCTCGAGTTCGCCCGCCTCGTGGAGGGCCGTCCACTCGCGGTCGCTCATCACGAGGAAGCGATCGGGGTCGAGGAAGAAGCAAAACGCCGAGGCGACCGGGACGCCGACGCCCTCGAGGCCCCGGAGGTGATCTACGGCCGTCTCGAGGTCGGCACCTGCGCGGACGTCCGTGCCGTCGCTGTCCGATTCCAACCCGCCACTCGTTGGGCCAGTCGCGTCCTCACCAGCCGTCGCCGAGCCAGTTTTTTCCTCGGCAGCCGCCTCCGTATCGGTCTGTAACGCCGTCCCGGCGGCCGTCACTGCATCGACGACGTCCCGGTAGCCGTTTTCCTCGAACCGATCCTCGAGGTCGTTCGGGATCGAGTCGGGAACGTTCCCGAGATACCGGCGACGGAACCATCGAACCACCCAGATGCCGTCGCGGCGGCCGAACTCGCCGGCGGCCAGCGCGTCCGGGAGCGTCTCGACGTGCTGGGCCTCGACCGTGTACAGCGGCTCCTCACGTTCGTATTCGGCTGCGGCGTCACGGACGGTCGCTCGAGTCAGATCCATCGGTCGAGCGTTGGACGAGTACCCCCGTAGGCGTTGCGCTGGACGGGCAATGCGCTGGACGGGCGGTTCCGGCATAGTGTCTCGAGCACCCGGAGGCTCGCGGGCGTGCGAGCCAGAATAACATAGATTGAAATGCACTCGCGAGTATTGCCATACTGTGAGTGGTAGCGATGACTGCTAACAGCGGGGTATCCAACAATGTCTAGTGAAGAACCAGTAAAGACGATCTGTCCGTACTGTGGTGTCGGCTGTGGCATCCAGGTCCAGGCAGACGAAGAATCCGGCGACGTTTCCTTCATGCCGTGGGGCGACGCGCCGGTCAACTCCGGGCGAATCTGTATCAAAGGCGGCGCCGCCACCGAGGTCGTCAACCACGAGGATCGGCTCACCGAGCCGCTGATCCGCGAAGATGGCGAGTTCCGCGAAGCCACCTGGGAAGAAGCCTACGAGCGCGTCGTCGGCGAACTCGAGCGGATCAGTGGAGAGTACGGCGCCGACGCGCTGGGCTTTTTCGGCTCCTCGAAGGTGATGAACGAGGAGAACTACCTCCTCCAGAAGCTGGCCCGTCGTATCGGCACCAACAACGTCGACAACTGTACGCGGATGTGCCACGCCTCGACGGTCTGGGCGCTCCGAACGAGTCTGGGCGCCGGTGCGATGACCAACAGCATGGAGGACTTAAGCGAGGAGGCCGACGTGCTCTGGATCCAGGGGGCGAACCCGGGCGAACAGCATCCGATCGCCAACAGCGTCTACTTCCGTCAGGCCGTCCTCGACGGCGCGACCGTCATCCAGGTCGACCCCCACGCGAACAAGACGACCCGGTCGTTCGACATCGAGGACACCGACCGCCACCAGCACCTCCAGTTGAACCCGGGAACCGACATCCCGCTGCTGAACATCGTCCTCAAGACCATCCTCGAGAACGACTGGGTCGACGAGGAGTTCGTCGAAGAGCGAACCGAGGGGTTCGAGGACCTCGTCGAGACGCTCGAGGACTTCGACACGGAAGCGGCGGCCGAAGAGTGTGGCATCCCGCTCGAGGACATCGAGCGAGCCGCCGAAGCGTACGCGACGGCCGACAACGCCGCCATCTTCACCGGTATGGGGATGAGCCAGCACGCCTGCGGCGTCGACAACGTGCAAAACGAGATCAACCTCGCGCTAATCACGGGCAACCTCGGCCGACCCGGAACCGGCGTCAACCCCCTGCGTGGCCAGAACAACGTCCAGGGGACCTGTGACGTCGGTGCGATGCCGAACGTTTTGCCGGGCTACCAGCTGGTCGACGACGACGAGGCTCGCGAGTCCGTCGAGGAGGTCTGGGGCTTCGAGGTACCCGACGAGCCGGGGCTCACCAACGTCGAAATCTCCAACGAGTTCGGCCAGGGGATCAAGGGGATGTACGTGATGGGCGAGAACCCCATCATGTCCGAGCCGGACGCCAACGAGGTCGCCGAACGCATCCAGGACCTCGAGTTCATGGTCGTCCAGGACATCTTCATGACGGAAACGGCCGAGTACGCCGACGTGATCCTCCCGGCGACGACGTGGGCCGAACGCGGCGGAACCGTCACGAACACCGACCGGCGCGTCCAGCGAATGCGCGGCGTCGGCAAGGTCATAGAGAACACCAAACACGACTTCGAGATCCTCTGTGAGGTCGGCAGTCGGCTGTTCGACGACGGCAGCTTCGACTTCGAGGACCCAGAGGAGGCCTTCGAGGAACTCCGGCAGGTCTGTCCGAGCTACTACGGGATGACCTACGACCTGCTCGGCGAGGAGGGGCTGCACTGGCCCTGTTACGACATCGGCGACGAAGGCGACCCCTTCCTCTACGAAGACGAGTTCGACACCGAGAACGGTCTCGGCCGCATCGTTGGCGTCACCCACACGCCGCCGGCGGAAGTTCCCGACGAAGAATACCCATTAACGCTGACGACCGCCCGGCTCGAGGAACACTACAACACGGGGACGATGAGCCGCCGCTCGCCGACGCTCAACCGCCAGTACCCCGAGAACTTCGTCGACATCCACCCGAACGACGCCGAGGAGTTCGGCGTCGAGGACGGCGACTACGTCACCATCAGCTCCCGGCGCGGCGAGATCACGGTCAAAGCGCAGGTGACGACCGACATCAAGGAGGGCTCGATCTGGACGACGCCACACTTCGCCTCCGCGTCGGCCAACGTGCTCACGAACGACGTGCTCGACGAACGCGCCAAGATCCCCGAGTACAAGGCCGCCGCCGCCGACATCGAGGTCAGCGTCGAACCCTCGAGCGACGATTCCGCCCCGGCAGACGACTGAGCGTACGGTCGATTTTCCTGCGAACGGTTTCGGTTTTCTTCCGCACTCGAGACAGCGGGTTCTGCCCACCCTAATATCAAATATAGTATTGGAATTGTATCCTAGCAGGAATTCATAACTTCCACTCGAAACTCCTGACAGCCCACCGACTCGACCGGTTCGAAACGCAAACAACCGAGATATCGCGGGTAGAATCGACATATCGGCATTCCTTCTGGAAATAGCCAAAGTGTTGTCCACTCTGTTCAGTCCGTCGGCCGACGACACGATGACGGTTCCGGGAACCGCCACACACACGGTTTCGAGCCCTGTAGGGCAGACTGTGCCCGTTCAGACACCTCGTCAGGAGTGGCCGCCACGATCGGAACAGATCGAGGTACCGACTCGAGCGAGGGAGTTCTTTTCACTTTCGTATCTATACTGTGATTTCGATAGTATTCTGTCTGAGAATCGTGGCCAGAGCGACGAACGAACCGGGAGGAAAGCAACCGTCGGGGCGGGAACCATCGGCCTTTAGAGGGGAGCGAGACAATCCCTCGAGCGAGACGATGGCCCGGAGAGACCCAGCGGCCGACGGGGGCGTGAGCGACGACGAGCGCGCAGACGGTTCTGGAGGAGAGAGTGCAGACGAGGGAGGCCAGAACCCCTACCTTCGGGACCCACCGACCGAGTTCGAACCGGTCGACTCCCTCTCCGAATCCGAGGCCCGCGAGCAGACCGCGTTGCTCCGGGAAGCCATCCGCGAACACGACCGGCGCTACTACGTCGAGGCCGACCCGTTGATCGCCGATCGAACCTACGACAGCCTGTTCGCCCGCCTGCAGGAACTCGAAGACGCCTTCGACCTCACGCATCCCGACAGCCCAACCCGGCGCGTGGGGGGCGAACCGCTCGAGGCCTTCGAGACGGTCGCACACGTCGCGCCGATGCTCTCGATCGACCAGAGCGGCGAGGCCGACGACGTCCGAGAGTTCGACGAACGGGTGCGACGGGAGTTAGACGCAGCGGACGGCGACGCCGCGGACGACCTCCAGTACGTCTGTGAACCCAAATTCGACGGCGTCTCGATGGCGTTCGTCTACGAGGACGGCTCGCTCGAGCGCGCGGTCACCCGCGGCGACGGCCGCGAAGGCGACGACGTCACCCGGAACGTCCGGACGATCGGCTCGGTTCCCCAGCGACTCCACGGCGAGTATCCCGACTCTCTCGCGGTCCGCGGCGAGGTCTACATGCCCAAAGACGCCTTTCAGGCGTACAATCGCGAGCGGATCGAACGCGGCGAGGAACCGTTCGCGAACCCCCGGAACGCGACCGCAGGGACGATCCGCCAGCTCGATCCCGCCGTCGTGGCGGACCGCCCGCTCGACGTGTTCTTCTTCGACATTCTGGACTCGAGCGACGGCATCGACGCCCACCACGAAGCGCTCGAGCGGTTCCCCGACTGGGGACTGCGAGTGAACGACCGCGTCGAGGTCGTGGATTCGATCGACGAGGCCATCGCCTACCGCGACGCCCTGCTCGAAGAGCGAGACGACCTGAACTACGAGATCGACGGTACCGTCATCAAGGTCGACGACCGCGAGGCCCGCGAGGAACTCGGCCAGACTGCCAGGCACGACCGCTGGGCGTTCGCCTACAAGTTCCCCGCCCGCGCGGAGGTGACCCCGATCGTCGACGTCGCCGTGCAGGTGGGTCGGACGGGCCGACTGACGCCCGTCGCGCTGCTCGAGCCGGTCGACGTCGGCGGCGTGACGGTCTCGCGGGCGAGCCTGCACAATCCCGAGGAGATCGCCGAGAAGAACGTCAACGTCGGCGATACGGTCCGCGTCCAGCGCGCCGGCGACGTCATCCCCTACGTCGAGGAGGTCGTCGAGAAGGGCACCGAGGGCCACTACGAACTACCCGACCACTGCCCGGTCTGTGAGAGCCCCGTCGAGCGCGACGGCCCCCTCGCCCACTGTACCGGCGGGCTGGCGTGTGACGCCCAGCTTCGGCGGTCGGTCGAGTACTACGCCAGCGACGACGGCCTCGACCTCGAGGGACTCGGCGAGAAGAGCGTCCGCCAGCTCGTCGACGCCGGCCTCGTGGGCTCGATCGCCGACCTCTACGACGTCGAGCGCGAGGAGCTAACGGCCCTCGAGGGCTGGGGCGAGACGAGCGCCGAGAACCTGCGATCGGAACTCGAGGCGGCGCGGGAGCCCGCGCTTGCGGACTTCCTCTCGGCGCTCGGCATCCCCCACGTCGGTCCGTCGACCGCCCGCGAACTCGCCCGCGAGTTCGGGAGCTTCGAGGCCTTCCGCGACGTCGCCGAGAACGACCCGGAACGACTCGAAGGCGTCGACGACGTCGGCGAAACCGTCGCCCGGCAGATCAACGAGTTCTTCGCGAGCGAGGCCAACGCCGCGGCGATCGACGACCTGCTGGCGCGGGTCTCTCCGCAAGAAGCCGAGACGGACGCGGGCGGCGACGACCTCGAGGGGCTGACCTTCGTCTTCACCGGCTCGCTCGAGGGCGTCACCCGCGCGGAGGCCGCCGAGACCGTCGAGGCCCACGGCGCGAACGCCACGAGCAGCGTCTCGGGCAACACGGACTACCTCGTCGTCGGCGCGAATCCCGGCCAGACGAAACGCGACGACGCCGAGGCGAACGACGTCCCGATCGTCGACGAAGACGAGTTCCGGGAACTGCTCGGGGAGTACGGAATCGACCTCGAGTGACCGGACGAGTACCCACAGGTGGCACCAGCCGAACACCCACGAACGAGTCTACGGGCGTCTCAGGGCCCTCGACTGACGAGAGAGGTCCGCGTCAACCGGTACGTTGCACGCTGCAGGTTGTGAAACCAGCCCTGAATCTTCATTAGTGATCATCGTGTACCGGACTACCGTGGCCACGTCCTCGTCGGTGGCTCGAGGCGATTCGCCTCACCGTCGACGACGCGACAGGGATACAGGACCCGACGACAGACGGCGTGTCCGGGCCGGCGACGGTCGCCGGCTCGGCCGTCGAACGGACGGTTCGACGTGGCCCGGACCAGGTCCGTTCTCGTGGTGACTCCGACGCGGAGTCGACCGGCTGTGCAACAATTTATACCTGAAGGGTGTCCTAGACCAGTGCAATGGCACAATCGGGCAACGCTGAACTCGTCGACGCCTTCGAGCAGTTTTTCCGCGATTACTACGACAGCGAGATCAAGCAGCTTGCCCAGCGGTACCCCAACGAACAGCGGTCGCTCGTCGTCGACTGGCAGGACCTCTACCGGTTCGACCCCAACCTGGCAGACGACGTTCTAGAGCACCCAGAACAGCTCCAGCGGTACGCCGAGGAGGCCCTGCGGCTCTACGACCTCCCGATCGACGTGAGCCTCGGGCAGGCACACGTCCGGGTCCAGAACCTCCCCAGCGAAGAGGCCCCCGAGATCCGCGAGATCCGCGCCGAGCACATGAACAAGCTCGTGCAGGTCCGGGGAATCGTCCGGAAGGCGACCGACGTCCGCCCGAAGATCGAGGAAGCGGCCTTCGAGTGTCAGCTCTGTGGCACACTCACCCGAATCCCGCAGTCGACGGGCAACTTCCAGGAACCCCACGAGTGTCAGGGCTGTGAACGCCAGGGCCCCTTCCGCGTCAACTTCGACCAGTCCGAGTTCGTCGACTCCCAGAAGCTGCGCATCCAGGAGAGTCCAGAGGGCCTCCGCGGTGGGGAAACCCCCCAGTCGCTCGACGTCCACGTCGAAGACGACATCACCGGCGAGGTGACCCCGGGCGACCACGTCTCCACGACCGGCGTGCTCCGCCTCGAGCAACAGGAGAGCCAGGGCGAGAAGAGCCCCGTCTTCGACTTCTACATGGAGGGGATGGCCGTCGACATCGAAGACGAGGAGTTCGAGGACATGGACATCACCGACGAGGACAAAAAGCAGATCTACGAGATATCCAATCAGGAGGACGTCTACGAGCGGATGGTCGGCTCGATCGCCCCCTCGATCTACGGCTACGATCAGGAGAAACTCGCGATGATCCTCCAGCTCTTCTCGGGCGTGACCAAGCACCTCCCCGACGGCTCGCGAATCCGCGGGGACCTGCACATGCTCCTGATCGGTGATCCTGGTACTGGTAAGTGCGTCAGCGGCGACACGAGAGTGACGCTGGGGGACGGGCGAGACGTACCCATCCGTGATATCGTCGAATCGAATCTAACAGATCCGAAGTCGATCGACGATGGCTGGTGGGACGAGGTCGACCTCGAGGTCCCGTCGCTGCAAGCTGACGGGTCGATCGCTCCGCAGCGGACGACCAAAGTCTGGAAGCGGGAAGCGCCGGACGAGATGTATCGGATACGGACCTCGAGCGGTCGCGAACTCGAGGTGACGCCGTCGCATCCGCTGTTCGTGCAAAGCGAGGGGAAGTTCGAGCCAGTCGTCGCGGAAAATCTCGACGAAGGCGAGTTTATCGCTGCGCCGCGAACACTTCCAGCAAACGGTGACGACTCGATTAACGTCGATTTCCGAAAGTCACAATCGCGTAACGCAGTTCAGCTCAAATTACCCCAGGAGTGGACACCGTCGTTGGCCCGTCTAATCGGATACATCGTTGCAGAAGGATACGTAGAACAGCGAAACGACAACACAGGCTTTGTTTCCATTACGAATAACGATAGGGAAGTTTTGGACGACGCGACAGATGCTCTAGAAAGCTTAGGACTCAACACGACAGAACGAGAGTCTCATGAGTCGAAGAACGCACGTGAGGTGCTCTGTTCCGCTGGAGAGTTCGTAAGCTTCCTCAGGGAACTCGAACCGTGCATTCTCAAACCGTCCAACAAACAGCGTGTCCCTGATGCAATCTGTACGGCATCCACGCAGACAAAATCGCAGTTCCTCAAAGGTTTCATCGAAGGAGAGGGCCACATATCAACGTCTCAGAGAGAGATTTCGGTTGCATCAGTGAGCCGTGAGTTGCTCGAAGACGTTCGGACGCTGCTACTCTCTGTCGGGATTCGTTCACAACTTCACCGACGACGAAACGGTAGTTATCGGCTCAGGATTAGCGGAAACGAATTTGCGAAGTACGTCACCCAGATTGGCTTCGTGACCGATCGAAAACAGAAGGCTGCGTTACAATACGGTGAGACAACCGGTAACACGAACGTCGACGTCGTTCCGAAAGTTGGCCCAGTGCTTAGGCAGATTCGGGAGGCGTTATCACTGACCCAAGCCGATTGTGGTGTGCCACGGTCGACGTATCAACATTACGAGAGAGGATCGAGAAATCCAAGCCGTGAAAGTCTTCGAAAAGTCGTCGGAACATTTAGAGACGCGTTGCCATCGGCACATAGCCAAGACGGAGAAACAGCCATCCGAGCTGACGGCGGATCACTAACCGAGAGTGTCGAAGCCCTCGAACAAATCGTCACAGGCGACGTTTATTGGGAGCGAATCGAATCCATTGAACCAGTCGAACCCGACGACGACTGGGTGTACGACCTCGAGGTCGCCGGCACCCACAACTACGTTTCGAACGGAATTGTCTCGCACAACTCACAGATGCTCGGATATATCCAGAACATTGCACCTCGATCTGTCTACACCTCCGGCAAGGGTTCGTCCTCGGCCGGTCTTACGGCCGCCGCTGTAAGAGACGATTTCGGCGACGGTCAGCAGTGGACCCTCGAGGCCGGCGCGCTGGTACTGGCAGACCAGGGAATCGCGGCAGTTGACGAGCTAGATAAAATGAGGTCGGAGGACCGCTCCGCCATGCACGAGGCCCTCGAGCAACAGAAAATCTCAGTCTCGAAGGCCGGCATCAACGCCACCCTCAAGTCTCGCTGTTCGCTGCTCGGCGCGGCCAACCCCAAGTACGGCCGCTTCGACCACTACGAACCCATCGGCGAACAGATCGACCTCGAGCCGGCGCTGATCTCGCGATTCGACCTGATCTTTACGGTGACCGACGAGCCCAACGAGGAGAAGGATCGAAACCTCGCCGACCACATCCTGACGACGAACTACGCGGGCGAGTTGACCACCCAGCGCGAGCAGATGGCCTCCATGGAGGTCAGCGCCGAGGAAATCGAGGAGATGACCGAGTCCGTCGATCCGGACATCGACGCCGAACTGCTGCGCAAGTACATCGCGTTCGCCAAACAGAACTGTCATCCGCGGATGACCGAGGAGGCTCGCGAAGCCATCCGGGACTTCTACGTCGACCTGCGATCGAAGGGGACCGACGACGACGCGCCGATTCCCGTCACGGCGCGGAAACTCGAGGCGCTGGTGCGGCTCTCGGAGGCGAGTGCGCGCGTTCGACTCTCGGATACGGTCGAGCGTCACGACGCGGAACGCGTAATCGAGATCGTCCACTCCTGTCTGCGCGACATCGGGGTCGATCCGGAGACCGGCGAGTTCGACGCCGACATCGTCGAGGCGGGGACCTCCAAGTCCCAGCGCGATCGGATCAAGAACATCAAACAGCTCATCGCGGACGTCGAAGAGGAGTACGACGACGGCGCGCCGATCGACATCGTCATGGACCGGGCCGAGGAGATCGGCATGGACCAGTCGAAAGCCGAACACGAGATCGAGAAACTCAAGCAGAAAGGCGAGGTCTACGAGCCGAGTACGGATCACCTCCGAACGACGTAATCCGGTTCGAGGCGTCCGCTCTGGATCGAGCCGTCGCGACGTCCTAGGCCTGCTCGACGTCCTCGCGGTAGTTTTCGGTCGCCTCGAGCGCTCGTTCGATCCGTTCTTTCGTGTCGCCGTCGACCTCCTCGCGAACCTGCCTGAGTGTGTTGAGGTGGGAGTCGAGCACCGCGTGGTCGGGGGTGTGCTCGCCGATCACGTAGTCTCGAAACGCTTCGGCAGTTTCCCGAATGTCCTCGCGAACGTCGTCGTCAGCGGTCTTCTCGGCCTGTTTGAGGTCGTCGCGGGCTTGTTCGAGGGATGCTGGCATAGCCGTGTCTATCACCACCGTCCCCATAATCGTTGGCCGAGCACGGTCCGGGCCCCCGATGTATCGCCGTCGACGCGTCGGAATCGTTCCCCTACAGGTCTGTATGGGTTTCTTACTGACGCTACGTGGGACATACGGGCGCAGACTCCACCCGGGGCTGGCGTCCTCGAGCTGACCAACGTCGCACTGACTCGTCGGCGACCTGTTCACGGCGCTATTTCCGCGCTCCCTCTCGGAGAAACGAGGGAACAATCTCCGTTACTGACAACCGGGTTTTTCCGAGCCTGGTCCTCCTACTCTTACGTATCATGGACGTATCACGACGTTCGACGATCAAAACGATCGGCGTCGCCGGTGGCCTCGTGGCCACCAGCGGAACCGCCTTCGCAACTGGAGAGTACGGCGACGATCAACCGAAAAAAGGAGCAGTAGAAGACGACAAACGACCGGAGGAACCAGTCGACGCCGCGTTCGTCCGGGTCGCACACTTCTCGCCGGACGCGCCGAACGTGGACGTCTACGTCGACGGCGCACCGGTGCTCGAGGACGTCGCATACGGTTCCATTTCGCCGTACCTCGAACTCGAACCCGGGACGTACACGGTCGCGATCACGGCCGCGGGCGATCCCGACGCCGTCGTCTTCGAAGACAAGGTCGCGGTCGAAGCGGCCTATTACACGGTCGCCGCTATCGGTGAACTCGAGGCTGGCACGTTCCGACCGGAGATCCTCGTCGATGCCGACCCGCTCCCGGCGGACGGACCCGACGCGGCGTACGTCCGGGTCGCACACTTCTCGCCGGACGCGCCCGCAGTGGATATCTGGGCCGACGACGCGCCGCTGGTCGAGAACGTCTCCTTCGGCGACGTCTCGGAGTACCTCGCGGTACCGGCGGGCGCATATACGCTCTCGGTCCGGCCGGCCGGCGACCCCGTAACTGACGTCGCGACGTTCGACGTCGAACTCGAGGCCGGGACGGTTTACACCGGGTTCGCGATCGGCTACCTGGAGCCACCGCAGGACGTCACCGATCGGGAGTTCACCGTCGAACTGGCAGTGGACGGGGAAGGCGTCGGGGAAAGCCCTGACGACGGACCGGCAGAGAAAGGCGACGACAAAAAAGCCGACGAGAAAGCAGACGACCACGAATACGACGACAAAAAAGCCGACGAGAAAGCAGACAACCACGAATACAACGACAAAAAAGCCGACGAGAAAGCAGACAACCACGAATACGACGACAAAAAGCACTACGACAACGTAGAGGACCAGAAATACGACGAGAAAAAAGCCGACGAGAAAGCAGACGGCGAGAAAGTCCCCGAGAAAGCGGACAAGAAGCCCCACGCCTAGAGTCACTCGAGTCGAGTGATTCGGGACACGGACCGCTTCGTCACTGACCGACGCCGATTTTCGAACCCTCTCCAGCCACCCGGACCTCACGTCGATGGGGCGCTCGAGGTGCTGATTCCCTCGACGGGCCGGCAGCGGCCAAGGGTGACTGGACGCTGAACGCAGGTCGGGAAGGAGCGATTCACGTACTGCGGCGAGACGACGGTTCGAACCCGCCGAACGGTCAGAGCATCGTCGGGATGTTCCCGTCGAGTTCCCTGAGATCGCCGTCGATCGGTTGGGCCAGACTCAGGTCCAGGGGGGAGACCGAGAAGGTCAACCGAAGGTCCGCTCCGCCCTCGGTGAACGTGAGTTTCTTCTGGTCGTACTCCGCGTCAGAACCAGCCTTCAGCGGCACGCGAATTGAACCCCAGCCAAGAAATCGATTTTCGTCGGACGGTCGTCGCTGTACGAAATCGCCCCGGACGACGAGGTAGGGATCACGTTCGTCGACGTTTTCGACGGCTTCGTCCGGAAACTCGATCGTTACAGGTGTATCGATTGCCGTCGACGAGCCGTCGGTCAGGGAGATGGCGTCGTCCTCCTCGAGGTCCCAGATTTCCCAGGTGGAGTGTCCTCGTGGGGTGATGTACTCGTCTTCGTCGTAGATCCCTCTGGCACTGATTTTGCCGTAGACGTCCATATCACCCGACGTTGTGGTCAGTTCGAAGTCGTGAATTCGAACGTTCGGGAGCGCAGTGCGGTCGGTTTCTGCATCGTCGGATTCCGATTCGTCGTCGTCTTCGACCGCTTGGTCGTCGTCGGGTTCCGATTCGTCGTCGTCTTCGACCGCTTGGTCGTCGTCGGGTTCCGATTCGTCGTCGCCGTCGTCACTGTCGCCCGATTCGTCCGCTTCAGCGTCGTCGTCCGGTTCGTCAGCCCCATCGCCGGGAGCGTCGTCGGTGTCACCGTCTCCGGTCGAGTCTCCGCTGTCGTTGGTCGGGTCGGCCTCGTTCGACCCCTGGTTCTGTTGGGCCGTCCCATCGTCGTCGGCAGTCTGCCCGCTGGTCTCTTCCGACGGCGTCGACTCACCACCGTCACTCCCGGCGTTCGTCGAGTCCCCAGACGCTCCGGTGGAATCCTCGGCGTCGCCATCGTCGGGCGCTGCAGGCTCCCCCGACGCGCCGTTTGCCGACGCAGGATCGGTTCCAGCACCACTAGCATCGACTGGGTCGTTCTCGGCGTCGCCATCGAAGGAGATTTCGATTCCGTCGCTACTGACCGTACACCCGGCCAGCGACACAGCACCCGTCGATGCGACGGCACCGAGCAGCTGTCGCCGATCGAGTCCCTCGGCGTCGCTCGTCTCCCTCGTCGCCTCCGCAGAGCCGTCTCGAGTTTTCGGCTCCTCCAGTTCGAACGCGTCGTCGTTCGTCATCGTCTCTCAGTGAACGTCCTCACACAGACCCGATAATTGTTTTCTGCAGAATAATACAGTGATGAAACATCTCGTGTGCGAGTTCCAGTCCCCACCACATACGAAACGCAGACACCGGCAGCCGGCTCGAGGTTCGTACCAGACACCCTCACCCCACGAAATCGGCAGCTCGAGACGAGGTCGCGGTAGCGCCGTTCGGCAGTGTTGGCAATAAATTTACTATACTGTCGTGCAGTCGAAACGGAGAGGTGTCGATCACACCACGGCGATGGCTTGCGATCCCAGTAGTGGCTGGACGACGGCGAACGTCGGGGATATCGTCACCGCTCGACGACGGTCAGCGTCTCCAGTAGGTCATCGGCGGGTCCGGCCGGCCGACGAAGCAGTAGCTGGTGAACCCGTAGTGTTCGATGATCGCTTTCGCCGTCTCGGCGTTCTCCTTCTCGTCGAAGATCAACAGCGCGCTCGATCCGGACCGGATGCGCCACCGACCGCCGCTGATCGAGTCGATGGACAGGTTCGTCGGATCGACGTTGATGCAGTCCTCGCTGAAGCCGGGCGAATCTGAGGCCGACGGTGCGGAGCCGTCGACGAGCCAGTAGGTCATCGGCGGGTCCGGCCGGCCGACGAAGCAGTAACTGGTGAACCCGTAGTGTTCGATGATCGTTTTTGCCCTCTCGGCGTTCTCCTTCTCGTCGAAGATCAACAGCGCGCTCCTCCCGGACCGGATGCGCCACCGACCGCCGCTGATCGAGTCGATGGACAGGTTCGTCGGGTCGACGTTGATGCAGTCCTCCGAGAACGTCGGTTCGGGGTCGCCATCGTCCTCTCCGTCTGCATCCGAATCGTCAGACGCGTCTTCCTCGTCATCCGCTCCATCTTCGCTCCCCTTTTCTTCCTCCTCGTCATCCGCACTATCACCGGCCTCTTTATCCGCGCCATCGTCCTCTCCGTCCCCCTCCTCGTCATCCGCGCCGTCTCCGCTCTCCCCTCCCGCTCCTCCGTCATCCGCGCCGTCTCCATCGCCGGAATCGGGGTCCGTCGAGCCGGCACCGTCACCGGAATCGGGGTCCGTCGAGCCGGCACCGTCACCGGAATCGGGGTCCGTCGAGCCGGCACCGTCACCGGAATCGGGGTCCGCCGGGTCGTCACCAAAGGAGATTCTGATTCCGTCCTCGTCGATCGTACAGCCGGCTAGCGCTACGGTCCCCGCCGATCCGGCGAGGCCGAGGAGTCGTCGACGATCGACATCCCAGTCCGACGATCGTTCACGGTCGTCGGTCGCCCCCACGTCACTGTTCGCCTCTTCCCGGGTCTCGTCTTTCGTCATCGATCGAGTGACAGTCACGCTGAACGATTATGAGCGTATGCTGTGATTCGTTACAGTCAGCCAGATATCACGTCTGTGGGGTGGGAGTAGCCGATCGACGACCAAGCGCATCCGTCAAGTGGCTGCGCTGCCTACCGACGATACCGTGAGCGACACCCAGGGACCACTCCAGCCGGACCGTCCAGACGTCGATCGGCCGTTCGAGGTGGACGCCCCGTTCGAGCCCGCCGGCGACCAGCCCGAGGCGATTTCTCAGTTAGCAGAGGGGTTCGCGTCGGGGATGGACCGCCAGACGCTGCTCGGCGTGACCGGGTCCGGGAAGACCAACACCGTCTCGTGGGTGATCGAGGAGG
Organism: Natrarchaeobaculum aegyptiacum; assembly: GCF_002156705.1. Classification (NCBI taxonomy): domain Archaea; kingdom Methanobacteriati; phylum Methanobacteriota; class Halobacteria; order Halobacteriales; family Natrialbaceae; genus Natrarchaeobaculum; species Natrarchaeobaculum aegyptiacum. The sequence goes on from NZ_CP019893.1 coordinate 1,485,598, forward strand.
TCCAGCAGCCGACGCTGGTCATCGCCCACAACAAGACCCTCGCCGCCCAGCTCTACGAGGAGTTCCGGAACCTGTTCCCGAACAACGCCGTCGAGTACTTCGTCTCCTACTACGACTACTACCAGCCCGAGGCCTACGTCGAACAAACTGATACCTACATCGACAAGGACGCCTCGATCAACGACGAAATCGACCGGCTCCGCCACTCCGCGACCCGCTCGCTGCTGACTCGAGACGACGTCATCGTCGTCGCCTCGGTCTCTGCGATCTACGGCCTCGGTGACCCGCGAAACTACGTCGACATGTCGATGCGACTCGAGGTCGGCGAAGAGGTCGGCCGCGACGAGTTACTGAAGGGGCTGGTGGACCTGAACTACGAGCGCAACGACGTCGACTTCACGCAGGGCACCTTCCGGGTTCGGGGTGACACCATCGAGATCTACCCGATGTACGGCCGCTACGCCGTCCGCGTCGAACTCTGGGGTGACGAGATCGACCGTATGGTCAAGGTCGACCCGCTCGAGGGAGAGGTCAAAGGCGAAGAGCCAGCAGTGCTCGTTCACCCCGCAGAGCACTACTCGATCCCCGACAGCAAACTCGAGCGGGCGATGGAAGAGATCCGCTCGGACCTCGATTCCCGAATTTCGTACTTCGAACGCAAAGGGGACCTGATCGCCGCCCAGCGCATCGAGGAACGGACGACGTTCGATCTCGAGATGATGGCCGAGACGGGCTACTGTTCGGGCATCGAGAACTACTCGGTCTATCTGGACGACCGCGAGTCCGGCGATACGCCCTACACCTTGCTCGATTACTTCCCGGAGGACTTTCTGACGGTGGTCGACGAGTCCCACGTGACGCTGCCGCAGGTCCGGGGTCAGTACGCTGGCGACAAGTCCCGCAAGGACTCGCTGGTCGAGAACGGCTTTCGGCTCCCCACCGCCTACGACAATCGACCGCTCACCTTCGAGGAGTTCGAGGCGAAGACCGACCGGACGCTGTACGTGAGCGCGACGCCGGCTGACTACGAACAGGAACAGAGCGAGCAGATCGTCGAACAGATCGTTCGCCCCACTCACCTCGTCGACCCGAAGGTCGAGGTTTCGCCCGCCACCGGACAGGTCGACGACCTGATGGACCGGATCGACGAGCGCATCGACCGCGACGAGCGGACCCTCGTGACCACCCTCACGAAGCGGATGGCCGAAGACCTCACGGAGTACCTAGAGGAAGCAGGCGTCGACGTCGCCTACATGCACGACGAGACGGACACCCTCGAGCGCCACGAGATCATCCGCTCCCTTCGGCTAGGGGAGATCGACGTCCTCGTCGGGATCAACCTCCTGCGGGAGGGACTTGACATCCCCGAGGTCTCGCTCGTGGCGATCCTTGACGCCGACCAGGAGGGCTTCCTCCGCAGCGAGACCACCCTCGTCCAGACGATGGGCCGGGCGGCGCGAAACGTCAACGGCGAGGTCGTCCTCTACGCCGACGGGCCCTCGAACGCCATGCAGTCTGCGATCGAGGAAACCCAGCGCCGCCGCCGCATCCAGCAGGAGTACAACGAAGAGCACGGTTACGAGCCGACGACGATCGAGAAGGAAATCGGCGAGACCAACCTCCCCGGGAGCAAGACCGATACCTCCGACGTCTCCGGGCGCTCGCTCGAGGACGACGACGAGGCCGCCCGCTACGTCGCCGACCTCGAAGACCGGATGCAGGAAGCCGCTAGCAACCTCGAGTTCGAACTCGCCGCGGACATCCGCGACCGCATTCGCGAGGTGCGCGAGGAGTTCGACCTCGCAGGCGGTGACGAGGAGGAGGGAATCGCGCCGCCGAGCGAGGAGTTCTGACTCGACGTCGATCCCCGCCAAGCGACGCCGCTCCGACTGGCTCGACACCTCACAGCTCGAGGGTGTACACCGCCTCGGTGTGCGTCTCGTCGCCGAGTTCGACCTCGGCCTCGTCGGTCTGCTCGAACCCGAGATCCTCGTAGAACTCGCGGCTCGCGTCGTTGGACTCGAGGTCGATCGCACGCATTCGATTCATGTGGAAGTCTTCCAGGTCCTCGCGCAGGCGTTCGTGAAGTGCCGTGCCGATCCCCTCACCCTGGTGGTCGGGGTGGACGTACATCCGGAGAACGTCACCTTCGTCCTCGCTGACGACGCCGTGGGTGAAGCCGACGAGTTCGCCGTCGCGCTCGGCGACGAGGACGGCCGTCCCCGGCCTCTCGAGGGCCTGCTCGAACGGCTCGTCGCCGTACCAGTCGTCGATGATCTCGTCGATCAGGTCCGACTCGAGCTCGTCGTAGGTGTCGTGCCAGGCGTCGCGAGCGACGGCCCGGATTCGGTCGCAGTCGTCGACGGTGGCTGGTCGGATCTCCATGCGCGCGAGTACGTAGTCGAGTGCGAAAATGGTTCCACCGACCCATGTCGGCACGGTCGTCTCAGCTGCGGTGTCCACCTCACCACAGGCAAAACGAAGCTTTCGAGCTGAATATTCAAGAGGCGGGCCTGCGAACGGTGACCGATGAACGCGGTTCGCGAGGCGACGAGTCGGTCCACCTCGGCCACGAGGGAGCGCCTCGCGCTCCACACGGCCGCCGGCCTGACGGTCACGGCGGTCGGGATCGTCGCCTACCAGGTGCTTACCGTCGGCTACGGCGACAGTTCGCCCGTGTCGGTCGGGCTAGGACTCGGTCTCCTCGCACTCTCACTCACCGCCGGTGTCACGCGTCGACTCTGGCTCGTCGCTGCCGGGTACCTCGCGGCGATTCCGCTGTTACTGCTGTTCGCCGTCGGGTTGATGATCCCGATGGGAGACCCGACCCCGCCGCCGTGGGTGATAGACGCCTGGTGGCTCTCCATCGTCGTCATGGTCGCCGGCATCGCCGTCGCCATGCTCGCGATCAGCTACCACGTGGCCGTCAGGCTCGTCGACTACCGGAGCCGGACCGCGCAGGCCAGATGAGTCGCGCTGGCTCGAGCACCGCTCTCGAGCCGCGAGGCGGCAGTGTCCACGCTACGCCGCGACGAATCGCTCAGAGCTCGAGTGCGTACACCGCCTCGTCGTAGGACTCGCCGTCGATGACGACCTCACCACTGTCGGCGCGTTCGAAACCCAGTCCCTCGTAGAATCGGCGGCTCGCATCGTTGAACGCGAAGTCGAGCGCGCGAACCTCGTCGACGTCGTGGGCCTCGAGTTCCGCGAGCAGTCGCTCGTGTAACTCGGTACCGATCCCCTCACCCTGGTGGTCTGGGTGGACGTACATCCGGAGGACGTCCGCGCGCTCGCCCTGGGCGACCGCGTGGGTGAAGCCGACGATCTCCCCACCGCGTTCGGCGACGAGGACGACGGTCCCGGGGGCCTCGAGGGGCATCGAGTCGTCGGTGTACCAGTCGTCGACCGTCCGGTCTATCACTTCCGACTCGAGTTCGTCGTAGGTGGCGTGCCAGGTCTCCCGGGCGATAGCTTTGATCGCGTCGAAGTCGTCCGCCGCCGCAGATCGAACGGTCATGCTCCCACCTTGTCAGGGGAACGATAAAGTGACTTCGCCCGACAGATCGTCGCCCCGGCTCGAACGTCGCGAACCCGTCTCCTCACGTCCGCACCTCGAAGCCGCGGTCCCGGAGCAGGGCCGGGACGCGGTCCTGGTGGTCTCCTTGCAACTCGATTCGTCCCGAATCGACCGTCCCGCCCGTCCCGAGTGACTGCTTTAGCTCCGAGGCGAGTGACTCGACCTCGCTGTGCTCGAGGTCGAACCCCTCGACGATCGTCACCGGCTTGCCGTACCGGCGGCTCTCCATCCGGATCGAGAGAACCTGCTGGGCGGTCTCGAGGTCGTGCTGGCTGTCGAGTTCCGCGAGGAGGTCCTCTAAGTCGTCGTCGCTGGACATGGGTGAGAGTCGGTCACACGCCGGGGTGAGGACACACCTTGCGCTCGCCGGTCGGCTGTATTCGCACTGGAGACACCGGCTAGTCGCGGTCGGTATACGCTCGCCAGTCACCCGACGTGACGACCGGTGCGTTCTCGACGTCCCGGTTGTAAACGTAGGTCCAGGCGTCGACAGGCGGCTCCTCAAGGCGAACCAGCTGGCGGACGTACAGCGATCCCGCTGGATTCGCCGGAGAGTAGCCTTCGTAGGCGTCCAGCTCGTGAACGACGGTCTCGTCGTCGACGCGGTACAGTTCGCCGGTGACGAGAGTGTCGCTACGGTCGGCGTCGGGCGCACCGTCGTCAGTGGTACTCCCCTCGGCGTCTCTCACCTCGGGCTCGAGAACCAGCCCCGGGTACTCACCGAGGTCGTAGAGGAGGCCCTCGAGTGTGCACTCGCCGACGTAGGTCAGGCGGTCCTCGAGGCCGAATTCGACGTATTTCTCGGAGCCGCGTCTGAGCGTCCCGTACAGCACGATCGGGCGCACCGACGTGGGTTCTACGGACTCTCCAGTCATGCGTTCTGGTCCGTGCCGGTGACCCAACCCCCGGTCCGAAAAACGTGACGGTCAGGACAGGTCGAGAAGCTGGAGGTACTGGTTGCAGGCGGTACTCAGGGTGCCTCGATCCGATTGTAGACGCGTCCCCAGAGAGCGGCGTCGATAGCGTACCAGTAGAAGATGATCAGCGGCCAGATGACGATCCAGCCGACGATCGTCAGCAGCGAGACGGTCATGAGGAACACAGCGACCAGGAACCCGATACCGTTGATGACCAGCACGTACAGCAGAAGTCCGATCGCGTAGGTCCGGTGGGTGAGCAACCGCTGCAGTCTCCCCGTGTCGTAGGCTCCGAACCAGGAATCGCTCACCGCGTAACTGAGGTATATGGATGGGGCGACGTACGCGAACGCGAGCGCGACGAGGACGTTCAGCAGCCAGTGGATCTCACCGGTCACGAAGAGGAGTAGCCAGTAGACGATCAGTACCGGGATGAACACGACGAGCAGTCCGAGTCCGTCGACGAAGATGTCACCCCAGTCGTCGAACGCCGGTGGTTCGGGCTCACCGCGTATCGCCGCCCGCGTCAATCGGACCATGTACCCAGCGACGAAGAACGCGGGGATGATGAGGATTGAAAACAGCGTGAAAACGGTCCCGATCAGGAGTGGTTTGAGCCCTCGCCGCGAGGGATAGCCGATCGCAAAACGAAGTAACCCCTCCTCCGGGCCGGGGCCATCCGGCGGGCCAGTCGCCCGCTCGTTCGCACCGCCAGCACCGCCTGCGCCGGGAGTCTGTGAACCCATATCGTTCGAAACGCACTCGTCAGTGAAAAATAATGCAGTCTCGAGCGCTCGAGCGGCCGGCCGGGTGCTCTAGAGCCGGGATTTGATCGTCTCGGCCGTCTTCTCGCCGACTCCGGGGACGCTCTCTAAGTCCTCGAGACTCGCCTCGCGGACGTTCTCGACGCTCCCGAAGCGCCCGAGTAGCCGCTTTCTGGTCTCGGGACCGACGCCCGGCACGTCGTCCAGAACGGTCGCGACCTCGTCGCGGACGGTCTGGTGGTACTGGACCGCGAAGCGATGGGCCTCGTCGCGAACGCGCTGGAGCAGGTGGAGGTGCGGGGCGTCACTCGGCCACGAGAACTCCCGGTCGGGCGTGATCACGCGCTCTTCGGCCTTCGCCAGCGCGATGGTGGGCACCTCCCAGCCGACTTCAGCCAGCGCGTCACGGGCCGCCTCGAGCTGGCCCGCCCCGCCGTCGATCACCAGCAGGTCCGGGTCCGGGCGGTCGTCTCGACCCTCGACCGCGCGGGTGGCGCGCCACTCGAGGAGGGCGCGCATGTTGTCGTAGTCGTCGTTCTGGTCGGTGAGCTTCTTCCGCCGGTAGTGGGCCTTCTCGGCGCTGCCGTCGACGAACGTGACGTTGCTGCCGACCGCGGCCGTGCCCTGGGCGTGGCTCACGTCGAAGCCCTCGATTCGTCGTGCGGCGTCGAGGGAGAGCGCATCGGCAAGCATCCCGCACTCGTCCCGTCGCCCGACGTTTCGCCGGGCGTTTTTGAGCGCGAGTTCGACGAGTTTCGCCTCGCGGCCAGCACCGGGGACCCGAACCGAGACGCCCTCGGCTGCGAGCCAGGCGTCGACCTCGCTGTCCCCGTGACGCTCGGGCAGGAGGAGCGCGTCGGGCAGGTCACGTTCGGCGTAGTACTGGACGATGAAGGCCGCGAGGACGGCCGGCACGCCACCCACGTCGGCCACGCCGCCGTCCGCGCTGGTCCCCGTCGAATCGGCGCTCGAGCGCGCGACGCCGCCCCCGGGTGCCTCGAGCGTGTGGCGATCCCGATCGACCAGCTTCCCGTTCTCCGCACGCAGGCGGGCGACCGTGGCGTCCTCGCCCTCGATGGCGACGCCGAGGACGTCGACTGCGCGCTCGTCGCCGACCGACTGGACGGCCTCGCCGCCCTCGCCGTGGAAGGTCTCGACGGTCTCGAGTCGGTCCCGGAGGTTCGCCGCGCGCTCGAAGTTCTGTTCGGCGGCGGCGGCTTCCATCTCGCGGCCCAGCGGATCCGCGAGGACGCCGGTCTCGCCCTCGAAGAAGCGTTCGACAGAGGTGACGTCGTCGGCGTAGCTTTCGCGGTCGATCTCACCGGTACAGGGAGCTGTACAGAGCCCCATCTCGTAGTCGAGGCAGGGGCGGTCGCGGTTCGCGTACTTGTGGTCCGAACAGCCGCGGATGCCGTAGGTCTCCCGCAGGGCCTTCACGACGGTGTCGACGGCCCCCTTGCTGGTGAACGGGCCGAAGACGGTCGCCGACTCGGCTGGATCGCGCGTGACCTCGATCCGCGGGGCCTCGTGGTCGGTCACCTGGACCATCGGATAGGACTTGTCGTCCTTGAGCCGGACGTTGTACCGCGGCTGGTGGCGCTTGATCAGGTTCGCCTCGAGCAGTAGCGCCTGTGTCTCGGTGTCGGTGACGGCGATCTCGACGTCGTCAGCGCGGTCGACCATCCGCCCGATGCGGGCACTTCGCGGGTCGGCGTAGGAGGTGACCCGACTCCGCAGGTCGACTGCCTTCCCGACGTAGAGCGTGGTCCCGTCGGCCCGGAACTGGTAGACGCCGGGCTCGCGCGGTAACTCCCGTGCACGCTCGCGAACCGCCTCGGCGTTCATCGGCGGGCCTAGGTGGTCGGTGGGTTTCAGCCTGACGTCACCGATCGGCCACCAGACGGACAGGGAGGCTAAGTAGTCGCCGGCAAAACGCGAGAGTATGACCAGAAACACGCTGTTACTCGACCGATCGACCGTGGAGGCCTACGCGGAGCCAGCGGCGGTCGTCGACGCCGTCGAGCAGGCGTTCGCTGCGGCTGCCGACGGCGACGCGATCCAGCCCGCCAAGTCCTACGTCGAACTGCCCCAGTACAACGGCGACTTCCGGTCGATGCCGGCCTATCTCGACGCCGGTGAGTGGGACGCCGCCGGGGTGAAGTGGGTCAACGTCCACCCCGACAACCCCGCCGACCACGACCTGCCGACGGTGATGGGGACGATGCTCTACGCCGACCCCGAGACCGGCGTCCCGCTGGCCATCCTCGACGGCACCGCCCTGACGATGGCCCGCACCGGGGCGGCCGCCGCCGTCGCCACGAAGTACCTCGCACGCGAGGACGCCTCGAGCCTCGGCCTCGTCGGTGCCGGCGCACAATCGTACAGCCAGCTCGAGGCCATCGCGACGGTCCGGGCGATCGACGAGGTCGTGGTCGCAGATCAGGACGACGAGCGCGTCGCGGCGTTCCTCGAGCGCTACGACGGCCGGTTCGACGTCCGGGAAGGAGACGTCGCCGACGCCGTGGCGAGTGACGTGGTCTCGACGGTGACGCCCGTCCGGGAGCCGATCGTCGATCGGGCGGCCGTCGGCGAGCACACCCACGTCAACGCCATCGGTGCCGACGCGCCCGGAAAACACGAACTCGCGGACGACCTGCTCACGGCGGCGACCATCGTCATCGATGACCACGAGCAGTGCACCCACTCCGGCGAGATCAACGTCCCCTACGCCGAGGGCGTGCTGACCGACGCGGACATCCACGCCGAACTCGGCGACGTCGTCGTCGGCGACGCGCCGGGCCGGACCGACGAGACCGGGATCACGGTGTTCGACTCGACCGGGCTCGCCATCCAGGACCTCGCTGCCGCCCACGTCGTCTACGAACACGCACTCGAGGGCGAGGAGGGTCGTGACGTCGACCTCTACGGACTCGCGTAGCCGTCTCGAGGGGTCAGACTCGCCGGGGAATCGCCGCCGTCATCTCGAGGTCGTCGCAGTAGTGGACGATCGGCTCCCCTTCGGGACGGGGGAGCGGCTCGATTTCGAAGAGCGCGTTCTCGTGGATCGTCGCGGTCGCCGGCTGGAGCGGCCACGGCTCGTGGGACACCTCACCGACCAGCATCGATCCGCTCGAGGGGGCGAAAAAGCGTCTGCGTTCGACGAGCCAGTGGGCGAGGCTCCCCGGCTCCGGACGGGACGGCTCGCCCGTCGCCTCGTAGGTGATCGCGAAGTGGGCGGGGACGTCCGCTGGCGAGTCGGGCCCCTCCGTGCCGCCGACCGTGCCCGGCCGCGCCGGGGTGCGACTCACGAATCCGACGCGGTCCTCGCCGGCACCGACCGTCATCCGGGCGTACTCGACGGGCATTCGGGTGGTTCGGCCGAGCATCGCCGCGAGCCACGGCGTCCCGAGTTCGATCCTGAAGAAGTACACTCCCGGGTCCTCCCGCCACCGAACGTAGGTCCTGACGTTCAACTCCGCGACCGCCGTCCGAAGGAGCGACGGCGTCCCCCGGAGCCCCGCGTTCACGAACACGAACGGGAGGACGCCGATCCAGGCGTTCCCGTCGTACGTCTCGAGGGTCAGTTGACCGGGGAGGAGCGCCTCGAGTGCCGCCGGATCGACCGGCCAGTGGACGAACGCGCCGTGTCGCCACGTCGTCGACGCGACGTGGGGGCCGATGCGGTTTCGAGGCCGGGTCGATTCGACTCGACGTCGCTGTGCAGAACGGGGATCGGTCATCGCGAGCCAGTGGGGACCCAGTCTACGACGAGAAGACTCATAAAACGGACAGGCACCCCTCAGAACCGATGATATCCACGAGATCGACGACCTCCGGCGACCCCTCGAACGCCCCCGGCGCCGTCCGACGACCGTGGACGAGCGACGATCGCGGACTCGAGTCTGCGCTCGACCCGGTTCCTGACAGTGGCAGATCCAGCCGATTACGGCCGGTCGCCGTCGGTTCCTGCCACAGGAAATTAATTACATAACCAACAGATTAAATATAACTGCAACCATAGGAAGTCGCAGATAGAGATTTCCAATGGGCGACCTGGACGCGTCCGTGAGCTGTCCCGAGTGCGAGGGCAGGGTACGGGAAACGGGGACCGAAACGGTGTGTGAACGATGTGGCCTCGTCACGGGAGAACGAACGATCGACCGGGGGCCGGAGTGGCGATCCTTCGGCGACGAGGTGAGCGACCGGCGTCGAACCGGCGCACCGCTCACGCGCTCGAGACACGACCGCGGCCTCTCGACCGAAATCGGCTTCGGATCGGGAACCGACTCGAGTTACGACGGCCGAATCACGGGCCGCAAGCGGCGACAGCTCGCACGCCTCCGCCGGGAGCACAACCGGGCGCGAATCTCGACGAAGGCGGATCGAAATCAGGTCTACGCGTTCGGCGAGATCCGTCGAATCGTCACCGGCCTCTCGCTTCCAGACGGGATCCGCGAGCAGGCCTGCGCACTGTTCGACTCCGCCCAGTCGGAAAACCTGCTGCAGGGCCGGTCGATCGAAGGCTTCGCCGCCGCGTCGATCTACGCCACCTGCCGTACGCGGGACATTCCCCGGACCGTCGGCGAGATCACCGCCATCGCCCGTGCCGACGACGACGAATTGAAGGTCGCCTACGACGCCCTGAATCGGGAACTCGGGCTCCCGACTGGGCCGATCGATCCCGGACAGTACCTCCCCCGGTTCGCCTCAGAACTCGAGGCCGGCACCCACGTCGAACGGCGCGCTCGCGATCACGTCGAGACGCTGCTCGACGAGCGCCTGATCGGCGGGCGAAATCCAAGCGGCGTCGCCGCGGCCTGTCTCTACTACGCCGCCGGCGAACGCGAGGAGTGGCCGACGATCACGCAGGCCACAGCCGCCGAGGTCGCCGACGTCGCACCCGTCACGATCCGGTCGACAGTCAGGACGCTCGAAGAACACGGGTGAGCCGCTATCGGCTTCCGGCGGACGGTTCGATCAGGCGCGCCCACGGAAGCGCGAGATTCTTCCCGCTGGATCGGGTACCGACCGTATGGACCCCGCGGTACTTCGAGACGACATGGTCGACGGCCTCGAGTCGCCACCACGCGAGGTGATCGAGAGCGAGGCCGTCGCCGAAGCGATGCGGGCGGTCCCGCGTCGTCTCTTCCTCCCGGACGACCGGAACGCCTACGCCGACAGCGACCACGAGGTCCGCGGCAGTCGCATCCTCGCCCCCAGTACGGTCGCCCGCCTGCTCGAAGCCCTCGCACTCGAGCCCGACGACGACGTCCTCGTCGTGGGCGTCGGCGTCGGCTACACGGCCGCCGTCTGCGCCGAGATCGTCGGCGAGACGAACGCCCACGCCGTCGACATCGCCCGCCCGCTCGTCTTCGACGCCCGAGAGAACCTCGAGCGTGCCGGCTACGGTGGCGTCCTCGTCGACTGCCGAGACGGCGCGAACGGGCTCCCGGAGTACGCCCCGTTCGACCGCATCCTGCTCGAGGCTGCCGTCGCCGAGTCGCCACGAGCACTCCGCGAGCAACTCTCGCCCTCGGGCCGACTGGTCTACCCACGACTCCGGGACGCACGGGGCCAGCGACTCGAGGTGCAGACGGCCGCCGGCGAGCGGTCCCCGCGCGGGATCGTCGAGTTCGATCCGTTGCTCGTCGCCGGCGAACAGACGGGTGCAGTAGAGCGAAACCGAACCGCGCGAGAGGACCGGGAGTTCGCTGCGCGACGTGCGGAGTCCCGGCGCGGCTGGGAACAGGAGTGGATCGAGTGGGACGCCGGTAGTCGTCGCTCGAACTGGCCCTCGCGGTGAGTCGGAGACGCCGTCGGTATTTCCAGAACGCCACAATCGCTCTGCAGGAGAAAAGTCGGCTGCGGCGACGTGACTGACGACCGCCATCGACGACGCAGACGCTCGTGGACCAGTCGTCGAGCAGTGCCAGTGGCAATCGCTCTCTGAGAACGTAGTGTCTCGCGAAAGTGGGGGTGGGGGATTGGGGGTGGCGACAGTCTATCGCGAATCGCCATCGTATCCTAAGGACGGGGAGGGATTAACGATACTTCCTATCTGTTTAGTACACTTCTCGAACAGGTGCTAAACAGCTAGAGGTCACTCGAAGACCAGCTCCACGAGCTTTCGCTGGGCTGCTCGCAAGTGGTAGTGATACGTCGGCGCCGAGATGTCGAGTGCGTCGGCAAGTGCCTCGCCCGTGCTCTCGCGTGGCCACTCGAAGAAGCCGCTGTAGTGAGCGGCCTGCAGTGCCTCGAGTTGGCGCTCGGTCAGGCGCTCCTCGAGGTAGGTATCTAGCTGTTCGGCTGAGCGCATCCGAGTGGTCTCACGCTTTGCAACCAGTTCGGTCTCGGGGAAGACCTCCCGGAGGGCATCGACCAGCGATCGCGTCTCGGCCGACTGTGTAAGCTCGAGGACGAGTCGCGACCCCTCGTCGTCTGCGGTCGCCGTCTGCAGTCTCGCGTCGTAGGAGCGAAGCACCTCGAGCAATGGAATCGCGGTCATCGTCACCTCGTAGAGGCGCTCGTCGTCCCCGTCGGAGACGAGCGATACGCCGTCGACGGCCGCTCGCTCGTCGGCGAGACCAGTGAGATCGACCGACGCCGACGTGCTGAGGAAGGCAACGATCCGGTCACCGCGGTCGAGGACGCCCTCGACGGCGACCGAGCCCGGGACGCGCGCAGCGAGCTGGTTGAGCAACAGGCGCTCGTCGCGACACTCGAGTTCGAGCTGGAGGTGGCCGTCGGCGAGCATGGCGCGCGTCCGTTCGACCGACCGGAGCGCGTGTCCGATCGTCTCGCCGAGTTCGACGAACACGTCGCGTTCGGCGTCGGCGATCGAATCGACGCCGCCGACGTGGACGACGAGGACGCCGTACTGGCGCTCGTCGGTCGACAGCGGAACGCCCGCGACGGTCTGGAAGCCGTGGGTCAGCGCCTCGGACCGGCGACGCTCCCAGTGGTCGTCCTCGAGGACGTTCCGGACGACCTGGACCCGTTCCGACTCGAGGACGCGGTCGATCAGGCGACGTTCGGGCGCGCCGGGTTCGCGGACGCGGTCGACGTAGGTCGCGTCGACGCCGGCCCAGGACCGCGGCTCCGGTGGGTCGTCCGCCAGCGTGGCGATCCAGGCGAACCGATAGCGGTCGGTGTCGGCGAGGCGATCACAGACGATCGACTCGATCTCAGAACGGGTCGACGCCTGCGCGATCCCGTGGTTGATCTCGCGGACGATCTCGTTGATGTGGTTGAGCCGGGTCAGTTCCTCGTTCTGCCGGGTGAGCGTCCGGTCGTGCTCTCGCAGGAGGAGTTCACGCTCGGCGCGGTCGAGGGCCGCCTCGGCGTTGGCCGCGAGCACGTGAAACAGCTCGGTCATCAGCTCGTCGAACCTCACCGCGGCGGTGCCGACGACGATCGCGCCGTGGGCCCCGAGCGGAACGACGAGTTCGCATCGAACGGCGGGCCCGGACCCGGTGATCGACCGGCCATCCGCGACCGTCGCGGATTCACCAGCGGAGAACGCCTCCCAGATTCGACCCTCGCCGCGCTCGAACCGTCGCGGCGGACCCGCCGCGTCACCGGCGGTCGACGTCGACGCCGCGCGCTCGAGCGCGCCCGTCTCGGGGTCGAACGCGTAGGCCACCGCGATCGTTGCATCGAGGATCTCGCCAGCGGTCTCGACGGCGTGGCGGTAGATCTCCGTCTTCGTCTCCGCACGCATCAGCCGGCGAGTGACGTCGTGGAGCGTCTCGACGGTCCGTTCGTATCCCTCTGCAGCATCCGGCGGGCCCGACTGCGCTGACGACGGAACCGGTGGGTGTGTCGGCTGAGACGCGGCCGAAACCGCAGCCTCGAGCTGATTTGCCAGCAGTGCAAACTGGTCGTACTCTCGAGCGGCGTCGCGGGTACCGGCACCGTCTCCAGCCCCACCCGGACCCATCTCGAGGTCGAGCACGAGGGTCGCACCGGCCTCGATCGCTCCACCCGAGCGTTCGGACCGGGACTCGCCCCACGTCACGAGGAGGCAGGGCACCGACGGGGCACACTCGGCACACCGCTCGGCCAGCACGTTCCCCGGTGGCTCGCCGCGCTCGGCGTCGGCGACGAGACAGTCCACGGCACCGGTCTCGAGTCGGTCGAGGGCCTCGGTGCCGTCGGTTACGGTGTCGACGGCGAATCCGGAGTGGGCGGTCTCGAGTCGGTCGGCGACGTGGTCGGCGATGGACGGGTCGGGGTCGACGACGAGGATGGCTATCGAGTCGTGCATAGATCGAGGGTGCGGTCTCGGGCGTCGCGGTCGGCGACCGATCGCGACTGGTTATCACCTCATTCAGTCAGGATTACTAAATAGTTAGTATCGGGCCAGCACGGTCGCTGTGCAGCGGCGGGTTCGCAGTCGTACCGGTCCGTCGACGTAGCGTCATCCGGACTCGCGTTACAGATCAATCTCGAGTTCGTGCGCCCTGAGCACGTCTTCGAGGGCAGACTCGGGACGACTCTCGATGTCCTCGTCCGGTTCGATCGGCTCCCGGCCGTCGAAGGTCTCGTGGACGATGGCGACGCTGTCTGCCAGCACGTCCAGGCCGTAACCGCCCTCGAGGACGAACGCGAGGGCGGCATCGAGGTCGTCGGCGAGCGAGCGCATTCGATCGGTCATCAGAGCGTAGGCTTCCGTCGAGAGGCGAATCCGGGAGATAGGATCGTGGCGGTGGGCGTCGAACCCCGCACTGATAATCAGCAAGTCGGGACCGTAGGCCTCGAGTGCGGCCGTGATCGGCCCCTCGACGGCGGCGAGGTAGGCGGCGTCGCTCGTCCCGGCGGGCATCGGGAGGTTCATCGTCGTCCCCTCGCCCGCCCCCTCACCGGTCTCGTCGACGGCTCCGGTCCCCGGGTAGAGGCCACGTTCGTGGATCGAGACGAAGAAGACGTCATCCCGGTCGTAGAAGATATCCTGCGTGCCGTTGCCGTGGTGGACGTCCCAGTCGAAGATGGCGACCCGGTCGACGTCCTCGCGGTCTAACGCCTGCTGGGCGGCGACGGCGACGTTGTTCGCGAAGCAAAAGCCCATCGCGTCGTCGGGAACGGCGTGGTGGCCCGGCGGCCGACCGATCGAAAACGGCGTGTCGCGTCCCGTCGCCCCCTCGAGCGCTTCCTCGATCGCCCAGCAGGCGAGGCCGGCACTCTGACAGACGGCGTCCCAGGTCTCTTCGACGGCGACGGTGTCCGGGTCCCAGTTACCTCCGCCGTCGGCGCAGAACTCCTCGACGGACTCGACGTACTCGCGGTCGTGAACTCTCGAGATCTCCCCCACCCCCACCGGGTCGGCCTCGACGTAGGACACGCCGTGTTTGGTCTTCAGGCGCTCCCGGATGGCCCGCAACCGGTCCGGTGCCTCCGGGTGGCGCGGACCGGGGTCGTGTGCGAGACAGGTCTCGCTGTAGCCAAACTGCATCTCACTCTCACTCGAACAGCGAGAAGTACGTCTCGATGTCGTCGTCGGTGATGGTTCGACGATCGGCGTGGCGGGCGAGGATCGCTGCCGCCCCGGCGACGTTGTCCGCATAGTCCTCAAGGATGTCGGCGAGGGCGATGCGGGCGTCCATCGAGACGCGGTATCGGTCGTCGATCTCGATCCTGGCGATGCGGTCGACCGGTGCGACTGGCAACTCGAGGTCGTCCTTATCGACGACCTGTTCGACGCCGAAGTCCGCGGCCATCAGCGTCTTGCGCCCGTCCGCAGTCGCGCGTTCTGCGGCGTCGACCGCCAGCTCGCTCCCGTGTTCCTGGATCCGCGTCGCGAGTTCCCTCGACGCATCGGCGCTCACCCGAAGATCGCCCGCGTTCCGGCGGATGATCGTATCGACCGGGGCGAACGGGAGTTCGACGTTCATATCATGATAGGCGAAGCTAACTCCCTTAACGCTTTTCCTAGGCGCTCGATGAGGTTTCTCGCGGCATCTGAGGAACGGATCCGTTCAACTCGTCGAGACGTTCACACGAAACCGATACTGATGGGTGGCCCGTCGATCAGAACACGTCCGTCGCCTCGAGTCGCCCGTCCCGGACGACGCCGCGGGCGGTGACCTCCTCGCCGAGCCCGACGTCGGCGCTCGTCACGACCGTCATCGTCGTCTCGCCGTCGTCGAGAACGACCGGATCACCGGCCTGAACGACGACGCCCGTGAACTCGAGTTCGTCGCCCTCGTCGGGGTCGTCGAGCGTCGCTGCATCGGCGGCGTCGGTCTCCGGCTGGGCGCTCGAGGTCGCATCGGTGTCGGCTCCCGCGTCGTCGGCCGCACTCGAGCCCTCGCCTTCCTCGTCTCCGAACGCCGAGAGCCCGGTCGACTGGCCGTCGTCGGCACCCGCGTCACCGTCGGTACCAGTGCCGGATCCGCCGTCGGAATCGAGCACCGTGATCGTCGACTGCCAGCCCGCAGACGCCTCGAGGTCGTCCTGCCAGCCGTCCTGGATCTCGACGTCGCCGAGGGCGACCTCGTCGCCCGGCCCGAGGTCGGCGTCGGCTTTCTCACCCCACAGCGCGACGCGAATGTCGCCCGTCGCGTCCTGCACGCGGACGTTTCGAACCTGCCCTTCCGAGCCGTCGTCGCGGTCGAACGTGCGCTTGGGATCGGCCGAGCGAACGACGCCCGCGAGGTCGACCGTCTGGCCGATCTCGAGTGCCTCGATCGGCGTGCTCTCGGGGACGTACTCGACGTCAGCCTCGACTTCCTCGACCGTCCCGCGGTTGCCAACGTGCAACTCGAGGTTGCCGTCGCGTTCCCTGACGTAGCCGTCGACGACCTCGACGGTCGTGCTGGGCTCGAGTTCCTCGGCGAGGTCGGCCCGTTCGTCCCAGAGGGTCACGCGAACGCGTCCAGTATCGTCGCCGAGGGTGAGGTTCGCGACCTTCCCCTCGGAGCCGTCGTCCCGGTCGAACGTCCGGACACTGTCGGTGTCGAGGACGACGCCCACGAGGTTCACGTTCGAGAGACCGAGCGAGAGGTCCTCGACGCGGTGGGTGTCCGAGACGGTGACGTCGATCTCGGTCTCGTCGTCCGGTTCGACGTCGTCGACGCTGACCTCGACGCCCGAGAAGCCCTCCTTCGGCCGGCCCGCGATCTTCAGCACCTGTCCTTCCTCGAGTTCGGAAACGGCGGCCTCGGCGTGTTCGTCCCAGAAGGCCGCCCGGATGGAACCGGTCTCGTCTGCGACCTCGACGTTGACCACGCGGCCGTCCTCGTCGTCGCCGTCGCGTTCGAAGGTTCGCAACTCGCCGATCGAGACCACCTTGGCGACGAACTTCGCCTCTTCCATCCCCGGCTCGACGTCGGCGACCCCACCGACCTCGCTCTCGCCGATCTCGTGAGCGACGAGCATCGCTGCCGTCTCCTCGTCCGCGAGTCCACCCATCTGCTCGACTTTCGCCTCGACGGCCTCGCGAAACTCCTCGAGGGAGACGTCAGCCTCGAGGTCCTCGTAGACACCCTCGATGTCGCTCATACTATCCTCGAGCATGCATAGCCCGCGCATAAGCGTTGTCCATTCGGCGTCCGTTCGCGCGAGACGACAGGGCTCGAGGGCCATCCGAAACGGCGACGATCGGGTCCATACGGCCGTTCGCCGCGCCTTCCTATTTCAACCCCTCGCCTCGGCAGCGACGATCGCTGTCGGGCGTCACAGGCGCGGCGCTCGAGGCGTGCCAGCCGTCGGCACGCCCGCCACCCTTTCGAAAGGGCTTTAATACTCAGCCGGCTACGAGTAGATGAGTCCTGATAGGGTAGTGGACTATCCTCTTGGCTTGCGGAGCCAGGGACCGGAGTTCAAATCTCCGTCAGGACGCTCACTCTTTGCGAGTGCTTCACGTTGTTCAGCACTCGCTGCATCGTTCGGTCCTGACGTGCCCAACGCTCGCTCGCGCTCGCGTTGGACTCCGTCAGGACGTTTTCGGAGCACTACGCGACGAGCGCAGCGAGGAGTCTGTGCTCCGAGAACTCCCCGGAGATTTGAACACGAGAGTCGCAGCCCGCGCAGGGCCGAAGGCCCGAGCAGGAACGTCTCTCACCTGTTCAAATCTCCGTCAGGACGCTCACTCTTTGCGAGTGCTTCACGTTGTTCAGCACCGCTGCATCGTTCGGTCCTGACGTGCCCAACGCTCGCTCGCGCTCGCGTTGGACTCCGTCAGGACGTTTCTCTGCAACACAATACCGCGAACGTAGTGAGCGGTCTGTACTGCAGGAAACTCCCCGGAGCGACACTGGAAATCCCACGTACCAGTGCCGGAACGAGACCCCGAAGGAGACACACGTCCGGCCAGTTCGTCGTACTGTCTGAGTAACGTCGTAGTTGGCGCATACTGTTGTTGCTGGCAGTATGTCCGGGCTACTGACCGCAATTAATATACTTTGGAACAATGATGATGGGTGGAGTCGCCGTATCGTGAAGCACAATGAGCACTCACGAAAGCGGGACCGAGAAAACCGTCGCCGTCTGTCCGGAGTGTGGCGAGATGTACGTCGCCCACGCCCAGCCGAACGGGACGATTCGCCCCCTCGGCGTGACCGAATGTAGCTGCGGCGAAACAGACCTGCAACCGATACGATAACGACACGGGTTCGATACCGATGTACGCCCCCGACGTCGATCCGATGGATCCACGCGTACTGGAACGAAACTACGACTATGCGCAGCGAAACGTCCGCCTCCTCTCGAGGTGGTACGACCGCGAGATCGACGAGATGGTCGAACTGCTGGCGCGACACGGGATCGAACTCTCGAGAAACGACCGATTGCAGTTCGGGTTGTTCTATCAGGCGATCCGGGAGTCATCCGACCGACTCGAGTGACGGCGCGAGAGCGGAACGCAGCGTCGCCTCGAGTGTGGCCACTCGAGTACGAAAAGCGGGTGAGAGGAGTAAGCCCCCTTCTGTTCGTCCCGGCATTCGGCTGAGCGTCCGCGCCGTCCGCGGCCTCGATGCGGCCGCGGGGCGTTCGGGCTACCACGGTGCGGACTTGCACCGGTGAGGGTTCGCCGTTCCATCGATCCTCGGCCGTCAGTCCACAGTCGACCGTGTCGGACACGGTCTGCGGTTTCGAACCGCGAGTTTCGACTGCGGGCCCGTCAGCGGGTTCACTCCCCTTCCTTGCGGTCGGGTTCGCGCGCATCATCGGTCGGGCCGAGACGTGTCGTTTCTGTTCCAGAGCCAGTGGTCTCCCACTCCGGACTTGCGTCCGGTCACCTGCCCGAACAGGTGGGGGGACTTTCCTCGCGTGCGTGGGACGACTCGAAGAGTCGGCCCACGCTGAACGAGCGCGTCGTCACCGACACACTCGCCGCGGCGGCCAGGCTCTCTCTCCCAGCCGAAGTAGGTGCTGGCCGCGAATAAGTCACTCGGTCGGCTGGCTCGCGGCGAGTGGCCGCGTCGCTCAGAAGCATAAACCAACACCCGAAGTATGTAGGTACTCGCGGCTCGAGTCAATGGAAGCGTTTTAGGAGCGGTATTCCCATGTACACCTGTATGTCCCAGCGACAGGGCGTCGACCTCTCTTACGAGGACGGTGCGCGGGCGGTCGAACTCGCGCGCGAAGCCGTCGAATCCTACGTACAACACGGGCAACGAGAACAGCCGGGCAGCATGCGCGAAGCCTTCTACGAGCGAACGGGGGCGTTCGTTCGACTCGAGTCTACGCGCGGCCGCGGAAGCCTGCGGGGCTGTGCCGGCGGCTATCGATCGGGTGAGCAACTCGGGCACGTGATCGTCGACTCGGCGATCGAGGCCGCGAGCGAGAACTCCTGTGGGTCGGAAGTGACACCCTCGGAGCTGCCGAACCTGACCGTCTCGGTCTGTGCCGTCCGGAACGTCGTCCTGACGGACGATCCGCTGGCGGATCTCGAACTCGGTACCCACGGCGTCGCAATCGACGCCGGCGAGGGCGGCTGGCTCTACCCGACAGTGCCGGTCGAAAACGGCTGGACGGAACGGGAGTACCTCGACCGGACGTGCCGGAAGGCGAAACTCGCGCCGGGGGCGTGGGAGGACGACGACGTGATCGTGACGCTGTTCGAAGGGCAGGTCTTCCGCGAGCGCGAGGCCGACGGCAGCGTCGAGCAGGTCTGAACTCGAGCGACGAGAGTGTTCTCGTAGGGGTGGCGGTCACCGTGCCAGCAGAGACCTCACTGCGTCTCGCTGCGGATTCGCTCGCCGGGCAATCGTCGGTCAGTCTTCGCTCAGCGACTCGAGCGTCGTCTCGATCAGGACGGTCGTCGCCTCGAACCAGAGCTGGAGAGCGATCCACAGCGCCACGGCAGCGACGACGAGAGCCGCGACGAGCACGCTGTCGGGCCCCACAAGCGACGAGAGGAGACTCGAGAGGACCGACCACGCGTACAGCGAGCCGATAGCGAGGACGACGAGGCGAAGGCCGAGCCAGTTCGCGAGTTCGACCCCCGACGTCGTCGGGTTCGGGCGAAGTGCAGCCATGCGTAGAAGTAATTGTGGAGCGTGATTATCGTTCTGGAAATATCGATCACTGACTCGAGCCGATGTGACCGTGTGTGTACTGGCAACGTGGCGAAGACGGCCTACTCGCCGGCCAGCGGATCGAATCCGACCGCCTCGGCGTCGGCCAGACACCGCTCGGTCGCGGCCTCGAGGTCGAACTCCCGGACGACCTCGCCGTCGCGGAGCAGGGGCTCGAGCAGCGCCTCGCCGTCGTCGGGGCCCTCGCTGTCGGCGAGCGTGACGTGGTGGCCGCCCTCGGCGGTCCGATAGACGTCCTTGACGCCAGAGAGTTTGCCGCGTTTGGAGATCGGTTTCCCGTCTATTTCGACGATGTCGAGACTGAAGTCGACCGGATCGCGGTTCGTGATGTGGCCACCGACGCCGAAGCCGTCGGCGAGGCCCCGAAGGTCGTGGAGCTGTTCGGGCCCGAGGCCGCCACTACAGAAGATATCGACGTCCTCGTGGCCGCGGGCGTCGAGTTCCCAGCGGACCTCGCGAACGATGTGGCGAAAGTCGCCCCGTCGAGAACTGGTCGTGTCGATGCGGACGCCATCGAGGTCGTCGCCGAGCGTTTCGGCCGCGAGCAAACTCTCGCTTTTTTCGTCCCAGAAGGTGTCGACGAGCGCGATGCGTGGGGTCTCCTCGGGGACGGCCTCGTCGAAGGCCCGCCAGGCGTCGGACTGGTTCCCCTCGCCGAAACAGAACATGAGCGCGTGGGGCATCGTTCCACTGGCTTCCCGGTCGAGTAACTCGCCCGCGGCGACGTGGGAGAAGCCGTCGAAGCCAGCCAGCAGGGCCGCGCGCTCGACGACGGCCGCGAGAGCGGGGTGGACGTGCCGGGCCCCGAACGAAAGGACGAGCGAGTCAGGGGCAGCCAGCCGGGCCTCGAGTGCGGCCGTCGCGAACCCGCTCGGCTGTGAGAGGAGGCCGAGCAGGGCGGTCTCGAGTTCGGCGAACGCGAGGTACGGTCCCTCGATGCGCATGACGGGGCCGCCGTCGAAGAGCTGGCCGTCCGGCAGGGCGTCGACGTCGACGTCCCGCCCGGCGAGCAGTTCGGCTGCCTCGGCGACGCCGGTGAAGACCTCGAACGCGCCGGTGGGGAACTGGTCGGCGGTCACCTCGGCGACGACGTGGGGGTTCTTCCCGGCGTGCTGGAGCGTCGTCCGGGTGCGCTCGAAGTAGGCGTCGGTCGCGGTCCCCGCGGCGATCGCCTCGGCGGGAACGGTACCGAACGAGCGTGTCATGGCCTCGAGTTTTCCGGGCAGTGCAAAAAGGTGCTCGTCTGCGGCCGACGCGTCGTGACGGGACAGGCCGGGAGACGGTTACTCGCCAGCAACTGCACCGGCGTCGACGTCCTCGAGGTCGTCGACCGAGGGCGCACGCACGATCGTCACCGTCTCGTCGTCCTGCGTAATTGCGTAGGCACCGGGGTAGTTCTCGTCGATCTCGTAGACGTCGGCATCGCCGCCGTCCACCTCGATTTCCTCGGCACCGTGGTACTCGAGCAGTTGCTCGTAGCCGTCGACGAACTCGGCGGCGTCGTCCTCGGAGACCCACTCGCTCTGCCAGACGAACCCACTGTGCTCGACGGCTGCGAGGGGGTCGTCGGTCGCGTCGGCGTCCTCGTGGACGTAGGTGACGAACTCGTCGCCGGCCCAGCCGTCGGTGTAGGGCTGATCGTAGTCGAGGTCGGCGAGGACGCCGGTCCGGCCTTCGAAGAACGCGTCTTCGCTCACGACGCCGGGACGGGCGGGGTCGACCGCGCCGGCGGCGAACATGGAGGCTTTCCCGACCTCGCCGAGGGTCTCGTTTGCGACCGCGCCGTCGATCTCGTACTGTCGCCACTCGTCGCTCGAGCGGTCCGCGACGTCGATCGAGACCGGCTCGCGCTCGTCGCCGGGCCGGATGATCTCGGAACTGCTGGCTGGCGGCTCGTCGTAGGCCGCGTCGACGGCATCCCAGCCGCCCTCCTCGAGCAGGTGATCGACGTAGTCGGGGCCGTCGTCGTACGGCTGCAGGACGATCAGGTACAGCCCCCAGTTGATCGCAGGCGAGCCACCGGCAGAGATGCTGGGCTCGAGGCAGTCCCACTCGCTCGCACACCGGTCGGCGTACTCGGTCTCGACCCAGACGGCGTCGCCCTCGATCAGGCCGTTCTTCGCGGCGTCCTGGTCGATCGTCTCGCGATCGTACTGTGAGAGATCGAAGTGCTGATCCTGGAGGGCGTGGAGGAGTTCGTGCCCGAGAACGATCTCGTCGGTCTCGGGTTCGTCGGGGTCCTCGGCGACGAGGACGATTTCGTTCGTCGCCGGGTCGTAGTAGCCGCCGACGGTCCCGTCGTAGAGCGCTTCGACCTCGCTATCGGCGGGCGTCTCACGGTCGGCGAGGAACAGCGCCTCGAGGTAGACGTTCTGGTGGAGCCGCTGCTCGTCGGTGACGTTCCCGAAGAGGTCCGCTTCCTCCTGGAACTCATCGCGGGAGAGGACCTCGACGGGCACCTCCTCCTGGAAGGTGAGCCCCCGGATGTGCTCGACGCGGGCCATCGAGCGGTAGACCACCGCCTCGAGCTCGTCCTCGGTCAGCGCGGCCGAGTCACGGTCGTCGACGGGGAGGTCGTCGTCGTACCAGTAGCCCTCGACGTAGCCGACGGTCTCGCTGGTCGACGGTTCGTCGGGTCGGTCGTCGGCAAGAAGATTGGGGCCGTCCCCCGGGAGGACGGCGAACAGCGCGCCGGACGCGAGGGCAACGGCGAGGAGGGCGACTGCGGCCACCGCGAGGATGGCGAGAACCTGGTTGCGGCTCGAGTGCATGCGAGATAGCATTCGATAGGGAGGCGACTACAAAAAGCGCGGTGATCGTCCACGTGCCGCGTGGCAGGGAGAGGACGGCCACGCTACCACTGGTCGTCGTGGTACAGTTCGGCGGAACTTACCACGAGCTGCGCAATCCGAGACTGTACTCGAGGGCGGTATCGACGTCGTCCATCCGTTTGTCGGGGATGGACCCGACGACACGTTCGATCCGGTGTTCGATCGACACCGTTCGGATCTGGCTGCACATGGCGACGGAGTCCTCGCGGAGGTTGCTTTCGTCGGCCGTCACGAGCACTTCGAACGGATACAGTTCGTCGTCGAACGACGACGTGAACGGAACGATGATGGTCGTGGGTGCCGTTTTCGTTCCCGACGTTGTTCTGCACGGCGAGACACGGTCGTGTCCCGCGCTGCTCCGATCCTTCCGTCGGATCGGGTTCGACGATTACGATGTCTCCCCGGCGTACCTCCATCTACTCCCACTCCGGCGCGTCGCCGAGATACTCGTCGGCCTCTCGTGAAACGCCATCCATCTCGTTGGTGAGTTGTCGGAGGTGGGCAGCCCGTGCGCGGTATCCGGCTGCCATCTCCGCTCGAGAGATCGGTTTCTCGATGACGATCTTTCCCGATTCTTCGCGGATTTCGACCTCGTCACCGCCGCTGATGTCGAATTCGTCGCGAAGCTCCTTCGGGATCGTGACCTGCCCCCGGTCGCCGACGCGGCGTTTCGTACCCTGACCCATACACATTCATATCATATTCATACCCTGAAGTGCAGCGGTCGGCGAGAACCGTTTCCGATTACCTCGGCGGTCGAGTCGGTGGTCTCGAGCGGTGTAGCCGTCGGGGTTCGGCCACCACAACAGCACCGCCACGAACGTTTTTACGCCCGAATCCGAATCCCCACACATGAGCCCGACCCTCGAGCCAGCACAGACGGCCGTCGTCGTGGTCGACATGCAAAACGGCTTCTGTCACCCCGACGGCTCGCTGTACGCACCGGGCAGCGAGGCCGCGATCGATCCGATCGCCGACCTCCTCGAGCGCGCCCGCGAGGCCGGCGTTCAGGTGCTCTACACGCGAGACGTTCACCCGCCCGAACAGTTCGCAGACGCCCACTACTACGACGAGTTCGAGCAGTGGGGAGAACACGTCCTCGAGGGGTCGTGGGAGGCCGAGATCGTCGCGGAACTGCCGGTCGAAGACGAGGACCACGTGATCGAGAAGCACACCTACGACGCCTTCTATCAGACGGAACTCGAGGGGTGGCTGAACGCCCGCGGCATCAGGGATCTCGTGTTCTGCGGGACGCTGGCGAACGTCTGCGTGCTCCACACCGCCGGCAGCGCCGGTCTGCGGGACTTCCGGCCGCTCCTCGTCGAAGACTGTATCGGCCACATCGAGGAGGATCACCGGGAGTACGCTCTCGATCACGCCGAGTGGCTCTTCGGCGAAGTCGTCTCGAGCGACGACCTCGAGTTCTGATCGTCGGCTGGATCCCCGAGTTCGGGTGCAGTTCCCGGGTTCTGCCTCCCGGGTTCTGTCATGCCGACCCGAGAGCATGTGACGGACTCGAGTCGCTTGAGAGGGTTTTTGGTCGCGCTCCCGAAGAAGTCGGTATGGTCGACCGAGCACCCACCGTCAGCGCGGGTGAGTCCCGGTGACGGGCTATCACGTCCGACTGCTGTACGTCGTCGGCATCGCGTTCAACGCTATCGCGCTGTACGTCTCGTGGGAGTCGGGCGAACTCCTGTTTGCGGTTACGTTCGCCATCATCATGGTGTATCTCGCGATCCGGTACTGGATGGTCGCGACGGGAACTGACGGGACGTGACCAGAGAGTTGGCAGGAGATCCAACGGAGAAGGTCCCGAAGGTCGCGACAGAGACAGCGTCTCGAGGGGAGCGTGGAGACCAGTCATCGTAGCTAAAATCCGATTTTTACCTTACGCTGGGTATAATGACTGGAAGCCCGTACTCCAGCATGCGTTCCAGGGAGCGCCCGACGATCACCCTGCCCGCGAGCGGTCCCCACTCCCGCTGACTCGCTTCGGCCCTCGGTCCCCCGACAGCCCTCCCCACCTGCCCCATCGGACCTCACCCCGCCCACTCGATCCACCAGCCCCGCTGACACTCGAGACGGTTCGGCCCCCACTTCTGTTGGGCTCTCGGTGACTGTGCGCTCGCGTCGATTTTCTCAGACGGTTCCCGTGACGTCGAACGACTCGAGGAGTGTCCCGTCCGGTTCCCTGATCTCGCCCTCGAGTCGGCCCTCGCCATCCACTGCAGGCTCGAGTACGGCGAATCCCGGCCGGTTCCCGCGCGGCTGGGCGTGACTGCCGGGGTTCAGGAGGAGACAGTCCTCGGCGTCGATCACGGTCGGTCGGTGGCTGTGCCCGAAGACGACGACGTCGGCAGCCTCCGCCCGGCCGAACATCGCCAGTCCCGTCTCGCTGCCGTCGCGTCGGTGGGTGACGGCAAAGCGGACGCCACCGGCCTCGAGGACGCGACTCGTCGGGAGGCGATCACTGACGGCGGCACTGTCGGCGTTGCCGTGGACGGCGTAGAATCGATCGCACTCGTTCTGGAAGGCCTCGAGCGCGGCGACGCTGGTGAAGTCGCCCGCGTGAATCACGACGTCGGCCTCGCGAGCGGCCGCCAGCGCCTCGCCGGTGAGTTCGTGCCCACGGTGGCTGTGGGTGTCCGAAAAGATCGCGATCATACCCGTGATTCGGTTGCCGACGCCACGTGGCTTTCGACTTCTCGCTCCACTCGGGTGGCGGGGTCGAGATCACTCGAGCCGTTCGGCCAGCTCCTCGGCGAAGTAGGTGAGGATCAGGTCGGCACCGGCGCGTTTGATCGACAGCAGCGATTCGTGGGCGACGGCCTCGAGGTCGAGCCAGCCCTTCTCGGCGGCGGCGTGGAGCATGGCGTACTCACCGGAGACGTTGTAGGCGGCGATCGGGTGGTCGAACTCCCGGCGCAGCGAGGCGACGATGTCGAGGTACGGGAGGGCGGGTTTGACCATCAGGACGTCTGCGCCCTGTTCGACGTCGAGGCGGACCTCTCGCAGGGCCTCGCGGGCGTTCGCCGGGTCCATCTGGTAGTGCCGGCGGTCGCCGAAGGAGGGAGCGCCGTCCGCCGCGTCCCGGAACGGGCCGTAGAACGCGCTCTCGTACTTCGCCGCGTAGCTCATGATCGGGACGTGCTCGTAGCCCTCGCGGTCGAGCGCGTCGCGCATCGCGGCGACCATCCCGTCCATCATCCCGCTGGGGGCGACCATGTCCGCCCCCGCCTCGGCGTGAGAGACGGCGATTCGCTCTAACGCCTCGAGCGTCGCGTCGTTGTCGACCGTCAACGTGGGGTCGTGCTCGCAGTCGGGGCCGTGTTCGTGGCCCGTTTCCCCGCGCAGTTCCTCCTCGAGCGGCCCGCAGTGGCCGTGGTCGGTGTACTCACAGAGGCAGACGTCGGTGATGACGTAGGCGTCGGTCTCGGCCGTGATCCGTCGGGTCGCTTCCTGGACGACGCCGTCGTCGACCCAGGCGCGGGTCCCGTCGGGGTCCTTGGACTCGGGGATGCCAAAGAGCATGACGGCCTCGACGCCCGTCTCGAGGACCTCCTCGACGCGGGCGACGCTCTCGTCGATCGGGACGCGCTCGTGGCCCGGCATCGACTGGATCGGGACGCGCTCGTCGGTCGTCGCGTCGACGAACACCGGCGCGATGAAGTCCGACGGCTCGAGGCTCGTCTCGCTGACGAGACCGCGAACCCGGTCCTGTCGGAGTCGCCGAGGTCGGTGGGTGAGAGTGTGGTCCATACACCGAGTTCTCGCGGCGGTCGCAAAAGCGATGCGCTCTCTCGAGGGATCGTTCGTCGGTTGCAGCTGGGCTCGAGCGGTTACTCGCGATCCTGTGTCACCGTTCGCTCGCGTTCGCCGTCCGGGGCTCGCGCCGGCGGCGTGCGACTGGCGACTCGGCCGAACAGTGCTCGACGGTCGGCGACCTCCCGGTACAGGGACTCCCGGACCGTCTCGTTGCCGGGAAGTCGGCGGAACGCTCGAGCGAGAAAGCGGGAGGGCGTCTCGACGCGAGCGAGCGTCTCCTCGATCGCTTCGCCACAGGAGTGGACCCGCTCGGCCGTCAACAGGTGTGCACACTCCTCGTAGTCGTCGGGGAGCCGCGCAAGCTGGTCCGGCGTGAGTTCCTCGAAGCCCACGAGTTCGAACTCGCCGCGCGCGGCCGCGTACTCGGCACACCACGTGCAAAACCCGCAGTCATCGTCGTAGACCAGTCGGGGCGGTCGCTCGCGGGCGTCGAGGCCACCGGCCGGATCGGCGTCGGTCATACCACTGTCGACGACCTCGAGGCGGAAAAACGCCGTCCCGACGGTGCCCGGTCGACGGTGTGAGACACCGGTAGGCCGCCCATTCTCGAGATGCAGCGAGTCCGTACTTTTAAGTTCCCGTCGACCGTCTGGACCTGTTAGCAATGGCCATAGATCCACAGTTCAACGAGAACCGCGAGAAGGTCGGTGAAGAAAACGGCGTCGCCGTCTGGGGCCCCGTCGACGAACCCGAGGAACTCGGCATTCGCGGCACCCACGTCGCCGTCGACTTCGACCTCTGTATCGCCGACGGTGCCTGTCTCGAGGACTGTCCGGTCGACGTCTTCGAGTGGGTCGAGACGCCCGGACATCCCGAGAGCGAGGAGAAGGCCGAACCGACCAACGAGGCCCAGTGTATCGACTGTATGCTCTGTGTCGACGTCTGTCCGGTCGACGCGATCGACGTCGACGCCGGTCGGACGGCCTGACTCGAGAGTCGATCGCGGAGAAACCAGCGACAGTCAGCGGAGAATCCTTACTCGGCCCGGTCGACGTCGACTTTCTCTTTCAACGTCTCGAGGCCATCGGCTTCGGCGAGTTCCTGCAGTCGCTCGCGGAAGTGCTCCTCGCAGAGCCCGACTTTGAGGCCTTCGGATTCGGCGGCGAAGGCGGCCTCGCGGTCGCAGTAGTGGCAGTGCATGAGCGGTCCTATGGCCCACGTCGCATTGAACCCTCCGCTCCCGGCTATCCGGTTCGCGGCACCGATCGAGAGTGTTCGGCAGACTGTCACTCACGACAGCCCGAGTCGTTCGAAGGCCGCCCGAGAGAGTCCGGCGCGCCCCAGCTCGTCGTCGTGGGCGTCACTCCCGCCGGTCGCGAGCAGGTCGTGGCGCTCGAGCACCTCGTCGACGAGCGCGAGACCGGCGTCGACGTCCCGTCCGTAGGGATACCACCGTTCGACGGCGTCGAGTTCGGGGGCGATCTCGAGTGCGCCTTCTGAATCGCTGTACCGGAGTGGATGGGCCAGCGAAACGACCCGGCAGGCCCCGGAGAGGACCTCGAGCCCGCGGTCGAACGAAGGAATCTCGCGAGGGACGAAACACGGGCCGTCGCTGCCGATCAGGTGAGCGAACGCGTCGGCGTAGTCGTAGTCGGCGTCGGGATGGGCGTCGATCGCGCGGGCGACATGCGGACGACCGAAGCCGTCGGTGACGGTCACGCCGAGGTCGACCTCCAGACGGTCCTCGACGCAGTCGACGATCGCCTGCCCGCGTTCGATCCGGTTCGCCTGGATCTGGTCGACCACTGACTCGAGGGCGGACGTCGACTCGACGCCGTACCCCAGCAGGTCGAGTCGCTGGCCAGTCTCGCGTTCGACGCGCAGTTCGATGCCGTGGACGATCGTTACGCCGTCGCGCTCGACGGTTGGGCCGTCGAACGGCTGGAGCCGATCGTGGTCGGTCACCGCGACGACGTCCACGCCGGCGCGCTGGGCAGCAGCAGGGACGGCCTCGAGTTCGAGCCCCCCGTCAGAGCGCGTCGTGTGGACGTGCAGATCCGCATAGACCATACGGACTCGAGCAGGCGGCAGGAGAAAGGCGTTTCTCGAGACGACCGACGCCGACCGGACGTGATCTGCCACCATCGATCGTGCCAATATAAGCCATACAAGGAATGGGGTGTGCCTAGAAAACGATTATGGACAATGTTTATAATCATTGTTCACACAGTAGGAGACGTAATGTTGCCCAACGGCGCTGGCGAGGTCATCGACGACCACGAGTACCCCGCAACCACCGAGGAACTGATCGAGGCCTACGGCGACCGGACCCTCGAACTCCCCAACGGCTCGGAAACGGTCGGCGACGTACTCGCCCGCCTCGAGAGCGAAACCTTCGAAACGCAGGAAGACGTCGAGTTCGCCGTCACCTGTGCCCTGAGCGACAAGGCAATCGGCCGCGTCGGCTACAGCGACCGCGACCCGAACCCGGTCGGTAGCCCGTACGGTCCCGAGGTCGTCTCGTTCTAGGGGTATCCCCGGCGAGGCGCGTGGCTCACTTTTCTGACGCAGCGACACCGTTTACCGTCGAGCGGTCAGTACGTCCGGACGCCTTCGAACGGTAACCACTCGGGCGTCGACGCCCCAGCGGATCGAAGCGAACCGACAGCCGGCGCTCAGAACTCGTCGATGACCGGAATCCCTTCCGTCTCGTAGTCGGTCATCGCCTCGAGTTTGTCGGAGACGTCCTCGAGGGCGATCGTCTCCGAGACGACGTCCGCGGGGCGGAGTTTGCCGGTCGCGACCATCCTGAAGATCTCGTCGTAGCGGGTCGGTGGCATGCCCAGCGAGCCGATGAACTCGATCTCCTGCATCACCATCGCGTCCGAGGGGACGGTGATCATCCCCTGTTCGTCCTGCGTGGTGAGCCCGACCTGGATGTGCTGGCCGCGGTTCCCCAGACTCTGGATGGAGTTCTGTGAGGTCGTCTGGATTCCCAGCGCGTCCATCGAGACGTCCGCACCGCCGTCAGCGATCGCCTTGACGTGGGCGGCGACGTTGTCGACGTCGCTCGCGTTGACCGTTTCGACTGCGCCCAGTTCGCGCGCCTTCTCGAGTTTGCCGTCGTCGAGGTCGACGGCGATCACGTTCGCGCCGAGCGCGTCGGCGATGTGGACCGCCGAGAGGCCGACGCCGCCGACGCCGTGGACCGAGACCCAGTCCCCAGCGTCCACGTCAGCACGGTGGGCCAGCGCGTGAAACGACGTCATGAATCGACAGCCAAGCCCGGCCATGTCGACCGAGGAGACGCCGTCGGGGAGTTCCACGAGATTGTGGTCGGCTGCAGGAACGTGGACCTGCTCGGCGAAGGCCCCCTGAACGACCGAGATGAAGCCAAGCGGCATCACGTTCTCGCAGGTGTTCGAGTGGCCGCGTCGACACTCGTGACAGGTCCCGTCGCCGAGGTTGAACGGGACGGCGACGTGGTCGCCCTCGGAGACGTTCTCGACTTCCTCGCCGACGGCGACGACCGTTCCCGCGGGCTCGTGGCCAAGGATCTGTCCCGGCTGTGTCTCGAGCCCGAGCCAGCCCCAGTCGCCCTGCCAGCCGTGCCAGTCGCTCCGACAGACGCCACAGGCCTCTACCTCCACGACGGCACCCGTCGCATCGGGCTCCGGTGCGTCGACGTCTTCGATCGATAACGGTTCACCGTGTTCCTCGAGAACTGCAGCTCGCATGGTCGTTCGTGTTCCATGTCACCGATGCCCATATAACTATGCGTCCATCACAGCGGGTGCAACGGGAACAGGCGTCGAAAACGCTGCCAGCCGTCAGTCGACGAACTCGAGCGCCGACTCGAGCTCGAGGGGCACCGAGCCTTTCCGGTAGCCCTCGACACGTCCGTTCGGCCGCGCGCGGTAGACGACGGCCGGGCGGTGGTGGACCTCGGGGCGTTCGCCGCGGACGGCGTTCCAGGCGTCGTCACGGAACGACGAACAGTCGACGAAGAGGACGGCACCGCCGCCGTGGCGGGCGAGCTGGCCGTCGGTTTTCGTCTCGGCAGTGTCGCGGACGGCGGCGACGGGACCGGCGGCCGCGCGGTTCGTCGGCGGCTGTGGACGGGTGACCTCGACGAGGACGTTCGTCTCGTCGTCGGTCGCCCGGAAGTCGAGTGAGTGGCCCGTCGTGACCTCGATCTCGGGTTCGACGTCGTAGCTGGCGTCGACGAGAATCTTCGCGGCGATGAACTCGCCGACGGCGGCGCTCATACGGACGCGGTCGACGTGGCTGCTCGTGCCGAGTTTTCCGGACATGACGTGTCGGTACTCGTCTAACGCGCCGGTCGCGAGCAGATCCTCGACGTACCGGGTCGTCTCGCGCCGACCGGCGTCGGGGAAGCCGGCGGCGTGTTCACGGAAAAATGCACGGGTCGCGTCGCGGCCGTCCTTGGACATGAACACCGGGAGGAAGTACCACGAGAGGTGCGGGTAGTCGGCGAGCCACGGGTCCTCCTCGTGGAGCGTCGCGAGCAGTTCTCGCTGGGTCCACCGCGAGACGTGATAGGGCACCTCCCGCCAGCCGAACTTGTCGGTGCGCCACAGCGAGGAGGGCGTCTCCGTATTGCCCATCCAGTAGGCTTCCTCGCCGTTGCGGGCGAACAGCGCGAGGTCGCCGTTTTTCATCTCGAAGCGGTGGGTCTCCCAGTTGCCGCCGATCTCGAACCGCGGAGCGACGGCTCGAGCGCCGATGTTCGACCGGAGCGGCTGGAGTATCTTCTGTCTGACGCGTTGCTCGCTCCAGTGTGTGGGCGAGTATCGAAAGCGAAGCGGCCGTGCCACGCCTGTCGATAGGAGACGGTGCCGGATATACTGTTCGTTGTGCCGACACCCAGCCCTCGAGAAGTCACCGAGTGTGACGAGAACTCGGCGATGGTCACCCGATTCAGACGTTTCAGCGAGCGTGGATGAACGACCGTTACATTCATGTGCGACAGTCGCCAATGTGTGTATACCTACCATGTCAATGGGTGCCTATGACGAAGACGAGCACGAGCGCCGTGAAAAGCAGGCCTCGAGAGTGGACGCGGACTTCGACGACGAGCGGACGATCTACCACGGCGAAGTCGAGTACGACTCGGGCGACTCTGCAGAGGAACTGCTCAGCAAGTTCGAAGAGATCAAGACGGACTAGCGCTTGCCGACTGGTTTTCGTCCGTTCGTCTCATCGCTCCGCCCGAGTGCCATCGACAGTGTTGCGACGACGACCACCGCGACGACGTGTCCACAGAGCGTCGCGAGCAAAAGCGGGTGCTCGACCAGAAACGGAACCAGCAGTAACTGCACTCCCGCGAAGCCGACGTTCAGCGCGTCGACCCGCCGGTAGCCTCGTGCCGTCTCCGCGTCGAACTCGTAGACG
This sequence comes from Natrarchaeobaculum aegyptiacum, assembly GCF_002156705.1. NCBI lineage: Archaea > Methanobacteriati > Methanobacteriota > Halobacteria > Halobacteriales > Natrialbaceae > Natrarchaeobaculum > Natrarchaeobaculum aegyptiacum. The sequence goes on from NZ_CP019893.1 coordinate 1,517,404, forward strand.
AGCGCACGCCAGAGCCCGACGACGCTCGCCCACCAGCAGGTTCCGATCCGATAGACGACGTCCCACAGCACGAGCAACGCCAGTGCAACAGCGATCGCCGGCGGCTCCGCCCCGAACAGTTCGGTGACGAGCCCGTTGTCGCTCCCAGCCGGGTCGAGCACGAACAGGTACGTGACGAGTGCCACGAACGCGAACACGCCGAGAACGACGTCGATACTCGAGCCGAACAGGAGCCGCCGGTACCCCGTCGGCGTCGGTAGATCGCGCACTCGGCGGCTGAATCGCACCATGAGCCAGCTCCCGATCGTGGCGACAGCGACGGCGACGGTCCCGGGAATCACGGCCGCCCAGAGGTCGTAGACGGCCGCGACGATCAGGATCGCAGCCTCGAATCCGACGAACTGGATCGCAATCGCCGTCCGTGCAGCGACTCGCAGCCCCGGCACCGTCCCGAGGAGGCTCTCGTATACCCAGGTCTCGCCGTACTCCGGGCGCGAAGTCGACGTCATTCGGCGATCCGCCCACCGGATACCGTCGTCTCGGCAGCGTCCCCGTCGACTTCGAGCCCCGCGGCCCGTCTGACGGCGACGTCGAACGGCGTCGGCTCGAGCCCGACCAGCCGTTTCAACCGGTCGTCGTCGACGACCACGGGGTTTCGAAGGCCGTCGATCAGTGGATAGGCAACCGTCGGTGACACGTCGGTGACCAGCCCGACCCAGTACGCCGAGACTCTGGGACTCAACACCGGAACCGGGACGATCAGCGGGCGGCGACCGACGACGATTTCGGCAGTCCTGATCAACAGCTCACGGTAGGTGAGGACGTCCGGGCCACCGATTTCGTAGGTCTCTCCGGCCGTCTCCGGTCGCTCGAGGACGGCCAGACAGTAGGCAACGACGTCGTCGATCGCGATCGGCTGACACTCCGTGTGAATCCACCGGGGCGTCACCATCACCGGGAGTCGGGTTGCAAGCTGTGTCAGCAACCGGAAGCTCGCGCTCCCGTCACCGACGATGATCGCGGCCCGGAGGACGGTCACCTCGGCAGCCCCGTCTGCCAGCACCGATTCGACCTCGCGCCGGGAGGCAAGATGTGCCGAGAGTTCGTCCACGTCGCTGCCGAGTCCGCTCAGGTAGATCACCCGCTCGAGTCCTGCGCCAGTCGCCGCCCGTTCGAAGTTCCGGGCGGCGCGTCGATCCCGTCCGGCGAAGTCGCCGCTCGCGTCCATCGCGTGAATCAGGTAGAAAGCGACGTCGACGTCCTCGAGCGCCGGCTCGAAGCTTCCCGGCTCGAGGACGTCGCCTTCGACGACGGTGAGCTCACCCGGCGGCTCGTAGCCGTCGGCATCTCGCACGAGGACGGTCACCTCGTGGTCGGTCTCTGCAAGCAACGCGGCCACGAGTCGACCACCGACGAATCCCGTCGCCCCCGTCACGAGTACGTTCATGCCTGCGTTTGGGTCGCTGCCGGCTTAACCATCGCCACGAACGCGCTGCAGCCGATCACTCGAGATCGTCCCATCCCGGCGTCGTCGGTGCGCCGCGAGCCTCCTCGATTTCGACTGCGACGGCTGGTGACGGCGTTCCGTCCGCTCGCTCTCGGCGACGGTGCCACTCGCAGATCGCGGGTTCGACCCAGGTAGCGCCGTCCGTCTCGGCTGGCTCATCGAGTGCCTGCTCCCGGCCCCACTCGCGGTGATACTCGGAAATCGCGAACGTACCGGGGCTCGAGGCGGCCGCGACGGCCAGACACGTCGCCCGATCCTCGCGGGTCGCCTCGCCAGCAGCGAGCCGCTCGATGACGCCCTCGAGTGCGTCGGGATCGGGGTGACAGAAGAGCTTCTGTCCGATCGCCTGCGTGCCGAGCAGCAGGTCCTCGAGGTCTCCCGGGCCGGGAACCTCGTCGTCTATGAGGCGGTCGCCGCCGGCGACGGCCTCGACGCGGCGACACTCCGGCTCGGCCTCGAGCGCGAGGGTGTGGGCCGGGTAGGCCCCGCACTCGGCCGGGAACAGGTCGGAGTCGTGGATCCGACACTGGAGCGTCGTCGGATCGAGGAAGACGCAGGTCGGGAGCCACACGGGCTCGTCGCGACCGAACGGCGCGACGGGTTTGGAGGGTTTTCGCAGGCCGACGAGGAACGCCGGCCGACCCGCGACTGCGGCGACCGAGCGTCCGTCGATCTCGAGACCCTCGCACTCGTCGCTGACGGTGAAAAAGCGAGGCGTCAGGGCCGCAGCCAGCCCCGCCTCGAGGAACGCCCGGACCTCGTCTCGAGTGAGCGGGACGAAGTTTGGGTCGTCGTCGAGGGGCTGACGGCGTGGGGCGTCCCCGGCCTCACGGTCAGGGGTATCGACGTCATCGGCGGCTTCCGCTGCGACGAACGGCCCGCGACCGCCACGGGTGGCGCGGGGACCGTAGCCACCTCGAGTGGAGCCGTCGCGTTCGCGATCCTCGGGATCGGTACCCGACAGGAGTCCGCGCCAGTCCATACAACAGCCCGCACAGCCCTCGCAGTTCACCTCCATCGCCAGTGGACTACGGGACCCATCGACGTAAGTCGTGCCCTCAGTGAGGAGCGGTTCAGGCTCGAGCAGGGGTCGTCGCCGACCACGGTCCCTCTCGCCCAGGGGAACGACTTTCCCACCGGAGCCCCGACCGGAGGACATGGCACGGCACACCTGCGACGGCTGTGGGCGACGGGTCAGCGTCGCGGGCGGCATGGAGAACCTCTGGACGTTCGGTCAGGACGACGGCAGCGCGGGCACGGCGATGACCCTCGAGTTCGACGACGGGGCCGAGTACCTGCTGTGTTACCCCTGTCTGCAGGTGCTCCCCGACGAGCCAGCCGAGGGCGACGTCGATCGTCTCGAGCAGGTCGACGAGGAGACGTCGCGCCTGCGGTCGGCGTGAGCGGGTGGATACGGGTCCGGCGCTCGAGTGCCTGCGCTCGGGGCGAATGGTTCCGGGACGGACAGGGGAAAGAACGGGTAGGGGTGTTTGGGGGAGGCGGACACTGGCACGCAGCCCACCGAGGGTGCGGGCACGGTCGCAGATCGCAGCCGTGATCGACGGCACGGCACTGTGGACGCTGGTTAGCGGGCGACTCCGCCACCATGGCGTCCGAAGCGGAAGGGGTGGGATTTGAACGCCACGAGGCTGTGAAGCCGCCGCGGGCCAGGTGGCACCGCGGTGCTCTACCGCTGAGCGACCCTTCCGCACGTCGATCCGAAGGCGGATTTCGTATTTGTAATCGGTCGGCTACCCGGTCGTAACCCCGGCCTACGGCGACGAAATGGACGCCGACGGGCAGGTAGGCAAGCGATACCAGCCCTCGTGTCCCGCGAATCGCGGGGCGGCGGAAAGATAGTCTTTAGGGCCGGCACGTGCAAGCACGGAGACGGTGAACCCCGACCGGATCTTCGAGGCCTTCCCCGCACCGAGTTATCGCGGGGCCCAGGAGCAAGCCCTCCGGGACATCCGCGACGCGTTCGCGGCTGGTAACGACGTCGTCCTCGTGCGCGCACCGACCGGCAGCGGCAAGTCGCTGCTGGCGCGAGCGGTCGCCGGCTGTGCCCGCGAAATCGACGAGGCAGCACCGAGCGAGGCCACGGGTGCCTACTACACGACCCCGCAGGTTTCACAGCTCGACGACGTCGCCGAGGACGACCTCCTCTCCGATCTGAACATCATCCGCGGGAAGTCGAACTACACCTGCATCCTTCCACACGAGGAACGGACCCCGGTCGACCAGGCCCCCTGCGTGCGCGAACGGGGCTACGACTGTGCGGTCAAACACCGCTGTCCGTACTTCTCCGACCGGGCGATCGCCTCCAACCGAGAGATCGCAGCGATGACGCTCGCGTACTTCATGCAGACCGCCGGCAGCGAGGTGTTCCGCAAGCGTGACGTCGTCGTGATCGACGAGGCCCACGGCTTAGCCGAGTGGGCCGAAATGTACGCGACGATCCAGCTCGGGCCGCGAACCGTTCCGTTCTGGGACGAGTTGCGCGTCCCGCAAGTCGACTCGATCGACCGCGCCGCTCGCTACGCCGAGAACCTCGCCGGTACCTGCGAACGCCGCAAAGACGACCTGCTCGGTCAGCAGTCGCTCACCCCCGGCGAGGTCCGCGAACGCGACCGCCTCCAGGAACTCATCGGCGAACTCGAGTGGTTCGTCAGAGACTACCGGGACCCCCAGAGTCCGACGACGTGGCTGGTCGACCAGAGCGACGCGGACTCGAGCGACGGTGGCGGCGGTGACGACGACGGGGACGAGCAGGGCGGACCGCTGACGATCAAGCCGATGAACCCCGAGAAGTACCTCGCCCACACCGTCTGGGACCGGGGCAACAAGTTCGCGCTCCTCTCGGCGACCATCCTCAACAAGGACGCCTTCTGCCGACACGTCGGCCTCGACCCGAGCAACGTCGCGCTGGTGGACGTCGAGCACACGTTCCCCGTCGAAAACCGCCCGCTGTACGACGTCACCCAGGGGAAGATGACCTACGAGCACCGCTCGGAGACCATCCCCAAAATCGCGCGGACGATCGTCCGGCTGATGGCCCGCCACCCCGACGAGAAGGGACTGATTCACGCCCACTCTTACGACATCCAGGCCCAGCTGGCCGAACTCCTCCGCGATTTCGGCGTCGGCGAGCGCATCCGCGTCCACGACCGTGACGGCCGCGACGCCGACTTCGAGTCCTGGAAAGCCAGTGACGATCCCGACGTCTTCATCTCGGTCAAGATGGAGGAAGCCCTCGACCTCAAGGGCGACCTTTGTCGGTGGCAGGTCATCTGCAAGGCCCCCTTCCTCAACACGAGCGACTCTCGCGTCGCCCACCGCCTCGAGGAGGGCCAGTGGGCCTGGTACTTCCGGGCGGCGCTGCGAACCGTCATCCAGGCTTGCGGGCGAGTCGTCCGCGCGCCCGACGACCACGGCGCGACCTACCTCGCCGACTCGAGCCTGCTCGATTGCTTCGAGCGGGCCCGCACCGACATGCCCGACTGGTTCACAGAGCAGGTCGACCGAATGCAAACGCCGGAGTTGCCGCCGTTCGATCCGCAGGCGGCACTCGGGGGGTCGACGCCGACGGGTAAGTCGGCCGGCTCGAGTGCGGGACGGGCAGGCGGCGGGTCTCGAACGGGGTCGACCGCGGCTAGTTCCGGGACCAGCACTCGAAACGGTTCTGGCAGCGGATTCCGGTACGGCCGCTCGAGCAACGGGGACGGAGACGGGGACGATGGCGGCTCGCGCTCGAGTCCGCTGGCTGACGTCTGGGACACGGACTGACAGCGTGCCCGCTCGAGAGAGGAAGCAGCCCCAGAACACGAAGAGTCACTGTACCCGAGCAGTACGCCTCGAAGGAGTCGTCGCCGACGGTGAGCGTCGCTCAGAACGCCGCGAGCGCGCCCCAGGCGATCATCGACGTCATCATCAGGACCGCAAAGAGGACGGCCATGATCTGACTGATGTTCATACGGGTCGGTACAGCCCCCTGGAGCATGAATGTCACGACCCACCCTCGTGACTGGGTCTCTCCGCCGAGACGAAAGCACGCAGCCCGGTTACTCGAACCGGGCGTCCACGACGACGTGTTCGACGCCCGCGCTGTGGCTCTTGACCCGTCGTTTCTCGAGCACCTCGAGCTCCCGGTCAGCCCGATCCGCGGCGGTCTCGAGGCGCTCGAGCGGGCGATCCCACAGCCGCGGTTCGGGCGTCGCCTCGTGGTAGTGGACGACGCCGCCGGGGGCGAGCGCCTCAAGGGCGTCGGGGAGGAACTCGTGGGCCTCGTCGGTGCGGGTGGCGTGGGGGCCGTCTGAACGAGCGGCGTGGGCCTCGTCGCTGGGGGGTGCAGGTTCGTCCGACTCCGCGTCGTGGCCGTCGTTTCTCGCCCCCGACGAATCGCTCGAGCCGTAGTAGCCCATCACGATCCGGTCGACCTCGAGGTCACCCGCGAGGTCCCGACAGTCGGTCATGTAGGCGTCGACGCGATCTGGGACGTCGTTCAGCATGGCGTTCTCGAGCAGGTAGCGGAAGGCAGTCGGGTTCAGTTCGGTAGCGGTGACCGAGGCACCGGCGCGAGCCATCGGGAGGGTGAAGTAGCCGATGCCGGCGAACATGTCGAAGACGCGCTCGCCCTCGCTCGCGAGGTCGCCCATCCGCGCGCGTTCGGCCTGGTTGCCCGGCGAGAACATCACCTGCGCGGGATCGAGACCGTAGCGGGTGCCGTGTTCGGTGTGGATCGTCTCGGTATCTGCCTCGCCCGCGAGCAGTCGCGTCCGGGGCTCGCGGTAGGTTCCAGCCGCGCCGTCGTTCGCGATGCCCTCGTCTGCGAGCACGCTGTCGGCCTCGCCGTGGCACTCGAGCAGCGCCTCGGCGACGTCGGTCTCGTCTGCACAGTCGTCAGGCAGGCGAACGAGGATCACCGAGCCGATCACGGCCCACGAGCCCGGTGCAGACTCGAGGTCTGCGTCGCTCCAGCCCCACTCGGCGAGCAGGTCCTCGAGGTCCGGACTCCGGGGTTCGGGATCGACCTGTCGGACGACCTCGAGCACGCGCGTCTCCGCGGGTGGCTCGAGGACGGGGAGAGCGACCCTGTCGGGGCCATCCTCGCGGGTCTTCGACCCGTTCGGTTGATTCGAGGGCTCCGCGTCGCGTCGCCCTCGCGCCTCCATGACCTTTCGGGAGTCGTCGTAGACGCCTTCGGCGCGAAGGGACGCGATGGCCGTCTCCGTGCGCGGCTTCTCGACGACGGCGGCGAGTGGCGCGTCGTCGGCTGCTGGCGGGAGCACGGCCTCGAGGTCGTCGGTCGCCGGCTGCTCGCCCCCGTCAGTCATCGCCCTCGTCGCGGTTCGCGTAGGGGTCGTAGGGCCCGGCGTCGTCGCCCCCGGTGTCCGGATCGGGGTCGGGGAGGATGTGAAGCCCGGCGCGGCTCTTGAGCACGGGAACGGTCTGGGCGTCGGGATCGAAGTAGTCCGGCCGCGAGACCGTCTTCGCCTGATAGGTTTCGGGATCGAGAATCTGGACCGCGTTCTCGTCCTCGACGGTGACGACCGTCGTCTCGACGCCGTCCTCGAGTCGGCCCAGTCGGCGCGCGTCGGGAGAGTTGCCCTCCTCGTAGCTGGCTTCGTAGCGCTCGCCGGTGGTGACGCGGGTGCCCTTGAGGTTGCCGTGGGCGCTGCGCACGAGGACGGGGCCGTCGTCGTCGCCGTTCGTGAGTTCGATGACGTCGCCGGGGATGTACGGCGGCAGGCGGACGGCGAAGGTGACCCGGTAGACCTCGTTGCCGTCTTCGTCCTCCGTGACGAGCGTCTCGGCGTCGTTGACGGTGCCGCCGAACTCCTCGACCATCTTGTTCGAGATCTTCTTGCCGATCTTGTTGGTCGAGACCTTCATGTTCAGCCCCTCGTCGACCTCGCCCATCTCGGTGACGAAGGCGTTGCGGTCGCCCGTCGCCTCCATCTCGGCGACGACGGTGTTGGCGATTTCCTTCGCGCGGTCGATCTCCTCGCTCGTCGGCGTCCGATCCTCGGCACGGATCTGGACGATGCTGGCGTAGTAGTCGCCGGCGATCCGGCCACAGCGGGTACACGTCTGGCGGGCGATCTTCACCGGGATCATCACCTCCTCCTCGACGGGCGTCCCGCGGACGACGCCCGTGAAGTAACAGTGCATCCGGATCGTGTTCGGGTCGACCTGCTCGGGTTCGACCTGCCAGGCGACGTCGTCGACGTCGACGTGAACCCCGAGGGCCGCACTGACCTCCTCGATCGCGACGTCGGTGTAGTCGTCTGCACCGACGTCGACCCAGCGGTTCCCACGATAGACGGCCCCACACTGGGCACAGACCCGCACGTCGATCCGGTCGGGGGCGTCGACGAAGTCGAAGTCCTCGAAGTAACAGGCGTCACAGAGGTCGACCTCCGCACCCGGCCGAAGGGGATCGGCTGCGTCGCTCCCGGACCGATCCGGCACCGGGTCCCCACACCGGGGACAGAACGCACGCGACTCACTCATTGTCCGTACTAGTTAACTGAGCGAGTTAAGCACCGCGCTCTCGAGTTCGTCCCTCGAGTCTATCGGCCGGATTTCACAGTCGTCTCGAGATTCCTAGATTTCCACCCGAAACAGAGGGGTTCGAAACGGGAGTGGAGAAACTCGAGAAACGTCGATATGGGGCCCCAGAGGGCACTCATATGCGAGTTCTCGGAGTTCGAGAGACCAGTTCCCCTGCCGCTCGAGCAGGGGGCGTCGCTGTGTCAGACGCACGTCAGACACAGCCGTGCGAGTGGCTGTCAGACGTGGTCGCGTCCCGGGGTCTCCACGCGAAATGGAGGGGTTCAGCGCGACCGCTCGCGTAGTGACGGAGTCTCGAGATGTCACCGATCCCAGTGGTGAGGCTTATTCGGCTCGAGCGCCTAGGGAGGGGTATGAACTGGCAGGCGGACTGGGGTCTTCGCTTTCGGATGTTCCTGACGATGTTCCTGCTGTTCGCCCTCTATATCGTCTTCGCGGGCGTGATTACCGCCTATTACGGCGGTGGGCTGGCGGTGTTCGCGTTGCTTTTCGGCGGCATGTCCCTCGTCCAGTACTACTTCAGCGACACGCTCACCCTCAAGACGATGGGGGCGAAGGAAGTCTCCCCCGAGGAGTATCCGCAACTGCACGGGTCGGTCGAACGACTCTCCCAGCAGGCCGACCTCCCCAAGCCCAGAGTAGCGGTCATCGACTCGAACGTCCCCAACGCCTTCGCGACCGGTCGCAACCAGAAGAACGCCGCCGTCGCGGTGACGACCGGCCTGATGAATACCCTCGAGCGCGACGAACTCGACGGCGTCATCGCCCACGAACTCGCCCACGTCAAGAATCGGGACATGATGGTGATGACCATCGCCTCGTTCCTCTCGACCATCGCGTTCATGATCGTCCGCTGGGGGGCACTCTTCGGCGGCGGTCGAAACCGACAGGGCGGCGGCATCGTCGTCGCCATCGGCGTCTCGCTGGTCGTCTGGATCATCAGCTACATTCTGATCCGCGCGCTCTCACGGTACCGCGAGTACGCCGCCGACCGCGGTGCCGCCGCGATCACCGGCAACCCGACTGCGCTCGCCTCCGCACTCATGAAGATCGCCGGCGAGATGGACCGCGTCCCCAAAAACGACATGCGCGAAGAGGCCGAGATGAACGCCTTCTTCATCATCCCGATCAAGTCCGGCATCGTCGGGCAACTCTTTAGCACCCACCCGCCGACCGAAAAGCGCGTCGAACAGCTTCGGGACCTCGAGCGTGAACTGGCGACCGCCTGAGACTGCTCTCGGTACCGAACAGCCCTTCGAAGCCCTTTTGCACTGGCCCCCGGAACTACCAACCATGCTCGAGCGCGAGCGGATCATCGAAATCGTCGTCGCCGTCGCTGCAGTGTTCGTCATGATCGGCGCGATGCTCTGGATCGGTACGACCTACGGCGGCGACAACGGCGTCCTCACGACCGACGGTGCCGAAGTTCTCGTCGGCGCGATGGTCGGATTCATCGTCCTCCTGCTGGGCGTTGGGCTCGTCCTGGCGTACGTCATGAACGAACCCGAAGGGTTCGACGACGACGCAGACGCCCAGAGCTTCTGAGTGGCCGCGTTTCGGATCCAGTCCGGTGCAAGGTGCGCGCCGAGACGCTCACGGCGTCGGCGGGTCGCCATCGTAGGCGTCGTGCCCGCCGTAAAAGTTCAGCATCGCGAACTTCAACTTCTCCGGGTCGATATCGACCAGTTCCTCGCGCTCTTCGTGGGGGAACGTGCCGTTGACGCTGTATCGACCCAGATCTGACTTCGCACTGCGGGAGTAGCGTGCGTCGAGTAGCGCGCGGACGCCGACGTCCTCTGGCGAGCGGATCACCCGGCCGAGAGCCTGCCTCGTCTTCCTGATCGTCGGAATCTCGACGGCGTAGCGCCAGCCAGTCTCGGTTCCGTCGAACGCCGCGTCGTAGGCCTCCTGGACCGCTTCCGCACGGTCGTCCAGGTGCGGGTACGGAACTCCCACGACGAGCACCGTCTGGGCATCGTCGCCGTCGAAACTGACCCCCTCCGCGAGGGTTCCCCACAGGGAGGTACAGAGAATCGCGTCGTCGTCGGCGACGAACGACTGGCGGACCGCCTCGACCGACTCACCGGGCTCGTCCAGATAGACCGTCGCCGACGACAGGCGCTCGAGGCGCTCGGCGTAGCGGCTGGCCTCCCCGTAGTTAGGGAAGAACGCGAGCGTGTTCCCCGGCGTCATCCGGACGGCGTCGTGGATCGTCCCGGTGACCGTCTCCTGGACGTCGGCGTCGTCCCGGTCCGAGGCGAACAGCGGCGGGGTCTCGACGGCGAACGTCTGTCGGTTCTCGGCCGGGAACTGCAGCCCGTAGGCCATCGTCACCGGATCGGAGAGCCCGAGGACGTCCTCGGTGACGTCGAACGGCTGGATCGTCGCGCTCATCAGGACCGTCGCGGAGACCTCCTCGAAGAGCTGGCCGGTCACCTGCCGCGGCAGGCAGGTGTAGAGTTCGGCCCGGCCGTAGACCTCGTCGGTCCCGGCGTCACGGGTGACCGAGACGACGGGATAAAGCCCCTCCGCCGCCCCTTCGTCCATCCAGGCGCTGACGAACGCCGCCGACTGCAGGGTCTGACACTCCGCCCGCGTGGCCGTCTCGCCCTCGCGATAGGCCTCCTCGTACTGCTCGTCGAGTTCACGGCCAAGCTTCGCCGCCGCCTCGAGGTCGTCGCCGATCCCCCGGCCCGAATACCGCTTCAAGAACGCGAGCGTGAGGTCGTCACGACGGTCCTCGTTGGCGATGGGGACGTCCTCCCACGTCTCGCCGACCGATTCCCGGTCGCCAAAACCGAAGGAATCCTCGTAGGTCTCGACGAGTGCGTCGTAGAACGCCCGGATGACGTTCGCCGCGTCCTCGGCACGCGGGTCGTCTGCCCCCTCGAGTTCGTCGAGTGCCGACTCGAGCGTGCGCTCGGAGCAGGTTCGGGTCGCGTGCTCTCGAGCGGCGTCCTCGACGTTGTGGGCCTCGTCGAAGACCGCGATGACGTCCTCGGGGTCGCGCCCGAGCCAGCGGAAAAACTGCTGGCGAATCGTCGAGTCGAGCAGGTGGTGGTAGTTACAGACCACCAGATCGACGCCCTCGATGCCCTCCTTCAGGAGTTCGTAGCCACAGAAGCCCTCGCGCTCGGCGTACTCGTAGATCTCCTCGGGCGTCCGGACGTCGTCGTACAGCCACGCGAAGAAGTCGTCCGTGTCCCCGGTCAGGTTGTTCCGATAGTAGTCACAGACGTTCGCTTCTTCGAGGTCCGCGAGTCGGTCCTCGACCGACTCGAGTTCGTCCATGACGGCCGCACGGGCGTCTGCCGCGCCAGCGTCGCCGTCCCGACTCTCTGCGAGCAGGTCGCGCTGGCGACGCTCGAGCTGGGACCGGTCGCGTTCGGCGTCGACGAGCGCGCGGGTGTTGTCACGCAACGCCTGACACTCCTCGTAACCGACGTCGATGTGACACATCGACCCCTTTCCCTTGAACACGATGGCGCGGATGTCCTCCTCGCGAGCGATTGCCCGCGCCTCGGCGACGAACTGGCGCATCTGCTGGTGGACGTTCGTCGTGATCACGACCGTCTTGCCCTGCTGGCGAGCCACCTCGAGGGCCGGCACGAGCGACGAGAGCGTCTTGCCGGTCCCGCAGGCCCCCTCGAAGAGGACGTCCTGCCCGCGGCTGAGCGCGTTGGCGATCCGGTCCATCGCCTCCTGCTGGTTCTCGTAGGGCCGCTCGTACGGAAAGAACCGCATGTACCCGCTCGAGTCTGCCACGATACGTGAGTGGTTCCCGCTCCGATAAAAGCGTTCGTCCCTGGTCGCTATGCTATGGGTCACTCGAGGATGCGGCTGTGGCGGGTGGCAAAGGAACGCTGAATCCGTGGTCAACACCACGAAAGCCCCTGCCGGCGTCCAGTCGATGGCCTGGCGAGACGCTTCGCGCCTCGCTGGCATTCGCTTACTCCGTTCGCGAATAGCTCGCTGCGCGCTTCGGTCGCTCTGCTCCCTCCAGTGCTTGCGTCGCCCGTCTTCCCGGACGGCGGCAGCCCCTTTCATTCCCACCCATATCTCCAGACCGATCAGCCACAGCGGGTGGGAATGAAAGGGGCCGATCCGCTCGATCCGTCCCCGACGACGCAAGCACTGCAGTGTAACGAAGCGCGCAGCGAGTCGCGGATGGTTGAGCGGATCGGGGGCTTTCGTGGTGTTCAGAAGAAAAACCGGTCACCCAATCGAGTAACTGAATACGGCTCGTCGAAACGAACCCACAGATCCGATCCAAGATTCAATAGCCTCGCCGACCGACGACCACGTATGCGACTGTTCGTCAGCGTCGACCTGCCCGACGACCTCGCGGAACCGGTCGCGGACCTGCAGTCGGAGTTCAGCGAGGCAAGCGGCCTCAATTTCACCGATCCCGAACAGGCCCACGTCACGCTGAAGTTCCTCGGCGAGGTCGACGAGGATCGCGTTCCAGACCTCGAGCGCGAACTCGAGGCCGCCGTTTCCGACGCGGACGTCGACTCCTTCCGGGTTCGCTACGGCGGCCTCGGCGTGTTTTGGAGCCTCGAGTACATTAGCGTCGTCTGGCTCGGGGTCGAGGAAGGCGGTGCAGAACTGACCCGGCTCCACGAGGCCATCGAATCGCGGACGACCGCGATGGGGTTCGACGCCGAGGACCACGACTTCACGCCCCACGTCACGCTCGCCCGGATGGAACACGCCGGCGGGAAGGAGCTGGTCCAGAAGCTGGTCACCGAGCGCGAGCCGACGGTGGGCGAGACGACGGTCGAGTCGGTCCGGCTCACCGAGAGCACGCTGACGGACGAGGGACCGGTGTACTCGACGGTCGCTGCGTTCTCGCTCGAGTAGTCGGACACCCAGCGAGGTGAGTCACGATCACCGCTACCCCCGCGAAACGCGCCCGGAGGCGGCCACAGGGGCCACTCGAGGGCCCGCCCCCCAGATGGACAAGATTTTAAGCCAGCGTGGGCTACGTGCGGCTACTATGGGCAAGAAATCGAAGGGCAAGAAGAAGCGGCTTGCCAAACTCGACAAGCAGAACAGTCGCGTGCCGACGTGGGTCATGGTCAAGACCGACATGGAAGTCACCCAGAACCCGAAGCGACGCAACTGGCGGCGTAGCAACACTGACGAGTAACCATGAGTGCCAGTGATTTCGACGAACGCGTCGTGACGGTTCCGCTGCGCGACGTCAAGAAAGGCCCCAACCACGAGGCCGCAGACCTCGCGATGCGACTCGTCCGTGAACACCTCGCGAAACACTTCGCGGTCGACGAAGACGCCATCCGCCTCGACCCCTCGATCAACGAGGAGATCTGGGCAAACGGGAAATCCAACCCGCCGCGCAAGCTCCGCGTCCGCGCCGCACGCTTCGACGAGGAGGGCGAGGCGGTCGTCGAGGCCGAGGTCGCCGAGTAAACTTGCAACGTCTCGCCTTCGCCGGGTCGTCGTACGTCGGCGTCTTCGCCAGCGCGACGAACTCGAGCGTGCTCGTCCGCCCCGACGTCGACGACGACGTCCTCGACGAGCTAGAAGCCGAACTCGAGGTCCCCGTCGTCCCCACGACCGTCGGCGGTTCCTCGACGGTCGGTGCGCTAGCAACCGGTAACGAAAACGGCATCCTCGTCAGCGCGCGCGTCCTCGAGTACGAACGCGAGCGGCTCGAGGAGACCGTCGACGTTCCCGTCGCGGAACTCCCGGGAACGATCAACGCCGCCGGCAACGTCGTGCTCGCCAACGACTACGGCGCGTACGTCCACCCCGACCTCTCGCGCGAGGCGATCCAGGTGGTCAAAGACGCACTCGAGGTGCCCGTCGAGCGCGGCGACCTCGCAGGTGTCCGCACCGTGGGGACGGCCGCCGTCGCGACCAACACCGGCGTGCTCTGTCACCCGAAGGCGACCGACGGAGAACTCGACCATCTGGAGGACGTCCTCGACGTCCGGGCCGACGTGGGCACGATCAACTACGGGGCCCCGCTCGTGGGCTCGGGACTGGTCGCCAACGAGGCCGGCTACGTCGTCGGTGAGGACACCACCGGCCCGGAACTCGGCCGTATCGAGGACGCACTCGGCTACATCGACTGAAACCAACTCGAGGGCTCGACGCCCGTTCTTCTCCCGGTTCGCTCTCCGAGCACTGGAAACGCGACTGCAGAGAGCCAGCGATAGCGCGTCTCGATGACTCAAAACCGATTTTGAGCCTACGTGACGATGTTATGATAGTACCACCAAGGGGAAGATGCTATGGCAGTACTCCCCGCGTTCAAAGACGGATTGACGATCCTCCGAACCAACCCCGTGATACTGCTCGCCGGGTTGCTGTTCGCGCTCGCCAGCCAACTCGCGACCGCTGGTGAACTGGTCGGCTCGCTGGTCGTCGTCGGCGTCGGCTTCGTCGTCGCGCTCCTCCTCGGGCCGTTCTTCCTCGGCGGCCTCATCGGCATGGCCCTCGAGGCCCTCGAGGGCTCGACGACGTCGCTCGGGCAGCTGGTCGAGTCCGGGAGAGCCTCCTACGTGTCGCTGCTCGGTGCCTCGCTCCTGTTCGGGGCCCTGCTGTTCACCGTCACCGTCGTCGGTATGTTCGTGGCGATGTTCGGTGCCGTCTTCGGATTCGCCGTCGGCGGAGCCGAATCGGGAACGGTGGCGATGCTGGCGGTCGGCCTCGGCATCCTCCTCGTACTCGCCGTGATGGCCGTCGCGTTCGTCCTGTTCATGTTCCTGCAGTTTTTCAACACGGCCATCGTCGTCGACGGCAACCGGGCGTTCGAGTCGTTCTCCCGGAGCATCTCGCTCGTCCGATCGAACCTCCGCTCGGTCGTCGGCTACTCGCTGCTCTGGATCGGCATCTCCCTCGTCGCGTTCGCACCGGTGATGGGCCTCGAGTTCGTGTTCATCGACCCCGAACTCGCCGCAGCCGGTGAGCAGACCGCCACTCGAGCCGCCATCACCGGACTCGCAGTGGTTCTGACCGGCATCCTCTACTCGTACCTGTACGCCGTCCACACGTCCTACTACACGCGACTCGGCTCGAGAACCGACGCGCCAGACGCCGAGTCCGTGGGTGCCTAGTGGCGGTCCAACCCTGAACTGATGGGTGAAACCGAACGCGGGTGCCCGGTTTCACTCGTCAGTCGACGCCTGGAACGGTACTGGTGCGAGCTGAGCCGTCAGTGAAACGTCACTGGCGCTCGAACCGGTGTAACACGACCTCGCTATCGTCGTCCCACTCGAAGTTGTCGTGAGCGCGCTCGAGCAGACCGCGATAGGCCTCGAGGTCGGGCATCCCCTCCTTCTGGGCGTCCTCGTCGGTGAGGTCGCCGAGGGTACGGTCGGTGACCTCGACGACCTCGAACGCCGTGCCGTCGATTGCGAATGTGTCGCCCTCGTCGGCGTACTGCTGGCCGCGGTGGATCTGGGTGACCTCGCCCTCGAGTGCCTGTTGTTCCATGCGGTCGTTCGGAAGCAGGGTGCCGGAGTCGAGTTCGCTCATAGTCGGCTGTACGGAGGCGCGGGTAAAGTGGTTCTGCCTTACGACGTGCTGGGGTACTGCCGTACGGGGTGCTGGGATGGCGTGTACGAACCGTACGCGCGAGTACTCGCCGGGTTTCGTGGACTGCGCCGTAGATCCCGATCGAGAGAACGGAAGGGAAGATTCTTCCGACTGCCCGCCGGATGAGGAGACATGAGTCAGTTTACGGTTACCGGTCGGTTCAACACTCGAGACGACCACGCCGCACTCGGGACGACGATCGATGCCGAAAACGAGGAGGTCGCAGCACAATGAGCCAGCAACAACTCCAGCAGCTCTCCCAGGAACTTCAGGAGATCGACCAGCAGATTCAGGCACTCCAGACAGACGTCGAGAACGTTCAGGACGAGAAGTCGAACGTCGACGAGGCCATCGACGCCCTCGACCAGCTCGAGACCGAGTCGACGGTGCAGGTGCCGATCGGCGGCGGCGCGTACCTTCGAGCGACCATCCAGGACATCGACGAAGTGATCGTCGACCTCGGTGCCGACTACGCCGCCGAACTCGAGGAAGACGACGCCGTCTCCGCACTCGAGAGCAAGAAGGAGAATCTGGACGAGCGCGTCAGCGAACTCAACTCCGAGATCGCCGAACTCCAGACCGAGCAGGAAGAACTCGAGCAGCAGGCCCAGCAACTCCAGCAACAGGCGATGCAACAGCAGCTGCAGGGTCTCGGCGGCCAGGGCGAAGGCCAGGGCCAGCAGGACGACGAGTAAGCCGCGAGACGCATGTTCGACAACCTGAAGAAGAAACTCGGAAGCTTCCGCAAGGACGCCGAGGAGGCGGCTGCAGAGAACGTCGAGGAAGTCGACGACGACGAACTCGACGAGGTCGAGGCCGCAGACGCCGCCGACGAAGCACTCGAGGCCGGTGACGGCGAAGCCGAGGCTCTCGAGGGCGACGCCGCCGACACACAGGCGGCAGCCGTCGACGAAACCGGGAGCGACGCGGTCGGTGACGATGCCGACGAAGCGGTCGAGCCGGACGTCGAAGCGGAGCCCGTCGGCGGTGTGGAAGCTGACGCAGACGACACCGGGGCTCCAGCCGCCGTCGGCGCGGAAGCCGACGAAACCGATTCAGACGAAGCCGACGCCGACGACGAGGAATCCAACTCGACCGGCTTCGGCCGGAAGGCCAGGTCGCTCGTCAAGGGCAAGTTCGTCATCGAGGAAGAAGACCTCGAAGGGCCCTTGCACGAACTCGAGCTGGCGTTACTCTCGAGCGACGTCGAGATGGGCGTCGCCGAGGAGATCCTCGACAACATCCGCGAGGAACTGGTCGGCGAGACGCGCACGTTCACGACGTCGACCGGCGAAGTCGTCGAGGAGGCACTGCGAGATGCGATCTACGACGTGATCAGCGTCGGGCAGTTCGATTTCGACGAGCGCATCGCCGTCGAGGACAAGCCAGTCACCATCGTCTTCACCGGTGTCAACGGCGTCGGGAAGACCACCTCGATCGCCAAGCTCAGCCGTTACTTCGAGGAGCGAGGCTACTCGACCGTGATGGCCAACGGCGACACCTACCGCGCCGGGGCCAACGAACAGATCGAGGAACACGCAGCGAACCTCGAGACGAAGCTCATCACCCACGAGCAAGGTGGCGACCCCGCGGCCGTACTCTACGACGGCGTCGAGTACGCCCAGGCGAACGACGTCGACGTCGTGCTGGGCGACACCGCGGGCCGTCTGCACACCAACGAAGGCCTGATGGACCAGCTCGAGAAGATCGACCGCGTCGTCGACCCCGACATGACGCTGTTCGTCGACGAGGCCGTGGCGGGTCAGGACGCCGTCAACCGCGCCCGCGAGTTCAACGAGGCTGCTGAGATCGACGGTGCGATCCTGACGAAAGCCGACGCCGACTCGAACGGTGGGGCGGCCATCTCGATCGCCCACGTCACCGGGAAGCCGATCCTGTTCCTCGGCGTCGGACAGGGCTACGACGACATCGAGCGGTTCGACCCCGAGGAGATGGTCGACCGGTTGCTGGCCGAAGACTAGCCGGCAGCGTCGTTTTTCTCCCGCTGTTCTGTCGCTCGAGGTACGGACTCTCCGATAGAGTTACCGCGTTGGCCCGGGCCACGGGTTCACGTCGAGTGACGACGCGGCGACTCGAGCGCGGGGCCCGCGGCCACACTTGCCGGGAGCGGTGACGGCGCTGGCCGGGAGGATCGGAAGATCGGCGCGTTCGGCGCGCTACGTTCGATTCGGTGACTCGAGTCGAGACGGCAGCCACTGCGATCAGGCAACATTGTCCGGCTCGGGGGACCCCCGTCAGTGTTCGCCCCATTACGGAGAGGTATACTCACGGCGGCAGTGGCCCCGTATACGATGAGTTCTGCATGCAGGTGTGCGGTCCCGGTTCCTGACTGGCGCTCGAGCGGGTGGTACCGATGAATTCGACGGAACAGAAAAAACAGGAGAAACACCCGCTCGACGTGATCGACGACGTCTACGAGTACGCCGCCGAGGGGTGTACGTTCGAGGAGATCGAGGAGCGAGCGGGCGACGGCGAGTGGGAGCGCCTGAAGTGGGCCGGCATGTACGCCCAGAAGCAGGAGGGGTTCTTCATGATCCGGACGAAGGTGCCGGGTGGCTACCTGACGCCCGAGCAGGCCGAGGTCATCGGGGAGTGTGCCCAGGACTATGCCGTCGCGCCGGAGGAGTACGGCGGCGAGACCCAAAACGAGCTGTGGGGTGACGCCTACGTCGACATCACGACCCGACAGGACATCCAGAAACACTGGATCCGCGTCGAGGACATCCCAGAGATGTGGGACCGCTACGACGAGGTCGGACTGACGACCGTCCAGGGCTGTGGCGACTCCGCCCGGAACGTACTCGGCTGTCCCGCAGCCGGGATCAGCGACCACGAGTGTTTCGACGCCCAGCCCGTCGTCGACGCCGTCTCCGACTACTTCACGGGCAACCGCGAGTACGCGAACCTCCCGCGGAAGTTCAAGCTGACGATCACCGGCTGTGCACACGACTGCGCCCAGTCTCAGATCAACGACATCGGGCTCGTGCCGGCGAAGAAGGAACTCGAGGGAGAGTTCTACTACGGCTTCCACGCCCGCGTCGGTGGCGGGCTCTCCGACGGCCCGCGAATGGCCTCCGAACTCGACGTCTTCATCCCGCCGGAAGACGCCGTCGAGTTCTGCCGCGCCGTCGCCCAGACGTTCAAAGAGCTGGGCGACCGCCACAACCGCGGTCTCTGCCGGATGCGCTATCTCGTCGAACAACTCGGCCCCGAAACGTTCGAGGAGGCCGTCCGGGACCGTCTGACGGTGGCCCTCCCCACGGCTGGCGAGAACCTGACCGTGGGCTATCAGGGTGACCACGTCGGCGTCCACGACCAGAAACAGGCCGGACTCAAATACGTCGGCTTCAACGTCATCGCCGGTCGCATGGGCGGCGACGAGTTCGCGGAAGCAGCCCGCGCCGCGACGAAGTACGGCACCGACGAGGCCTCCGTCCGGCTGGCGACCGACCAGAACTTCCTGGTTACCCACATCCCCGAAGAGAACGTCGACGACCTGCTCGCCGAACCGTTCGCCCAGGAGTACAGCCCCGACCCTGGCCCGTTCTCCCGCGGTGCGGTGGGCTGTACGGGCAACGAGTTCTGCACGTACGCCATCATCGAGACCAAACAGCGCACCAAACGCTGGGCGCGCGAACTCGACGAGCGCATCGACGTCCCCGACGAGATCGAGGCCATCCGGATGCACATGTCCGGCTGCTCGGCGTCCTGTGCCCAGCCTCAGATCGCCGACATCGGCTTCCGGGGCGAGACGGTCAAGCTGGACGACGAGGGCGAGCCGCCACGCGGCTCGGATGACGCGAGCGGGCAGCGCCCGCGAGCGCAGGACGGGAGTTCGATCGTCGAAGGGATGGACTTCGGCCTCGGCGGTGCACTCGGTGCCGACAACGAGTTCTTAGACTGGATCGAACGCGCCGTCCCCGCCGACGCCGTCATCCCAGCCATCGAACAGCTGTTCGAGTCCTACGCCGCCGAACGCGACGACGGCGAACGGTTCTACGAGTGGGCCCGCCGGACCGACAACGACCGCCTCCGGACGATCATGCAGCGTGCCGAGGCACCCGTCGCTCGAGGTGTTGCCCATGGGGATTGACAGCGAGGGCGAACGCAGTGAGCCCTCGGATCGGGCGAACGGCGAAGCCGTGAGCCGCGAGGCCGACCGACGGGAGGCCTCGAAAAATCGAGCGGGGAGTGCTGGGACCGAGCGGAGCGACCGCGCCTTCCCCGGCGTCCCCGACTCACAGACGGAGTCGTCCGACGACGAGCGCGTGCTCGTTTCCGGCGGCGCGGCCGACGAACCGACTCGAGACGGCGCGACCCACACCGCCACCGACACCGACAGTGGCTGTGGCCCCGAGACGTGCACCTGCGGCGAGAAGACCGCCGACGTCGCGTCTCCTGAGGTCGGCTCGAGCGCCTCGAGGAAGCCGAACGGATCGGTCGGCTCGAGGCCCGTCGCCACGGACGGCGCGGGCGTCGCGAACGTCGACGAGGACGGCCAGCTCGGCGACCTCGAGTTCACCGAGCCCGCCGAGGGTGTCAGTCAGGACCTCTACGAGGGCGATCCGACCCATCGCGTGGGCGTTCCCGAGGGCGTCGACCTCGATACCCCCGAGTACTCGATTCGCTCGGAGATGAACGACATCGAGACGCCCGACGAGAAGACCTGGTTCCACGAACTCGACGAGGCCGTCATTCAGGACGGGCGCTGTATCCAGTGTGGGACCTGTGTGGCGGCCTGTCCCTCCGACTCGATCGGCGTCGGTGAGGACGACCACCCCGAACTCGTCAAGATGTGCACCGGCTGTTCGCTCTGCTGGGACTTCTGTCCCCGCGGCGGCCTCCGGTACGAGCGCCAGTGGGTCGTCACTGGCGGCGAGGACAACGTCAAGGGTGCCGGCGACCCGATCACGGAGTTCTCCGCGCGCGTCGACGAGGAGTGGACCGACGAGGCCCAGGACGGCGGTGTGGTCACGCACATCCTGGCGACGCTGCTCGAGAAGGGAGAGATCGACGGCGCGCTCATCGCCACCGAGGACGACGACGAGCCCTGGAAGGCCGTCAGCTACCTCGCGACGAGCCGTGAGGACCTGATCGCCAATGCGGGGACGATCTACAACCAGACGCTGGCCGTCGGCAACCTCGACCTCGCCCAGTGGGAGCACAAGCTCCCCGACAAGGACTGGGAGGACCTGAGCCTCGCGTTCGTGGGCACCCCCTGTGAGATCGAAGGGCTGCGCGCCCTGCAGGACTTCGACTGGCACCACGACTCCCACGAAGAGGGAATCCGCGCCGTCGACTACATGATCTCGCTGATGTGCACGAAGAACTTCAACTACTACAGCCTCATCGGCGAGTTACTCGAAGAGCAACGCGGGGTCTCACCCGACCAGATCGGCAAGATGGACGTCCTCCACGGCAAGCTGATGGTCTACGACCACGACGACGAGATGATCGTCGAGGAGGACGTGACGAACTTCCACGACGCCGCGCTCAAGGGCTGTAACGAGTGTGCCGACTTCACCGGCTTCTGTTCAGACGTTACGGTGGGATCGGTCGGCTCTTCCGACGAGTACTCGAGCGTCATCATCCGAACCGAACAGGGGATGAAGGCGTGGGAACTCACCGAACCGAGTCTGGACTACCACGACCTCGAAGATCGGTCGGCGGTCGGCAAACTCCAGGGCTGGGACAAGAAGCAGGCCTTCGAGAGCCTCGAGCGCCCGTTCGACCCCGACGCCCCGCGGTTCATCGACTACACGGATCACGCCGAGAACTACGGCGTCAGGACGAATCCCCACGACGGGGTCTGAGTCCCCCCATCTCTTCGTTCGCAGCGGCTGATCGGGACCGTTCCTTCGTACCTCGCTCGAGAGGAATCGTGCTTCGCTGACGGGTGGTGAACAGACTCGAGAATCCGCCCTGAGAACGATCACGTCGCGTTGGACTACGTTTCAGTCAGATAGTCACGGATCTCCGTCAAAAACCGAACGAACCACTCGAGTTGATTTTGGAGGTGGTTGTAAACGACGTCGTGATCGAGGTCGTCACCGTAGTTGTGAGCGAGGACGGTTCGAAATCCAGCAGCACCGCGCATCTTTTCACTCGTCTCTGGAGAGATGATGCCGAGTTCTTCGAGTCGTCGGAACCGACCGGCGTACGTCTCCGGCATCTGTTCGTCGGTTGCAGTCAGGACCAATCCTGCAATATCGAGGCACGCTTCGATCGCCGTCTGGAACTCTCGTTCGACGATCGCGCGTTGTTCCCGGTCGTTACGGTAGGCATCAGGTGATAGCGATTGCTTTCGGGAGAGAACGGTCAGGGCCTCCTCGACGTACGTTGCGTTGTGCAAAATTCGCCGCTCGGTATCCTCAGGGACCGTCACGAGTCGACGCGCGCCTCCAGTCGATCGAGTATCGAATCGAACCGTCGCATCCTCGTTTCGTGAGTGTCGTCGTCCGGTCGATCCTGCTCGAACTGCGATCGGTACGCCTCGAGAACCTCCTGATCACCAGCAAGAACGGTACCAGACGTGACTGCCGACCGGCCGACTGCCGGATCGAGACGGTCGAGATCGACGACGTCGATCGCATCTCTGCCGAGCGCTTCCATCAAATCGACGATCAGTTGGACTCGCAACTCGAGTCGATCCGAGGGAGCGTGATCGCCGGCAAACGCCACGGCGACGTCGACGTCGCTCTCGGCAGTCTCGGTCCCCGTCGCGTGGGATCCAAAGAGCAGTGCCAGGGTGACTGGATACCGGTCGATAACTTCCCTCATCGCCGCCAGATCACGTTCCTCGAGGGAGTGAGGCTCCGATCCCGTGCTCATACGTTTCTGTACGAACGCGGCCAGTAAATCAATTCCCTGGGGAAACGGCCAGGGTCGCCTGCTCGAGTGTGCGTTCGTCGATCGGCATCCCCTCAGCCCGTTGCGGAGATGCTCGAGAAGCCTCTTCGAGAACGATTCCGTCCTGGTCCGCAGGTGGTCGACTCACTCGAGTGCGTCAGTGACTGGATCGACGACGGTGAGCCACTCGAGACGCTCACCGAGGCGCTCGAGCCCGGAATCGTGCGTCCAGAGGGTGGAGACGTCGTGGCGGTCCATCGCTGCGACGACCGTCGCGTCACGGCCGCCGATCCCGGTGTTCGAGTGGTTTCGGAGGAGGGCTGCCGCGTTCGAAACGTCGTCGCGAGTCAGCGTCGCGACGGTGGTGGCCTCGAGGTCGAGAAATCGATCGATTTCGGGCTGGCTATCGGCGAGTTGGCGCTGGAGGTAGTGAACGACCTCCATCTGCAGAACAGTCGTGGTGAACAGTGGCTCGTCTTCGAGCAGTCGTCCGACGGGCCTGCGGACGGAATTGTGTTCTGGAAGGTCACTATCGAGGTAGTAGATCCAGACGTTCGCGTCGAGACAGATCATTCGGTCGCGTCTGGAAGATCCGACGTCCAGTCGGCTTTCAGTTCGTCGGGAGCGAGTGAGCCGGCGGGTTGTCGTCGCGTTTCTGCCGTGATACAGCCCTCCATCGTCTCGACGAATTCCGAACGGGAAACCTGAGATGTGGGTCGGATTACGACTGCACCCTCCTCAATAGCGACTTCGACGTGTTCCCCGGCCTCGAGCGCGAGGCGTCGTCGGATCGTCTTTGGAATCGTTACTCGACCTTTCGGATCGATTCGTCGTTCGTCGGTGTCCGTTCCCATCGTTCTCGTTCCCACTTGGGTGGGAGCGGTCAAAACGGTTGCCCCGGTCGGGGAGCGTGCAGTGTCCAGATTCGGCGGGCGTGGTTGGCGATCAGGTTTTGTCCCACCGGGGTCGGCAGCATCCGTGCTCGTCAGTACCACCAGGGAGACCCATCGCGACTCAGCCTCACGCAGAGCAGGCGTCCCGTTTGGTCACCAAGTCGTATTCGTTCAGTGCTGCTCGAACCACCGAGAGCCGATTCTCGAGGTGTTCCCACTCGCTTGCGACGTCTCGTCGCTGGTCGATCTCGGCTTCGTCCTCGAGTTCCGCGATACTCGCTCGCAGTTCGCCCGGCGTTTCGACGTCGTACGTTTCCTTCCAGTCTCCGATCTGGATTCGAATCGATTTGAGTGCGGCGGTGAGTTCCTCGCGGTCGTGTTCCCGCTGGAGGGAGGCAACCTCCCGATACGTCGCCATCAGTTGATCGATGCAGTAGTGAGTCTGGTCGCCTCGCTCTACGGTTCGGAGGACGGAATCCTCGACGAGCTGGTCGAGGTACTTCCGCGCGGTCTTCACGGAGACTCCCGTCTCGTCGGCGACCCAGGAGGCGGTTCGGGGCTCCCGAAGGGTGCGTGCTGCGGCCCGGACGCGCTCTCCTCGAGTCCTCGAGGGGCGCTCGCGACGACCGTTTTCTCGGGCATCGTCGGTCATACCGTCTCCTACGGGGGTGGCGAACATATATTCACTGGGTTGGATATTTCTTCGAGAGATGGTGTGGGGCGTTCCGAGGGCGTCCGGTGTCCAGGGTGACCGTTCGTGAGACTCGAGTGAGCGGGTGCCCGAATCACCAGCGCTCGAGTCCGGTCTGTACTGGCCTGACTCGAGGTCGGGCGTCGGCGACGGGCGACGAGGGATGCGGTGAGTCGGTGGGACTCGAGCGCGCTCGAGTGACGGAGACGGGTGTGGCACTGAGCGAGTGAGTGCTGTCGCTCATCGGGTCGTGACGCGCGAAGAAAATTCGGTGTGTCGCAGGTCGCAAGGGCCGGCGTGAGCCGGTGGTTGATTACCGCTTAGTTCTGGCGGCGGAGTGCCAGCATCGCGGCGGCGAGCAGTGCGACGACAGCGATGGCGAGGCCGAAGCCTGGGACACCGTCGTCCTCGGGCTCGACGTCGTCAGCCGTGTCGTCGGCTGGTGCTGGGTCGTCGTCTTCGTGGTCGTCGACGTGGTCGTCGGCGTCGTCAGCGTGGTCGTCTTCGTGGTCGTCGGCGTGGTCGTCTTCGTGGTCGTCGACGTGGTCGTCAGCGTCTTCGACTTCCTCGACGAAGATCCCGTCAGCGTCGTCGACGGAGCTGCCACCGACGCGGAAGTCGAGTTCGGCCTCGTCGTCGACGTTGCGGTCACCGAACTCGAACTCTTCGGACGCGAACGTGCCGTCAGCGTCGATCGACACGTCCTCAGTCGAAAGGAAGCTCGGCGTGTCACCGGCGTTGGTGATACGGAGACTGGCATCGGAACCAGGTGCGACGTTCGTCTCACCCGTCACGACGGCCTCGTCGCTGGCCTCGAGCTGGACGTTGTCGTCAGCGTCGACGTTGTCGAAGTTGACTGCACGGTCGACCATCGTGAACTCGGTGCTCACGGACTCGTCAGAGTCGGGGCTGAAGTACGGGTAGGCTGCATCGCCGGATGGGTCTTCACCGGCGTCACCCAGCCACGGGTACTCGGCGAGACCATCGTGGCCGAAGTAGAACCGTTCGTCGCTGTCGGTTTCGTACTCGATAGTTGCCTCGAACGTGTCACCGTCTTCGACGTCGCGGTCGAACGCATCGGACGAACTCGTGTCAACTACAATTAACATCTGACCGTTTGTCGGGTCAGCCCAGATCAGAATGTCATCGTCGCTGGCTTCACCGAAGTCGACGTAGTTCGGGTCCTGGTTACCGACGCGATCGTCGCCTTCGATCTCGATGGTGATACCCTCACCGTCGATGTTGTTGATGGTATCGATCGTCTGTGGGTGGAAGCCGTCCTCAGTCAGTGGGTCGTAATCGTCCTCACCGGAGTGGGCGACCATCAGACCGTAGATGCCCGAGAGTTCGGCCTGAACGATGAGTCGGTCATCCTCGGGGATGTCCGTGCGAGGCGTCATCGTCGCATCGTCGTCGTCCTCACCGAACAGTTCCGAGATGTCGTGCTC
Organism: Natrarchaeobaculum aegyptiacum; assembly: GCF_002156705.1. Taxonomy (NCBI): domain Archaea; kingdom Methanobacteriati; phylum Methanobacteriota; class Halobacteria; order Halobacteriales; family Natrialbaceae; genus Natrarchaeobaculum; species Natrarchaeobaculum aegyptiacum. The sequence goes on from NZ_CP019893.1 coordinate 1,542,952, forward strand.
GTCGGCGCTGTTCTCAGGTGCGATGAACGTGTTGATCTCGCCGATTTCGGGCGTGACCAGGTCGACCGTCGCCATGTCGAGTTCGTCGTCGACCTCGAGATCGCCGCCGTCGTCGACGGCAAACACGCCGTTTCCGCTAGCTACGACCGGGTAGTCGGTCGGCTGGAGCGGTCGGACCAACTGATTGTACGCACCCTCATCAGTGATGTCGAGTTCGGAAAGGAAGCTGTTGAAGCCGACTTGGTCTTCCTCATCCATGTCTTCGTCGTTGTAGAACTCGACGTCATCGAAGGGTTCTGGAAGGTCCTCAGCAACGTGGTACTGACCGATGAGTGCATCTCTCTCCGCATCGGTTTCCTGATCATACAGACCAATTCCATCGACCAAGCTCTCAACTTCGTCGTCACCGGAAACGACAGCCATCGGGTGGCCAGTTCCCATTAGACGCGTGTTGAGCGTCAGGTCGACTTCACCGTTGCCGGTGTCGTCCTCGACGTAGACGATGTCGACGTAGCCGACGTCCTCGTCACCGAAGACGAGGTAGGCGTCGTCGGTGTCCTCGAGGTCGATCGTCATGGAGACCGTATCACCGGCGGTCTGCGTGTAGACGCCCTGGCTGAACGAGCCATCAGCGTCGTGTTCGGTCACGTCGATCGAGGCAGTGGCCTCGGCTTCCGTGTCGTCGACTTCGAAGTCGAAGTCGTACTCACCAGTGTCGATGTCGGTGAAGTTCAGGTCGTAATCATCGTCGCTGGGAATCCAGATGGTGATGCGGTCTTCGTCGTCGTCAACACCGTCCCAGTCGTTGTCAGTGGCGAGGTCGAAGCTGTCGTCCTCGTCAGTAGTGAATATATCCTGAAGGTCCTCGACGTCGAGGTCACCGTCGGCGCTGACGTTCAGCGCGTAGCTGCCGCGGTTGGAGTCGACTTCCATCTCGGTGAGTGCGTCAGCACCGGCGTCCGTGACGGAGTCATCGTCGAACTCGACATCGAGGTTCTGGACACTCACTTCGAAAGTGTCGGCGCTGGCGATGTCGTTGTTCTGTGCTGGGAAGGACTGGTCACCGGTGATGAAGTAGTTCTCGTTCTCGAGACTGTCAGTCTCGATCACGACCACTGCCCAGTCAGAGACGTCGCCTTCGACATTGGCGTCGTCAGCGACGACATCCTCGACGTCAGCGTCTGCAGCCGTCGTGATTGTCTCTTCGGACTCGAAGGTACTCTCTCCGTCACCATCGCCGAAACTGTCGACGACGCGGAGCTCAACTTCGTCCTCACCATCACCGTCATTGTAGTAATTGTCAAGGTCTTCGCCGTAGGCGACGACGTCCTGACCCTGCCAGGCGACGCTACCATCGTAGGCGTACTCGACACCGCCGGGGGAGGCAACTGGTGGCTGCTCGTTGACAGTCACGTCAGCAGTGGCCTGATCCTCGTCACTGCGAACAGTGACCGTAGTGTCTTCACCGACATCGTCACCATCGGTTTCGTACTCGAGGGTAATCGATTCGGTAACAGCACCCTCAATGGTTACCTCTTCTTCAGCGACTGCTTCGTCCTCGCCGAAGTCGAGATAGATCGTTTCTGTGTTGTCACCATCGTCGGGGTCCGTCACCTCAACGTAAACCTCGAGGGTCTCACCCTCCGTTACTTCTGAGTTAGTCCCTGTAATCTCCACGTCGAAAGGACCTTCTGCTGCCGCCGAACCCGCGAACGCTGCGGACATGGCGACGACAGAGAGAACCATAATCGCGGCGAGGAACACCGCCCGTCCCTTTTCACGATATGATGTGTTGTCGTTCATTGATTGTGTATTGTTGTATTTCGTGTTTGTGATTGGTTAGCGTGCGATTCTCCGCGGAGGCGACCGTCGGCACCCGCCCTACGTTACAGCACCGTCCGACCCGGCCACCCAGGTAGGGGTACCCGGAGAATTAATCAGAGTATATTAAAAGTCTTGTGGGAACAATTTTCCTATTTACGCGATTGTGACTGATCCATTACAGTCAAAACAGTCCTAACTAGTCTCGAGTCTCGAGTTAGTTCTGGTAGTCAAACCCAGCAGCTGTGGCCGCTTTTAGCGGCGTGTAGCAGGTCGATTACGAGTGTTAAGTATTGGCAAGATCACCGCTCGACGAATAGAATCGAGCTCGGCGGAGTGCCGTCGCTCGAAAACGTGTACAGCCAGAGAAGTCCACGTCGCGTATTCCGCGTACGAAACAGAGCGTTACCACTGACTGCAGAAGTGTAGTGGACGCGAAGAAAAATCGGTGTGGCGCAAAAGCCGGCGTGAGCCGGTAGTCAGTTACCGCTTAGTTCTGGCGGCGGAGTGCCAGCATCGCGGCGGCGAGCAGTGCGACGACAGCGATGGCGAGGCCGAAGCCGGGGACACCGTCGTCCTCGGGCTCGACGTCGTCAGCCGTGTCGTCGGCTGGTGCTGGCTCGTCGTCAACGCCGTCGTCAGCTGGCTCGTCAGCTGGCTCGTCGGCGTGGTCGTCTTCGTGGTCGTCGGCGTCGTCAGCTGGCTCGTCGTCAGCGTCTTCGACTTCTTCGACGAAGATCCCGTCAGCGTCAGTGACGGAGCTGCCACCGACGCGGAAGTTAATCTCGGCCTCGTCGTCAACGGCGCGGTCGCCGAAGTCGAAGGCCTCGGTCTCGAAGGTTCCGTCGGAGTCGATCTCAGCGTCCTGCGTCGAGAGGAAGCTTGGCGTGTCGCCAGCGTTGCGCACGCGGACGTCACCTTCGCTGCCCGGTGCGACGTTGGTCTCACCGGTCAGGACGACGTCCTCACCAGCCTCGATCTGGACGTTGTCGTCAGCGTCGAGGTTGTGGAATTCAGCAGCGGGTTCGACGATCGTGAACTCGGTGCTCACGGACTGGTCAGAGTCGGTGCCGAGGTACGGGAAGGCTGCGTCAGCGTTGGCGCCGCTGGAGTCACCAGCACCGCCGTCGAACGGTCCGTCACCGAACTCGTAGCGGTCGTCGTCGTCGGTCTCGAACTCGAATTCAACGTCGAAGTCCTGACCGTCCTCGAGGTCGCCATCGAAGGCGTCACCGGAGGACGTGTCGACGACAACGTAGAAGACGCCTTCGTCGTTGTCGATCAGGACGAAGATGTCGCCTTCGTCCTCAGTCTCGAGTTCCAGTGCGGTGGGCTCCTGGTTGCCGATGCCGTCGTCGGCTTCGACTTCGAAGTTGACACCCTCACCGGAGTTCTCTACGAGGTGGTACAGCGCGGAGGCTTCAGTACCGTCCTCGACGATGTCGAAATCGTTGCTGGAGTTGTCAGCCAGGAAGCCGAAGATACCGCTCGCTTCGACTTCGATGATCAGACGGTCGTCTTCAGCAACGTCGGTTCGCTCCGTGATCACGTCGCGGAGTTCGTCGAGTTCGTCGTCTTCGTTGGCACTGTCTTCAGGTGCGACGTGCGTGGTGATTTGTACGAACTCCGTGCGGTCGGGATCGTCACCCTTGGGGTGGACGTTTGCCGATAGTCACCGTGTGTCGACCCCGACGAGATCGTCGGAAGCGTCCGGCCCGACGCCGAGAACCTCGTGTGGCGTCTCGGCAAGCTTCCCGTCGCTCGCCGTCTCGAGGCCCACGCCCGCCGAGATCGGTAGCGCCGCTCGAGGCCTCGTAACGTACCACTACACATGCGGACGCCCGTGACGCGCGACGAGCCGAGTCGGACTCGAGTCACCCACCGACGACCCCCTCGAGTGGTTCGACCCAACGCCCGCCGACCCCACGAGGGCCACGATGACCACCCACTGCTTCTGGGCCGACGAGGCGGATCTCCCCGACGACACCTCCCTCCCCACCTGCCCCAGCTGTGGCACCCCGATCACCCACGTCACCAGCACCGGCCCCGGCACGCACGTCGCCACCCCCTGTGGCTGTCCCGTCTCCCCGGACGTCCTCGAGCAGGACGAGTAGGCCGGGTGCTCGAGGTGACTCGAGGACTGGGGAGCGCTCGAGTGGGTGAAACGAAGCTCACTCCACGAACTGACGGGGCCACTCGTAGCGTCGAGGCTATCTCAAGATGGTCATTCCGAGCACTGCCCGTCGACGATGTCGAGAAATGTGGCGGGGTTGACAATCTCGATTCCGTCGTACGAACCAAGATCCAGCAAATGCGAATCACCGGAAACGACGTAGTCAACATCGGCGGCGACCGCACACTCGACGAACTTGTTATCGTCAGCGTCCACCACGACGTCGAGGTCCGTTTCGGGCGTGACGAAGTCGGCGTGATCAGCGTACAGAAAGAGGACTTTGGATTTGTCATCGGCCGAGAAGTCGAATTTCGGATAGTTGAGGACCCGGTGGAGTTCGTTCAGCATCGCCTGTGACGCAGCGAGCGAAACTTCGCCAGTCAGCACCAACTCGACACACTCTTCTGGAGTGCCACCCCATCCGTACGCTGAGATGACGACGTTCGTGTCGAAAACAGCAGTTATCTCGCCCATTCGATCGCTCGTTCCACTTCGTCCTGCTCGATTCCCTTCTCTTCGAACCGACGCTGGGTTCGCTCACGAACCTCACGAGAGACGCCAACTGGGTCGTCTTCGATAGTGGCCTGGAATTCCAGAAGCCGGCCCACGAGATCGTTCAGCGCACTCACGCGAGTCGATCCCTCGCCAACGACGCCAGTCTCACTATCCACCGCCTCGAACTGGCCGTCGATCTGTGAGACTTCGACAGTCGAGGTCGTGCTCATTAGTATCGTTTACTGCCTACTCCGTGGTAAAAGCTTCTGCGCCGCCGTTCATTGTCGTGTGCGCGCCCGCTCGAGGGCAAGGTGCCCGTCGATGACCGACTTCGACTGCTTCTGGGCCGACGAAGCGGACATCCCCGACGACGTGGACCTCCCCATCTGCGGTGGCTGTGGCACCCCGATCACCCACGTCACCAGCACCGGCCCCGGCACGCACGTCGCCACCCCCTGTGGCTGTCCCGTCTCCCCGGACGTGCTCGAGTGCGAGTAGGCCGGATGCTCGGGCTGACTCGAGGACTGCAGGGCCGCTCGAGCGCCGGCGAACTACGTGACCGGGAATTTGATTACGACCGCACACGAACGAATCGATATGACCATCGTCCACGACCCAGCCCACAGTGATGGTTCTCCGACGGTGGATGGGACCGGCATCCGGGTGAAAGATATCGCGGTCGCGTACGAACGGAGTGGGTACGACCCTGACGAAATTACACAACTGTACCCCGACCTCTCGTTGAGCGACGTCCACCGAGCGCTGGCGTACTACTACGACCATATCGACGACTTCCGGTCTGTCGCCTCGACACCGGCATGAGGCCGCTATACTGCGACGAGAGTATCTGGATTCCCGTTGCAGACGGACTCCGCCGTCGTGGCTGGACCATCCACACCACCCGTGGAGAGTCGATGCTCGGTGCTCCCGACCGGGAGCAGTTAGCGTTCGCGGTCGACAACGACTGGGTGCTGGTGACCTTCGACGACGACTTTCTTTCACTCGTCGAGAGCGAACAGCTCGAGCACAGCGGTATCATCTACGTCAGACAGGCCGGGCGAGATATCGGTGACGTCGTCAAAGCCGTCGACGCCCACCTCGAGACGCGGTCGCCCGACGATCGAGATATCGCCTACTGCTGATTCTCCAGCGGACAGACGAGCACGTCGCCACCCCCTGTGGCTGTCCCGTCTCCCCGGACGTCCTCGAGGGCGACTAGGCCGGGTACTCGGGCTGGCTCGAGGACTGGGGGCCGCTCGACGACCCCACTGCACCACTGGCTTCAGACGGCGACTGGAAGTATCTCGTCTCCGTCGACGTCGCGACTCCAGTTCGTGAGAACCCTTATTACGACACCTGCGTAAAGCACGTGTATATCATGTCCGGCACAGACACAGCCAACGGCGGGGACGAACCGGAGACGGTCCAGATCAACCTTCGGGTGAGCAAAGCGTTTCTCGAGGACATCGACCAGACCTGGAAGCGCCACGGGTTCAATTCTCGAAGTGAATTCCTCCGGTATGCAGCCCGCGACGCGATCAAGCACCCGGAGTTCTCACGGGAGGGGTGGAAACAGATCGCCGCGAGTGAACACGAGCTGCGAACAGGTGCCGAGGAACTCGTTTCGCGTGAGGACGTTCTCGAGCTGATGGCGACAGAAGATGACGAGTGACGAAGACTGGACGTGGAAGTTTACCCCTCGAGCGGCGGATCAGTTCGCGTCCCTCGATCCACACATTCAGGATCGGATCGTGTCGAAGCTCGACGACGTCGTCGACTCCGACTGGCGCAATCCAGATGATTTCCTCGAACCGCTAACCGGCGGGCCATTCGACAAACTACGCGTTGGCCAGTACAGAGTAGCCTGCGTCCCCAATCACGGAACCGCTACACTCGAAGTTCATCGGATCGAACATCGAAGTGGTGCGTATACTGCTGACGACGATTGACGTGCCGTTCGAAACGAGCGGCGGATTCTGAACAGACCCTCAAGATCCCCATCTGCTCTGGCTGCGGCACCTCCCATCACTCGCGTCGCCACCCCCTGTGGCTGTCCCGTCTCCCCGGACGTCCTCGAGCAGGACGAGTAGACCGGATGCTCGGGCTGGCTCGAGGACCGAGCGCCGCTCGAGTATCCACGTGTGAAGTCGAGGCCCGCTCGAGCCGACTCTTTAAATATCGTGCCGACCAAGTACTGACACAACATGGCGACTGTCGTCCGGACGGATGACGTTCTCGGTGGCGAGCCACGGCTCGAGGGAACACGGGTCGGCGTCCTCGACGTATACGAACTCGTCGTCGGCGGTGGCTATCCACCCGCAGACGTTGCAGACCAGCTCGATCGGTCACTCGGTGAGGTGTATACGGCACTCGCCTACTATCACGAGCACCCGGAAGAAATGCGTGAGTGCCGTCGGGAACGTGAGGAAGCAGTGGCCGAACTCGCTGACAGGGCACTCCAGCCACCAGAACCCGCACAGTGACCTGTTCGTTTTGCACCGACGAACACGTTCCCAGTGTCTTCGTCACGACCCTTCGATCTGGTGGATACGAGGTCGTGACCGCAAACTCGGTGTTCGGCGAAGGGACCGACGACCGAAGCCTGCTCGAGTACTGTAGCGATGCAGACCACGTGTTCATCACGCACGATAAGAAGGATTTTGGAGGAGTTCTCGGTTCTGTAGTCGACCACGCAGGGATCGTAATTTACACGGATCCGGTGTTTCTCCGGGCAGAGCCAGATTCTGCAGTTCGAACACTCGAGTGAGCACTCGAACACTTTTCGCCGGAAGAGATTCGTGGTGAACGGATCTGGCTCGATCAGTGGCGTCGAGAAAATCGGTAGGGCTCAACAGTATCGGTACGAAAACAGCAGTTATCTCGCCCAGTCGATCGCTCGTTCCACTTCGTCCGGCTCGATCCTTTCCGCGGCAAATCAGCTCTGGGTTCGCTCACGTACTTCACGAGAGACGCCAACTGGGTCCGCTTCGATATCAGCTTGAAATTCCAGCAGACGACTCACGAGATCGTTCAGCGCACTCACGCGCGTCGATCCCTCGCCAACGACGCCAGTCTCACTATCCACTGCCTCGAACTGGCCGTCGATCTGTGAGACTTCGACAGTCGAGGTCGTGCTCATTAGCATCATCTACTGCGTACTCCTTCGAAAAAGCTTCTCCGTCGCCGTGTGACGTGGTGGAGGCTACTTGACAGGTGCCCGCCGATGACCGACGTCCAGTGCTTCTGGGCCGACGAGGCGGACCTACCCGACGGCCCGGACATTCCCATCTGTCCGCGGTTTCACACCCCATCACCCACGTCACCAGCACCGGCCCCGGAACCCACGTCGCCACCCCCTGTGGCTGTCCCGTCTCGCCGCGCGTGCTCGAGCGCGAGTAAGCCGGGTGCCCGGGCTGGCTCGAGGACGAAGCGCCACTCGAGAACCCGGCGTCCGGAATCACCGGTAGACGTGGTCGGCCACCGGTGCTCGAGTAGCCGTCGACAGCCAGCGTACAATCGACCGCTCGAACGAAAGCGAGTCCCCTGCTCCCAAGAGGCTTTGTATCCGAGCCACCTATCTCATCGTATGCGGACGATCGAGGTTCCAGCGGACGTGTACGACTCAGTCTCCGTTCCAGAAGGTGAACGGGAAGACGTACTCAGACAGGAGCTAGCACTGTCGTTGTATCGAGAACGAATGCTCTCGTTCGGAAAGGCGCGAGAACTCGCCGGGATGTCCCACCGGGAGTTCCAGCGGCTCCTCGGCGAGCGCGAGGTCGAGCGCCACTACACTGACGACGAACTGGCAGAAGACCTCGAGTATGGGCGACGATAATCTGATCGTTGCGGATACATCGCCCCTTTTAAACCTCGCGTTGATCGACCGACTCGAGTTCGTCCGTAATCAGTTTTCGACGGTCGAGGTTCCAGAACAGGTCTGGACTGAGCTGATGGATGGCGTCAATGGCGTCGAGACGCTCCGTACCGCCCACAACGACGGAGTGCTCGAAATCGTCCCGGTCGAGAAAACACCACTCTTCGAAGAATTTCGACGGAATCTCGACGTCGGAGAGGCAGCAACACTTGCATACGCGATCGACACGAACGCGGATCTCGTACTGCTCGATGAGCGTGACGCACGCCAGACTGCCCGACGCCACGGGCTCGAGATGACAGGTGTGATCGGCATACTCCTGCGCGAGTTTGGAGGGGAGCCAGACGCGTTACGGACGGAACTCGATCGACTCCGGAGTGCGGGGTTCTGGATCTCCGAAAGCCTGTATGAGACTGCCATCGAGCGTGCCAGAAACTAATTCGGTTCCAGATCACGAAACCGCCACACTCGACGTTCATCGGATCGAGCAGCGAAGTGGTGCGTATACTGCTGCCAACGATTGACGTGCCGTTCGAAACGAGCGACGGGTTCTGGACAGGCCCTCAACATCCCCATCTGCTCCGGCTGTGACACCCCCCATTACCCACGTCACCAGCACCGGTCCCGGCACCCACGTCGCCACCCCCTGTGGCTGTCCCATCTCGCCGAGCGTGCTCGAGCGCGAGGACTAGAGCCGGGTGCCCGGGCTGGCTCGAGGACGAAGCGCCACTCGAGAGCCCAGCGTCCGGAATCACCGGTAGACGTGGTCGGCCACCGGTGCTCGAGTAGCCGTCGGCAGCCAGCTGCACATCTCCAGCGGCCGTGGGTCGCTACACGGGTGAGAAACCTACACAGCCGGCTCCCCGACTGACCCGTCGAAAAATATTCACACCAGATCCATTAGAAGAGCTATTTTGAAACTAGGTTCAATAGAAACAGCGTTTATATTTTTAATTCTCTAGTTCTTGTATATTTATTAATCTCCGCGATTAATCATCCTGTTATCCCGTGGCACGTAGCGTGCGGGAGTCGATCCGATCCAGTGAGCCGTCGCTCTCGCGTTCGCACGTTGGGATCGACCAGCGCCACACGGGACCCACAATGGACGAGCATATCTATGACACAGACAACGTACCGTGACAAGGGACGAGCGGTAACGCTGGCCGTCCTGCTGATCGTATCGGTCGTTGCGATGTCCGCGACGGTTGCGGGCGGCGCAGCGGCGATCGACACAGTTGAGGAATCGCCAGGACAGAGCACAGCACTATCGACGCACTCGAGCGTTGCGAGCGTCGAAGAAATCGACGGCGGGAGTTTCGAGGCGACGAACACGCACCAGGAGTACGGTGGGTCGATCGCCATCGGCGCGGAAAGTGAAGGTGACTTCCAAGACGAGGGACTGGAGTTCTCGAACGACGAGGGCGACCACATCGCCATCGAGGCCGAGATCGACGACGACGGCACGTGGGAGTCGACCGACGTCCAGTTCCCTGAGATCGATCACGACCTCGCAGACGAGGTCATCGCGGAGACACCGGACGGACTCGCCGGTGAGATCGACGTCGAAAACGACGAGATGACGATCGAGGAGGGTCTGTTCGAGGTATCGGTCGAGACCCTCCTTGGAGATGGTGAGTTCGAGTTCGAGGCTTCACCCACGAGCGGCTCGAGCGGTGCCCTCGAGGGCGAGGCGGACTTCGATTCGGAGTCCGGAACCGCGGTTCTCGTCGATAACGAGTACACCGTCGAGGACACGTCCGGTGATGGAACTATCGACGATGCGCTCGGCCTCCCATCCGAGAACGCTGGCGAGAACTGGATGGAACTCCCACTCGAGTTCGAGTTCGACCTCGAGGAGGGAGAAGATCCAGAGCCAGAACCGGAACCAGAACTCGAGATCGACCTCGCTGACACCGACATCGAGGAAGACGAGACGACCGCGGCGACGGTGACGCTGCTCGAGGGCGACGAGGAAGAAGACGTGACTGCCGCCGCCGACCTGTCGTCGAGCGACGAGAGCGTCGTGACCGTCGACGACGACGGCACCGTCGAGGCAGTCGCCGACGGTGAGGCCACCGTCGAAGCCGAGTACGACGGCGAGAGCGCGAGCGCGTCGGTGACCGTCGACGACGCAGACGACGGAGACGACGAAGACGACGAGGACGAAACCGATCCCGGGACGCTGCGCTACCTCGAGGGCGACGGCTCCGATACTGGGAGCGTGATCTTCCAGGGCCAGACCGTTTACGCCGTCGGTGAGGCGTTCGACGCCGAGGGCGAGGAGTACGAACTCCGCGAAGCCGACTCCTTCGACGACGGTATCGTCGACGACAGTAGCTTCGAGGAAGAGCTGACGAGCGAACACGTCGAGGACCTCGGCATCGACGCCGCTCTCGCAGACGGCGACTACGGCATCGAGATCGAGACCGACGACCTCGAGGACGGCGACTTCTTCCTGACCGGGCCGGGGCTGGACGCGAGTCCATCGCAGTCGGACACCGTCGAAGTGACGGCACAGAGTCTCGATGCCGACTTCGACGCGGAGACGGTGACCAACGAGGGTGCCGACACTGACGTCGACCTCGAGCTCGACTCCCAGCGCGGGAGCTACTCGGTGAACGTCAGCGCCGACGGCGACCTCGACGACGAGGAGCTATTCGCAATGTTCCTCGCCGAAACGTACGACGATCGAACCGACGTCTTCGAGGACGACCTCGTCGGCGACCAGCTTGGACTGAACGCAGACGACCACGACGTCGGCGATGTTGTGGCGGCACTCCGCGACGTGGGCGCGGTTCTCGAGCCGGATGCGACCGGGAATCCACAGCTGTACGAGGGCGTCGACGAGGACCTGAACGTCGGCGAATCGGACGTGACGTTCGGGGCCTTCGACGTTGGGCTCTGGCACGACGACGTCGACGAACTGGTTGTCCTCTACGACGTCTCCGACGGCGAACACGGCGTCGACGTCACCGGCATCGACGAGGACGAGTACGACTTCGAGTTCGCGGTCACGGACACCGACGCCAGCTCGAGCGACGAACTCACGGTCACCGACTCCGACGTCGAGGCCGAATTCGTCGCCCACGAGTGCTGTCCGGACGACGACAGCGTCTACACGCAGGCAGCCGGAGATCCGGTTCACCTGACCGTCGACCTCGAGGACACCGACGACGCCTTCCTCGTCTTCGGTGACGAGGACGTCGGCTACGCTGACATCGTCTACGTCGAGGACGGCACCGGCAACGGCGAGGTGAACGTGACGCTCAACACCCGGATCATGGGAACCGGGAATCCCTACGCCGTCGTCGACGACGAGGACACCGTAAAGAGCCTGATCGACACGATCGACCTCGACGATCCGCTCACGTGGATCGCTGCCCACCACGTCGACAGCGTCGAGGGTGACTCCTTCGCGGACGACCCGATCATGCAGCAGGCGCTCGACCTCGACGACGACGGGACTCTCGAGTTGCCCGAGCCGTTCGACGAACTCGAGCTGTACGAAGACGACGTCGACGGGGACAGCCTGAGTTTCGTCGAATTCCTCGGCGAACTCGAGCTCCTCTCGGATCCCGCCGACGATCCCGGCGAGTTCGTCGACCTCGACGGGATCGATCCGGGTTCGATCGGCGGCGACGACGATCTCGAGGAGGTGATGGCCGAGGCGGTCGACTTCGAGGCTGCAGACACGGCCTACGACCAGCTCGATCGGCCGCTCCAGCCCACGGCGTACACGATCTCGAGCAGTAGCGACGGCGTCTTCGTCGCCGACGACGGCGACCTCGAGGTCGACGACGAACTCGACTCGGCCGTCGTCGACCTCACCGAACCGGGACTCGGCGAGGCCGAAGTGCTCGTCGCACCCGGTGACGACGCCGACGCCCACCACCTCACGGAGTACCTCGATCCGGAGGTCGAGGAAGCGACGCCGACGCCGCGTTCGGAGGTCGCCGAAGACGACCGGCTGATCGTGCGAGCGGACGCCTCCGGCATCTTCGGGCACATGGTCGTCATCGCCGACGAAGGCGACTACGACCCGCTCACCGAGGACGGATTCGAACCGCGCGTGATCTACGACCTGAACGAACTCGAGGGCGAGGGGGTCACCCTCGAGATCGAAGCGAGCGATTCGACCGGCAACCAGGATCCGAACGCCGTCGACTTCGAGAACGCAGAGATCGACGAGGTAGTCGCCTTCGCGAACCACCTCGATGGCGAACTGTACGTCGTCGTCGACACGAGCGCCAGCGGCGCGTTCGAGCGTGATCTCGAGGACGGCGAGACGTTCGAGGCGTCGATCGAGTACGCGGCCGACGAGGACGAACGCTTCTCGCTCCACGGGATTCAGCACTTCCTCGATCCCGAGGATCCGATGCCGTGGCAGGGTGACGCAGACGACGGGATTACCGGTGACGCGGCGTTCCCCTACTTCGAGCCCGACCGAACGGAGACCGTCACCACCGAGTTCAGCGTGGCCGAACCGACGGTCGAGTTCGCCCACCTCGACGACGAGGGCGACGTCGAGATCGAAGCCAGCGACGAGGCCGTCGTGATGGGTGAGACGAACGTCGCCCCCGGGTCGACGGCCGACGTCCGCATCACCAACGCCGGTGAGACCGAGAGCTTCCTGACGACGACTGAGGCAGCGATCGGATCGGACGGCAGCTTCAGTACCGACACCATCGACTTCAGCGAGCGCGACGTCGGCGACGAAGCCGAGGTCGAGTTCCGCGTCGACGGGAGTGCAGTCGGCGACGAAGATGGCGTCTTCGCCGAACAAGTCGAGGTCGAAGCACCCGACGACGAGGACGACGAACGCGGCCCCGGCGAGACGCCACGCGCTGACGACCCCGAGGAGGTCGCAGCGACGATCAACGAGGAGTACATCGCGCCAGTCAACGCCGGGCTCGAGGACGTCAACGACGGCCTCGAGAACGCCGACGACCTCGCGTACGTCGAGAACGTGAGCGCGAGCGACTGGGACGAGGCCGAAGCGGAAGCCGATCGCCTCCGCGAGCGCGCGCCGGAACTGCAGGACGAACTGTACGACGCCGTCGTCGAGGAAATCAACATCCAGGCGGCAGACACGCCACTCGGCGGCGACATCGCCCGGGACGTCGAGACGCCCGACGAGGCGCGAGCCGAAGCCGACCGCCTCCGTGAGGAGTACGGCCTCCTCGGTGGCGACGACATCGAGGAAGCAGCCGAGTCACTCGAGTTCGCGGCAGATCTCGGTGAGGCGATCGACGAGAACCTGCTCAGAGCCGCAGATCAGCTCCAGCCCCCCGAAACCGGCCAGCTCGAGGGGACCGTGATCGACGAGAACGGCGACCCGATTGCCGGCATCGACGTCACCCCGGTCGAATCGAGCGCGTCCGCGACGACCGGCGACGACGGCGCGTTCTCACTCGAGGTCCCGGAAGGCACGCAGCCGATCCGGGTGAGCGGTGACGGGTACGAAACGGTCGAGGAAGTCGTCGAGATCGACGGCGACGAACCGGCCACGCTCGAGGTCGAACTCGAGCGTGCTGACGAGCCCGACGACAGCGTCTCCGGATTCGGACTCGTTGCCGCCGTCGGCGCGCTGCTCGCGGTCGCCCTGCTGGCACGTCGCGCCGGCACCGAGTAGCGCTCGACGCGACCGGTTCCACCGAGCGCGGATTCTTTCGCTGCCAGACACCCCTAGAAACGCTTTTCCGGCCGACTGGAATAGCTGCGAGCGAATGCGACGACAGGATGGCCAGCCACCGATCGCCGACGAACGGATCCTCGTCACCGGTGGCGCAGGATTCATCGGGAGCAATCTCGTGGCCGCGCTCGCCCCCCACAACGACGTTCGCGTGCTCGACGACCTCTCGAGCGGATCGCGCTCGAATCTTCCCCCCGAGGTTACCGTACTCGAGGGCGACATCCGCGACGACGAGGCACTCGACCGCGCGACCGAGGACGTCGACCTGATCTACCACCAGGCGGCGCTGGTCAGCGTCACCGAATCCGTCGACCGCCCAGAAGCGACCCACGAAATCAACGTCGCCGCCACGGTGAAACTCCTCGAGCGCGCCCGCGCCGAGGACGCCCGATTCGTCTTCGCCTCGAGTGCGGCGGTCTACGGTCAGCCCGATGGCGTACCGGTCGCAGAAGACGCCTCGGCCGATCCGGCCTCGCCGTACGGGCTCTCGAAGCTGGCTGCCGAGCGGTACGTCCGGCTCTACGACGACCTCTACGACCTTCCGACGGTGGCGCTGCGATACTTCAACGTCTACGGCCCCGGACAGCTCGACAGTGACTACAGCGCCGTCATTCGCGTCTTCGTCGAGCAGGCGACGAGTGGCGAGCCGATCACCGTCGAGGGCGACGGTACCCAGACGCGAGATTTCGTCCACGTGGAGGACGTCGTGCAGGCGAACCTGCTCGCGGGCGCTGGGGACGCCACCGGCGTCTTCAACGTCGGCACCGGTGAGAGCGTCACGATCCTCGAGCTGGCGGAACTCGTCGCCGACGCGGCCGACTCGTCTCCGGAAATCGTCCACGTTCCGGCCCGACAGGGTGACATCGACCGGAGCCGCGCGGACGTCTCGAAAATCGAGGCCACGCTGGGATACGAACCGACCGTCCGGCTCGCGGACGGACTCGAGGACGTGGTTCGAACGGCTGCGACCGGCCAGCCCGGAGACGGTTCCTGACGGCTCGCGGTCGGACGCTCGAGAGCTGACAGCACCGGGTTCAGACGCTCGAGCCCCGCCGGCCTCGGCCCAGACGCTGTGAGTCGGTGCGTGCAATCGAACGGAACGCTCTTTGTGGTCGATCACGAGCCTCTAGCTGTGGGTGCGTGCGTGACAGTTCGACCCACACTGCGACAGCGGAACGATGCTGTGAGACGATGGGACTCACAGCGTCTCCCCGTTCGACCGCTCCGGGCGACTGGCCACCCAGGTATGTTACGTCAGTTCCCGGACGGACGTTTTCAGCACCCGGCGAACGAGAAGCCGCAGCACCCGTGCCGTCGAACGGCCAAAATAGTTAATTGACACGTCACCCAAGTTAGGAGTGGCGAGGGGGTTGGGGGTTCGCCTCATCCGAGCCGAACGGGACATTCGGCATTCGACAACCACTCTCGCCTTCGATCACCATCTGCACACCCGTGGTGTCTCACCCGCACCACCGGATTTTCGGGGGTGTCGCCCGTCTGATCGTCGGTTTTCGCTTCTGTGAACCGTTCGAACGTGTCAGCGACAGCCGCGCGGAGACCGAAGCCACAAGGTGCCACGTCACACGTCTACGGGTATGACCCGGGATCCCTCGTCCTACAGCACCTACCTCGTGACCCAGGAATCGGCATCGAGCGGCCGCTCGACCCTCGAGATCGTCGAGGCGACGATCGCAGGCGGGATCGACGTCGTCCAGCTTCGAGAGAAAGCGACGCCCGCTCGAGACCGCTACGAACTCGGCCTCGAGTGTCGCGAACTGACAGCCGAGGCGGGGATCGACCTGATCGTCAACGACCGGATCGACATCGCACAGGCCATCGACGCCGACGGGGTTCACGTGGGGCAATCGGACCTCCCGGTCGCGGTCGCTCGCGACCTCCTCGGACCGGACGCGATCGTCGGCTGCTCGGTCGCCACCGTCGAAGAGGCCGCCCGGGCCGAAACCGACGGCGCGGACTACCTGGGCATCGGAACGATCTACGGGACGACCTCGAAGGACGTCGACGATTACAAGGACGAGGTCGGTCCGGAGCGCGTCGCCGAGATCACCGACGCGGTCTCGATCCCTGCGGTCGGCATCGGCGGCATCACTCCCGAAAACGCCGGACCCGTGGTCGAGGCCGGCGCGACGGGCGTCTCCGTCATCTCGGCGATCACGGCCGCCGACGACCCGCAGGCAGCGACCGAGGCACTCGTCTCGAGCGTCGAAACGGCCCAAAACGCGACCGAACCGGACGGGGTGGCACGATGAGCGACGCGAGCCTCGAGCTGACTGCCGACGGCCTCGCGACCGCCCTCGGGCGCATCGCGTCGGACCCCCCGCTCGTCCAGGCGCTGACGAACACGGTGACGATCAGCGAGGTCGCCAATATCATCCTCCACTGGGATGCCCTCCCGGTGATGGCCGACACGCCGGGCGACGCCGGCGAGATGGGGGCCGCGGCCGACGCCGTCCTGTTCAACACCGGACAGGTCCCGGAAAACCGCGTCGAGGCCATGCTCGAGGTAGGACAGGTAGCCAGCGAGCGCGGAATCCCGATCGTCCTCGACCCCGTCGGGGTGGGGTCGACACCGACGCGCCAGACCGTCGCCGAACGCCTGCTCTCGGAACTCGAGTTCGCCGCGATCAAGGGCAACTACGGCGAGATCAGCGCGCTCGCGGGCGTCGAAGCCGACGTCCGGGGCGTCGAATCCGTCGGCGAGTACGACGAGATCGAGGCGACCGCCCGCTCGCTCGCTGACTCGACGGGCGCGGTCGTCGTCGCCTCCGGCGTCGAGGATATCGTCGCGACCGGCGACGCCGCCCACCGGCTCTCGGTCGGCCACGAACGTCTCGGCGAGGTCGTCGGCACCGGCTGCATGCTCGGCGGCACCGTCGCCGCCTTCTGTGGCGCACTCGAGGACGACCACGCGGCAGCCCTGCAGGCCACACTCACCTTCGGTATCGCTGGCGAACGCGCCGCCGAGATGGACCACTCGGGCCCGGGAACCTACCGGGCAGCGTTCGAGGATGCCGTGGCCGGATTCGGTCCAGACGCCGCGGGTGAACTCGAGGGTGAGATCGAAAAGCGAGTCGACCGGCTCGAATGAGGTAGAGGGGCTCGAGTTCTTCAGGACACACAACCACGCCGAAGTGAGTCTTCGGGCATCATACACCACGAATGCCCCGATCCGCCCGACCATCCGCAACTCGTTATCGTTCGAAAGATCTTCGATCTTTCGTGATGACAAAACGTCTTCGACGTTTCGAATCACACTCCTCACTCAGTTGTGGTGCTCACATCGTCGGAGAGACCGAGCGGATCGGTCCCTTCATTCCCACCCAGTCACCAGGCCGGTCAAGCTACGTGGGTGGGAATGAAAGGGGCTGTCACGCTCGCTGAGCGAGACGATGCAAGCACGCGAACGAAGTGAGCGCGCACAGCGAGTTGCAGCCAGCGAGCGTGGCAGGGGCTTTCGTGGCAGCATCAATCGGGGCGTTGGTGCACCGAAGCTGCGCACATACGACACCATCCAACGCTTCTGGAACTAGAGTCCGAATCGCTCAAGTACGGGACCCACATACCCCAACGCGTGTCGAAGCAGGTTCAGGAGGTCGAAACGATCTTCTGTCACGAGACGGGCGACGACTACCTCGTCGTCGTCGAACGTGACGGCAATCGACTCTTTCGGGCGCGACTCGGACTCTCGGAGACCTCGGCCGGTCCCCGGCCAGCGAAGTTCCGGCTGAAAGACGGCTCGAGCGAGGAGCCACGCCAGCCCGACGAGTTCGTCGAACTCGCACGGCGAGCGCGGCGAATTCGCATTTCGGAGCAGACCTCTCGAGGGGCACGTGAGGAACTGCTCGAGATGCTCGCTGGCTACCAGCTCGAGGAGAAAGCCAAGGCCGTCCGGACCTGCCGCTACTGTGCGTCGGCGGGACGCTACTCGCCGATCACGACCGAGACCGCGATCAGGGACGACGCCGACTGGATCTGTACGGACTGCGCTCGACAGGAACTCGAGCGCCAGCTTTCCTACTCGAACGCGGGCAGCGTCACGGGCGCGGCCAGGGAACGCTTAGAGGAGCTGATGCTCGAGGTGCAGGATCTCCAGCGGATCGTGAACTTGCTCGAGGGGCAACTGGACCCGGATCTGACGAAGTTCGATACGATTTCGGCGACGGTCGAGGAGGTCGATCCGGTCCGGGTGGACTCGCTTGACCTGCACCCCGGCCTGCAGACCCTGCTCGAGGACCGATTCGAGACGCTGCTGCCGGTCCAGAGTCTGGCGGTGGAAAACGGTCTCTTCGACGGGGAGGATCAACTGGTCGTGTCGGCGACGGCGACCGGGAAGACGCTCGTCGGCGAGATGACGGGGATCGACCGGGTGCTGAACGGCAAGGGCAAGATGCTCTTTCTCGTGCCCCTCGTCGCGCTGGCCAACCAGAAGTACGAGGACTTTCAGGACGAGTACGGCCACCTCGTCGACGTCTCCATCCGCGTGGGTGCGAGTCGGATCAACGACGACGGCAACCGGTTCGATCCGAACGCCGACGTGATCGTCGGCACCTACGAGGGGATCGACCACGCCCTCCGGACGGGCAAGGACATGGGCGACATCGGTACCGTGGTCATCGACGAAGTCCACACCCTCAAAGAAGACGAACGGGGCCACCGGCTCGACGGGCTCATCTCCCGTCTGAAGTACACGTGCGAGCAGCGGGCAAAGCGTCGGGAGGACTACAGCGGCGCCCAGTGGATCTCCCTCTCGGCGACTGTCGGCAACCCCGAACAGCTCGCGGTCGCCCTCGAGTCGACGCTGATCGAGTTCGAGGAGCGGCCGGTGCCGATCGAACGCCACGTCACCTTCGCCGACGGCCGCGAGAAGGTCCGCATCGAGAACAAACTCGTCAAACGCGAGTTCGACACCGAATCCTCGAAGGGATACCGGGGCCAGACGATCATCTTCACGAACTCCCGCCGGCGGTGTCACGAGATTTCCCGGAAACTCGAGTACGCCTCCGCACCCTATCACGCGGGGCTCGACTACAAGCGCCGGAAGAAGGTCGAACGCCAGTTCGGCGACCAGGACCTCGCGGCCGTCGTCACGACCGCGGCGCTGGCGGCGGGGGTCGACTTCCCCGCCTCGCAGGTGGTCTTCGACACGCTCGCGATGGGCATCGAGTGGCTCTCCGTCCAGGAGTTCCACCAGATGCTCGGCCGCGCAGGCCGTCCCGACTACCACGACGAGGGGAAGGTGTACGTGCTGGTCGAACCCGACTGTTCGTACCACAACTCGATGGAACGCACCGAAGACGAGGTCGCCTTCACCCTGCTCAAAGGCGAGATGGAGTCGGTGATGACCCACTACGACGAGGCCGCCGCCATCGAAGAGACGCTCGCGAACGTCACCGTCGGTGGCAAGGCGGCCAAGGCGCTCAACGACCGCATGCTCGGCGAGGTGCCCACGAAACACGCCGTCGGAAAACTGCTCGAGTACGACTTTATCGACGGCCTCGAGCCGACGCCACTGGGCCGGGTCATCACCGAGCACTTCCTCGACCCGACCGAGGCGTTCACCCTCCTCGACGGCATTCGGAAGGACGCCCACCCGTACGATCTCGTGGCGGACATCGAGTTGCAGGACGCGGAGTTGTAGTCGACCGCGAGCAGAAAACAATCAGAACGCGATTCCGAACAGCGAGAGCACCAGCACGACCAGCGCGCCGGGAACGCCCCCGATGGCGACGATCAGGAGGGCGATCGGCGTGACGGTAACCGAGAGGCCGAACAGGAAATTTGCGAGAAAGAGCACCACCAGTCCCACGACCGCGTTGATCACGAACGGCCGCACCGTCTGGACGATATTCGCAGCCACGAGCACGGCGACGAGCACGGCTGCGAGGAGGAGGATCTCGAGTCCGGTAACCATACCGAAGGAAGGAGCGCTGGCGGCAAAACCGTTCGGGACGGAACGAAACCCTTTATGACCTGCGCGCAGAAGTGGGGGTACGGGATCGTGGGTTAGCCTGGTATACTTCGGGCCTTGGGTGCCCGTGACCGCGGTTCAAATCCGCGCGATCCCATAGCGAGAATAAGGGTTACGCAACCCTTATACGCCGGTTTTACCCGTTTCCCAAAACTCTACTGGGTCCAGTCTGTCCAGTGTCTTCGCTCTCGAGTCGATCTTCTCCTCGAGCTGCTGGTCGCGATCGTCCTCGAGGAGGAACTCCCGACCACAGCAGCCCCGGCACCCTCCCCGGCGGTCCTGTCCCGTAACGGTTCGGCACCAGCATCGACCGAGCGGCGCGAGTGCCGGATGGACGGTAGCCCGGAACCCGCAGCGCGTCGACGCCGTGAGCCTGCGAACGGCGCCGACGACGCGAGGGAAAGCCCGGACCGTAGGGAGCGCAGCGAAGCGAGCGACCGGCCTCGTTCCGGCCAGGGAGCGACGCGAGGGAGTTCCTCTACCAACACTCTGGATCGCACACCGCGTATTCTCACAGACGGTGGATACGTTCGAACGGAATTCTCCCCGTATCGTCGTCCGTTCACGAAACCGCCGACGGTCTCTCAGACCGGTGCAGGGTATCGCTACGTTCGCTGTACTCACGGGGATTCCGACGACACTGTGTATATCCACCAGCTGTGTGCGATCGCCGCTGGTGCAGACCCACACGACGTATTCAGCGATCGCTACGACGTCCGTCACATTGTCCCGGATAACTGGCTCAGCTCTGACGTGCAAACTGCGGCCGGGAAACCCTACCTCAACACTCCCGAAACGGTCGCACTCTTTCCGATCTGGGCGCGGTCAGAGAACTTCGATCGCTCCTCGAGCGACGGAGGTGCCCGATGACGGTTTACTGTCGTCACTGCCATCGCTCGATCTCCGATCACGGGACGATGGTCCTCGAGGAGCGCTATCTGCTACACATCTGCCCGACAGCCAGCGGTCACACGCTGGTGGACGCGCAGTGAATGGCCGCACTCGTGGGCAGTCAGCAGGGTTGTAACACATCCACAGTAGTCCAGTACCTTGCTGACCACGGCCTGATGGCCTACGGCCAGCGCGATACCGACGCGCTGACCTCCCGCAATAGCGACCGCGTTCGTATTCTCAAGTTCCTCGCGCGTCATCCCGAAGGGATCTCTCAGACCGCGCTGTGTCATTTCGTGCTCAAAGGCGTCTCCTCGAGCGACTACACTGGACTGTACGATCTGTCCGGTGATGCCTACGAACGCCACGACGACGCTGCACAGTACATCTACACCGGAAGCGACTGGATTGCGCTCGATGGCTCCGACGACGACTACCAGTTTCTCAACCGCTTCATCAACGACCTCGAGGAAGATACCAACCTCGTGCGGCTCGAGCACGTCGATCGCGACGGCGAGCGTGGTCGATGGGTCTACCCGACCCACCGCCTGCTTGACTTGATTTCAGCAGGCATAACTGAAACGACCACCCACTCGAACGACCTCGTTTACGACCGTGAGTTCTGCCAGAACATCCTCAAAACCACACGTTCGAAGCGTTTGACGCTTTCCGACCCGCAGAAGGAAACCCTCGCTCGGTCGCTCCGTCGTTACATCAAGCGCGTTCGTGACTACCGACTCGCGTTCAACGTCCATCTGGCGAACCGGTCCGGGCACGAAACTCGCCGGATGGTCAAGCCAATGGCTACGCGCTTCTCCGATCGCGGCCGCGTCGATCGGACGTTCGCCATGCTCCAAGACTCCCTCGAGTGGGGAGCCGAACACGCTGACACAGCCGCATTTTGTACGTTCACGACCGATCCGAAGAAGTTCGATAGCCTCTGGGACGCGGTCATGGCTATCAACGAGAATTTTCACGCACTGAATCAGTGGCTCAAATCAGACCCGTCGACAAAGCTCGACACACGGAAGGAAAACGTGCGATCGTGGCGAGGCCCCGGCGACGACGTAACCGGCCGTCCGCGTGAAAAGCTCGAGTACGTCAAAGTCCTCGAGTTCACGTCTCGTGGCTATCCGCACCTTCACGTTCTCTATTTTGATCCCCCGAGGCGAGAGATCGACGGGATGCCGTGGCTTTGTGACAAAGCAGAACTCTCCCACCAGTGGAACAAGGACACCGAGACACGTACCGGCCAGGGGAGAATCGTCGACGTCTACCCGCTGGTCTTTCGCGACGATCTCGACGACCTCGAGGACGCCGAGTTCAACTCGTCCAACGGATTCGTGAGCTGGTATCGGTACGGCGATCACGAACACTCCCAAGAGTGGGTCGAAGATCGCGTTCGGTTCCACCAGCGTGAGGGACAGATCGATTTCGACGGAGACACCGATAATCCGATGCAGAAGACGGCCGGTTCATACCTTGGGAAATACTTGAGCGAAACCTACGCGCTGCTCCTCGATCTCGACAGTCTCGACGATCCCGACTTCCAGGGGACCATCGAGACGCCTTCAAAATCGGCGTGGTGGAAACTCGCCATGTACTGGTGTACACAACGTCGTTTCTGGTCGCCCTCGAGGACGATCCGGCGGGATATCGACCTCGACGAAGACAGGACCGATATTCGCCGTGGCGTCGCCGACGCCACCAGGTCCTCGCTGCTCTATCATTCAGAACGTCTCGATGATGGTCATGCACTTTACCCTGATCTCGATCGTGAGCGAGCTGACTCGATACTCTACCGACTTGCTCGCGATCTCGTCGCAGAGAAGGAACTCGAGGCTATGCAAGCGTCAACTACTACGACGACACTTGCAAATGTCGAATATCTCGGTGCGTACCACTTCGACGATCTTCCATCGTCTCCTGATCGACGTGTGCGTCCCGATGTGTTTCAGGCTGCAGTTCATGACCCGAAAGAACCTGTCGTACTTGCTTCAACAGGTGACAGACCTCCTCCGCTAAAGCAAATGTGATACCTGTTTGCTAGTCCTGTTAGCTACAGGTAAACATATCCACCAGATACATAACAATAGAACCACATTTCAAAGTCAATGAATCACGACGAGATTAATACAATTATCGGAATATCTACTCTTCTCGTAATGATAATATTTGTTGGTATTCCTACCGCAGCGGAATATTATCCCAACCTATTTCCAACGTTTTTAGCATGGATACCATTTAGTTTACTACGTTCAATTAGTATTCCAGTTGTTTCCATCTCAATTGGATTCATTATTGGCTGGTATCTTCGCGGAATAAACGATCGTGATTATTCTAATGGACCCGAGACCTCCGAGGATAGCTCCAACTCTATTAATGAAATAGAGGGGTGTGTTGAAAAAGATGGCATAATATGGAAGGGGTTAGCACAAATACACAATAGGAGAGTTGGGAACGTTGATTTTCCTTTCGAACCACGTTGTCCTAAATGTCGGAAAGAGATGAACATGGAATCGTACAAAATCAACTCTATGAGCGCTCGTAGAGACCCATTTGGTCGTTCATCTACACAAACACGCCGATTGTGGGAGTGTCCTGACGAAGACTGTGGCCATTCTACGTCAAGAACTACAGACCAACAAAAAGAAGCGCGCAAGCTTTTCAAAGGAGAGGTTGAAAAGCTGGTGGAAAGTAAAGGGGAGGAGCACTCATTAGAAAATATAATTGAAAGAATTGATGGTGAGATTTCACCGAGAAGTATCTGGGAGGAATATGCTGAGGTTGTTGATTCCTCACATGTGTCAACTAATTGCTTTCCGTAGTTCTTGAATTATTGACTATTTTATTAACTTGCAACTATTCGATTTCTCGCATTTATTGGCTATCTGATCAGTTCTCACATTACCAAATTACGTAGCCGGAACGTACCGCCTATCTAGCTTTTACCGGCACTTTCGATTCTCAAAGTAACTACGTCGATTCCTTCGGCGTGGTTACGCAACCATGGCAACGGAAGAAGCACAGCCCCCCGAGGGCTTCACGAAGGCTACTGCACCGTCTACGAATAGCGACGACTACGATACCGAATGGGTCGAACGGCCCGAAGTCGGCGAGATAGTTCAGGGCACGCTCCTGGACATGAAGCCCGAGTGTGGCGACTACGACACCACGATTCTCGAGCTGCGGCTGTCCGCTCCGTACGGCGACCACGACGAGGGCGACCTCGTCTGCTTCTGGTCGACCAACGGGATCGACGCCGCCCTCGAGGAGAACGACGTCGCTCGTGGTGAGGAGATCGCCGTCGCCTGTGAGGGCACCTTCGAGATCGACGGCGAAGACCGTCGCGAGTTCGCGCTGTACACCCGCGACTGAACCACTTCCCCTGTCCTGAGATTCCGATATTATGGCAACTAGAAACGGATTCGACATCGGCCGCATGACGAGTAACTACGCAAATCTCCGCACTATCCCGGCGGTACTCGGGGTCCTGTTCGGGCTGATGAGCCTGTACCAGTTCGGCGCGTTTGGCGACACGCTCGGCTTCGCGTGGTTCGACTACGAACTCACCGCGATGCACGCGATGGTTGGCTCGCTGATCGTGTACGTGATCGCGTTCGCCTCGAGCGAAACGCGCTCGTTCGATCACTACCACGACGGCGAGAAGGTCCTGATCGCAGTGTCTGTCCTGCTGATCTTGCTGTACCCGCAAGTCGACTACGCAGTCACACTCGTTGAGTACCACGACCCCGGCACCATGATCGTCGCGTGGCTGGTCACGATCTCGGGCTACGGAGTCGCCATCCGGTGATTCACGTGGACGATTTCAACCGCGCACTCGCGCTCTCCGGCGCTGCCCTGCTCACCATCGGCATCCTGTTAACAGGATTTCTGATGGTCGGCACGGCTGCGGCAGAGAGCACGTTCGACGACGAACTCGATCTCGAGGACGGCGACACACTCGTTGTGAACACCTCGTTCGCCGAGGACGGCACCGCCGATCTCGAGGCGACGATCGAGAACGAAGACGGCGACGAACTCGACGACCTCGAAGACGAACTCGAAGCGGACGCAAACGAGTCTGACGAGTGGACGTACGACTTCGACGCTGACGAGTACGACGACATCGGTAGCAACGACACTGCAACTGCCTTCGTCACCGTCACGGCTGACGAAGACGTCGTCGACGAGTATGCCATCATCGTCGCCGAAGACGACGATGACGGCACGGACGCACCGTCCATCCCGATTTCGAGTGACGACACCGGCTACATCGTCGGCGGTGTCCTGCTCATCTTCGCAATCGGGCTACTCGTCGCCAACAGCGGAAACGGTGGTTCTCGGAGGTACTGATGCTACCACAACTGATCGCAGCACGCGGACTGATCGGCCCTGTCCTGAACGCACTGTTCTGGCTGGGCATCGTCGCAGCACTCGCCGTCGCCGTGGGGGTGCTCTCGCTATGAGCGATGACACCATCTCGCGACGGTCCTATCTCCGACGAGTCGGCACCGTCACAGGTGGCGCTGCTGCGACGACGGCTGGTGCGACGCAGGTTCATCCTGACGCCTCACCAGTCGGCAACGCAGAAGCCGCAGTGCCCGTTGCGCTGCTCGCAGTCGGTGTCGCCGGCGGCGCAGTCAGCCTCGCGTGGACGCAATCGGACTGGAACCCATTCACAGCCGAGGAACCACCCGAGGGCATGACTGCCGAAGCCGCGTACACCTACTGCATCGACACGGCACGCGCACGGCTCTCGAACAACAAGTCCACGATCATCGACAACAAGAACATCATCCAAAACCTCGATCACCGTCTCTACGGTGATGGCAAGCTCGTCGCGATCGAGAAGATCAACGAGCAGGTTTCACAGGATGAGGTCGAAGAGGCCGCGATCGAGGAGGCTCGCGAACAAGCAACGACGATCATCAAGAACTACCTCAAATCGTGGAACGAAGGCGTCCGCGAGTGGGGTTCGATGATCGAGATGCTTGAAGAGCACCCGGATGCCGAAATCACAGACGTCTTCCCCAACGCCTCGTACGACCACAACAACTCCAACGACGGATGGGTCTTCGAGGACGGTGAGGAAGAGGACCACGACTACGAACTCCCGAACGGCGAGACGTTCTACGTCAACACGCCCGCTATCGAGAACTCCGACCACATGGGCGGAGGTCCGTGGTTCCACCAAGGCAGCCCGATCGACCCGTACAACACGGACAGAGTCACCAACGACGAGCACTGGGTCGCCGTCACTCACCCTGACGACGATGAGCGCCACAGGTTCAACTACTTGAACCCGTACGACTGGCTCCCAGTCCTCGAAACGCTCGAGGACATCGTCGAGGAAGTCGAAGAAGGACTCGAGACGTGGGTCGACGGCGTCTACGGCGACGTTCAGTCCGGCGACCTCGATCCCGCCGACCTCATCGGACCTCGCGAACTCGCAGAGATGTCCGCAGAAGAGGAAGGCGTCGATCGAGCAATCGCCGACCTGATCTCGCTCAACGCCGCCGTCAATCTCGACCGCGAGGCCGAACTCTACTTCCCCGACCTCGGGATTTCCGTCGTTGGCATGATCGCGCTCAGCGGCGAACAGACGCTCGAGGCCGGTGACGTGATCGACCCGAACGAAGCCGACCAGACGTTCTACTTCAACTACGACGTCTCCTCCGGCACTGGCGACTGGGACGAATGGGACGCCTATGACCAAATCGAAGCGGGCGTGATGTACTTCACCGAAGAACCGCTCGAAGGGATGGAGTACCACATCTCGACGATCTCCGGCGAGGTGGCAGTCGTCACACTTGACGACTTCACACCTGTCGACGAGGACGACGAGCACCTCGACCCCGACGATGACGACTTCGACGAAGACGACATCGAGAGATGGGAAGTGGACCTCTCCGACCAACTCGACGACCGCATCACGGAAGTCGACGACATCTCCGCCGAAGCGATTCAGGACGACACTGAGTACGAAATGCTCGTCCTCAATCGCGAGTTCGAGATTGTCACCTTCCGTGACGAAGACGGAGAAGAATACGAGGAAACAACGTACGAAGAGACCATCGAACAACCGCACGACGACGATAACTACATCACCGAAGAAGAGTGGGAAGCGGCCGCCGATCGGCATCTCGATCTCATCGAGAGGTACGAAGAGAGCCAACAGGATGACGGCTTTCAGTGGCCGACCATCGACTTCGACAGTGACCTGAACCCGTTGGCGTTCGCACTCGGTGCTGGCGCACTCCTCCTCGCTGCACTTGCTTCGCAAGGCAACGGAGGCGGAGGCGGCGGCATCAACGTTCACAACCACGATTACGGCAACCACGACGACGACCGGAACCGCAACCACTGACCATGACCCACACACGTTTTTTCGTACTTGCCTGCGTAGCGATCGCGCTCCTCTGCGTGCCGATCGCGACCGTGGCAGCAGACGACACAGAACAGCGCGGCCAAACGATCGACGAGTACGCAGCCATCGAAGACTGGACGTACGAGGACGGCGCGTATCACGTCGAACTGAACGGCTCTGAAGGAACCACGGTCTACGCGCTCCCCCCGCTCGACAGCGATGGCGAAGCCTCCTCGAACGTCAACCCGACCTCGGCGACGCTCGACGGCTCGTCGACGACGACCATGGTCATCGAAGGCGATGGTGACGTGCAACTCGTCACCGAGAACTTCTTCGACACCGTCGGCGTCGCGACGCTCTCGAGCGGCACCGGAGCACTCGTACCAAACCCCACGGCGGTCCACCTGTGGATCGTCGGGGGCGCGACCGCAGTCGGCATGGCTTCCATGACGATCGGGCGCGTCGTCGCAGCGATGCTCGGCGTCGGACAGACCACGGAGCGGGTAGCATGACGCGCAAAGTCCTGCACACGCCAAAGCGCAGCGAGGCAACGTCAACGAAGGTGCTCGGATGGCTCCGTCGAAACTGGATGTGGATCGTCGCCATCATCCTCGGCGCAGCCTCCGTCGCACTGATGCTCGGGTTCTCACCAAACGTGTCGACAGAAGTCCTGCTCGTCGCACTCTGCCTCGGATGGGGACTCGTCGCCGGATACCCCGTCTCCGGCGTCGTCATCGACAAGATCGGCGACGAACCCGGCGTCTTCGTCGTCGACGTCGCAGCTGAAACCCTCGAGCACGATTCGGGACTCTACTGGATGCCGTACACCGAGTTCGTCGAGTACGACGTGCTCGACGGCTCACTGGACCAAGTGGCTCCGTTCCTCTACTTCGCTCGCAACGTCGACTCCGAAGCGATGACAATGGAAGGGACGTGGCGCGGCACGCTCACCGATCGCGAACTCCTCGCCGCACTCTCGGCAGTCAAAGAGTGCCGGGGGATGCTCGAGGAGGACGCTCGTCGAGCGTTCGCACTCGAGACGAACCTCTGGAGCGTCGTCTACCGCGCGTCCAAGCACGCAACCAAGTCGGTCGTGAGAACTTTCGAAGAAGGATTGCTCCCCGACGAAGGCGAGGGCGTCGACCGTGCGGTTTCCGACGCGATGGAGCAGTTCGATCTCGAGCGCATGGCTGACCGACTCGACGACGAGAACGCCGACCTCGAGGAGCTGGTCGACGCTGCTGGTGACGACCAGGACTCCGCGCACGCTGACACCGAGGAATCGCTCGACGAACCACTCGAGAGCCCACTCCCAGCCGATGACTGACGAACACCTCCTCACAATTGCGAAGCTTCGAGAGGTCGTCGACGGCGATCTCGACAACCGATCTGCAATCAAACCCCACGCCGGACTGACTCAGAACGATCGACAGCGAGCGGCACTGAACTTCGTCGACACGATCGTCCACGAGTCCGACGCCTTCGACGCGACCAGTCTCGAGGACACCGCACTCGGCCGGGAGTTGTACCCCAATCTCGCGACCAACGCGGCGTCCGAGGCGGTCGCTCGAGGCGATACTTCGCTGGCGTCGTACCTCGTCGGAGTCACAGAAACCGATTACGACGGGTCGGCGCTGACAGTGACGCTCGAGCTGGTCGACGCGCTCCACTTCGATGGCGCACCGTCGTTCTGGTCGGTTTCCGGCAACCCGAACACCGGGAAAACGAACTCGATGTTCAAAATCGTCGACGTCGCCGATCGCGCTGGCGGGGTGATCGAGCAGGTTCCCGACGATCTCCTCGTCCTGAGTAACGCGGAGTCCTGGCGACGAACGGATATCGTCGTCAAGTCGATGCACGACCTGATGGTCCAGCTGCTCGAGCATCGCGACCACCCGAAGATCGTCGTCATCGACGAGGCCTCGACGCACTTCGACGCTCGCACCTACAACTACGAGGTGTCCCAGCAGTGGACGCCAGCAGCGAAGCGGTTCGCGAAGGTCGGCGTCTACGCTGTCGGCCTGATCTGTCACACTGGGAAAGACCTGCACCCGGAAGCGAAACGACTCACGACAGCCGCGATGTGGAAGGAAACGAAGAAAGAGGTCATGTTCTATCAGAACTGGCCGGGCGACGCCGATCGGCCCACGGACCCGCTGTTTCCCGATCCCGTCACCGGGTTCGAGAAAGCAGTCGGGTACGATCCGGACGACGCCGCACCGTGGTCGTGGAACCTCCGCGCCGAGCTGTTCAGCAACGATGCTGACTGGCCCGAACTCCTCGATCTCCTCGAGGAGCGTGGTCCAGCTGATGAGTGATCGGTCTCAGGTTTCGGATAAGAACAGTAATCAGAAATACCGGAACTATCGGAACTGACCCACCCAACCACTCACCCACCCCCATCGGTGAGTTGCTGCTGATCTTTCTGCAGGCAACGAGGATAGAAGCGGCCGAAGCTTCCCCTTGTGGGGGGCTGAGGGCGCTTCTGTTGAAGATATTAAATATAACCGATAGCATACATTATTATGATAATTACCAATATTGTAGACACGAAAAAGTTTTTCATCGTATCATCTGCCCTTAACAAATTGAATCGTTTGTAGCGGAGCAGTTTCTGGTTATGTTCTATCACATCTTCAATGTCACCATGATGGTCCCGTTCGTACTCAATAGCAGAGATTATTCTCATTCTTTGCTTTTTTCTAAACATAAAACTCTTAACGCCGATTAGATCGTGATAAAATAGCTCAACGGTTAGATCATCCCTATCTATTTCTGAAGAACGGATCGCTCTGACAGCATAATACGGAGCCGCCAGGTAGAACAAAACACCTATCACCACCAAACAACCGAAAACGAGAGTTATTAAGAGAACAATAGAAATCGTGATGGTGGCTGGCAGTGTTTCATTGATACTGGTTAAAATATCGATATCAAGTAACATTGATTCGTTCGAATAAATAAGACCATGTTCTAAGAATATGAACTCTGTTGTTTTTTCAACATCAATATTCAAAGCAGCACCAGCGACCAGCACAGAAAGTATTAACAAACATATTTTATATATGTCTCTGGCTTTTTCATCAAGTGAATCAGCTCGTTCAGCTTGTTTATTTAGCTTTTCTAAACGTTCGTCCATAATGGAACCCCCGAGATTGGATTAGTAGCAGAGAGCGAATTATAGAACACGTATGAAGTTCGCGTTTTTGAATATTCTGCTTATGGATCAATCAACTCGAGATTCGAGTACTTGTACGGGTAAGTCCTGATATTCTGGTCGTCACAGTACGACGCGAGCTTTGCAGGATGAATCTCCTTCCAGTCGCCGGGTCCGTCGTCCAACTGCGGGATGAACGCGACGGCGACCGCTTCGTAACTCAGCTTCTCTGGTGGTACCCGCTCGATCACGATCGCGTCGTCCCCGTCGCCCTCGATCTTCCGAACACGGTCACCAGGCGTGAATGGATTCTTCGGTCGCTGATCCATGTGCGCGGTACTCGGTCCAAGCTCGAGCAGCTGGTTCATCGGTCGAGCCGCGAGGTGATCCAGTTTCTCCGGTTCGTCGCCAGAGAAGTTCTCCTGAGTTTCTGCCTTCGATTTCAGCGTCTCGATCCGCTCCCAGCCGAGCAGAATCAGGGCGTCCTCGTTATCTCGGTGCCACGCCATCACTACGATGTCGTCACCGTCGTCGGCCTCGAGGATTCTCTCCGGCAGGAACGTAGACACGTCCCTCGAGGTTTTCACGTCGACCTCGTACCCGAAGACCTCGAAGTCGTAACTCGAGAACATTTCAGGGTTACACCGCCGGATCGCGAACTCGTTCTTCCAGTTCCACATCTCGACCGGGATGAACTCGCGACAGAACTGCTCGAACGCCAGCTCACCGAGGTTCCCGATTCGTTTCACGTCGATGTTCCCTCGATTCGTCTCAGAAACCTGTTTCAAAGCCTGATGATTGGCACGCTCTCGGTCGATCTCGTCCGGTGTATACCGATACATATCTCCAAATCAAATAAGCGAAAGTAGCAACCTGATAAAGTTCTATGCAATATTGCAGATACGTTACCCCCGAATCGCATCGGGTGACGGCCGTGGACGAAGTTCGACGTCCACACCGCCAACAAGATAATCCCTCCCGTCGCCGGTCAGCTCGTACATCTCGCTTCCCTCGTAGATCGGCACGATCAACCCGACCTGGGCCAGCATTTCACAGCGTTCCTCGACGCGACCTCGCGAGGCGTTGAACTTCATTCGCTGAGAGATGAGCTTCGGCGTCGACCAGCCTTCCTCCTCGAGGTACTCGAGTATTCGCTCGTCGAGCGTACACATCCATCGGGCCGGTTTCCGGTTCATTATGTTCTGGAGCGCTCTGTAACATTCGTCTCACTCTCCCCTTCTTCTTTGTTCAGGTACATTTCGTTCTCAGCATCATACTCCTCGTCTAAATAAGCTTTCCCCGTATTTGTAATCACATAAGCACCATTTCCGATCGCTCGCAGTAATCCCTTCTCTGCGAGTTTTTTACACCTTCGTGAGACGTGTGTATTTGAGACACGAATTGAATCGCTCTGGGAGATCTCGCCGACCGCCGCCCCCTCGTTCTCCCGCAGATACTCCAGAATCCGATCGTCCCAGATAGTCATCCACGTTCCCGATTCTCTCATTACCACCCCTTCGTGTATCACCTCCCTTTTTGTTCGCATTTTCCCTTATACGCAACCTACTACCGTTTCAGTGTCTGCATAACATATATGTAATACGGCCCCATTGGGGTGACTGCGGAACTACCGAATAGGCTGAAGATGTGTCTCGCTGGCACGTGAGGCCGGGCGGCGCTGCAACGCCGCCCAGAAGGTGGTTCCCGATTGCAACCATGTACAACGGAACCAGCGCGGGGCAGTCGCCCCACGAGCGAAAAGTGGCGTCGCCGTCAGATAACGATTCCTCCTCTACGCAGGCGGGTACGCACGGGAACCGACCGTCCCGATCGACTCCGTTCGGCAGAGGTGTTTCCGCGTGAGTCAGCGCTGTACCATCTGCCTCGAGCTAGCTGACGTTCAGCTGGCAGTCACTCGCGAGTACGGAACATGCTGGCTCTGTACCGAGTGCGACAAACGGGAGTTCCCGAACGAGACACCGATCGTAGAGGGACGATAATGGTTCGCGGCCCGAAGGACCTCACCCCCCGCGAAGCGGTGCGTCGGTACATCGACGGCCGACGGACGGAACTCACCGAGGAAACAGCGTCCTCGTACTACTACCGGCTCAAATTATTCGTCGAGTGGTGCGAGCGCAACGCAATCGATCGAGTAAGCGAACTCGACGGCTGGCTGCTCGATCAGTACGAGTCCCACCGGTCCGGCGTCGGTGTCGCCCCCACTACGCTGAACAACGAGATGGACACCCTCCAGTCGTTCGTCGAATACCTCGAGCGCATCGAGGCCGTCGACGACGGACTCGGCGAGCGAGTGAACGTCCCAGACGTTCGGCGCGAAGACCGATCTCGCGAGACAAAGCTGGACACCGAGCGAGCGGTCGCGTTGATCCGTCACTACCGATCGACCGACGTCCTTCGAGGGACCCTTCGTCACGCGCTACTCGAAACGGCGTGGCACACTGGTGCCCGGCTCGGTGGGCTTCGATCGGTCGATCTCCGTGACTTCGATCGCGGAGACCAGACGATCGAGTTCGTCCACCGTCCGGAGTCGGGGACTCCGCTGAAGAACAAGCGAGAAGGTGAGCGCATCGTCGGTCTGAACGAAGCCGTCTGCGAAACGATCTCGACGTATATCCAGAACCACCGGTTCGACGTCCACGACGATCACGGACGGCAACCCCTGTTCACGTCCCGTGAGGGTCGACCGAACCCGAATACGGTGCGCGTCTGGATGTACCGCGCTACCTTCCCCTGCGTTCGAACGGAGTGTCCCCACGGTCACGATCCCGACGGGTGCGACTACCGGAACCACTCGAAGGCGAGTCAGTGTCCGTCGTCTCGAGCTCCCCATCACGTCCGTACCGGCTCGATCACCTGGCATCGAGATCGCGGCGTTCCCCGTGAAGTCACCGCTGACCGGGTGAACGCGACACAGGACGTGATCGACGAATACTACGACAAAGCAACGAAGCGCGAGCGGATGGAGAGCCGCCGCCGACCCCACCTTGATAAACTCGACATCGAGTAGACCAATGACAGCCACTCAAACCCCATCGTCCAGTGTTCAGCACCGTGAAAACAGCAGTAAGTCAATCCCGCGCGATCCCATGTTTCTGCCGCGAGCAAATCCGCGAGCGCCAGCTGCTTGACAGCGCGCGGATTTGAATCAGCCATCACCGCGAGATTCCGGCCAAATAGTTCACACGGTAACCGATCAGAATCTATTTGAGTATCTACGGGAGAAAACTCGGACTGATGGTAACACGGAGACGGGTACTTGGTGCAATCGGTGCAGTTGGTGGGACAGCCGTACTCGCGGGGTGTGCCGGGTTGACCGGCCCCAACCCGCAGGTTCGCGACGCCGACATGGAGCAGGATTTCCTCGGGGCACTCACGGGAACGGGGACCGTCGAAGTACTGGTCGAGAACGACGGCCAGGAAGGACAGGTCGAGGTCGTCGTCGAACTCGAGGACAACCACGGCGAGGTAGTCACTCGCGAGATCGAGTCGATCCACATGGAGGAAGGTGAACAGCGACGAATCTCGGTGGACGTCGAGGTTACCGAGGAAGTCGAGGCCTACGAGGTCGAAGCGCGGGCTGGCTGATCGGGGTCGCCGGTGTGTCGTCGGGTTGCGGCCGCAGGTCGTCGACCTCGAGGGCAGGTGTACACGGGTCGAGCGCGCAGTTCGGTGGCCGCGGGACACGGAAACGGGTTGTCGCGAGTGCACACTCCACTGTGAGCCGTGCACACTCCACTGTGAGCCGTGCACACTCCACTGTGAGCCGTGCACACTCCACTGTGAGCCGTGCACACTCCACTGTGAGCCGTGCACACTACTCTCGTGGTAGATTTATATACACGGTCGTGGCCGGTTGTGGTACGATGTTGTCCACGAACGAACACGACCTAGCGGTGCCGAACGACCTCGGATCAGCGGATGCGAAACTCGTCTACGTCGCGTTGACCGTCGCCGGCGAGGCGACGGTGACCGAACTGCAAGACCGCCTCGGGCTATCGAAGCTCACACTGTTGCCGATCCTCTCTGCGCTCGTCTCGGCGAACTACGCGCGACGGACGGAGGGCGGGTATGCGACCAGGTGAGTCACCGGGCGCGAGCGTCGCCAGCGAGCAACGCGACGGACCGGCCCCGACCGCAGCGACCGTTGCCGACTCCCACGTCGTCTGTTACGTCCGGTCGACGGTTCCCGGCCCGGTGGTTCCGACGGTCGACGCCGTCGTCGGTCGCCTCGAGCGGCTGGCCGAGGCAGGCCTGATCGGGTCGGTCGAGGTCACCCACTGGCCGCCGGAGCGCCACGCGGTGCTCGCCGGCGACGGGACGACTCGCGAGGAACTCGTCGACGCGTTCGAGTGCTGGGCGGCCGAGTGTGGCTGCTCACTCGAGCCAGCGTTCAGTCGCCGGGAGCGACCGACGTCCCCCTACGGCGCGAGTGGCGAGGTCGGCACCGACGGCGGTGAGAACACACTCGAGCGGGTTCGCGTCCCGCTCGTCGCGCTGGCGATCTACGACGAGCGAGTCGCCGGGGACGCGAACGGACTCGAGCAGCACCATCCCGACGCAGTCCGGGGGGTCGTCCCGTACACGGAACCCCAAGAGCGAGGCGACGACTGGACCTGTACCGTCGACGAGTGGCTGGCCACGCTCGAGCCGAGCGGCCGAGCGTCGGCTGCGGGCGGGGCCGGAGACGCGTCGTCGCCGGTCGAAAGCTGGCAGTAGGCCGGCAGTTGTGAGGTACTCGCCCTGTCGAAGTATCGACGAGCGTCGCGGCCAGTCATCGGATCGACGCCGGAACGAGGGAACGAAGCGACGCGACGAGTCGCTGGCTGTGACCGACACGGAGCATTATATGTTTCTCGCGAGTATAGTCGTCTCGAGCAATGCCCTCCGTCAGGACTGCACTCCTCGTCGGTGCAGTCGCCCTCGCGCTCGTCGCCGTCGGCGCGTTCACCGCGATGCCGCTGTCCGGCGAGTCCCCCGCCGACCAGCCGCCGGTCGCCGACGAACACGACGGCCCGACCGGCGACGGCGTCACCGTCGCGGTCGTCGACTCCGGAATCGACGACAGCCACGCCGCCCTCGAGGGGCGTGTGGTCGATCGGGTCGATCTGACCGACGACGGTGGCGCTAGCGGTGGAGGTGACGGTGAAACGGGCATCGACGAGCACGGGCACGGCACCCACGTCGCGGGCATCGTCGCCGGTAGCGGCGCGGGTGACGGTGACCCCGGCGTCGCTCCCGGCGCTGCTCTCGTGGACGTCCGCGTCCTGAGCGAGGAAGGCGAGGGCGACGCCGAGCGGATCGCCGAGGGTATTACCTACGCCGTCGAGGAGGCAGGCGCCGATATCCTCGTCCTGAGCCTGAACGTCGAGGGGATCGACGCCGGGCCGATCGACGAGAGCGTCGCCAGTGCGACCGATCAGGGCACGCTCGTGGTCGCCTCCGCGGGGAACGCCGGCGCTGACCGGTCGATCACCGATCCGGGGACCACCCCCGAACTGCTGACCGTCGGTGCGACTGCCGCCGACGGCTCCATCCTCGAGCACTCTTCGCGCGGACCGACCGACGACGGTCGCCTGAAACCCGAACTGGTCGCTCCCGGCGAGCGAGTCCCCGGTCCCGAGGCAGGGACCGACGACGAGTATACCACGCGAACCGGGACGAGCGTCGCGGCCCCGCAGGTCGCCGGCGCGGCGGCCGTGCTGCTCGAAGACGACCCCTCGTTGACCCCCGGCGAACTCGAGGCCCGACTCGTCAGTACGGCTCGCCCGGTCGCGGACGCAGACCCCTACGCGTCCGGTGCGGGCGAACTCGACCTCGAGGCCGCACTCGCAGCCGACGTGATCGTTCGCGACGGCGTGATCGACTACGGACTGCTCGAGGACGACGAACCGGTCACGAAGCGCGTCACGCTCGAGAACCTCGACGACCGGCCACGCGAGGTCACGCTCGCGACTCGCCTCGAGAACCTCGACGCGGACGCCCAGATTCCGGAACTCGATCCCGGCGGTGGCGACGACGGCGACCTCGGCCTCCCCGAGGACCTGATCGCCGAACTCGAGGACGCCCAGCGAGACGACGCCGGCGCAGTCGCAGCCGACGGAGGGACGCCGATCTCGTCCGGCGATTCGGACGGAGATCCCGCCGAAGCCGGTGGGGAGTGGACAGCGGGCGACGACGGACCCAGTGCCGACGACCTCCTCTCGCTCTCTCGAGACGAGGTGGTCCTCGAGCCCGGCGAGACGGCGACCGTCGAGGTGACCGTCGACAGTGGTGCGGCGTCGGGGATCCACGCCGGCGCACTCGAGTACACGGTCTCGTCGGACACTGAGTCCCGGTCGGTCCCGATCGGGTTCGTCCGCGGCGGCACGGTCACGGTCGAAAAGGTTCCCTTCTCCGAGGGTGATCGTGTCGACGGTGACCCGCTGTTTTTCTTCACCGAGGACGGTACCCACTCCGGCATCCAGGACTTCGAGGACGGCGAGACGTCGTTCGTCGCGGGAGCCGGCACCTACGTCCTCTGGTCGAAAGGGGTCGACCGCGAGACGGGGTCGATCGTCTTCCTCTCGGAACGCCTCGAGGTCGACGGCGAGGAACACGTCGTCCTCGACGAAGCAGATACGATTCCAGTCGGCGTCGACGCGAGTCCGATCGTCGAGGAGTATGGCCCCCTCGAGAACGTCACCGTCGCGGCATCGATGAGCACGGCCGTCGGCGACCGGACCAACCAGCTCTCCCGGACGCTGCTGGACGCCGACAACCGGACCGTCCGGGTCTCGGAAGATCCAGCAAACGCGATCGCGACGACGTACCTCCTGACACCCGAGGACACCGACGAGCTCGCCGCCGAGGACGTCTTCCAGCTTCACTACGAGGCCGCCAGTTCCCAGTGGACTTCGCCGGCCGAGGTCCACCCCGACGACCTCGAGACGACCACGTATCGCATCCATCGGACGACACAGGATCACTCGCTGGAGGCCCAGGATCGGACGACCACGACCTTCCAGTGGAACGACCCCGCCCGCTACTGGTTCGACCTCGGCGACCGCGGAACCCAGCACGTCCACCGGACCGACCGCGGGGCCAGCCACGAGCGCGACCTCCGGGGCGACGGCGTTCGCGCGGCCGTCAGCGATCGGACGCGCGAGGAGGGACCGATCGACGTCCTCGCGCATCCCTACGTCGCGGTCGTCGACCTCGAGGTCGATATCGAAGAGGGTGTCGCGACGGTCGGTGGCGAACCGCTGGCCGACGGCGCCGGGAGCGCGATTTCGGTCGACGGGACACACTCGCTTACGGTCGCGGTCGACGACGAGGTCCACGAGACCGTCACTGTGAGCGATCCCGAACTCGAGACTCGCGACGTTCCGATCGAAGCCGACGCGCCGCTGACCGTCACTCTCGAGGGGTCGAACCCCGACGGGCGGCTCTCGCAGAATACGACGACGGAGGTCAGACTCGAAGAACCCGGCGTCGGGGCCCAGGGCGACGATCGACGCACGCCGCTCGTCCGCGACGTCGCCGTCCCCGACGCAGACGAGACGAACGCGGTCGATCCCGGCGAGGTGACCGTCACGTACGCGGTCGACGACGCACGGTCGGTCAGGGATCGGACCGTCTGGTACGCGACCGACGCAACCAGTACGGGCGACGATGGCGACGTGGCGCCACCCTGGAAACTCGAGGAACCGGCCGAAGCGGGCTGGGCCGAGGCCAGTACGGGCTACGCCGACGGCCGGCTCACCGCCACACTCGAGGTGCCCAAGGACGCGACGACCGTCTCGCTCGCGGCCGAGTTCGACGCCGACGACCGCGTCCGCACGACCACGACCGACGCCTTCTACGTCGGGGCCGCACCGAACACGTCGACGCGAACGATTTCGGGCACGGTCACGACCCACGACGGGACGCCCACCGCCAACGACACCGTCCTCGCCGCACCCGTCGATGGAGACAGCGATCCGACGATCTCCCGGACCGACGACGACGGCGCGTTCGACCTCGAGGTGCCGAAAGACGAGACGTACGACCTTGTCTACCGGGCGGGCGAGCCGTGGACGCTCAACCGCTCGCCCGCCGACGGCCGACCCGCGTTCGCCGGTCTCGAGCGGGTGACCGCCGACGAAGATCGAACGCTCGAGGCGACGCTCCCGGCAGCGAGTCGGTTCGATCTCGAGGTGGTCGACGACCGCGGCGAGCCCGTCCCGAACGCGACGGTCTCGTTCGGTCACCACGCGCCGGACGTCTCGGTCGGCGCTCGCGGAGAAACGGACGGAACGGGCCGGCTCCGGGTCGACGGTGACGGTGACGGAGAGACGGGAATCACCCTCGGTGGCAGGCTCTCGTACACGGTCGCGGCGCCCGACGGGGACCCGTACGCCAACGAGACCGTGTCCGGTAGCGTGCAGGTCGACGAACCGACCGTCGAAACTGTCGAACTCCCCACGCGCCCGCCCGAGGCGAGCCTCGAGCCGAATCGCAACTGGCTGGTCGAGGGGACGGCCGTCACCCTCGACGCGGGCGACAGCGACGTCCCCGCGGGGGCGGCCGAGTACCGCTGGGACTACACGGGCGACGGCGAGGTCGACGAGGTGACCAACGACTCCCGGCTCCGGACCGAACTCGAGCCCGGG
This sequence comes from Natrarchaeobaculum aegyptiacum, assembly GCF_002156705.1. NCBI lineage: Archaea > Methanobacteriati > Methanobacteriota > Halobacteria > Halobacteriales > Natrialbaceae > Natrarchaeobaculum > Natrarchaeobaculum aegyptiacum. Next base: position 1,582,065 of record NZ_CP019893.1, read on the forward strand.
ACGACCGAGGTGACCGTCACCGTCGTTGACGGTCTGGGTCGAACGGACGAGGCCAGCGCGACGGTTCGGGTCGATCCGCTCGACTGAGTGTGTGACGCGGTGTCATCACGGTCAGCGCTCGGCCGGCAGTCGCGCCGCTACCTCCCGGACCGCCTCGAGTCCCTGCACCTCGCCGACGCGTTCGGGGAGCGTCACGACCTCGCGGTCGGGAAACGTCTCGCGAATATCGGCCACGCGCTCGACGTGACGCACTCGACGTGACTGACAGCGCGAGCACTCCTCGTCGGGATCCTCGAGCACGCGGTTGACGACGAGTCGGCCGATCGGGACCTCGGCGTCTCCGAGGCGGTCGACCAGCCGTTCGGTCTCCGCGATCGCCATTCCTTCTGGTATCGTCACCACCCGGAACTCGGTGACTGCCGGATCGACGAGCAGTTCGCGAGCGCGCTCGAGGCGGGCCTGGAACGCCTCGAGGTCGTCGTCACGGCGCGAGCCCGACAGCATCCCCATCGGTCCCACCAGCGCGCTGCGGGCAGCGGCCCCGATTCGGCGAACCTGCCCGCGAAGCGAGCGAGTGGTCTCGAGGGCCAGCCCCATCACCGCGGGGGTGTCGAACAGCCGCAGGGTGTGGCCCGTCGGCGCGGTGTCGAAGACGACGACGTCCCACGTCCCCGCGTCGACGTACTCGACGAGCAGGTCGAGCGCGGCGAGTTCGTCGCCTCCGGCCGGCGTCCCGGCGGCGAAGATCCGTTCGACCTCCTCGTCGTCGAGTCGGATCCCGGCGCTGCGCAGGTCGGCGGCGAGCGCCCGGGCGATACTCTCGAAGCGCTCCCGCCGGACCTCGGGGTCGATCTCGACGGCCCAGAGCGCGCCGTCCCCGTCGGCCGTTCCGTGCTGGCCGTCGCGCTCGCGCTCGCGACCGTGGTCGCGACCCCGGTCGCGATCGAGGTCGAGTTGTCCGGGTTCCGACTCGAGGTCGACCTCGAGGGAGTCAGACAGCGAGTGTGCGGGGTCTGTCGAGACGACGAGGACGTTCAGTCCGGCGTCGGCGAGTGCGAGACCGGTGGCGGCCGCACAGGTCGTCTTGCCAACGCCGCCTTTGCCGCCGTAGAAGATGCAACGAGTCACGCCGGGTGCTACTATCGATGGGGTCCTACGTTCCACCCCTGCACTCGAGGCGTGTCGAAGAGGACGAAGTGAAAATCTGGCCGGTCAGAGGTCGACCCGATCGAACCGGTAAGCTGCGATCGCGATCGGGATCGCGATCCACGCGAGGAGGACGACGAGTGCGAACCAGTCCTGGAGGTAAAACGGGATGGTGCCGTCGAACATCGCCTCGAGCTGGGCGACGGATTCGTCGTCGAGTTCGGCGACGGACGTCACGAGCGACAGGACGTTCCCGTACGCCGCGTTGGGATTGAGCGACTGGAACAGCATGAGCAACTCGGCAACGAGTTCGGAGTCAGGGAGGTACTCGAACACCACGAGGAGTACGGCGGCGAAGACGGCGGCCGGCCAGACGACGTAGAACAGGACGAAAACGCCGAACGCGGCCGCGGCCGCTAGCGTCGTCGATCGGATCAACGTCGAGACGGTGATCGCGAGTGCGGTGTAAGCGACGCCGTAGAGGACCGACACCAGCAACAGCCCGACGTAGTCAGTGACGTCGAAGGTGCCGAGTAACGCGGCGACGGGGAGCGCAGCGAGAACGAAGCCGATGAGCAGCGACAGCGACAGGACCGCAGACCGACCGAGGAGTTTGCCGACCACGACGTCGGTCCGGGAGTGAGGCAGCGACAGCAGGATCTTGATGCTCCCCGACTCGCGCTCGCCGGCGATTGCCTTCCAGCCGAGCACGAGCGCGATCACCGGGATGACGAGCGATCCGATGCTGAAGACCCGCTCGACGAGGACCGCCGTCGTCGCCTCCTGACCGATGATCACGTCCCCCTCGAAGTACGCGAGGAGCCCGGTCATAGTGACCAGCAGCAGGAAGAAAAACGCGCTCAGACCCATGAACAGCCACGAACGCACGGCGTCCTGAAAGTCCTTCTTCGCGATGGCGAGAACGCTCTCGAGCGAGACCGAGTTCACGAACCGGCCACCCGAGGCGGTCGCTCCCGCATCCGGGGCGGTGTCTGCGCTCATCGGGCCTGCACCTCCGACTTCCCCTCTCCAGCACCGTTCGGTCCGGACGTGTAGGCGTGGAAGACGTCCTCGAGCGAGGCCTCGCGGGTCGAGAAGTCGGTGACCTCGACGCCTTCCTCTTCGAGCGCGCCGAGGACGGCGGTCTTCGAACCGTCGACCTGAACGATCAGGGTCGCCGGGTTCGTCCCCTCGAGGCTGACCCCCGAGACGTCCGGGAGTGAGCGGACGGTCGCGAGGGCGTCGTCGTCGACCGCGTCGACGGTAACCCGGAGGACGGTGTCGCTGCCGGCAGCTTCCCGGAGGCCGGCGACGGTGTCGACGGCGACCATCTCGCCCTCCCGGAGGATGCCGACGCGGTCGCAGACGGCCTCGACTTGCTCCATGACGTGACTCGAGAAGAAGACCGTCGCGCCGCGTTCGTTCTCCTCACGGACGATTTCTCGCATTTCGCGTGCGCCGTTGGGATCGAGGCCGGTCGAGGGCTCGTCGAGGATGAGCAGGTCGGGATCACCGACGAGCGCCATCGCGAGCATGAGCCGCTGGGACATCCCCTTGGAGAAGCCGCCGGCTTTCTTGTCGATCGCGTCTGCGAGGCCGACGCGCTCTAAGAGTGCCACCGGGTCGTCGTCGGAACCTTTCGAATCGATCGCGAACTCGAGGTGCTTTCGTGCGGTGAGGCGATCGTAGGTCTCGACGCCTTCCGGGAGGACGCCGGTCCGGGAACGGATCGTCCGGCTGTGGGCCTGGGCGTCGAGCCCGAGAACCTCGACCGAGCCGGCGGTCGGCCGGATGAAATCGAGGAGCACGTTGATCGTCGTCGACTTCCCGGCCCCGTTGGGGCCGAGGAATCCGAACACCTCCCCCTCTTCGACGGTGAAAGAGAGGTCGGAGAGGGCGAGGAACTGACCGTACGATTTGGTCAGATCGTCAACTCGAATAGCGGGCATGGGTCCACTGTCAGTGCCGATTCCGATAAGGGTTGTCACTCGAGATCGTTAATACACTGCCGTCCGGGCTCGGATTAAGTGCCAGGCGGCGTCGACACGTCCTCGTTCGCTCGTATCGCCGGGCAAGCCGACCGGGCGAACCCGGCCCGACGACGGCTGACCAGTGGGATCAGTTGCCGTCGGACGGTTCCCCGCTCGAGAGGACGATCGGCTCGCCCGTCGACGTCGGTGCCCCGTTTTCGAACGTCGACCAGTCGTCGTCCATCTCGTCGTCGGTGAGCAGGCAGTCGTCGAGTCGCTCGAGCAGGGCGTCGCGGTCGAGGTCGCGGCCGATCAGCGCCAGTCGCGTCTCGCGGTCGCCCCACTTCTCGTCCCACTCGAGGTCGGGCTGGCCGCGGCGGTAAGTTTCCTGGCGGTCTTCGGAGAGGCTGGCGATCCAGCGGCCGGTCACCTCGAGGGTAGTCTGGTCGCCGGCGTGGCTCATCGTGATGGCCTGGCGCTCCCGGCCGGCGATCCAGCACAGCCCCTTCGCGCGGACGAGTTCGGTCGGGAGCGACTCGAGGAGGGCGGTCAGACGCTCGGGGTGAAAGGGGCGTCGGCGGTGGTAGCTGTCGACCGTGATGCCGTACTGGTCGGGTGGGTGTGCGTGATCGTGGCCGTCGTGACCTCGATCGTCGCTGTGGTCGCCCTCGTGGTCGTGCCTATCATCGTGGTCGTGGTCGTGGTCGTGGCCGCCCTCCTCATCGTCGCCCTCGAGTGCGCGCTTCCAGCCTGCGGCCTCGGTGGCGCTCTCGAGGTCGAATCGCTGGACGCCAAGGAGATTCGGTGGATCGAGCGACCCGTATTCGGTCGTCACGATCTCGGCACGGGGCTGGAGCGTCTCGAGCAGCGCGACGACGTGCTCGCGTTCGGCCTCGGAGACGAGATCGCACTTGTTGACCACCAGCAGGTCGCAGAACTCGACCTGCTCGAGGACGAGGTCTTCGAGCGGGCGGGTGCCGTCGTCGTCGGGGCCCGACGGCGTCGGGAGGTCCAGTTCACCGTCACCCGCGTCGGCGTCACTGGCCGCGAACCGGTCGAAAAACCGGCGCGCGTCGACGACCGTCACGACGGCCTCGAGGTCGTAGCTCCCTGCGGCGGGACCGCGGACGAACTGGCGGGCGATCGGTTCGGGTTCGCTGACGCCGGAGGCCTCGATCACGAGGTGGTCGAACGCGCGCTCGCGCTGGAGGCGAACGACCGACCGGGAGAATTCGCCGCCGATTCCACAGCAGATACAGCCGTTCTCGAGCGCCAGGACCTCCTCGCCGGTCTCGAGTTCGGTCCGGGCTTCCACGAGGTCGGCGTCGACGTTTATCGCGCCGACGTCGTTGACGAGGACGGCGAGTTCGCGGTCGGTCGACTCGAGCAGGCTCGAGAGCAGCGTGGTCTTTCCGGCACCGAGTTCGCCACAGAGGATCGTGACCGGCGTCGACATCGTTACCGGTTCGCGAGCGCGCGTTCACGTGGCTCTTGCGGTTCGAACGGGTCGGCGTAGGTAGACCAGTCCTCGGTCATCTCGGCGTCGGTGAGCAGGCAGTCGTCGAGGCGCTCGAGCAGGCCCTCGGCGTCGAACTCGCGGGCGATGAACACGAGGCGAGTCATCCGGTCACCCCACTCGTCGTCCCAGTCGTCTTTGAGACCCGGGCGGAGGGTGAAGTAGCGTTGACGTTCGGCCTCGGGGAGCGTGGCGAGCCACTGACCCGACGGCCCGGCCCGGACGGATGTGCCGGCCTTGTCGACCCCCATCGCGACGTCCTCGCGGCCGGCACTCCAGAAGAACCCCTTCGCGCGGACGATTTCGTCGGGCATGTCAGACAGCAGGCTGGCGATCCGCGTCGGGTGAAACGGCCGGTCGCGCTCGTAGACGAACGAGGTGACGCCGTGTTCCTCCTTTGGGTCGTGGTGGTGATCGTGCTGGAGTTCGTGCTTCCAGCCCGCGGAAGTCTGGGCCCGTTCGAAGTCGAACCGACCCGTCCCGAGGATCTCCTCGAGGTCGACGTCGCCGAACTCGGTCCGGTGGATCACCGCGCGTGGTTGCAGGCGTTCGAGGACGGCCTCGATCTCGTCGAGCGCGTCGTCGGGGACGAGGTCGCACTTGTTCAGCAAGAGGACGTCACAGAACTCGATCTGATCGAGCAACACCTCCTCGGGCACGCGGCTGGCGTCGGCCCCGGGCTGGTCCTCGACCAGCGCCGTGCCGGCGTCGAAGGACTCCCAGACGCTGTAGGCGTCGACCACGGTCACCATCGTGTCGAGTTCGTACGTCCCCGTCGGGTCGAAGTCGGCGTCCTCGAACCCCATCGCGAACGTCTGGGCGACGGGGATCGGCTCCGAGATGCCCGAGGACTCGACGAGCAGGTAGTCGAACTCGCGACGGTCGGCGAGTCGACCAACCTCCTCAAGCATGTCGCCACGGAGTCGACAGCAGATACAGCCGTTCGAGAGTTCGACGATCTCCTGGTCGGTGCCGAGATCGGACTGCTGGGCGACGTGCTCGGCGTCGACGTTCACCTCGCCCATGTCGTTGACCACGACGGCGACCTCGAGGCCGTGATCGGCGGTCAGGACGTGGTTCAGCACGGTCGTCTTGCCCGCGCCGAGCGGGCCGCTGAGGACGGTCACGGGAATGCGGTCGTCTTCCATCGCGTTGTGAATGCCACCCCGTGGCTTGTTAATGTTAGTTATTACGTAAGCAGAGAGATATGAATAACAATCACTAATATTCCACCCCCTGTTTTTCATAGTATGCCAGTCGTCAGCGTCTCGATGCCCGACGAACTGCTCGCGCGCCTCGACGGCGTCGCCGAGGAGTACGAGTACACCGGCCGCAGCGAGGTCGTCCGCGAGGGAACCAGAACCCTGCTGTCGGAGTTCGACGACCCCTCGCTCGAGGGCCGGCCGCTTGCCGGGACCGTGGCCGTCTTCTCCCGGCCCGGGGGCGACCGGCACGACCACCACGTCGGCACGCTCCGCCACGAGTACGAAGCTACCATCGTCTCGAGCGACCACAGCCACGTCGGCGGGTGCTGCCTCGACCTGTTCGTCCTCGAAGGGCAACTCGAGACGATCTCGACGTTCGTCGGCACCTGCCGGGCGCTCGAGGGCGTTTCGGCGGTCGAGTACTCGCTTACTCCGCTCGACGACCTCGGGTGATTGGTACTCGAACGGTGAACACCAGACGCGACCCCATCAAATGAGTCCGGTGACGAAGGCGAGCCCCATGCCAACCAACGCGATAGCCGTGATCGTCGGCAGGTACGGCGTCAGGCGTTCGATCCGCTCGCGGTGTCGTTCGTAGCCGGCGATCAGCGCCAGCGTGGGAGTGACGATCGCGACGATGACCGCGAGCGAGTAGATCAGCATCAACTCGAGGCAGGCGTCGGTGCCCGCACAGATCGCGAGGATCTGGATCGGTTCTTCGTGGGCGAAGCCGAGCAGGAGGGCAGTCGTCCCGAGCGCGAGCAGGCCGCGTTCGGCGTGTTCCTCGCGGAGATGCTGGTGGCCGCCGCCGGGGAGGATCGACCGGAGGCGTGCGAGGATGCCGTGATCGTGGTCGTGGTCGTGGTCGTGATCGTGGTCGTGGTCGTGGCCGTGGTCGTGGTCGTGGTCGTCGTGCGTATCATCGCGTTCGTGCCCGCCGTGAACGTGTCCGTGCCCACCGTTGCGGTACTCGTGGATACCGAGCAAGATGAGGATCGACCCCGCGAGGACCCCCATCCACCGGCTCTCGGCGAACTCGGCGACCGTCGCGAACCAGAAGTACGCCAGCACGAGCACGACGCTACTGATCAGGTGGCCCACGCCGAGAATCACCGCCGCGAGAAAGCCGTAGAACAGCCGATACTGCCGATTCAGCGCGTACGTCGCCGCGATCGGCCAGCCGTGATCCGGGAGCACCCCGTGGACGAACCCAACCGCGATCACGCCGAGGACGACGAACAGTTCCATACCGAAACGGGAGTCTCGAGCCCCTAAACGGGTTGTTATGACCAGATCGCCGATGCCGTAATACCGCTACCAAAGGTTGCTAATCGAGTGGGCAGGGCTGTGAAAATCGACCTCAGTTGCCGTCGTCGTACTCGTACTCCGACCGGGGGTCCTCGACGCCCTCCGTCCGGGAGCCAACCCACGCCCCGAGTGCGAGGCCGTAGACGAGGTGACCCGCGTGGAACAGCGCCAGTTCGTCGGCGTCGAGTCGAACGTCGAGGACCTCCTTGAGCATGATCTGCGAGCCGAACGCCGACAGACCCATGCCGTAGACTGCGCCCCAGACGAGCCCCCGCTGTTCGGGTTCGATGGAGCGTTCCGCGTCTTGCAGGGCAAACAGCGCACCGAAGACCGCTCCCGCCTGCGTCCCGTAGACGAGGTGCAAGAACAGGCCCGCGAGGGGGTGATCGCCAGGGTCGCCGCCGGCGACGTACTGCGACCAGAAGTTCGCCGACGGCGGGAGCGAGCGCATGATCGGCAACCGGAACGCGGTCATGACGATCGTCGCGACGAACCCCGCCTGCAGCCCCCGGAGGCCGGCGTAGGCGGCGTGCTCGAGTCTCGAACGGTGGTCGCCCTGTTCGGTTCGGTCGTCGACCTCGCCACCCGGCTGGAGTCGTCGGAACCGATCGGATACGGACATCGTGAGGGCGGTCCTACCACGGTCGGCGACGTAAGTGTCGGGCGCGCTGGTGACGGGTTCGGGCTCGAGTCGAGAAGCCGAATGCGTGGCTATTAGTGGTCGCTCGGTCGACGTGAAACCATGAATTTCGGCGTTCTCGGCACCGCAGGCATCGCCCGGAAGGCGTTTCTCCCCGCCGTCGAACCAACGGAGCACGCAGTCACCGCCGTCGCCTCGAGGGACGGCGACCGGGCGCAGGCCCTCGCCGACGAGTACGGAATCGACGCCGCCTACGGGAGCTACGACGACTTGCTCGAGGACGGGTCGGTCGACGCGGTCTACGTCCCGCTGCCGAACGGACTCCACGCGGAGTGGACGAAACAGGCGGCCGACGCCGGACTGGACGTCATCTGTGAGAAACCGCTGGCGGTCGACGCGGCGCAAGCGCGATCGGTCGTCGACCACTGCGCCGACCGTGGCGTGACCCTGATGGAAGCGTTCATGTACCGCTACCACCCCCGGACCGAGCGCGCGATCGAACTGGCCCGCGAGGACCTGGGGGACGTCCGCTCGGTCTCGGCAGCGTTCAAGTTCCCGCTGTTCGACCGTCCGGACGACGTGCGCCTCTCGCCCGACCTCGACGGCGGGAGCCTGATGGACGTCGGCTGCTACGCCGTCTCCGCCGCCCGGCAGTTCCTCGGCGAACCCGACCGGGCCTACGCCCACGCCCACGACTCCCGCGGGGCCGGCGTCGACACCGAACTCGCGGGCATCCTCGAGTACGACGACGGAGCCTCGGCCCGGATCGCCTCCGGGTTCGACACCGAGTCCGTCCAGCGCTACCGCGTCGAGGCCGCAAACGGCTGGCTCGAGGTCCGGGACGCCTACAACCCGCCGGACGGCGAACCGCTCGAACTCGAGTACCGGATCGACGGCCGCCACGGCGTCGAGACGTTCGAGCCGGTCGATCAGTACCGCCTCGAGATCGAGGACTTCGTCTCGAGCGTCGAGTCCGGAGAGCCACCGCGGGTCGACGGCGAGGAGGCGGTCGCGAACGTGCGCGTGATCGACGCCTTGCAGGCGAGTGCCGAGCGCGGGGAACCAGTCGACCTGTAGCAGGAGACGAGCGAACGCAACGTCCTTTTGCCCGTTCGCCCCGAACGGCGGGATATGACATCGGTCGAGGCGAAACTCGAGGCCGCCCGCGAGGATCTCGCGGGCCACGACGGCGTGCTCGTGGCGTTCTCCGGCGGGGTCGACTCGAGCGTGGTGGCCGCACTCGCCCACGACGCCGTCGGCGAGGACGCCGTCGCCTGTACGGCCAGAAGCGAGACGCTTCCCGAGGCCGAACTCGAGGACGCCAGACGGGTCGCCGGGGAGATCGGCATCCGCCACGAGATCGTCTCCTTCTCCGAACTCGAGAGCGAGGCGTTCGTCGCGAACGACGACGATCGCTGCTATCACTGCCGGACGATGCGACTCGGCGAGATGATCGAAACCGCCCGCGACCTCGGCATCGAGACGGTCTGTGACGGGACGAACGCCGACGATCCGGGTGCGGGCCACCGCCCCGGCCTCCAGGCGGTCGACGAACTCGAGGTCTACTCGCCGCTACTCGCTCACGACGTCTCGAAGGCGGAGGTCAGGGAGATCGCCGCCCACTACGGGCTCTCCGTGGCGGACAAGCCCTCGATGGCCTGCCTCTCCTCGCGCATCCCGACGGGGCTAGAGGTGACCGACGAACGCCTCACGCGGGTCGAACGGGCCGAGGCCTCGCTGCGCCAGTGGGGCTTCGACCAGTTCCGGGTTCGCGACCACGACGGCCTCGCCCGGATCGAGGTCGCCGAGGACGAACTCGAGCGCGCGCTCGACCCGGCGTTCGTCGAGACCGTCCGCGAGGAACTCTCGCGGCTGGGCTTCGACCACGTCACCCTCGACCTCCACGGCTACCGGACCGGGAGTGTCAGCCCAGCGAGCGAGTGAGTGGGGAGGTGGGTTCCCGAACCGGCGACGCCGAGTGACGGGGCGTCCGAGAACCGCGCCACGTTGCGGTGGTGTATCACCAGACGTTCGATAGTCGACGCCCATAGTGAACGCACGTCCGAAATATAACCGAATTCTGGCCATCGAACCCACCATTGAATAGATTGTGCTACTAACGGGCGGGAATATTGCACAATACGATACGAACGTCCCACCAGGCGCGGTAGATGTGATCGATGGACGCGGACGTGCCGCCCGAGTGGCGTATCGAGACGAGTCGGAGCTATACCCCCGCCGACTCGGACCGGGAACTGGAGTACCGGGCCTACAAACACGAGTCGGGCGACCTCCGGGTGAAGGTCGCCCCGGCCGCCCTCGACGGCGGCGATCACCCCGGCTACGCACTGACGACGACGACCTACCCCGGCCTCGAGCTTTCGGAGGCGCGACTCGTCAGGACCGTGCTCACGTTCGACCGGTGTAACCGGATCGCCCGCTCGTTCATGGACCTCTTTCTCGCCCGTTACGACGGTCCCGGCTCACTCGAGGACGCCGTCGAGTACGCCTACGACCGGACGCGGGAGCACCGGTGATGTGGCGGCTTGGCGACGACGTCGGAACCGATACAGTGGGGCCGGCGGTCACTCCCGTCCGATCCACTTCAGGATCAGCAACGTCCCCTCGAACAGCAGGATCATCGTGATGCCGACGATGATCGGTGCCATCGCGGTCGGATCGAAGGTGAACATAAAGGCCAGCCCGAAGAAGGCCGCCCAGAAGTACAGGCGCTTTGCGGCCAGCCAGCGACGGGTGGTCACGCCCATCATGATCGCCAGCATGATGAAAAGCGGGATCTGGAAGACGATGGCGAGAAACGCCGTCAACGTGATCACGAGGTCGAACGTGTCCGAGAGCGCGTAGGCGATGCCAGCGCTCCCCTCGGCGTAGAACGTGAAGTAGTAGAACAGGACTGGCAACACGAACAGGTAGGAAAAGACCATCCCGACCGCCGCGAGCACGACGCTCGTCGGCACGGCCGCGAGGTAGTACTTGCGCTCGTGGGGGTACAGCCCCGGCTTCATGAACCTGTAACACTGGTAGACGAACATCGGAATGCCCACCATGATCCCGAGCAACGCGGCGACCTTGATCCGGGTCAACCACAGCTCGAGGGGGTGGTAGACGTGCGGCGGTGGCACCCGCCCTTCGGCCTCCATGTAGGGGACGACGTCGTTCCAGATGAACGCGATGGCGTCGGAAGCCCACAGGACGCCGATCGCAGTCCCGGCTGAAGCAAAGAGGGCGACGACCGCCAGCCGGAGGACCATCTCTTCGATGTGATCGGCCAGCGGCATCTCCTCGTCGTCCGGCGGTGCCGACAGCCCACCGATGTCGTCGTCTGGATCGGGGAACTCCGGCTCGCCAGACTCACCGGAATCGTGGCCGACGACGCCCTCGCCGTCGGTCTCGAGCGGCGGGTCGTCGGCGTCTCCGGACTCTGCCTCGTCCGTCGAGCCGGCACCGTCGCTGGCGTCGGCGTCGCTCGAGTCCACTGGTTCGGACTCGGGAGCGGACGCCAGCTCGTCCTCGCGGTCGTCGGGAGTCTCGTCGTCGGGGGCTCCCGCCGTCGCCGACTCGTCCGTCATCTATCGAGATATAGATAGGGCGCCGGTTATAGGCCTTTTTCTTACGCGCACTCTCAGAGAGCCAGAAGCCGCGTGACCGGTCGGGAACGCGACCGGTCTGCGACGGGCTGGTATCACCGGCAACCGCGAGCAGTCCTGCAGTCTCCGACGCCGATCCAGTCCGGTCCGTATGGAACCACGGCGGACAGCGACCCGGTCGCGGCCGGGCAGGCGAGGGAGGCGAAATTTTCGAAGCTACACGAAAGGTTGATAACTGGAAATCGGGTATCCACGAGCAGTCAATGAGTTCTGTCGTCGACGAGGACACCGCCCGAGCGTTCTACAGCGGGCGGGAAACCATCGGTGCCCTCCTCTCGAGCGCCCAGACGCACCTCCAGAAGGTGTTCATCGTCTTCGTCCTCGGGTTCATGGGGACGTTCTGGGCGCTTCGGCTGTACATCTGGGACTTCCTCGAGGCGACCGCGGAGGCGCAGATGGAGCCCGAGGTCGCAGAAGCGACCGACATCATCACCCGGACGCCGTTCGAGGTGATCCTGTTACAGGCCAAAATCGGGCTCATCATCGGTGGGATCGTCGCCCTGCCGGTGTTGCTCTACCTCTCGCGAGACGCGCTCAAACGCCGCGGGATCCAGCCGGCGATGCCGGTCTCGCGTGGCTACATCGCCGCGTTCGCGCTGGCGTCGTTCTCGCTGTTCTGGATCGGCGTCGTCTACGCCTACGCCGTCTTCTTTCCGTTCGCGTTCAACTTCCTCGGCGACGTCGCCTTCCACGCGGGCGTCAATCCGAGCTGGGGGATCACCGAGTTTACCGAGTTCATCGTCCTGTTGACCCTGTCGTTCGGCCTCGCCGCACAGCTTCCGCTGTTCATGGGCGTCCTCTCGTACACCGAGATCGTCCGTTACGAAACCTTCCGGGACAAGTGGCGCCACGCCGTCGTCGGCATCACCGTCTTCGGCGCGCTGTTCTCCCCGCCGGACCCGTTCACGCTGATCATGTGGGCGCTGCCGCTGGTTGCCCTCTACGGCTTCAGCCTCGGCCTCGCGAAGGTCGTCGCCAACATGCGCCGCCGCGGCGCGGCCGAACTCGACACCGGCGTCGGCCTCGTCAAACGACGCCTCCTCCAGTTCGTCGGCATCATCGTCGCCGTCACCGTCGCTGCAGCCGCCTTCGTCAACCAGGACGGATTCGACCAGCTCGAGGAGTCGGTCTTTCCGCTGCTTCCCGACATCGTGAGGCCCGAGGGAACGACCAGCCTCGAGGCAATGGCCATCGAATACGGCCTCCTCGGTGACGTCGCCGTCGGTCTGGTCGTCGCCGTGATCGTCGGCCTGCTCGTTCTCGTACTCTACACGATCCGGGTCCTGCAAGCGCCCGTCTACCCTCGCGAGGGTGACCTCCGGGCGGCCGAGAGCGCCGACGACGTCGACTTCGAGACGATCACCGCCGACGACGTGGACGAACTCCCGGCGACGATCTTCCTCGAGATGGACGAGGAGACCGCCCTCGATCACTCCCGGACGGCACTCCAGAACGACGACCGCGAGAAAGCTCAGGCGATCATCAACCGGTACGACACACTCCAGGAACAGGCGAACGAACGCGAGGAAGCCACCGATGGCGCCGCAGGAGCCGCCGGGGACGCCGCGGCCGCCGCGGGCGGGTCGGGCGGCGAAGAGAGCGAAAACGTCGTCTCGAGTACCGCAGCCGGAATGCTCAACCCGTTCACCGAAGAGGAGACGACCGAGGAGGACATCGGCGGCTACGCCTACGACCTCGCCTTTATCGTCGACAGCCTCACCTCGAAGACGATCTACATCGTCGGGGTCTTCATGGCCGTCCTCGGGGGGACGTTCATCGCGCTCTACCGCGGCGGGTTCGGCGTGATCCTCACCCAGTTCGTCGACCGCGTGCCCCCGGAGGTGTTAGACGAACTGGCCGACAACGGTGCGGACACGGGAGAGGTAACAGAGGAGTTGATCGCCGACCTCGGGCTGGTCATCGCCTTACACCCCGTCGAGGTGCTGATCTTCATGGTGAAAGTGAGTACGATCCTCGCGATCATCGCCATCCTCCCGATGATCCTCTACTGGGCGTGGCCGCCGGCGAAAGAACGTGGCCTCGTCCGTGGTGACCCCCGGGTGTTCCTCGTCTGGGGTGGGACCCTCTTCGCCGGGTTCGGCCTCGGCCTCTTCCTCGGGTTCTACTGGATCGCCCCGACGATCATCTCGTACCTGATCACCGACGCCATCCGCAACGAGATGGAAGTAACCTACCGGATCAACAGCTTCTCCTGGCTCGTGATCTACACCACCATCGGCGTCGGCTTCCTCTTCAACATCATCGTCACGATGGCGATGTTCCACGTCGGCAAAATCCTTCACTACCGGACGATGCTCGCCCACTGGCGGCCGGTCACCGTCGGCATCTTCGTCATCGCGGCCTTCGCCAGCCCGAAGGGCATCCTGACGATGTTGCTGCTCGCGATCCCGATCGCACTCACCTACCTGCTCGGCCTCGCGATCCTCTACGTGCTCACTGCCGGCGGCCGACTCTTCGGCGGCGGTGGCGGCGGTCGCGACCTCGAGACGGGACTGCTCGGTAACTGATCGGCCGTCCGAGAGCAACTACGCTTTTCTACTGGCAGGCCCCGAACGAGGATATGCCCAAGATCAGCGTCGAAATCCCGCAGGAACTGCTCGACGACCTCGACGAACACGTCGGCGACGACGGCAAGTTCGTCAACCGCAGCGACGCCATCCGCGCGTCGATCCGGAAAACGCTCGACCTCCTCGACGAGATCGACGAACGTCACGACCGACTCGAGACCGAAGAATAGCTCAGTCCCGATCCAGCCGCTGTGCGAACCCGAAGTTCGGCTTGACGTCGTCGACCCGAACCGTCACGGTCTCGCCGTCCTCGGCCGAGGGGACGAACAGCCGGTAGCCGTCGACCGAGGCGATACCGTCGCCTTCGCTGCCGACGTCGACGATCTCGACCTCGAGTTCGTCGCCGGGCCGGACGGGGGCCGTGATCCGGCCTTTTCCGACGAAGTAGATCTCCGAGGATTCGTCGCGGGAGGCCTTCGGGCTCGTCGCCCGGACGTAGCGGAACTCCTCTTCGACGTCCGCGCGGAACTCCTCGACGTCGGGACCCTGGAAGACCTTCACCACGAAGTCGCCGCCGGTGTCGAGCAATTCGAGAGCCGTTTCGAAGGCCTGCCGGGCGAGGTGCAGCGAGCGCGCCTGATCGAGGGAGTACTCGCCGGACATGTTGGGTGCCATGTCGGAGACGACCGCGTCCACGGGCCCACCGGCGGCGTCGATCACCCGTTCGCGAGTCCGGTCCTCGGTCATGTCACCCCGAACCGTCTCGACGCGTTCGTTCAACGCCTCGTCGTCGAAGGGCTTGATCCGCTGGAGGTCGACCCCGATGACGGTCCCCTCGGGGCCGACGTTCTCGGCCGCGACCTGCAGCCACCCGCCCGGCGCGGCACCGAGGTCGACGACCGTGTCGCCGCTCTCGATGACGTTCTCGAGGTCGTCTAGCTGTTTGAGCTTGTAGGCCGCTCTCGAACGGTATCCCTGCTGTTTCGCCTTGTTGTAGTAGTGGTCTTTTCGAGCCATGGTATCACGACTGTCTCCCGTGGGTGTGACTGGTCGTCGAGCCGATCAGCGACCCGAACGGGAGTCGAGTATAGAACCAAAGAGGGGGCTCGGACAGATAGGGTTGACGTACTCGAGTCTCGACACGCCGTCCTCCGACAGGGCGATACGAGCAGGTGGGCGTCTCGAGCCGGGTGGGGTAGCATTCTCGTGCCGATACCTTACGACCGATGGCGACGCGAGAGAGTGTATGGAAACGCCACCAGAACTCGAGGCCGCCGCCAGCGAGCGAGAGGAGATCACGATCACGAAGCGCGAGTACGACGACGAGCAGATCATCGCCGTCGACTTCGGCCCGGTCGTCGGCGAGGTCGAACTCGACGTCGTCGACGACACGGCCATCGTCGTCGCCGGCGACAGGCAACTCGAGTTCGACGTGCCACCGGATGCAGACGACGTGACCGTCAACGACGGCATTCTGACGATCAAAAACTGATCGAGTCGGCCAGCGTGGTCGCGCCCGGGTCGACCCCGATCCCGGCTGCCCGCGCGCTCTCCCGTTCGACTCCCGGTGCTACTCGAGGTCGGAGTCCGGGTCTTCGCCGCCGGCCTCGTCTTCGTCGGAATCGAAGTCGTCGGGGTGGTCGGGTCGCTGCTCTGGTGCACCCGGAATCTCGGCGTCGATCGACCCCGCGTCCTCGGGCGTCGAGCCGTCGTCCGTCGTGGAGCCGCCCCGTGAGCCGGGGCCCTCGCTTGCTTCGTCCCCCGTCGGTTCCATCGAACCATCAGTCCGGTTGCCCACGTCCTCACCCGCTCGAATGTCTGCCTCGTCGTCCGTCGTAAGTTCGGACGGATCGACCTCGAGCCCGCGGCTCGCGTCGTCCTCGATCGCGTCCAGTTCGTCGGCGTCGAACGGCTCGTCCGCGGTTCCCTGCTCGCCCACCTCTCCGGAAGCGGCCATCTCGTCGTCCGGGTCGACGCGCGCGCCACCCTCGGGTGCGTCGGAGAACTCGTCGTCCTCGAGTGGCGCCTGCGGATCGGGGTCGCCCGTGGGTGGTGTCTCCCCGGGTACGTCGGCGTCCCGCTCGGCCTCCGGCGGACTCGATGCAACGGGCTCACCGGGCTCGTAGTCGTCGGTCCCGCGGTCGCCCTCGGATTCGATCGCATCGCCCTCCTCCACCGCACCGGACGTGATGCTCTCTGCCGGGACGTCGGCTGCGAGGCGGATCGTCTCGTCGCCGATCTCGGCGACGGCGTCGTCGGTCAGGGGGACGACCTGTGGGTCGCCCTGTCCCCAGTCGAGGACGGCCCGGGTCGACTCGATCGCGTCGGGTTCGGGATCGACGTAGGCGGTCTCGGCTTCGACCTCGACGACGACGCCCAGCACGTCGCCGGTCTCGGTTTCGACGGTCTTGTCGACGTCGTCGGGAGTGAACGTGGTCATGGCGACGGCTACCGCCGAGAACGGCAAGCCGTTCGTGCCTGCACAGCACGGGGCCTCGAGGGCGTCGGAACTCGAGCAAACCGCTAAGTGCCAGTCCGTTCAACGGGCTATCATGAGTCCCTCGAGGCGGATCCCGGCCGTGCTCGACCGCCTGCAATCGGCCCGCACTCGAACGGCCGCGCCGACCACCGGCGACGACCATCCGTCCCGCCGCGAGGTCACGCCGGTGCGCCGCGAACTCGTCCCCCCGGACCCGGCCCCGGCCGACGTGAGTCTGGGCTACGATGGCCGGACGGCCGGACTCGAGGCCGCGGCCATTTCCCGGTTCGCCCTCGAGATTCGCGAGCTTCGATTCGTCGTCGACGAGACCCACTACGTCGACGCTGGCGGTGGGCTGGCCACGCTATCCGACGCCTACGAGATCGGGATGGTTCCGTTCGAACCAGTTCCGCTGTGTGAGACGGTAGCAGTTCCGACCTGCGACCTCGAGTCGATCCAGCTTCTCTATGCGATCACCGACCTCGAGTGCGACCGCGAAGTTAACGTGGTGCGTAAGAAGGGCATCGTCGAAGTCCCGCTCGACCGCGAGATTGCGACCGGGGAGAGCTACGAGATTCGGCTGTTCGTCCGATTTCGGCAGACGGGGACGGGGGCGGGATCAGGAGCCGGGTTCGAATCAGAGACGGCGTATCGGCTGGAACTGCACGAGGTCGGGATGCTACCGGCGAGACCGTAGTCGGACAGACTGGCACTCGAGGGTCGGTCGCGGCGAACGGGTGTTCGGCCTCGGGTTGGCGGCGTGACCGATCGCTCGAGGTGTTCGAACGAGGGTCAGGCGGGTTCCTGTCCGTCGGGTTCGGGGTCTTTCGGAGCAGGGTCCGAGGACGCCGTGGGATGGGGACGGTGGCCTGTCTCACCGGAGGGATACTGTTCGACCCGTTTTGCGCTCGTCCAGTCGAACTCCCGGTCGGAGAGGACGTCGACCATACACCGCAGGTTGAGCGCGTCGTGAAACTGCTTGTAGCCGACGACGAGCAGGGGCGCGTAGACGAGCAGTCGCCAGTCTTCACCCTCGATCTGGATCCCCAGCGCGGCGATCAGGAAGACGATGCTCGTGAAGAAGACGAAGACTGCCAGGACGATCATCGCGTAGCCCGCGAGGATGAGCCAGCCGATGTACGCCAGGATGACCACGCTCGCCATCGGCAGGAAGAACATCTCGACCAGCCGGAACGGGAGCGCGATTCGGCTCAGATAGCCGTACTCGCCGTCGGTGACCACCGAACGATGCTTGAGGATAGTCATGTAGTTGCCCCGGTACCAGCGCAGTCGCTGCCGGTAGAGGTCCCCCCAGGTCGCAGGCGCTTCCGTGTAGACGCGAGCGTCGCTGACCGAGACGCGATAGCCCGCCCGGAGCACCTTCATCGTGACGTCGAAATCCTCGGTGAGCGTGTCCGGGTCGTACGCGAACACCTCGGTCAACACCTCTCTGCGATAGGCTCCCAGACAGCCAGGCACGACCATCACGATCCCGAAGTAATCGAGCGCCCGCCGGTAGATGTTGACCCCAATCGTGTACTCGAGTTGCTGACACCGGGTGACGAGCGAATCGCGGTTCCAGATCGTGACGTTGCTCGCGACGGCACCGATCGTCTCGGAGGCGGCAAACGGCGCGACGATGTACCGAAGCGCGTCGGGTTCGAGAATGCTGTCGGCGTCGACGGTGACGATCACGTCGCCGCCTGCGAACAACAGCCCGTAGTTGAGCGCGGAGTACTTGCCGCCGTTTTCCTTGGTGAGAACTGACACCCGATCGTCGGCCGCGGCGTACGCACTCGCCTCCGCGAGTGTGCCGTCGGTGCTCCCGTCGTCGATCGCGATGACCTCGAGGGCGTCGATAGGATAGTCGGCTGCCAGGATCGACTGGATCGTCCGGCCGACGTATCCTTCCTCGTTGTAGGCGGGGATCAGGACGGTCACGTCGGGGTAGGGCGGGTGCGGTTCGTACTTCGAGCGACCGAGCTGGTCGTGAAAGAGCGCGATGAACGCGATGAACCAGTAGTAGACGAAGATCAGCACGACCGCCCCGAGGTGAACGATCGCGAGCGGCGACGGGGCGAGCCAGCCGAGCCAGACGATGACACCGAGGTAGCCCACCACGACGACCGCGAGCGCGCGGGTTCCGAACCAGGAGCCGTACTGCGGTGCGCGCTCGACGACGTAGTACGACCAGACGAGGTACGCGAGCAGGAGGCAGCCGAGCAATCCGATCGCGTACAGCGTCCCGGGGGCCATCACGTCGATCAACAGCCCGAACGGGACCAGTGCCGACAGAAAGAGCGCGACCGAGCGCCACTTCACCGCGCGGAGGATCCGACCGAACCGCCGGCCACTCTCGAGGAGGCTGGCGGCAGATCGCTCGAGCCGGTCACCGACGGTACCGACGACCGCGTCGACGACCGACCGCGGTGCCGTCATTGGGTCACCTCGGCGATCGGCTCGTGAACGCGCCAGCCGTCGTCGGTCTCCTCGATCGCACCCGTCTCGAGGCCGGCCGAGAGCTGTTCGACCGTCATGAAGGCGACGTCGTCTTCGCCTTTCATGTGCTGGATCAGCGACTCGAGGAGCTCGAGCCGCTCGTCGGTCGTGAAGTACTGGTAGTGTAACATGACGACGTGGACGTCCCCGTCGGCGTGGGAGTCGTCGAACGAGTCGGTCAGCGTCTCGAGGTCGTGGAAGGGGACGTCCTCGTGGGCGTCCTCGGTTTCGGCCTCGTCCTCGTCACCGCTGTCGCCGTCATTGTCGTTGCTGTCGCTACCGTTGTCGCTGTCATCGGTGTCGCCATCTTCGGCGTATTCGTCCTCCGCGTAGGCGCTCCAGTCTTCCATCGACTGGGTCTCGGGAACGTGAATCACACCACTGTCCTCGAAGACGGTGCCGTTCGGCTCGTCGTAGTACTGGTCTGTGAACCACTGGCCACCGGAGACGGTCGTGTAGTTCGCCGCCGCGCTCACCTCGACCGTCGTCTCGTCGTAGGTGTTCATCGGCGGAACGAACGTCGACGAGGGCGATTCGACGCACTCGTCGAGGATAGCCGCCCCCTCGCCCAGTCGCTCGCGTTGCTCGGATTCGGAGAGCCCACCGAACTCGCTTCCGCCGTAGAAATCGGTCTCCGACTCGTGCGTGTAGCCGTGCAGGGCCATCTCGAACTGGTCGGGGTGATCGGTCTCGAGCGAGCGCAGGTACGTACAGAGGTCAGGGTCGTCGGTGAGCGGTGCCTCGCCGCCCGTCTGTGGGATGATCGCGAGGGTGACCGGTACCTCCTCGTCGATGAAGACCCGATCGACTGCTCGCATCGCCTCGGGGTTGTACCAGGGCTGGATGTCGTCGTTCCTGAAGACGACGATCGAGTCGTACTCCTCCCAGCTCGTCTCTACCGTCTCCGGATCGCCCTGACTCTCCTGTAACATCGGCGTGACCGACACTGCCCCAGCGATGCCTGCAGCGAGGACGACGAGCACGAGCAGAGTGCTGAACAGCTGGCGTGAGCGACGGGAGTCCGGAAGGAATCGCGCCGGGACCCAGTTCAGTTGCTCGTCGGGCGACGGGAGCGTCGGGACCGAGACCGCAGGGAGCGGCCCGATCGATCCGGTCGCGAGAACGGGAGCACGCACGCCGCAGTCACGACAGCGGTCGACCGTCTGCACTGCCGAGAGGTCTTCCGCCGCCGTCTCACGGCCGCACTTCGGACAGGCCTCGGAGAACGCGTCGAACGAATCGACGTGCCCACAGCCGTGCTCGACGATCCGGTCGACGTCGAGCGACCGCGACCCACAGTGCAGACAGCGGTCGGGTGCGGTGTCAGTCATTGGAGAAGATAGCCACCGGACGGCCCTATACTGGCAGCGAGCCGTACGTACCCCACCGGGGTTACCTCGAGCATACCGCCCGCTCGAGAGGTACCGGGGCCTGCAGTTTATCCATACAGCGACAGTATGAGAGAACAGTGTACAGGGTCACGAGCACACCGAACGGAAACTGACCAGTCAATGGAACGAGAGCCGGATCCGGCACAGACGACGGCAGGGTCGATCCTGGGAACGAAGTGGAAACCGCGGGTGCTCCTCGCGCTCGCGACCGAGGGGCGACTCGGGTTCGGCGACCTGCAGACCGAACTCGAGGGCATCTCGAACAAGGTGCTTTCGGACGACCTGTCTGCCCTCCGCGAGCACGGCGTCGTCTCGCGGGACGTCGTCCAGGAACAGCCCAGACGCGTCGAGTACGAACTGACGGCGGCCGGTCGGGAACTGGTCGAGATCCTCGAGTCGATGGCCGCGTGGGACGCAGCCTACGTCGAGGGAACCGGCTCGCCGACGGTGCTCCTGGCGGAGGACGACGATCGGTTGCGCACGCTCTACTCGCTGTGGCTCGAGTCCGATTACGACGTCGTGACCGCCGCGGAGGGCCGCGACGCGTTACGCCGCCTCGACGACGCGATCGACGTGGCAGTACTCGACCGGACGCTGCCGACACTCCCGGGCGAGGAAGTCGCGCGAACGATCTCGAGTCTCGCGAGCGGGACGGCCGTCGCGCTCCTGTCGTCCGCGCAGGTCTCGCCGGCGGACGTCACGCTCCCTGCCGATCGGATACTGGAAAAGCCGGTGACGAAGACGGCGCTTTGCGACGCCGTCGACGAACTCCAGCGGCTCGCCGACGCGTCCCCGCTGGCCCGTGAGATCGACGCACGACGCCACAGGCTGGCGTTCGTCGAGCGTCACCTCGGGTCCAGCGTCACCACGACCGAGTCCTACCGACAGGTCAGCGCGGAACTGGATGCACTCGAGGCCAGGCGGGAACAGGCTCGCGACGAGCGCGAGCCCTGGCGACGGTTGCTGGGCCACCAGCGCGATCCGGTGGAGGGCGATTCGACGCCGGGTACGGACGTCGGTGTCGGCGGTGACGGCAGCGGCAGTGCCACCGGGAGTGCCACCCGCGACGGCGAAGATAGTGACGACGATTCAACCGATCCACGCGTTACCAACAGAAACAACCAGAGCACACACGAATCGGCCTCTCGAGGGGGTGAACACCCCGATTATTAAGGATGCTCGAGGTGGTCCGACGGCTATGGGTGGGATGGATTCCGTTTCCGAGTCGGGTTCCGGTAGTTCGCTGCGGCTGTTACTCGTCGAAGACCAGGAGCTCGAGTCGCGGCTCTACCGAACGATGCTCCAGCAGTACGTTGGGGACGGGAAAGGCGGTTCGGGAAGGTCAAGCCGGGACGTAACGGTCGAGACGGCGGGTGACCTGACGAGTGCGCGCTCGAGCCTCGAGGACGCGAGCGATCCGTTCGACCTCGTGATACTCGATCTGAACCTGCCGGACTCCTCCGGGCTCGACACGCTCGAGGCGGTGCTCGAGGCGGCTCCGGAGCGACCGGTCGTCGTGCTGACCGGGACTGACGATACACGCCTCGGGCAGCGCGCGCTCGAGCGGGGAGCGCAGGATTACCTGGTCAAATCGCACGTCACGCCACGGTTGCTGGCCCAGACGGCAACCTACGCGATCGAGCGGCGACAGCGAACCGCGCTACTCGAACGCCAGCGCCGTGAACTCGCGGTGTTGCACTGGCTGGTCTACCACGGGATCAGGGACGACGCCGGCGTCATCCTCGGCTGGGCAGCCGAACTCGAGCCGGCCACGCCCGCAGAAGAACGGATCGTCTCACAGCTCGTCGACGCTGGCGAGCACATCGTCGAACTCACCGACTCCGTCGATCTGGCGGTTACCACGATCGAAGAGTCGAATCCGGCGCTCCGATCGGTCGATCTGGGGACGGTCCTCGAGGAAGAACGCGAACGAGTCGAAGCGCGACGCGACGACGTTCGCGTGACGATCGATCGGCCGGAGGGGCCGATCCCGGTGCGCGCAGACGAGAATCTCAACATCCTCGTTCGAAGCGTGCTGTCGGCGGTGGACGGCGTCGAAGAGACCGGCAACGAGCGCACCCTTCCGGTCTCGGTCTCGGTCCCGGACCCGAACGCAGATCGGGTCGAGGTCGCTGTCGTCGATGACGTCACCGCCGTACCGGTGGGCAGTCTGGACACAGCGACGGACGAAGTCGCCCAGAACGTGGATGCCACCGTCCGCCTGCACGTCGTCAAGCAGTTCGTCGAGCGATACGACGGGAGCGTGGAACTCACCGGACGGGAAGACGGACGGACCGCGATCGTCGTCTCCCTGCCGCTCGCGTCCGCTGGCGAATCGTGAGCGGTCGGTGCGGATGGCCTCGAGAGGCTATCGGCTGGCCCACCGACGCAGTCCGGGAGGTCGTCAACACAGTCAGGTTTCTGATCGTCGGCGACGGGACGCTGGCTCACGACCGTCAGAAACGCCAGCAATCTGCAAAAAAGGTTACCCGGCCCTGTGTCGTACGATCGGTATGCGTACCGAGGCCGACGAGCCCGGTCAAGTCCTCTACGTCGACGACGACGAGACACTGCTCGAGCTGACGGCTGCGACCCTCGAGACGACGTCGCTATCCGTCGAAACGGAGTCCGATCCGACCAGGGCACTCGAGCGCGTCCGCGACGGCTCGTACGACTGTCTGGTTACCGACTACGAGATGCCGGGACTGTCGGGGATCGAGCTGCTCGAATCAGTGCGCGACGTTGGCGAGGACCTGCCGGTGATACTGTTTACCGCCACCGGATCGGAAGCAGTCGCCAGCGAGGCGTTCGCTGCCGGCGCGACGGGATACGTCACGAAAGGGCGTGGCACCGACCAGTTCGAGCTTCTCAGGAACCAGATTCGGAAGGCGGTCGTCCAGCACCGGACGCGACGCGAACTCGAGCGCAAAACCGCGGCGATGGACGAAGCGCCGGTCGGGATCACGATCACCGATCCCGGTCGGGAGGACAACCCGTTGATCTACGTCAACCAGCAGTTCGAACGCCTGACGGGCTATCCGCGCGAGGAGATTCTGGGACGAAACTGTCGGTTCCTGCAGGGTGAACGAACCGAACAGGGACCCGTCGACGAGATGCGGGCGGCGATCGATGCCCGCGAACCGGTGAGCGTCGTGCTCAGGAACTACCGGCGAGACGGAACGATGTTCTGGAACGAGGTAACGATCGCGCCGATCGGAGAGACGGGCGACGGGAGCAGCGACGACGACCACGGGAGTTCGGAAGGTGACGACGCCGGGAGCCACTACTTCGTCGGATTCCAGCGCGACGTCACCCGTCGGAAAATGGCGGAAGATCGCCTCAGACGACAGAACGAACGCCTCGAGGAGTTCTCCGGTACCGTCTCCCACGACCTTCGCGGGCCGTTGACCGTCGCGAGTGGCTACCTCGAGCTGGCTCGAGACGAAATCGACGGCGAGATCCCACACGTCGAAGCGATCCAGACAGCCCACGAGCGAATGGGGTCGCTGATCGACGACCTGTTAGAACGGGCCCGGGCGGGAACGATCGTCGACGACGTCGAACCGGTCTCGCTGGCCGAGGCCCTCGAGACGGCCTGGCACCCACCGCCGACGGTCGAAGCGACGCTGAACGTCGCGGTCGACGAGGACGTGACGGTTCCGGCCGACGAGACTCGACTCGTACAGTTACTCGAGAACCTCTTCGGGAACGCCGTCGAACACGGAGCGACGGTGAGCAGCGTCGAGGAGTCGGGGGGCGAAACCGGAGACGTGACAGCGGCTCACGTCGAGGCCGGAGACGACGACGAGCGCGAGAATGGCGACGAATCCGAGCGCGGGCACGCCGGGAGCCCACGCGTAACCGTCACCGCCGGACTGCTCGAGGACGGGTTCTACGTCGAAGACGACGGCCCGGGGATCGACCCGGAGTCCCGGGAACAGGTGTTCGAATCGGGCTACACGACCGGTTCCGACGGGTTTGGGCTCGGCCTGCAACTCGTGAGAGACGTTGTCGACGCCCACGGGTGGGAGATCGGCATCCTGGAGGCCGCAGGCGGTGGTTCCCGGTTCGAGATCAGCCAGATCGACGGGATCAGAGGACGGTAACGCTCTTGGCCAGGTTTCGCGGCCGATCGATCGGCCGGTCGAGCGCGTTCGCCAGCCAGTAGGCGACCAGTTGCAACTGGACGTTTGCGACGATCGGAACGACCGACGGCCGGGTTTCGGGAATCTCGAGGACGTACTCCGTGTGGGGGGCGACAGACTCCGGGTCGTCGGTGACGGCGACGACCGGTGCGCCGCGAGCGCGAACCTCGTTGACGTTGCCGATCGTCTCGGCAGTCTTCGATCGCCCCGACACGATCGCGAACACCGGCGTATTCGGCGTGACGAGAGCGAGCGGGCCGTGTTTGAGTTCACCGGCGGGGAATCCCTCGGCGTGCTCGTAGGAGATTTCCTTGAGCTTCAACGCACCCTCGAGGGCGACGGGAGCGTTGTCGCCGCGGCCGATGAAGAAGTATGCGTCGGCGTCGGCGAGCGCCTCGGCGACTTCCCGGGTGCCGGTATCGTCGAGGACGGACTGGACGTACTCGGGAAGTCGGCGAAGTTCGCGAAGGTGCGCACGCGAGGTGGTGTCGGCGAGCGCGTTCGCGAGCAGCGACAGCGTGACCTGCTGGGAGGCGAACGACTTGGTCGCCGCGACCGAGATTTCCGGCCCGGCGCGGATGTAGAGGACGCGATCGCACTCGCGAGCGGCGGAACTCGCGACGACGTTGGTCAGTGCGAGCGTCGTCGCCCCCGCTCGACCAGCGCCGCGAAGCGCTCGCATCGTATCTGCGGTCTCTCCACTCTGGGTGATGCCGACGACCAGCGTCCCGTCGTCGATCGGTACCTCCGCCGCGTCGTACTCGCTGGCGACGAACGTCTGGGCGTGGATGCCACGGCGTCGAAGGAGTCGCTCGCCGAAGAGCCCCGCGTGATAGGACGTTCCACAGGCGACGAACTGGACCGACGACGGCGTCTCGAGGCCCTCGAGTTCCGGGAGCGACACCGTCCCCTCGAGTTCGGTGACGCGACCGCGAAGACAGTCCCTGATAGCGCGGGGCTGTTCTGCGATTTCCTTTCGCATGTAGTGGTCGTAGCCGCTCTTTCCGGCGGCGTCGGGATCCCAGTCGACCGTCTCGACCGGTTTCTCGACCTCGGTTCCAGCGGCGTCAGTGACGGTCACCGACGACGGCGAGCACGCGACGAACTCCCCGTCGTCGAGATAGCTCACCCGGTTCGTCCGCTCGAGAAACGCCGGGACGTCGCTCGCGAGATAGGTGCCGCCGTCGCCGAACCCGACGACGAGTGGCGACTCCCGGCGTGCCCCGAAGATCGTCTCACAGCCGGCGAAGACCGCCGCGATCGCGTAGCTGCCCTCGAGACGGTCGATCGCACGCCGGAACGCCGTCTCGCGCTCCGCGCCGTCGCGACGCTCGCGCTCGATGAGGTGGGGGACGACCTCGGTGTCCGTCTCACTGCGGAACTCGACGCCAGCCGCAGTCAGTTCGTCACGGAGGACCCGGTAGTTCTCGATGATGCCGTTGTGGACCACGGCGACCGTGCCGTCGCCGGCGACGTGAGGGTGAGCGTTCGCGTCGGTCGGCGGCCCGTGCGTGCTCCAGCGAGTGTGTCCGATTCCGGCCGGCCCGTCGAACCCGGTGGCGTCGGCTGCGACCTCGAGAGGCTCGAACCCGTCCGCGTCGGGGCTCTCGTCAGCACCCGCGCCGGTGTCGTTCTGACCACGGTCTTCGGCGAGCGTGATCGCGAGGTTCGACAGCTCTCCTTCCCGCTTTTCGACGGAGAGCGGATCGGTCGCCACCGCGACGCCAGCGGAGTCGTACCCCCGGTACTCGAGATTCGACAGCCCCTCGAGCAGGCGCTCGAGGATCGATCCGTCGCCGGTGTAGCCGATGATGCCACACATCAGCCGAGCACCTCCGTCTCGTCCTCGATGGTGCCACGGACCGTCGCCCCTGCAGCGACCGTCACTTCCGCGCCGACGATCGTCCCCGGAACGTAGGTGACACCCCCGCCGTCTGTCACCCGATCTGCGAGCAACGCGCCGATCGACTCCTCCCCGAAGAAGCGATCCCCGACGCGAACGGCTCCGGGACCACCCGGGATCGTGCTGGCGGCACCGATCGAGACGCCCGTCCCGGTCACGCAATCGATTACGGTGGCGTTCTGGCCGACTCGAGCGTTGACGTCGACGAGGCTGCGCTCGACGACGGCCCCAGCGCCGACCGTCGCGTTCTCCCCGAGGCTGGTGTAGGGTCCGACGACCGCGCCGGGGCCGACCTCGCAGTCGCGTCCGATCACGACAGGCGAGCGAACGGTCGCCGACTCGTGAACCGTCGCAGAGGGGGCGACGTCGGCGGCGATCTCGCCGGTCTCGAACAGCGTCGCTGTCACCTCGAGTAAGTCCCACGGGTACGTCGCGTCGAGCCAGAGTCCATCGGAGACGACGCCACGAACCGTCTCGCCGTCGTCGATAAGCGTCGAGATCGCGTCGACCAGCGAGCGCTCTCCCGCGACTGGTTCCGTCCGGTCGATCGCCTCGAGGATCGCCGGCTCGACGGCGTAGACGCCGGCGTTGAGGAGATAGGGCCGATCTTCGGTCGGGTTCTCGACGATTGCCGAGACGGTCCCGTCGGACTCGAGGAGTGCGCCACCGTACTTGCCGATCTTCTGGCGGCTGACGAGCCCGATCGTCACGGCGGCACCGGGTTCGTGGGCCGCGACGACGTCACGGACGATCCGGCCGTCGGCGAGCTGGTCGCCGTTGACGACGACCGTCGTTCCGTCGATTGCTTCGGCGGCGGCGCGAAGCGCGTGGCCAGTCCCGAGACGGCGAGACTGGGTTACGTACTCCAGCTCTACGTCCCGGTAGCTCGGACCGAAGTGGGTGCGGATTCGGCTGCCGCGGTAGCCGACGACGACGGTGATCGCGTCGATTCCGGCGTCGATCAACTGATCGAACACGTGCTCGAGGATCGGCTTCGTTCCTGCCGGAAGCATCGGCTTCGGCCGGTTCCGGGTCAGCGGACGTAACCGGGTCCCCTCCCCTGCCGCGAGAACGACCGCGGTATGGTCGACCATACCGCATCCGGGCATGGGCTGTACTTCGTTCACTGCAGCATACACGCGGGGTCAGAAAGACAGTCTGAACGGCTGTTCTGGCCAAACTGAAGGGAGACCGGACGGCAGGAAGACCTCGAAACCGTTTCAGGAGGAAACGGAGGGTTTCCGACGGGTGGCACAGACCGGCGGTGAGGCCGGAGCGCGACACTCACGACGCGATGGATCGGAACGTTCAGTTCCGGTCGCTCCAGTCGGTTTCACTGCCAACGACGCGTGATTCGGACGCGGATCCGTCCCTGACTCACCTGAACGTCGCGACGACCGCCACCGACGCCGCACTCGCCGCCCCAACAGTCAACACACCCCACGGTGGAGCGACGACTATGGCCGACACGAGTCTCGTGACAGACATCCCACTCGAGGACGCGACGCTCGAGGGGGAACTCGTCGTCCCCGGGAGTGCGTCGGGGCTGGTCGTCTTCGCCCACGGGAGCGGCAGCAGCCGACACAGCCCGCGAAACAACGTCGTCGCCGAGACGGTCCGCGAGCGCGGCCTCGGTACCCTTCTGTTCGACCTGCTCACCGAACCAGAGGATCGCGACCGGGAGAACCGGTTCGACATCCCGCTGCTAACAGCCCGCCTCGTCGCGACGACTGCGTGGGTTCGCGACCACCCCGCGGTCGAGACGGACTCGATCGGCTACTTCGGCTCGAGCACGGGCGCGGCGGCGGCGCTCCGCGCGGCGGCACGCTCCGAGACGTCGATCGATGCGGTGGTCTCCCGCGGCGGCCGGGTCGATCTGGCGAGCGAAGTGGTCGGCGGCGAGGGGGCTCGAGAAGACGGCGGAACCGTCGACGCACCGACGCTGCTCGTCGTCGGCGGCGAGGACGAGTCCGTGCTGGCGGTGAATCGCGAGGTGTACGACGCGCTCTCCTGTGAGCGCGAACTGCAGGTCGTCGAGGGGGCCGGCCACCTCTTCGAAGGCGAGGGGGAACTCGAGGCGGTTGCCGACCACGCCGCAGACTGGTTCGCGACGCACCTCGGCCCGTAACCGTCGGTGCGTTTGCGACCGAGGGACGGATCCGGACGCGCTGGCAACGAGTGCGGATGGCGGCACACACTCAGAGCAATCACCGACGAGGAGATTCGGCTACGCGAAGCGTACTGATCTGGCGAGCGGGATCGAACCGGATCGGCGTCCGGTTGGTCCGAGATCACCGTCCGGGGGGACCGAAATCGGTGTCCGACCGGATCGAGACCGGCGTCGGGGAGTGACCAGTGCGGGCCGAACCGGCGACGGGCGCACCCCCGTCCTCGGGCGTAACGGATGGCTTTTTAACCTGACCGTTCGTATCCACTCGCATATGTTCAAGGCCATCGTGAGCGCGGAAACGCTCACCAGCGCGCTCGACTCGGTGAGCGTGCTGGTCGACGAGTGCAAGATCCACCTCGAGGCTGAGGGCCTCGAAATCCGTGCCGTCGACCCGGCGAACGTTGGAATGGTCGATCTCTCGCTCGACGCGGCCGCGTTCGAATCCTACGAGGCCGATGGCGGGACGATCGGCGTCGACCTCTCGCGACTCGAGGACATCGCTGGCATGGCCGAATCCGGCCAGCTCATCCAGGTCGAACTCGACGAGGAGACCCGCAAACTGCACATCCAGATCGACGGGCTCGAGTACACCCTCGCGCTGATCGACCCCGACAGCATCCGTCAGGAACCCGACATCCCGAACCTCGACCTGCCCGCAGAGGTCGTCCTCGAGGGCAAGGACGTCAACCGCTCGGTGACGGCGGCGGACATGGTGAGCGACCACATCGCACTCGGCGTCGACGACGCCGAGGAGTACTTCTACGTCGACGCGGAGGGTGACACCGACGACGTCCACCTCGAGCTCACCCAGGAGGACCTGATCGACCTGCAGGTCGGTGCTGCCCACTCGCTTTTCAGTCTCGACTACCTCAAGGACATGAACAAGGCGATTCCCGGCGACGCCGAGGTCACGCTCGCACTCGGCGAGGAGTTCCCCGTCAAGATCTACTACGGCTTCGCGGAAGGACAGGGGCAGGTCACGTACATGCTCGCGCCGCGGATCCAGAGCGACTGAGTCTCAGGGTACTCACAGCGAGGGTCGCCGACCGCTGTCTTCGTACTGACACGATATCGCCACGTGAACTGGACCCCCGGAGCTAGCCCGTTCGATCTCGTCAGCGTGTCGCGATGGTTACGTTCGTCGAGTTCACCACAGCCGTCCCGGCGATCCCGTTCGACGCGCTATTCTCGGCCGCTCCACGGGCCACCATCGAACTCGAGCGTGACGCTGCGCTCTGCGATCGGCACCCGTGACGGCTGGACGGTTCATATCCGAGCCGACGACCACGACCACCTGCGATCGTTCCAGCGGCGGTGTCGCGATCGACAGGTAGGAATCTCCATCTCACGGTTACACTCACTCGAGGACGTCTCGGCGGACGACCGGCTCACGACGCCACAGCTCGAGGCGCTCGAACTCGCGTTCAGGCGGGGGTACGTCGACGATCCGCGGCGGGTGACCCTCGACGACCTCGCGACCGACCTCGAGATCACGCGCCAGTCACTCGCAGGTCGACTTCGACGGGGACATCGCAACCTGCTGGCCCGCGTCTTCGGGTCGGACGGGCCGCCGCTCGAGCGGGTGCCGTCACACTCGTTCGCCGAAGACTGATCCCGCGAGAGTCCACTGGGAAAAACTCGCTACATAGTAAGGATCAAAGGCAACCGGACAGCCGTTCTAGAACGGGTATGCCCTCCGCAGACGACCCAACAGACAGGGCCGTAAAGCGAGCCACGGCGACAGACGGGTTCGTCGTCACGTTCGACCCACTCCGTGAGCGGCCGAGTACCGCCGTCGTAAGCGGCGTCGCCTCGCTACTCGAGACCGATCCGCTCGAACTCGAGCCCATCTACGAGGGGGTCGAGCCGACCGCACTCGATTCGTTCGTCGAGCACGCCCAGCGAACCGGCGTCGACGGCGTCCACGAGCTGTGGTTCACCTACGAGGGATTCGACGTCGGCGTCCAGACCGACGGTCGAATCGTGATCCGGGAGGCGACGGACGATCCGGCGAGCGTGGACTGGTCCGACGACGAGTAGCGCCGGATCTCAGTCGTGATCCGCCAGAAACCCGGAGAGGACCTCGTTGACGCGATCCGACGCCTCGATAAAGACGCAGTGTGAGCCCCCCTCGAGCAGTTCGAGTCGGGCGTCCGGAAGCTGGTCGGCGAGCAGTTCCGCGTTCCCGACGGGCACGACGCGGTCGTTCGTCCCGTGGCAGACGAGCGTCGGCACGCGAATCTCGCCGAGTCGGTCGCTGACGTCGAATCCGAGGACCGCCGCGGCCTGTGCCTCTCGAGCGGGCTCGTCGGCGTCTTGCTCGAGTCGCCACTCGAGAATGCGGTCGATCAGGTGTGGATTCCGGTTGGTGAACTGTTCGTTGAACGCCGGCCGCATCCGCTGGCGGAACGTCTCGCGTTCGCTCGCGCCCTTTTTTACGTCGAACATCGCTTCTCGGGTCTCCTCGGGCACCGGAATCGCCTCCGGGCCGCCGGGGGTCGTACACAGCAGCGTGAGCGTCTCGACGCGGTTGTACTCGAGGGCGTACTGCAGGGCGATCATCCCGCCCATGCTCGCGCCGACGAGGTGGACGCGACGCGTCCCGACGTCGTCGAGGACGGCCTCGAGGTCGGCGGCCAGTCCGGCGATGGAGTAGCCGCCGAGTTTGCGCATAAGTGGGGTTCGCAGCTTCCGGGGAAGCCGTGGCAAGAGCGGGGGCAAGCCGGCGTCCGAACGGCCCGTCCCGCGGTTGTCGGGTGCGATCACGGGGCGCTCGCCGGCGACCGCTTCGCGTTGCCAGCGCCACATCCACCGACCGAAGCCAAGTCCCTGCACGAAGACGACCGGCGTCCCCACCGCGTCGGCCTCGTGTTCGTAGTAGATCGACACGCCGTCCCGGGTCGCACGTGGCATAGACGAACCGACGTGTCGGGTGCCCTTGAAATCGACCCTCTCGGCGAACCGGCCGCCTGCGGCGACTTCCCCCGTTCTGGAGGTCGTTTCGAACGTCTGTAATACGGTTTTACTCTCGCCGGCCCGACCACCGATCCAACCAGATAGCTTATCCCACCGGAGTAATATCGTTGTACCGATGCAGCGACTCCACGCCCGGTATCCGTTCCTCGAGGCGGCCCGTGAGTCGGTGGCAGCGGAGGCCGTCGACCTCGCGAGCGTCGTCCAGTCTGACCGGGCGGTGGTCGAACGAGCGAGCCAACGTGTGATTACCGCCCTCGAGGAGGGCGAGACCGGGCCAATCCACCGCGACCCGCGCACGGAGTTACTCTCCTACCCGGTCGCCCGCGTCCTCGTCTCGCTGGTCGACGAACGCGTCCTCGTCCGGAAGTACGCCCGTGCGGAAGCAGCGACGGCGTTCGACCGATTTGCCACCGACCTCGAGGACACGACGGAACTGAAGAGCGTGGAGACGACCGGCCTCGAACTGGCGGACCTGCTCGCTGAGTTCGACCTGACAGACGCCGTTCGAGAACGAGCCGTCGTCGACGGTGACAGCGAGCGAACGGAGTACCTGATCGACGTCGGCACCTACCTTCCGCTCGCAGCAGACCTCTGGGGAGACGAGTGGCGACTGGTCAATCGGTCGGTACGAGACGGCGAGGTCGTCGTCGACGAGGACGACCTCCACGCGCTCGTCCGCGAGGCGATCCGCGAACGGATCGAGGACGGGCTTCCCTTCGACGTCCCGGAGACCATCGCGAGCGAACTCGAGGCCGAAGCCGGGGCCGTCCGCGAGGTGCTCGCCGACCTCGACCTGACCCGCGACATCGACACCGTCGTCCCGGACCTCTTCCCACCGTGTATGAAGGCACTGCTCGACGACGTCCAGAAGGGTGAACACCTCCCCCATCACTCCCGCTTTGCGATCACGGCCTTCCTCGCGAGCATCGGAATGAGCACCGACGAGATCGTCGACCTCTACCGGGTCAACTCCACCTTCGGCGAGGAGATGACCCGCTACCAGACCGACCACATCCGCGGAGAGACCTCGCCCACCGAATACTCACCACCTTCGTGTGCGACGATGCAATCGTACGGCGACTGCGTCAACAAGGACGACCTCTGTGAGCGAATCCCGCATCCGATGGCCTACTACGAGCAGCGGATCGACGACACCGAAGACGACGACCTAGAGGACTGGCGCGAAGGACGAGACGGAAGCGACGAAGACGAATCGGCGAGTGCAGACTGATCGGTGGACGCCGTTCGGACCGTGAAACGCGACCCTCGAGCGGGCTTCTCAGGGCTCGCGAGAGGGATCGTCAGAGAGTTCGTCGGCCTGTTCCTGGATGTCCCTGAGCGCCCGTTCCTGTTCACTACGGGTCAGTCCCCCGGATTCGACGTGGCGACCCTCGTACTGCCACGACGGGATCGCGTTCCAGACGCTACCGTCGCCCCCGTCGGCGTCGTCCGTCGAGGGGCGGTCGAGCGCTGCCCTGCGGGAGTCAGCCCCCGAGCGCCGCCGTGCGAGCACGAGTGCGAGCGCGAGGAAGAGACCGAACCCGGCGACGACGATCCACGGCTCGACGACGGACGCAGACCGAAGGAATACCGACGAGGCGAGCACCGCGAACACGACGGCGACGGCGAGCCAACGGAACGGGGAGCTCCGGCCGTCGCCGTCCGGGTCGGTGTTCGGTCCGGGATCCGAACCAGCCCCCGGGTCGTCGCCCATACCGGCAACGTCACTGGACATACAGCTATTCGGACGGCTACGTCGAAAAGGGTACCGCCGTCGGTCGGTCACCGGGCGTTCGGCGGTCGAAACCCACCGACAGCAACTCGAAATCGAGCAGTGGAGTGGCTACTCGATCGTCACGTCGGCCGTTCCGCCGATGATCATCACGGTGTGGGTGCCGCCGTCGTCGACGGTGAGCTCGAACGTTTCGCTGTCGTGGACCGTTCGGGTTTCGATCGGACCAGCTCCCTGACGGTCGATCCGAATCCCGACTCCTTCTCGCTCGAGGCCGTCCATCTCGTCCTCGAGATCCAGATCGTCAACCTCGACGACGTCGACGGTGACTGTCAGTTCGGCACCGTCGTCGGCTTCGAACTCGACCAATTCTTCGTCGCTGATCGTCTCCTCGACACCGCCACCGAGGAGGCCGCTACACCCTGCCAGCGGGACGACGGCAGCAAGTGAAATGAAGGCACGTCGGCGCATAGCTGGCGACTTTCGAGACGAGCGGGGAATAGTTTCTGGCCGACGAGGCCCGATGAAAGCACTTCCCGACGCGAGGCGGCGAGGAACGCTTGGCCCACCGGACTGGACGGAACCGACACGCCTTTTCCACTCACCCGCTCACCTGCGACTATGTACGTCGGACGATTCGTCGTCGTCGGCCCCGAGGTCGGCGCCTACCGCGTCTCCTCGAGATCGTTTCCCAACCGTGAGATCACCGCCCGCGAAGATGCCCTGACCGTCGGCCCGACCGACGACGCGCCCGAAACGGACAACCCGTACGTCGCCTACAACTGCCTGCGCGTCGTCGACACCCCAACTGGCCAGACGGTCGCGTTCGGCAACGGCTCACAGGTCGATCCGATCGCCGAGAAACTCGAGCTCGGGTACCCCGCTCGAGACGCGCTCGCGGAGTGTCTGCTCGCACTCGATTACGAGAAAGACGACTACGACACGCCGCGGATCGCGGCCACGATCGACGACGACGGCGAGGCCCTGATCGGGACGGTCCGGAAAGACGCCCTGCTCGTCGAGACGGTCGAGGAACCGACACTCGTCGCGACCTACGAGAAAGATACCCCCGAGGTGTTCGACTTCGAGGCCGCCGACGCCGCCGACGCTGCGACTACGGCCTACGACCTCGAGTTCGAACACGCCGTCTGTGCGGCCGGCGTCGTCCGGACTGACGATGGGTTCGAGACGGCCATCGAGAACGGCGACAGTGACTGAGGCCGTCTCCGCCTGAGACACTACCAACGTATCGTGGCAGTGGGTTCTTGCCAGCAGCTACCCTCGACGAGATAATGAGTAACGAGTCGGCTTCCAGCGCCCACCGACTGTCGGGGGTTCCCGATGGGGGAATCAGCGACGCGCTGACCATCGAGAGCGGACTGGAAGCCCTTCGCTCGAGCCCGGAGTTCGACGGGACGATCGAACCGCTGGAAGGTCTAGAGACGCTCGAGAGCTGCGAGCACATCGCACTGTTCTACCGGGATCGTGCGGAACGGTTCGCAACGGTGACGCCGTTCGTCCGACAGGGGATCGAACGGGGCGAACGAGTCATGTACGTCGTCGACGACATGACCGACGAGGAGGTTCTCGCCGAACTGCGCGAGCCGGACGATCCACCGGGAGACGAGTTCGGCACCGACGTCGACCTCGAGGGCGCACTCGAGTCCGGCCAGTTGACCTTCCACACGCTCGAGGAGACCTACCTCAGGACCGGCCGATTCGACGCCGACGACATGCTCGAGGTTTACGCACAAGCGATCGAGGAAGCCAGGGAGGAGTATCCGGGCCTCCGGGTCACCGCGAACACGAACTTCGTGCTCGACGAGGAGGCCACGCTCGAGGAGTTCCTGGCCTACGAGAGCCGGGTCAACGAGCTCTTCAAAGGCGAAGACTGCATCGCCCTCTGTCACTACGACTGCGACCGCATCCCCCCGGAGATCCTCGTCGACGTCATCAGAACCCACCCGCACCTGGTGTACGACGACACGGTCTGTCACAACTTCTACTACACGCCACCGGAGGAGTTCTTCGAACCCGGCGAGTCGACCCGCGACGTCGAGCGTATGCTCTACACGCTGGTCGACCGCGCGCAGGCCCGGGCCGAACTCGAGGAGACGATCGACGAACTCGAAGCCTCGAACGAACGGCTCAGACGTTTCGCTTACGTCGCCTCCCACGACCTGCAAGAGCCCCTGCGGATGATCTCGACGTACCTGCAGTTGCTCGAGTCCCGTCACGCCGCCGACCTCGACGACGAGGCCCAGGAGTTCGTCGACTTCGCCGTCGACGGCGCAGAGCGGATGCGTGCGATGGTCGACGGCCTGCACTCGTACTCCCGGATCGATATGGCCGACGACGAGTTCGAGGCCGTCGAGACCGACGACGTCGTCACGGGCGTGCTGAACGGTTTTCGGGACCGAATCGACGGCACGGACGCCGCCATCGCCGTCGAGGACCTGCCAGCGGTCCGTGCCAACCCAGCCCAGCTCGAGCAACTGTTCGCCAACCTCGTTTCGAACGCACTGACTTACAGCGGCGACGCGCCCCCGACCGTGGAGATCACCGGCCAGCGTCGAGGAGACCGGTGCGTGTTCGCCGTCGCCGACGACGGGATCGGGATCGATCCCGATCACACCGACCAGATCTTCGAGATCTTCGGACGGCTCCACGCCACCGACGAGATCGACGGTACCGGCGTCGGCCTCTCGCTGTGCCGAAAGATCGTCACCCACCACGGCGGCGACATCTGGGTCGATTCCGAACCGGGTGAGGGATCGACGTTCTGGTTTACGCTCCCGGCTGCACCACTCGAGTGCTGAGCACCCCACGGCCACGCACTTGGGGCTCGAGCCCGTATCCTCGACCATGCGAGTCGGGCTCATCTCCGACGTTCACAGCAACCGGGTCGCCCTCGAGGCCGTCCTCTCGGACATGCCACCGGTCGACGAACTGGTCTGTGCGGGCGACGTGGTGGGCTACAACCCGTGGCCCGCCGCCTGCGTCGACGAACTCCGCGAACGCGCGGTCCCGACCGTCCTCGGCAATCACGACGCCGCTGTACTCGAGGAGTCGGCGCGCGGGTTCAACCCGATGGGAAAAGCCGGCATCGAACACGCCCGGAAACGCCTCGACGACGACCAGCGCGCGTGGCTCGAGTCGCTCCCCACCGAACGACGGGCGTGCGACGAGCGAGTGAAGATCGTCCACGGCCACCCCGACGACCCACAGCGATACCGCCGGTACACCTACCCCGAGGAGTTCTCGCCACGACTGCTCGGCGACGAGGACGTCCTCGTGCTCGGCCACACCCACGTTCAGGGCGTCCGCCAGTTTTCGGAGGGGATCGTCGTCAACCCCGGAAGCGTGGGCCAGCCCCGCGACGGCGACCCCCGGGCCGCCTACGCCGTCGTCGACCTCGAGCGCCTGTCGGTCGATACCCACCGCGTCTCCTACGACGTCCAAGCGGTTCAGGAGGCGGTCAGGGAGGCCGGATTGCCCGAGCGAATCGCGACTCGACTGGCTCGTGGGGAGTGACTCGACTGCTAGACCTGTGTACCAGTGCCATCGGAGAACGGGGCCTCTCCCGACGTATTCACTGGGAGAACGGATCAGAAGCGGATTCGATGGTGGATCAGGATCGCTGCCGGAAGCGAACCCTTTTGGGGCCGGTCTCGATACGTTCGACCATGGACGACACCGACCACGTCGTGCGTATCGAGCGGAAGCGAGCGCCTCGCGTCGCGGGTCGGTGTCGCTGTCACCGTCACAGCCACCACTCGAGTGGCCGACCGGAAACCACCCCGACTACCACACCCACACCACCTGCAACCTCGAGCCATGTTGGGACGACTGCGTGAGGACACGCGGGCGATGTGCGACCGCGACCCCGCCGCGAAGCGGTGTCTCGAGGTCGCGCTCACCTATCCGGGCGTCCACGCGGTCTGGGGATATCGGATCGCCAACCGACTGTGGAGCGCGGAACTGAGACTGCCCGCTCGGCTCTTCTCACACCTCGTGCGCCTGCTGACGGGCGTCGAGATCCATCCGGCAGCGACGATCGGTCGCCGGGTGACGATCGACCACGGGATGGGCGTCGTGATCGGTGAGACCGCCGAAGTCGGCGACGACGTCCACATGTACCACGGGGTCACCCTCGGTGGCGACGTCAACGAACCCGTCAAGCGACACCCGACGCTCGAGGACGGCGTCCGGGTCGGCGCGAACGCGACATTGCTCGGCGACATCACGGTTGGCGAGGGAGCGACCGTCGGTGCCGGGTCGGTTCTCACCCGGGACGTCCCGGCAGGTGCGACCGTCGCTGGCGTCCCGGCGAAACGAGTGGACGGGAGCGACTGACCACCATCTCCGAGTTGCCTCGCTGAGAGAGCTCAGCGACGATCATCGTCACTCGAGTCGATCAAGGTTTTTGACCCGTCCCCCGCAACCGGATCGCATGCCAGTCCGCCCGACGCGACTGTACCTCCAGATGGTCGCCGCCCTCCTCGGCCTCCTCGTGGTCACGGTCGGCTTCGTCGTCGGCGTCTGGGCCGTCTTCGCCCTCCTGTTTGCCTCCTTCGAGGTCGACGCCCCCGGAATCGTCGCGCTCGTCCCCGCAGTAGTGACGCTGATCGCCATCGCTGGCCTCGAGTACGTCCAGCGGGGAACGGTCGAACGGCTCGCAGATGCCCACCCCGTCGACCACGAGGCTGCCCCAGAGCTTTACGAGACCACGACGCGCATCGCTGCCCAGCTCGACGTCCCTGTCCCCACCATCGCCGTCTCCGACCGGGACGCTCCCGAGGCACTGGTCGTCGGCTACCGGCCCAGCGACGTCCATCTCGTGCTCTCACTCGGGACGATCGAGGCCCTCGAGCCGGCGGAACTCGAGGCCGTGATCGCCCACGAACTCGCCCACGTCAGGAACCGGGACGCGATGGTGATGACCGCCGTCTCGGTGCCCGTCGTGCTCGCCGACGGCCTGCGCTCTCGACTCACCGCAATCGAAAATCCCGGGTGGGGCGTGATCGTCGTCGTCCCGCTGGGGCTCGTCTCGAGCGTCGTCTGGGTCCTCGGCCGGACGATCACCGCCCGACTGGCACGCGTCCGGGAACGAGCCGCAGACCGTACCGCAGCCGAGGTGACCGGCTCACCGGCCGCCCTCGCCGGCGCGCTCGAGCGTCTCGACCGCGAAATAGCCGAGACTCCGGAACGGGACCTGCGGGAGGTCTCCGGGGTCTCCTCGCTGTCGATCCTCCCGCTCACGCCCGACGAGCCCGAGAAGGTCATGCTCGGGCCCGAAGGCGACGTCGAACCCGCCTACTGGCGGGCCCGAACGCTGCTACACCGACTCGAACGCTGGCTCTTCGAGTCGCACCCGCCCACTGAGCAGCGACTCGAGGCGCTCGCGGCGATGCAACGCGAGAGATGAATTTCGACTCCCGTTACGTCTGTTCTCCGTCGACCGTTCCGTCTGTCCCGGGAGGAGTGCCCTCCGCGGCGACTCCCTCGTCGGTCTCGGCGTCGCTCGCGGATTCACCGGGAGCCTCGTCGGTGGTCGCCGGCTCGGGATCGGACGTGTAGCCGAGTTCGAACCAGAGTTTCGCGGTGCAGTCGAACGTCTCCTCGTCGAGTTCCGTCTCCTCTTCTCGCTGGTCCATGTAGCCGTTGCAGCGGCCGTGTTTGACGACGTTCATCAGTGACGCAGCCGAGCCACACTCCGGACAGTCGATGTAGTAGTTCCCCGCGTCGTTCTGGTGCCACGCGTCGGGCGAAAGTTCCGTGTACGCGGCGTCTTCGCGGGATCGTCTGCTCATGTCCCTCACGTCGGGTGCGAGTCCGGTAACGCCCGACCCGGACAGTGCAAGCGCTCCGTGTCCGGTCGGTCGATGGGGCCTGACGGAACGAGCCTAGACGAGCGGCTCGAGCAACGCCTCACCGGCCGCGAGCAATTCCCCTACCCGCTCGGCGTCGGTCGCCTCCGCGTACACCCGGAGGACGGGTTCGGTCCCACTCGGGCGAACCAGCACCCACGAGCCGTCCTCGAGGGCGAGTTTGAAGCCGTCGGCCGTGTTCACGCCCTCGACGGTCGTTCCGGCGACCGAATCGGGGATTTCGGCCTCGAGGTCGTCGATAACGCGGGCTTTCTCGTGATCCGGACAGGGGACACTGGTCTTGTTCTGGACGACCGTCCCGTGGGCCTCGAGCAGGCGGTCGACGCGGTCGTCGAGCGGCTCGGCGGCGTCCATGGCCGCAGCCAGCAGGGCGACGAGGACGCCGTCTTTCTCGCGGACGTGGCCGCGGACGGTGAACCCGCCAGACTCCTCACCGCCGACGAGGGCGTCGTGGTCGGCCATCGCGCCAGCGACCCACTTGAACCCGACCGGAACCTCGTGGACGTCCTCGCCGTGGGCCCCCGCGACCCGGTCGATCAGGAACGTGGTGGAGACGGTCCGGACCGCCCCACCGGTATCGTCCTCGAGCAGGTAGTCGTACAGCGCCGCGAAGAAGAGGTTCTCGTCGAGATAGCCCCGTTCGGGGGTGACGATCGCGATCCGGTCGGCGTCGCCGTCGTTCGCGATTCCCAGGGTCGCTTCGCCGTCGCCAGTCACGCGATCGACCAGGTCCTCGAGATTCCCGGGCGCGGGCTCCGGCGCGCCGCCACCGAACGTCGGGTCGCGATCACAGCGAAGGCACTCGACGTCGGCACCCGCTCGCTCGAGCAGGGCGTCGGTGGTCCCGCGTCCGCTGCCGTGCATCGCGTCGTAGGCGATCGTCCGCCCGTCGAGGTCGACGCCACCGGTGATCGCTGCGACCAGCTCGAGGGCGGCGTCGGCGTGTGGCGTGGTCAGGTCGACCTCGCGGACGCTCCCGTGGTCGTCGGCCGGGAGTGGGTCGGGTTCGGCGAGTCGATCCGCGATGGCGTCGGTCACGTCGGGAAGCGCCGGCGCGCCGTCTGCGGGGATGAACTTCACGCCGTTGTACTCCGGCGG
This sequence comes from Natrarchaeobaculum aegyptiacum, assembly GCF_002156705.1. Lineage (NCBI taxonomy): Archaea > Methanobacteriati > Methanobacteriota > Halobacteria > Halobacteriales > Natrialbaceae > Natrarchaeobaculum > Natrarchaeobaculum aegyptiacum. The sequence continues at coordinate 1,622,330 of NZ_CP019893.1, forward strand.
ATTGTGCGAGGCCGTGACAGCCAGTCCGCCGCCGAGATCACGTTCGACGATGGCGTGGGCAACCAGCGGCGTCGGCCGGTCACGTTCCGGGATCAGGACGTCGAATCCGTTCGCACACAGCACCCGTGTGAGTTCCTCGGCGAATCCGCGAGAGGTCTCGCGAGCGTCGTAGCCGACGACGAGCGTTCCCTCGAGACCCTCGTCTCGCAGGTAGGTCGCGACCGCCTGCCCGACCATCCGGACCCGCGGCGTCGTGAACTCCTCGAGGGTGGCCCGCCAGCCGTCCGTGCCGAACCTGATCGTCTCCATAGCCGTGGGTCGACGGCCGGTGGGAAAAAAGCGCCGCCGGCGCGTTCTCCTCGAGTGGGCCGAATCAGGCCTCGGCGCGATCGAGTCGCTCCTCGAACAGCCGCTCGCCGGTCTCCTCGCAGGTCACCGCCATCACGTCGTGGGACGTACAGCACGATTCGACGACCTCCTCGCCCAGTTCCACGTCGCCGCCGGTGGGGCAGCGCTCGAGGAACATCCGCAGGGCGTTGAGTACCCGTCCTCTCGTCTCGGGACCGAGTGCATGCCAGTCGTCGACCCAGTCCTCGAGGGCGCGGCTGGCAGCGACGTCCGCGACGACGGCCGCGTGAGAGGGCCAGCGGCCGGCGATTCCACGGTTCCCGACCAGAAACCGGGCTTCGTCGCGGGCCTCGAGGTCGAACGCCTCGGGATCGACGTCGAAGCCGACGGCCTCGATCACGGCGGCTGCGTCGACGGCGTCGGCCGTTCGATCCGCTGCAGGGGCATCGTCCGCCCCGGTTTCGTCCGGTTCGGCGCCGGCAGCGTCGCCGGTCTCGAGGATCGTCCCGATCTCGGCGAACCAGCGATCTTCGAACCCGTCGGTGAGACAGAGGTCGTCGATCTCGGTACAGGGCTCGAGCACGTCGCGTTCGAGGAAGTACCGCTCGAGGTCGAAGACTCCGGGTTCGGAACGGCCATAGCCGTCGGTGGCAGCCACGTCTGGCCCCGGTCGTTCCTCGGGAGTGGGTGGTTCCGTCCGCACGTCTACGTCGGGACCGGGTGGCTCGACCATCGGATCGAAGTAGGCGCCGTCGTCGGCCGCGTCGGCCGAGTCGATCGTATCGGAAGTAGCGTGCGTGTCAGTGGCCGCAGCGTCGGCGTCGACACCATGGAAGCCACTGGCGGTCTCGAGGTCGGGCTCCTTGCCGAACAGGCGGAGTACGCCGGCCGGCAGGTAGCGTCTGGTCAGCGTCGGCGTCCCGGGAACGAGATACCCCCGAAGGGAGATGATCGCAGCCGAGACGACGAACACGAGGACGCCAGCGATCCGGTGTTTGCGAGCGACGAGCCAGCCGAGGGCCGCGGCGATCGTCAGGTTGACGACCGTACACGGCAGACAGCGGTTCTCGCCAGTATACTCCGGCTGTTTGAGATCGTCGAGATCCATATCACCCGGACGAACGACGAGTAGTCCCATCTATTTTTCGGAGATTTCGATACGATACTATCGTCGACGCCGTCGTCGACGGGGCCGTCGCGGGGGAGTCACTCGAGGCCGACGAGTCGTTCTTTCTCACGCCGTCGCAACTGCTTGATCTCGTACTCGCGTGACATCGCCGCCGAACGGGTCTCGTAGCGCTCGTGATAGCGGAGTTCGACCGGCGTCCGGCCCCGGGTGTACTTCGCGCCCTCGCCAGCGTCGTGTTCGGCGACGCGGCGCTCGAGGTCGGTCGTGTAGCCGGTGTAGAAACTGCCGTCGGCGCACTCGAGGACGTAAACGACGTGGTCGCCAGCCATCGCTCGAGAGGAGGAAGTCGACCACGAAAAGGGTCACGTCGTGGGAGAGTGGGGGTCGGTGGGGTGTCGTGGAGCCCTGGGTGGTCTGGTCGGTCGTCAGTCCGAACGAACCCGGGTGCCGCGGCCGCGTTCTCGCGACACTTCCGCGATTCCCGCGTTCGCCGAGCAACTGACACACGCGTGGATCTCGCCGTCTGCGTCGGCGAAGACGCGCGCAAAGCGTTCGGAAACGTGTGCGCCACAGTGGTTGCAGGTGGGCATTGGTCTCACCGGCGATCGCCGGTATCCGGTACTACCCAGCAGTAGCATAAAAATGCTTTGCCAAACGCAGTAAGGAGTTTTTCAAACAGAGTGTATCGTTTTCGAATAGCCAACTATATTTTTACTGTGGAGAGTTTTCCCCCCGCGCCGCGTCGACGGCCTGGGCGACGAGCGTTGCCTGTCCCCCGGCGACGAATCCTGCGTCGACGTTGACGACCGAGAGGACGGTACAGGACTGGAGCATCCCCGCCAGTGCAGCCTCTCCGTCGCCACCGAAACCGTAACCACTCGAGACCGGCAGCCCGATCACCGGCGTGTCGACGAGCCCGGCAATCACGGTCGGGAGCGCACCCTCACGGCCGGCAGCGACGATCAGTACGTCCGCCTCGCGAAAACGATCGACCTGATCGAGCGTCCGGGAGAGCGCCGCGACGCCGACGTCGTCGACGCGGTCGACCGTCGCGCCCGCGTCCGAGCAGACGACGTGGGCCTCGTCCGCGATGGGCACGTCGACCGAACCAGCCGTGACGATTCCCACCGTCGCCTCGAGCGACGGCGGATCGTACGAGCCGGTCATCAGCCGAACGGTCCGGCTGCGACGCTCGAGAGTGACCGACGAGTCGGCGGGATCGACGAGCCGCGACCCGATGGCGGCGAGCTGATCGTCGGTCACCCGTGTTACGAGCGCACGATCGGTCGTCTCGAGTGCGGTCGCGGCCAGCGAGCAGACCTGCTCGACTGACTTGCCATCGGCGAGGATGGCCTCGGGGATGCCCCGGCGCTGCTCGCGAGCCGCGTCGAATCGCCCCGCCTCGTCGGTTGCGTACCCTCGCAGTCTTGCTTCCGCCTGTGCCGGGGTGAGCGAGCCGTCGGCGACGGCCTCGAGGAGTTCTCGCATATCCGAGGTCGGTCCCGAAGCTACTCGAATCCGTCGACCCGTCCGGTCGTCGACGACCGCGAGCGGCCGCGAGAGCGCGCGCGAGCCGGTTCGCCCCGGCTCGAGCGGATAGGGCGAACCCAAGCCCAGTCATTGGACATATACTTTCCGGTCACGATGGCGGTCGAAACGGTCGAATGAACCCCTGCAACCCCCGTATTTCCATCGATAACCACAACATTTATACCACGGAAGGGGAAACGGATACATCGTATGGCAGACCTTATCGTCAAAGCCGCCGTCAAGGAAGCGCTCGATGACAAGAACGTCGCCTCGGACTTCTACGATGCCCTCGACGAGGAAGTCGACCAGCTGCTCGAAGACGCTGCCCGCCGAGCTGAGGCTAACGACCGGAAGACGGTCCAGCCCCGCGACCTGTAAGGCCAGTCACTCGAGTATCGATTTTTTGCGTCGGCTGCTCGGTGAGCCGCTGCTGTCTCCTCCGAACGACAGCAGTACCAGATGCAACGAGTTAGCATGACCGCCAGACTGATCCGCGATCAGGTGTACACTGACGCGCAGTGGCTACGATAACAGAAGAGAGCGACGAACGATCGGCTACCGACGTCGTTGCTCGAGATACTCCTGGGTCCGGCCGAGGACGACGTAGTCGGTCTCCCGCAGTTCCTCGACGGTCGCCGAGCCCGTCACGAACATCGCGGTCCGAAATTCGAGTTCGAGGGTCTCGAGCAGGTCGACCACCGCGTCGGTGCCCTGCCCGGCCGGCGAGAGGAACGGTTTGGCGAGTCCACCCGCGCGAGCGCCCAGTGCGATCGCTTTCGCCACGTCGAGCCCAGATCGAACGCCGCCGCTGGCGATGACGCAGTCGTGTTCGTCGGCCGCCTCGAGCGTGCTGACGGCCGTCGGAACGCCCCAGGCGCGGAATCGCTGTCCGACCTGTTCCTGGCGGTCGGCACCGACGGCTGCCGCCCGGTAGGCCTCGATACCCGACCACGTCGTGCCACCCTTGCCCGCGACGTCGATGGCGTCGACGCCAGCTTCGGCGAGCCGTCGGGCCGTGTCGCGAGCAATCCCGTTGCCCGTCTCCTTGACGACGACGGGGACCGAGAGGTCGCTCGCGACGGCCTCGATCGCCTCGAGACAGCCCCGGGCGTCGACGTCGCCCTCTGGCTGGACGGCCTCCTGTAAGAAGTTGAGGTGGATTGCCATCGCATCGGCGTCGATCATGTCGACGGCCGCCTCGACGTCAGCGACGTCGTACTCGAGCAACTGGGCCGCACCCACGTTGCCGTAGAGGAAGGCGTCCGGGGCGACGTCCCGGACGACGGTGTAGGACTCGAGGAGAGCCTCGTCGTCGAGCTCGAGGCCGGCACGCTGGCTGCCGACGCCCATGGCGACGTTCTGTTCCTGGGCGGCTTCCGCGAGCGCGCGGTTGATCTTGGTCGTCGCCGGGTGGCCCCCGGTCATGCTCTCGATGACGATGGGGGCCGCGAGTTCGTGCCCGAACAGCGTCGTCGTCGTGTCGATCTCGTCGCGATGGATCTCAGGCAGCGCCTCGTGGACGAGGTCGACGTCGGCAAACCCCGTCCCCGAGGTCTCGACGTCCTCTTCTTCGATGATTCGGATGTGGTCGTCTTTCCTGTCGGATGTCTCGGGCATCGAATCGTCTCCAGTGGAGCCTAGCACGACGGGATTGAAAAGGTGTCCATCGACGTCTCCGCGTCTGCCCCGATCGCTCGACCGATAGTTTCGGTGACCGACCTGTTCTCGAGGCGAAACGAAGGGGTTGCAGTGGCGGGGATGCTGCCGCTCCAGATGCGCCCCCACTGTCACAGATTTTGCCACCGGAAACGTTCAGGAGACGAAGACGACCGACCACGCGAACACAGGTTACTCGATCGACATATTGAATAGCGCACGGGAAAACCGTTACACCGACCCATGTCCCCGCTTGACCTCCTCCCGCGCCTGAAGACGAGGGTATGCGCTCGCACTATGTATCAGGTGCTTCGTGACGCCCTCCGAGACGAGTCTCTGCGGATACCAATCCTCGTCGGACTCGTTACGGTCCCGATCACCGTCGGGCAGTCCATGGGGTCCGTCGTCACCGGACCCGGAACGTTCGACGCCACCATTTCGGGTGGACCGTTCCCGCTCGCAGGCATCCTCGTCGGCCTCTACGCCACCCGTCGGCCGGTCGACGCGAAACGCGCCGGCGTCTGGACCGGACTCGCCGCTTCGATCGCCGTACTTCTGGTCTACGGCCTCGGCTCGATCTCGACCATCCTCGCGACGAGCTGGCCGCTGGCCGCGGTTGCGATCGTCCTCGCACCCCTCACCATCGCCTTTGGCGTCGGTGTCGTCGTCCTCCTCACCACAGTCCCGGCGGTCGGAACCCACTGGCTGGTGACCAGACTCCGGCACGATCACCGCGTTCGGCGGGACGACGAAGGCGAGGATACTGGCGGTGAACCACGCTCCCCGGGGTCGACGTGGCGACCCGTGCTCGCGTGCTACGCAGTTGCCGCACCGATCGTCCTCCTGCTCGCGCTGGTCGTCCACCCCGACGGATTCACAGGTGGTCTTCTCGTCGCACTGTCGATCGTGATCCTGTTTCTGCTCTCACTCGTCACCCTTCCCGCACTGTTCGCCGACGCAACCCATCCCCGAAACGCCACCGACTGGCTCCCCCAGGTCTGGCTCTACGTCGGCGGCCCACTCGTCGCCACGGCACTCGTCTACGCCGTCGCCACGGCTCGAGCGGCGGACTTCCCGACCGGCTACGCACAGTATGGGTACCTGATCACACTCTGGATCGCCGTGGCGGTCTACCTGATGAACGAGCGTCGGCGCGGCGACCGCCAGCGCGCCAGTCCGTCCTGAAACACTGCGATCAGTACGCCCGGATCTCGACGCCGTCGTCGGTCCCGACGTAGGTTGCGTCGGCCAGCCCGACGAACAGTCCGTGCTCGAGTACGCCCGGGATCGCCGAGAGGTCGCGGGCGAGGTCGGCAGGTGACTCGATCGCGCCGAAATCACAGTCGAGTACGAGATTTCCGTTATCGGTGACGACCGGACCGTCCTTGCGCTCGGCCGCCCGGAGCGTCGGCTCACCACCGAGGACACGCGCACGATCGGCGGCGACGGTGCGAGCGTCGGGCAGCACCTCGAGCGGGACCGAACGGTCGAGCCTCGCGGTCAGTTTCGACGGGTCGGCGACGACGACGAATCGGTCTGCCGCCGCGTCGACGAGTTTCTCCCGGGAATGGGCTGCGCCGCCACCCTTGATCAGCGTGCCGTGAGCGGTCGCGTCTGGATCGTCGACCACCTGATCGGCGCCGTCGATGGCGAGGTCGACGCGGTCGACGGCATCGAGCGTCGTCAGCGGAATCCCCACCTCGAGTGCGAGTTGCCGGGACTGAAACGACGTCGGGATTGCCCGGATCTCGAGGCCGTCGGCGACGGCGTCGCCGATCGCCTCGATCGCGTAGGCCGCCGTCGAGCCGGTCCCGAGCCCGACGACGGTACCGTCTTCGACCTCCTCGGCTGCCCGTTCACCAGCACGGCGTTTCGCCGCCGCGTCGCCACCTGCCGTTTTCATCTGTTGTTCTCTCACGCGCGCGGAAGGGGCAAAAGCGTTGATCCCTCGGGCGCGGCGCTACTCTCGATCCGTTTCGGGGTCGGCGTCGCGGTCGGCGCGGTCTGACTCCGCCCGAGCGCACTCGTCGTGCCAGCGAGCCTGATCGCCCGGGCCTCGAGATCCCTCGTCGAGGTCGTGGTCCGGAGGGGGAGACCGTGGCCCCGACGGCGTCCGCGGTTCGTGTGCGTCGTCCCACGGCTGTGGGTCGTCTGCGCGTCCGGTCCACTGATTCGAGTCCTGCGGTGGTCGCTGCGCCCCGGAACCGTCGCTCGAGCGAGCGCCGCGCGGGCGGTCCGACAGCCCGATCGATCGGCGGGTACTCACCCTGCGGTCCGGGTACTCTCTGGCGAGTGCAGCGCCGAGGAACCCGCCGACCAGTGCCAGCCCGACGGTGTAGATCAGGATCGTCGCGAACGCGAGGACGACGCCGACGAACAGGACGGCCGCTCCCTCGATCGGGATCGCCGCGAACGCCGTTCCGAACCCGACGAACGCGAGCGCGAGCAAGGCGATGCCCGCTGCCGGGAGGAACGTGATCGCACCTGCCAGTGCGCCGGCGAGCGCGCCATCCCGGTGATTCGGACCCTCGAGGAAGCCGGCCACGGCGCCGCCGATGACCGTCGAGAACGGGATGAACGAGAGAAGGATGCCGACGATGGCTCCCACGATCGCGTGCACGAGTGTCCCGTGGGTACTCATATGACACCATACGACGACCATCGGCAAAAAGTGGTGGTTACGACACGAGTTACCGGTCGTTTTCCCCGCCAGCGTCCGCAGGATCTGCATCACTGGCCACACTCGAGTCGGGGGCGGAGTCGTCGTAGGTGGTCACGGTCGCCGTCGCAGCGTCGGCAGGCGATTCACTGTCGTCGCCGTCGTCGTCGGAATCGGCGTCGAACTCGACGGGACCAGCCGGTTCGTCCGTCTCGTCGTCGACCGCCTCGAGTTCGTCTTCGACGAGTTCGGTGAAGCTGGTCTCGAGGTTGACCTCGTCTGCGAGGAGGTCGACGGCCTCGACGAAAACGGCGACGATCAGCGGGCCGACGACGATCCCGATCGGGCCGAGCGTGAAGAGCCCGCCCGTGAAGCCGACGAAGTAGAGGCTTCCGGGAAGGCCAGCCGATCGCCGTGCGAGTCGCGGACGGACGGCGATGTCGGGGAGCCACGCCACGAGCGCGATCCCAAAGACGCCGACGAGCGCGGCGGCCAGCAACTCACCGGCCGCGACGTGGTAGGCCGCGACCGGGACGATCAGGAGACTCGGCCCGATGATCGGGACGAACTGCAAGATTGCCGCGATCACCGCCATCGTAAACGGGATCTCGTAGCCGAGCGCCCAGAAGAGCGGATACCCGATCACGAACGTCGCCATAGAGGTCGCCAGTTGCAACACGTAAATCGCGTACAGCGTCTCTCGAGCGCGTCCGGCGAGCGCGTAGACCACGTCGCGGTAGGCTGGCGGGACGGGCGCGACTGCGGCCTTTCCCGCAGCGTCCCCCTTGAGCAACAGCCCGAACAGCAAGATTGCAAACAGCGCGAACTTGATTCCCAGCACCGGCAACTGCGTCGCAATCGCGACTGTCACGTCCATGAGGACGTCGATCGCGAGCGCCTGTGCCTCCGCGGCGTCGATCGTGTACGTGTACTCGAACGCTGTCACCGGAATCTCCGGCGGCAGCGACTCGAGAATGGCGATCACCTGGTCGACACGGACGACGAGGGTGTACACGATCGGGGCGAACACCGCAACGGCACCGGCGAATCCAATCAGCGTCGCCGCGGCGGCAGCGAACCACTCGCTCAGCCCGCGCCTGACGAACCAGCCATGGACGGGGATCAGAACGTACGCGACCGTGAGCGCGAACAGGATCGTCCCGAGTACCTCGAGCAAGATTGCGGCCGTGATCGCCCCCAGCGCGACGACGATCCCCGCGAGGACGTACCGTCGCGTCCGGTCTGGATTTCGAGTATCCCCGGTAGTCGTCACAGGAACGACTCTCGTTGAATCGGTAAAGTCTTTCTCACCAACCTGGATCGTCCCGGTCACGCAGCAGCGAGCGTCTTCACGAGTATCCGGGGGTCCCGGATCGAGCCAGAACCGACGATGCGGGAACGAGTATAAGCCGCCAGAGTACGAGTATCAGACAATGAGACGACGGCCGTTTCTCGCCGGCGTATCCGGGTCAGCCGTGGTCGGACTCGCAGGATGTGCGACGTTCGACAACGACGATCCGGACGACGATGCGACGGTCCCCGAGGTCGAAGACGACGCCGACGAGGTCGAGAGCGACGGCCCCCTCCGTATCGCCACCTACAGTTCCATGGTGACCGGCGAGGAGTCCTTCGGCAGATGGCTCACCGACGCCTTCGAATCTGCGTACCCGGACGCCGAACTCGAGTGGACGGTCCCCAACTCGGGTATCGATCACTACCGTCAGCGGGCCAGCTTCGGCGCCGGAATCGACGCGGACGTCTACCTCGGCCTCTCGGCAACAGACCTCGCGCTCGTCGACGACGTCGAGATCGCGCGCGAGGCTGACGACGACGCAGACGACGCCGACCCAAACGACGAGGAACTCCCCGCCGACGGTTCGCTGTTCGAACCACTCGATCACACTCGGCTCGAGCGTCGTGACGACCTCCGCGAAGACCTCGAGATACCCTTCGGTGGTGGAATCTCGGACGTCGTTCCGGTCGGCTACGGCTACGTCACGCCCGTGGTCGACGATCGTGAACTCGACCTCCTCGAGACCGAGTCGCTCGCCGACCTCCCCGGGGCCGTCGCCGACGACGGCCTCCTCGTCCAGCATCCCCGGTACTCGACGCCCGGCCGTGCGTTTCTCTGCTGGACCGTCGCCGCCGCTGGCGACGATTTCCTCGAGTTCTGGCGCACACTTTCGGATGGCGACCTCGAGATTCGCGATCAGTGGACCGACTCCTACGAGGCGTATCTGGCTGGCGACAGTCCGATGGTCGTCTCCTACTCGACCGACCGGGTCGGAGCCGTCGACGACGGCCGCGACCTCGCGGGCCACCGGGTACTCACGCCGGCCGACCGGGGGTACCTGACCGTCGAAGGCGCGGCGATCGTCGCCGGAACGGAACAACCGGACCTCGCGTACGCGTTCCTGAACTTCCTGCACACCGACGAGGTCCAGACCGAACTCGCCGTTCGAAACCGCCAGTTTCCGGCGATAGAGCCCGAGGTACTCGATCGACCCGCCCTCGTCCGGGAGTACGCCGTCGAACCCGAGACTCCAGTAACGATTCCGTACGAGGAACTCACCACGAATCTCGAGAGCTGGATCGACGAGTGGGAGCGAGAAATCCCCACCTGAGCCGACCGAGCCGGGAGATACCGGGTCCATGTTTACGGCGACGGACGTGGTGGCGCCGTCCGTGCAGCTCAAATCACTCCTCACTGGCAACCCGTCGCGAACGTCGAAACTCTACCTGGGGATCGGCCTGCTCTCGCTGATCAAGGCCATCGCCGTCCGTGACGACCGGAACCGGTTCAAGCGAGAACTCGTCGACGCAGGGCTCTACCTCGCGATCGGCGTCGCGCTCCACCGATACGCTCGCTTTACGGAACGAAAACGGACAGAACTCCAGTCGCAGGCCCCCGACTGGCTGACCGGCATCGTCGGTGACCAGAGCGGCTCGAGCGGGCAGGGGCCAGTCGGCCGACTCACTGGCGAGACGACGTCGCAGTCTGAATCGTCCTCGGTGAGCGACCGGGTTCGCGGAATGCTCGCCTAGTACCGTTCCAGGCGTCGACTGCAGAGTCGAACCGACCTGCGGCGACGGATCCGACCCAGCAGTTCAGGCGTGGACCGCCACTAGACAGGTCGGTGCGACCCCGGTCGGCGCGGTAGTCGACTCGAGTGGCCCGTCGGGATCAGCCGGCGTTCGGGGCTCCGAATCGGTCGTCACCGATCCGCGTCGTGGTCGGATCAGGACCGACGAGTTCGAACCCGTCGTCGGCCCCGGCGCGCTCGTCGCGACGGCCGTCAGTCGATCCGGTCGTCGGTCGACCGCGCTGAAGAGCCCTGAGCCGTTCCGTCGCCCGTTCGACAGATCGATCCTGCCGGCAGATGACCGTGTCCGGGTGGCCGACGAACGTCCAGTCGGCTCCTGTAGTGTGGTTCGAGGTGGTGGACTCGGCTGGGGCGGTCGGGAACATCTCCTCGGGTGAGTCGATGCCGTACGCCTCGAGCACCGCGTCCGGGTCCGGCTCGACGTACTCGAAGACGGTCCGTCCCGTGTGCTCCGATGTCATACGAGGCGAACCACCGGGACCACCCTTCGTTACGATCCAATTACCGTAAATTGAACGGTGGTTTTCACCGGTGTTCGAAATCGCAGACGGCCCGACGGTAAGGAACGCATTCCCGTTCACCGGCACCCTCGAGTCTGCCGGTCGGACGGTCGATCGGACAGCTAACCTCGATCGACCGCGAACCGAACGCGAGTTGGAGACGGATCCGTGACGGGACAAATGCGGTGCCCGTCGACGGATCAGAAGAGGTCCTGTGTGATCTCCAGGGTCTTCTCGCCGTCCTCCCAGTTGACGAACAGGGCGACGCTCGTCGCGCTGGTGATGACGTCCTGAAGGTGGATGCGTTCGTCGGCCAGCGGCGTTACGATCTCGCTGATGATCCCCGGCTGGTCGGGGATCGCACCGCCGGTGACGCGAACGACGGCGATCGGCGAGTCGACGGTCACGCTCGAGAGTTCGTCCCGGGCGATGACCTCCCGGTGGAGGACGTTCTCGCCTCGCTGGGCGTCTTCCTCGTCGATGTAGAAGGTTACCGAGTCCATCCCGCTGGCGACGGCGTCGACGTTGATCTCTTCGTCGGCGAGCGACGAGGAGAGGTGGTGGAAGATCCCCGGCTGGTTACGGATCGCCCGGCCAGCGACGGTGAGACAGGCCAGCGGCCGTTCTCGCAGGTCGACGAGGTTCTCGAACTCGCCTTCGATGCTCGTGCCACCGGCCATCAGGTCGCCGTGCTGGTAGTGGACCACGCGCACGTCGAGATTGCCGTCCTTGTACGACAGCGCGGAGGGCGCGACGACTTCAGCACCGCGGAACGAGAGGTTTCGCAGTTCGTCGACCGAGATTTCGCCGACGTTGCGCGCGCCTTCGACGACGCGCGGGTCGCCGGTCATCACACCCTCGACGTCGGTCACGATGACGACCTCGTCGGCCTCCATGTACTTGCCCATCATGACGGCCGTCGTGTCGCTGCCACCGCGACCGAGGGTGGTGACCGAGCCGTCGTTTCCTTCCGCGAGGAAACCCGTCAGGACGGGAACGGTGTCATCGAGGTCGTCTGCGATCTCGAGTGCGCGTTTCTGGGTCTCTTCGACGTCGACCTCGCCGTACTCGTCGGTGATGACCGGCCAGCCATCGGCGCCGGGCTCGAGGAAGGTCGCGTCGATTCCCCGGGCCGAGAGGGCGGCTTTGAGCATGCGAACGGAGGTTCGCTCGCCCATGCTGACGATCTGGGCGCGGTCCTGTTCGTCGGCCTCGAAGGTGATGTCCTCGAGGAGGTCGTCCGTGGTCGATCCCATCGCGCTGGCGACGACGGCGATCTCGTGGCCGTCTTCGACCGCCTTGGCGACGGAGTCGGCCGCCCGGTTGATCCGGTCGCCGCTACCGAGACTGGTGCCGCCGAACTTCGCGACTACGCGCATACTGACACCTCGAGTGGAACGTGGCTGTGCCGCGATGCTCGCTTACCGGTGGCGTGGCTCATACCCAGCCCGTTACCAGAGCGTGCAAATAACTGTGTCCCATTGGATCTGGACCGCCTCGAGGCTGACTGTCCAGTTTGCTAAGGAATCGTCGTCGATCACTCGATCGTCGATCGGGCCACCGAACCCAGCCGAACGGGATACGGGATTTATGGTCGTGCGCGCCATTACCACACGACGATGAACGTCCGGGACGCCCTCGAGGCCGACGCCGACGCGCTGGCGGCAATCGCGGATTCACCGACCGACGTGATGCGCAATCTCGTCCACGACCGGACGGTCCGCGTCGCAGCCGACGGGACCCACGATCCCCACGCCGACGTCGATGGGTCGCAGTACGACGGCTCCGATCCGGACGACCTCCTCGGGTTCATCAGTTTCGACGCCCGGGACGACACCGTCCACGTCACCCAGCTCGACGGGACGCCCGAGGCCTGTAAACGCCTGCTCGCCGAACCCGTCCGATTCGCCGACCGCGAGTCGATGGCCGTCGAGGTCCTCGTCACGCCGGGCAGCGAAGGTATCGAGAACGCCGCCGACGAACTCGGATTCGAGCGACACGGCTTCGGCCCCCGATTTCAGGGCGAGCGGACGGTACGGTTTCGACTGGAACGATAAGTACACGGTACGGATCAACGGCACTGATTTCTACCGCGAGCAGCCACAGGCTGCGAGCGTGCCGACGACTGACTCGGAGAGAGCGAAGCGAACGAAGAGGAGGGAGGAGTGCTTTTGATCGACATTTTGCCGAGCGTCGTGACGACGGACGCCAGCGGTACTGGCGTCCTCGTCACAGAGCGTAGCGCAAAAGGTCGTTAACTGAACTTCTGGACCGTCACCTCGAGCGTGTCGAGGTCGACGATGGGGGCGTAGCCGGAGTCGGGGTCGATGTTGACGCTCTTCTGGAAGTCGGTCTGGGCCTGCCAGCACCCGGAGTTGATCGCGAGCACGTCGTGGTACTTTCCGAAGCCGAGTTTGTGGACGTGGCCGGTGTGGAAGATGTCCGGCACCTCGTCGATGACGAGGTAATCTTTCTCTTCGGGTGCGAGCCGGGTGTGGCCCCCGAACTGCGGGGCGACGTGGCGCTTTTTCAGGAGGTGGTACATCGCCTTGTGAGGCTCGTCGTAGCTGGCCTTTTCCTCCGGCAATTCGGCGATCACCTCGTCAAGCGAGACGCCGTGGTACATGAGGACGGAGACACCCTCGAGAGTAACCATCGACGGATTGGAGACGATGCGGGCGTCGTGGGCGGTCATGATCTCCCGGATGTCCTCGTCGAATCCCGGCTGGGGTTCTGCGAGCCGAACCGCGTCGTGGTTGCCGGGGATCATGACGATCTCGACGTCCCCCGGCACGAGTTTGAGGTACTCGCTGAACGCCTCGTACTGCTCGTAGATGTCGACGATGTCGAGTTCCTCGTCCTGGTTCGGGTAGACCCCGACGCCCTCGACCATGTCGCCGGCGATCAACAGGTACTCGACGTGCTGAGCTGCGGGGGTGTGCAGCCAGTCGGCGAAGGCCGTCCAGGCGTCGTGCATGAACTCCTGACTGCCGACGTGAACGTCACTGATCAGCGCCGCCTGGACGTGACGGTCGGCAGTCGACGGCTCGTGCGTCCGGGGTACGTCCGGGAAGAACATCGAATCGACGAAGGCGATTCCCGAATCCCCAGAGAGCGTCCCCTCCATCGCCAGCACCTCGTCACAGAGCAGTTCCTCGACGAGGTCGGCGTACTGGCGGTCTTTCATCACGAGCCACGGGAAGGTCCCGGTGGCGTCCTCGAGTTCGATCAGCCAGTGACCGCTCGCGGTCGAACGAACGTCGTTGACCAGCCCGACCATCGCGACCTCCTCACCGCCGGGCATGTCCTCGATCGTCGCCGCGGGACGGTGGTTGACCCGCCCACGGAGCTTCGAGCCGAGGCGCTCGAGGCGGTCCCGGAAGACCGACACGAAATCCTCGTACTCGCCGGTCCCGGTACTCTCGCCGGTCATGTCGTTTGCGATCTCGAGCGATCGCAGGGCCGGGTCGGCAGATCGACCCGCGTCAGTAGACCCCCCCGTTTCGACTGGAGACGGCGATGGAGATTCACCCGAATGGGTGGGGGTCGCTCCAGTTGAAACGGAGGGGTCGGCGTCCCCGGCGTCGGGAACTTGATCTCGGTCGTTGCTCCCTGCAGGAGCCGCCGCCGAGGAGCCATCGGAATCGCCAGCCGTGACGTCCTCGCGGTCGTTCGCGATCGCCGCCTCGACGTGGTCGGTCCGGATCACGAGTACGTCGTCGTCGACATTCTCGAGGACCGTCTCGAGTGCACGGGCCGGGTCGTCGGCTGCGGCGAGTTTCGTCACGGCCTCACGGTCGGCGTTGTAGCCGCAGCTTGCGAGTTCGCTGACGATACGGGCCGCTCGCTCGAGTGGCACACCACTCGTATTCGTGACCTGCGAAAAAAGGATAGCGAATCGCTCGTCGGACCGGGCGGTCGACGGCTACTCCGTGGCAGGTGCTGTCGGCGAGGGGAAAGTTGATGGCCGCCCCCGGCAAACTGCGGGAACGATGAGCGGTTCCGACGACGCCGACGCCGCCGAGGGCAACTCGAGCACCGACCCTGTGACGATCGAAGACGACGGCGTCGTCCGCTGGTTCTTCCGCAGCGAGGACGGAACGGTCGTCTTCGTGCGCGATATCCTCACGAGCGTCGCCATCGTCGCGGCGATCGGTCTGTTGCTGTTCGCGATCAGCGGGGTCTGGCCACCACTCGTCGCCGTCGAGAGCGGGAGCATGGAACCGAACATGCAACGTGGCGACCTCATCTTCGTCGTCGACGAGGATCGGTTCGTCGGTGACGACCCCGCGGCCGACACCGGGGTCGTGACACTCGAGGACGGCGAAGCGAACGGCTACGAGACGTTCGGCCAGCCCGGAGACGTGATTATCTTCGAGCCAAACGGCAATCCGGCAGCGACGCCGATCATCCACCGGGCACACTTCTGGGTCGAAGAGGACGAAAACTGGGTCGAAACCAGAGCCGACGAGGAAATCGTCGCCGGTGGAAGCTGTGACGACGTCCCGACGTGTCCGGCCCCTCACGACGGGTTCGTCACCAAAGGTGACAACAACGACGGCTACGACCAGTACGGCGGTGCCGGAAACGACGTCGTCAAACCCGAGTGGATCACCGGCAAGGCACAGCTCCGGATCCCGTGGCTCGGTCACGTCAGACTCTTCTTCGACGAACTGTTCGCCGGAATGTTGATTCCGTCCGCCGGCTCGGCTGCCGCTGGAACGGGCGGTACTGCCACTGGCATCGCTGCCGGCCACACGACGGCCGCCGGGACAGCCCTCGCGACTGCGGGAATCGGACTCGCCGCCGGTATCGACCGACGGCGTCGCTGATTGTCACAGAAATGCAAGGAGGAAGCCCACGACTTCAGTCGTGGGTGACCGACGAGCGGCAGGTGAATCAAAAATCGTACTCGAGAATCCAATACTGGACTCGAGACCGGCCGGTCGTTACTTCTGTTTCTCGAATCTCGCCTGGACGAACGGCTGGACGTCGTCGATGTCACCCAAACGCGAATCAGACGTCAGGACAGCCTCGGTCTCCTCGAGCGGGACCGAGAGGTTGATCTCCTTCGTCCGGCCGTAGCGTCCCTTCGAGACGACGACCGCGTTGACGATCCCGAGCATGTCGAGTTCGCTGATGAGGTCGGTGACGCGACGCTGGGTGAGCACGTCGGCGTCGATCTCCTCGCAGAATCGCTTGTAGATGTTGAACACCTCACCGGTGTTGATGCTGTGGACCCCGTTTTTCTCGAGGGAGATGATCGCGAAGAGGACGAGTTTGCTCTGCGTGGGGAGGGTGCGAACGACCTCGACGACGCGGTCGAGTTCGATCTTGTCCTGGGCTTCGCGCACGTGGCGTTCCTCGACGGTCTCGGCCTGCGACCGTTCGGCGAGTTCGCCCGCCGTCCGCAGGAGGTCGAGTGCTCGCCGGGCGTCCCCGTGTTCCTGTGCGGCGAACGCAGCACAGAGCGGGATCACGTCGTCCGAGAGCGCACCCGCCTTGAACGCCACGTCGGACCGGTGCTCGAGGATATCCCGGAGCTGATTCGCATCGTACGGTGGGAAGACGATCTCCTCTTCACCGAGTGAAGATTTCACCCGCGGGTCGAGGAAGTCAGTGAACTTGAGGTCGTTACTGATCCCGATGATCGATACCCGGGAGTTCTCGAGTTCGGAGTTCATCCGCGAGAGATTGTAGAGGGTGTCGTCGCCGCTTTTCTCGACGAGTTTGTCGATCTCGTCGAGCATGATCACGACCACGCGCTCGTCGTAGTCGACGGCGTCGAAGAAGACGCTGTAGACGCGGTCGGTCGGCCACCCGGTCATCGGCACCTCTTCGAACGACTCGGCGTCGTCTTCGAGTTCCTCGATTCGATCCTCGATGGCTTCGCGGGAATCGAACGGTGTCGACTCGAGTGGGTGGTCGTTTCCGCCCGGACCCCGGTTCCCTTCGACCACTTCGCGGTTGCCGTCGGCAGGACGCTCCGCGGCGTCGACGTGTTCCCGTCCGTCGGTGGCCGACTGCTGTCGAGTGGATCCCCCATCGGCCGACCCCTCTGTTTCTGGTGGAGATGGCGACTCAGTCGGTGATTCTTCCGCTGGAGTCGGTCCAGCCGAACCAGTCGAATCAACCGACCCAGCCGAACTAGCTGAATCACGGTTATCGGCAGGAGACTCTGCCTCCCGATTCTGCTGTGACGTCGGCGAGTCGGCGTGAGAACCGTGTGGGTCACGGGATGGGTTACTCGAGTGGTGATCGGGTTGGGTAGATCCGTCGACCGACGCTGGCTCCGGGCGATCCGGATCGGTCGTGGCGTCGGCTTCCGCCATGGAATCTCGTCGCTGCTCGTACTCGTCGACGGTCTCGAGCAACGACTCGAGTGAGTCGATCCGATCGTCGATCCGGGCTTCGTTCTTCTCGATGAACTTGTTCGCCAGTTGCGCGAGCACGCGATACTGGGTATCGGTCACTTCGCAGTTGATGTACTCGACGTCGCAAGGAACGCTGTACTTCTGGGAAGTGCTCTCGAGTTCCTTGCTGACGAATTTCGCGCTGGCGGTCTTCCCGGTTCCCGTCTTCCCGTAGATGAGGATGTTCGACGGGGTCTCCCCTCGGAGTGCAGCGACGAGAATCGTCGCCATCTTGTTGATCTGGTCGCTCCGGTGGGGGAGTTCGTGTGGCGTGTACGACGGGCGAAGGACTTCCTTGTTCTCGAAGATCGGTTCGCCGCTGAGCAAGTCGTCGAACAGTCCCTGGTTGGATTCGTCGTCGCCGAGATCGGAACTCTCGAACGGAGAAGAAAATCCTGCCGGTCCATCTGACTCGAGCGCGTCGTTACCCAGTGATCGTGAGTTCCTGTCGTCGTCTGACATTCGTCGGTCGTACACCCCCCTATTTCGAGTGGAGATCCAACGCCGCGACGGTGGTTTTACGGAGGTAAATGGGGTAATACGGTCCATCTACGCTCTCATCGCCCCAGCACGGATCCAGTTGATGCAAACGAACCAGAGGAACACATCGATAATAAATTTGTCCCTTCACTCCAGACGAGTTTCACGATTTCCAACGACGATGGACGGGTTGAATTCTGGTAGTTGTCAGCGGTTCAGGCCAGATTACTACCGAGAGATCCTTTACCAGTAGATTCCCACACCAACCAGCTACGACGAGCGCTCCGTCGAGGTAAACCCCTGGTTCGAACGGACGACGAGATCGGTCTCGAAAACGCGCTACAGCAACGCTTCGACTGGAGAAGTCGCTCAAAGGTTTCGTGTCGTTCGGTCGCTGTTGTCGCCCAGCCACGTTCGTGATGGTTGTTCACACTCATCGATCGGTAGCGTTCGAATCACTGACTCCGATGGGTACGCCATCGGAGAGTGGGATTGACCGAAACGACCACGACTGTGAACGCGAGTGGCCGAAACCGTCTGTGAACAGGCGTAATCGGGAACGTGACATCCAAACGCGGAGCGATACCGAGACCGAGTTTCCAGTAATAGATCGGTACACGTGAAGTGAACGACAGCGAGTGAGAGGTGTGGTGACACGCCTACTGGAGCCACTCTAGCCCCCCACCCCTTCGTTTCCACTGGAACCGTCCGAGAGAGGGTCCGGAACCGACGCTTCTAGTCTGAAAGGATTTATGTGGGTGGGTCAGAAACAATATCCGCAGTACTAGCAAATTAACGTTTGTACTAGATGAGGATGGATTTGTTACTAGGCTTAACTAGATTAGCTGCCCGATCTTCTAGAACAGGTTTCTTCTCCGAATATCCTCTCTCTACCCCTTCTACCTGCTGTTTCTGGTATCACCTTCGAGACGAACCGTTCCAGTTCCCGGATCGACTCATTCGATGGGTCCGACGATCGATCGTCTCCAGTTGAAACGAAGGGGTGGGGGTGTTCCGACCACCCCGATCGGATCCCTGATGACTTTCCACTCCTCAAACTCGACCGGACTTTCCTCTCTCCGCAACCGGATTTGCCACTCACTCTCACGCACGTCTGGTCTCACTGCTCATCCTCGCACTCATCTGGTCTCACCGCTCACCCTCACCTTCGATCGCCCGTGCCAATCAGGTATTACCTGGAGTCGTAACTCCACGATGGATACTAACTCTGAAACTCTCAGTTTCGCAGCCGGCCGACCGACTGTTCTTCGCGGTCAGCCCCGAGAAGTCAGTCGCCGACGAGGAATCAGCCCATCGATATATCCGGCCTTCTGACTATCTCTCCTTTACGGATTGACGAACGAGGTGTCTCAGTAACCTGGACTGAGTAGCCGGACCAGAGAGACCCCACAGGGAAACGTATTTCAAGAGAACGTGGCTACCATGGCAGACTCTCACTTTCTCGCTACACCTTACACCGATCCATCATTTATCACCCCAAGGACTTTAACGTAGGCTTAAGTGAATTCAGTGTAGTACTACTCGCAGACACACCCCGTGTACTGGAGGCCCGACAATGGGACTGTTCACAGAACTCAAAGATAGTATCTCCCGGGCGACGGACCGCCTGTTCTCCGAGCAGGAGCCGAAACGCATCGGGATCTACGGCCCGCCGAACGCTGGAAAGACGACCCTCGCGAACCGGATCGCTCGAGACTGGACTGGTGACGCCATCGGTACGGAGAGTCACATCCCGCACGAGACGCGACGCGCGCGCAGGAAAGAAAACGTAGAGATCGAACGCAACGGCAAGTCGGTGACGATCGACATCGTCGACACGCCCGGCGTGACGACGAAAGTCGATTACGAGGAGTTTACCGACGAGATGGAAGAAGACGACGCCATCCGCCGCTCTCGAGAGGCGACCGAAGGCGTCGCCGAAGCGATGCACTGGCTTCGCGAGGACGTCGACGGCGTTATCTACGTTCTCGACAGCGCAGAAGACCCGATCACGCAGGTGAACACGATGCTCATCGGGATCATCGAGTCTCGTGACCTTCCCGTGCTCATCTTCGCGAACAAGATCGATCTGGACGAATCGAGCGTCAAACGGATCGAAGACGCCTTCCCGCAGCACAAGACCGTTCCACTGTCGGCGAAAGAAGGCGACAACATGGACGAAGTGTACGACAACATCGCACAGTACTTCGGGTGATCAGGATGCCCAAAGCAACGAACACCGGCGGCGACGATCCGGACGATGGAATCCAGATCGACCTGATCAGCGGTGAACGAATGTCCGAGATGGCCACGATGGAGAAGATCCGGATGATCCTCGACGGTGTCCACGACGGCAACATCGTGATCCTCGAGGACGGATTGACTCCGGACGAGGAGAGTCGCCTCATCGAGACGACGATGGCCGAGATCAACCCGGACGGCTTCAACGGGATCGAGATCGAGACCTATCCGAAGTCGGACACCAAAGACTCGTCGCTCCTCGGACGGATCATGGGGAACGACGAATCCGAGGCGAAACTGACCGTGATCGGGCCGGCAAACCGTATCGAGACACTCCACAAGGACGAAACGCTCATCAGCGCCCTCGTGTCTCGAAGCTGACCAGAGGCTGACACTAATGCCACACGAATGTACGACCTGCGGCCGGACGTTCCCCGACGGATCGAAGGAGATGCTGTCGGGCTGTCCGGACTGTGGTGGGAACAAGTTCCAGTTTTCTCCCTCGAGAGACCTCTCGAGTGGATCCTCGGGGTCGACCGATAGCGCGGGGTCAGGAACAGCAACAGGATCGGGTTCGGCTTCAGGACCAGCATCAACAGCAGCGTCCGATTCAGGGACACAATCGCCAGCGTCCGGTTCGGGGTCACGGTCGCAACCGAACGCAGGGGTGGAGTCGGGATCACAGTCGGACGCCGATTCGGGCGGGGAGTCGACCCCTGCCGCGTCAGACCGATCGGCTCGAGCGGCGGCGAAACGAACGGGTGCTCGAGCGACCGAGACGGTCCGTGAGTGGGTCAGCAGAAAGGCCGACGAAAACACCGACGCTGCAGCGGAACCGACGGGGAGTTCGACCGACGACGGTGCCAACCAGTCGGGGGCCACCTCGGAGCGAACACTCGACACGAGTGACTTTCCGGAGTGGCCGGATTCGGCCCGCCGACCCGAAGATCGGACCACGGCACGATCCGAGACCGGGTCTGGCCGGGCCGGTGGGCGGGAGGTCGACGCATCTGACTCTGACCCTGGCCGTGCAAGTGGATCGTCACGAACGCCGGTCGCCGACAGTGAGAACACTGCCCAGGCCGATGCCCGGACAGGTGTCGTCTCCGAGAACGACATTCCCTCCGGGACTGTCGAGGGCGAGACGACTCGAGCCCGGCGCGAGGATCCTCACGGGGCAAGGCAGGAGCCGCCTCGAGAACGGGATGCCCGTGGCGACGCTGGATCGCCCACCGATTCCCCGGCTGGTTCCGAACGGGGCGCAGACGAGAACGTCGATCCGGCGGATGGTCGGGTCGTCAGCGAACCGTCCGGTGATCGTCCGTCGATCGAGCAACTGCGCGAGGAGCTCAACGAACAGTTCGAGAGCATCAAGATCGTCCGACCCGGCGAGTACGAACTCAACCTGATGGAGCTGTACAACCGCGAGGAGTACATCATCTCCCTGCAGGAAGACGGTCGGTACGTCATCGAGGTTCCGGACGCCTGGCGAGACGGCGACCAGTAGGTTGCCGTTCGAACGACTGGTGTTGAAAGTCTCTGTCCTGCTGTCTTTCGATTTCCAGTCGAAATAAGGGGGTTGAGATGGCGTGAGGCTGCCCGTCGGTTGCCGAGAAACGGGCCGATCGAACTCCGTCGTCTGTCCCTGATCCGAATCGGCGCAGACAGACGGAGACAGATGGATTTAAGCGACGCCGGGGCCAGCGTCCGAACATGAGCACTGCAACGAAGATCGTTCTCGCGACGGTCGGCGTCTCGGCACTGCTGTCGATTCTGCTGGTCGTCCAGGGCGTATTCGCCTGAACCGGGGTCATTCGTGTCCGCACCCTCGATGTTCGAGCCACGCGCGTGTCAGAGCGTAGTCGAACCGATCAAAGCCGATCACGCGCCAGCTGCGCTCGTCTTCGACACCGCTCGCGACTTCGAGACGGTACCACCGGCCACAGCCGAGGAACTGGGGTTCGCCGTCGACGCACTCGAGCCGGCGACCTATCCCGCTGACTGGCTTCCCGATGACTCGCCGGCGGTTCTCTCACAGTACGCGAGCTCGACGTTCACCATTGGGATGCCGGGCGACGGGAGCGTCGTCTGGACGCGCCAGACCGACCCGCCGGTCGTCCTGGTCAAGCCGCGACTCGAGGGCTCTCCCGAGTCGTTCGTGAACTTTCTCCTCGCCGAGGCGTTCGTCGAACTCGGACTCGAGGTTCCCGAACACTTCCTCGGGTTCTTCGAGGATTCGTACCGCGACCTCGACCGGGCGATCGACGCCGATCCGACGAGCACCTACCAGATCGCAGCGGCGCTGTACGACGGCTGGGTCGGCCTCCAGACGCAGGACGTCTTCGCCGAGTGGCACGAAACGCATCCCGAACTGGCGGACGCGTGGCAAGACGCCGGTGACAGACTCGAGGGTCGGGTCGCCGGGCTTCCGCGGGCGGTCGCTCGTGGCGAGACCGACGTCGCGGACGCGACGGAACTGGCGTGTGCGGCGATCAAGCACGCTATCGAGCTACCGGCACCCTTCGGCGCGCTCGACACGGCGGCCTACCGGGATCACGGCGCCGAGTACGCGGTTCGGTGGGCCGAGAAGACCTTCGACGCGATGGCCGACTGACGCGTTCGCGGGAGATCGAGGAGTGGATTTCGAGGCCGACCGTCGAGTTCTTCGGTCAGCCGACGCTCGACGTTCCGATCCGGTCTCGGCTATCCACCGCCCTCGAGGCTCGCGACTCGAATTTCGAACGTGTTCCCGGGCGTGATACGAATGCCAGTGGTTGGGGTGTTGAACTGCACCGAGGTTTCGATTGACGATTCGGTGAACAGGTCGTCGAGTGCCTCGGGGTCGACCGCGTCGAAGAGGTCGCAGTCGTCTTTCTCGAGGTCGGCGTCAGTTGCCGTTTCGATCGCGCTGAGTACGGCGTCGCTCAGTTCCCGGTCGCGTCGGGGATCGTACCAGATTCGGACCTCGCCTTCTCCGGTGGTGGGTTTCCCACTCGCTTCGGGTTCGACGTCGGTGTCGTCTGGCTGGTCGGTCATGGGGTGGTTCACACACCGTCAGGGTGGATAAAACTATCTCGAGTCGGCTCTGCCCCGAACGGGCCCCAGAGACTAGAACGACGCGTCGACGCTGCCGTCTTCGTCGAGGTCGATCACGCCGTCGAACAGCGATTCGAACGACTCGACGGTCGCCTCGTCGTGGGGGTCTTCCGAGAGGTGAAAGAGACCGATCGCGTCGTACTCCGTGAGTAGCTCGAGGATGCGTTCGACGGCCTCGAGTGCGTCGTCTTCGCCGGCGTAGTAGGCCAGTTCGGTCACGGAGTCGAAGCTCAGCCGGAGCTTGCCGTCGTGGGTCTGGAGAAACCCTTCGATGTGATTGACGATGCCATCCACGTCGTCGGGCGCAGCGACGTAGTGGACGGTATCGCCGGCGCGTCGAGAGTACCCGCGTTCGATGCTGAGGGTGTCGAGGATCTCGGCGCGGTTTTCGTCGACGTCGTAATACTCGAGTTTCTGTCGCACTTCGCGGGCGGTCGTTCGGGTGGAGACGACGAGAAAGTGGTCCGTATCGGTTTTGAGAAAGTCGGTGTCGAAGCGATCCGTTTCACCGGTGCTCGGATGGAGCAAGAGGACGCCGGTCCCACCCGGTACCGTCTCCGGCGCGTCGTCGATCTCGAGCCTGTAGGTCATTGTCTGCTGGACCCAACAACTTCCGGTATCACCTTAAGCGTGCGGATGTCGCTCATCGACGGCTCGTGACAGCCTCTGGGGGCGATTGGAACGTCACGATTCCCGACGGGACGCTCACAGCGAGTGGCACTCCTCGGATACTCGCGTCCGGTCTTGGGTTCGGAGTCGACACTCGAGACTGACCACCGATCCGGAGTCGAACCGATTTTCCCCACGCGGGTCCGTAAATAGGATATGAGCGTACGTGAGGAGTTCGACGAGTGGGCCGCGAGCGGTCGCGACCGCGGGATGGAACAGCGTCACTGGCACACGGCGAAACACGCACTGGCCCGGATGCCGGTCGAGCCGGGCGACGTCGTCCTCGACCTCGGTTGTGGGAGCGGCTACGCCGGTCGCGCCCTTCGGGACACGAAGGAGGCCGGTCGCGTCTACGGCCTCGACGGCGCCCCCGAGATGGCCCGCAACGCCGCTTCCTACACCGACGACCCGAAGGTCGCCTACGTCGTCGGCGACTTCGACGACCTGCCGTTTGCCGACGACTCGATCGATCACGTCTGGTCGATGGAGGCCTTCTACTACGCCGCCGATCCCCACCACACGCTCGAGGAGGTCGCCCGGATTCTCCGTCCCGGCGGCACGTTCTACTGTGCGGTCAACTACTACGAGGAGAACGTCCACTCCCACGAGTGGCAAGAACGGATCTCGATCGAGATGACTCGCTGGGATCGCGAGCAGTACCGGACGGCGTTTCGCGACGCGGGCATCCACGTCGCCGCTCAGGACAACGTGCCCGATCGGGAGACCGAGATTCCCGACGAAAGCGCGTTCCCCACCGAGGACTGGGAGACTCGCGAGGACATGGTCGAGCGGTATCGGGAGTACGGCACGTTGCTGACCGTCGGCGTCGCTCCCTGATCGCCGGTGACTGACCGCTACTTCCGTTAATTTCTCGACCGAACACTATCTGCTGTGCTCACCGATCAGTGCGCGCGTGCGGCCGACTCGAACCCCCCTGTTTCGCCTCGACCTCCCCACACCCGAACCCCCTCATTTCCACTCGAGTGTCACCCCCGTCTGGCGATTTCTCACGCGATTCTCGAGGTCGCCCCGTGAGAGCGGGGCCAGTCTCGTTCACTCGAAGCGCTCCCCGGCCGGGATCGCAACCTCGAGCCAGTTGTCTTCCGGTGGGAGTGGACAGTCGAACGTCTCGCTGTAGGCACAGAACGGCGTGTACGCGAGGTTGAAATCGAGGACGATCTCGTCTCCGGTCTCGAGGTCTCGCTCGGGAGCCAGTTCCATGTACCGACCGCCGCTGTAGCTCTGCTGGCCGGTCGTCTTGTCCCGGAACGGAACGAACAGCGGCTGGTCGGCCTGCGCCTCGAGTTCGAACGCCTGCAGTTCGTACTGCCCGTCTTCGAGGTCGGGGTCCTCCCGCTCGAGGTCGAACGCGAGGGTCAGGACGTTCAGGTAGCGCATCTCCCCGCCTGCGGTGGTGTCGAGCAAGACGACCTCCGGTTCGTCGTGGACCGTCACCGTCGCGCGAACCCGGTAAGCCGGGTCGGGGTCGAAGTAGTCTAGCCCGTCGAACTCGTCGCGGTCGTCCGGCGGGATCGGCGACTGCGGGTGCTCGGCGAAGAACTGGCCTTTCTCGTCGCGTTTGGCCTCGAGTTCCGCGCGCCACTGGTCGACGTCGACGTCGAGGCCTGGAACACTCGAGTCGCTCGAGTCGCTGGAATCGCTCATACCTTCCGTACCGGGTGGGGACGGGAGTGGGTTGTGGTTCGGTAGTCGGCTTTCCCGTGGACTCGAGTTCGTCTCGGTCTCCTCGCCCGCGAAGGTTTATCACCGAAGGGGCAGCAAGCCCAGTCCGTCAACGCTTTGGCCGACCCACGATGAGTACTGGAAGAATGACCGACTGGCGCTCGATCTTCGGCCACGCCGATCCCTACGACGAGCAGGTCGACGGTATCGAGACCGCCGCAGAGACCGCTCGAGACGGCGGCTTCACCGTCATCGAGGGTGCGTGTGGTACGGGGAAGACGATGATCGCGCTCACCGCGGGGATCGACCTCGTCCGGGACCCCGAGAGCGACTACGAGCGCGTCTTCGTCCTCACGAGCGTCAAACAGCAGCTACGTCAGTTCGAAGCCGACCTCGAGACGATCAACGAGAACCTTCATGACGACGCCCGCCCGGTCTCTGGGCTCACCCTCGTGGGCAAGGCAGACGTCTGCCCGTACAACCGCGAGGGATGCGCCGGTATCGACGACGGGAACGTCTACGACCGGTGTGAGACGCTGCGCGAGCGCACCCGCGACCTCACCGGCGAGGGCGGGGAGACGACCGCCGGCTCGCTCGCCGCCCAGGCGCGCAGCCAGCAGATCGGGCTCGCGGACAGCGGTCGACAGGACGGAGCGACCTACCTCGAGACGGCAGGCGAGCCGACGCCCTATCCGCGCGACCTCCCGACCTACAGTGACGGCGGACCCGTCGGTGGCGAAACCGAGTACTGCCCGTTTTACGCCCAGTACCTCGAGGACCTTCCAGAAGACGGGAGCGACAGCGATCCCTCGGAAGCGGTCCCCTACGACTTCACGCGCGAGGGGATGATCACGCCTGAGGACCTCGTCGCGCTCTCGGCCCGTCACGGCACCTGCCCGCACTCGGTGATGGGAGCCGCGCTGGGCCAGGTCGAGGTCGTCGTCGGGAACTACTACCACGCGTTCGATCCGCGGACGACCGGGACGTTCACCGGCGCGTTGCTCGACGACTCGACGTTCGTCGTCTGCGACGAAGCCCACATGCTGGAACCGCGGGTCCGATCGCTGGTTAGCGACGGCGTCGCCGACCGAACGCTCCGGGACGCCGAGACGGAACTCTCGCGAGTCATCCAGCCCGTGAAGTTCGAACGCGAGGGCCGGTCGGCGACGGGCGGGTCGAAGACTGCCGACGCGGACCTCGTCCGCGCGGAATTGAACGACAGTGACGTCTCCTACGACGAACTCGTCCGCAGCCTCGAGTTCCTCCAGGACCTCCGTGGGGAACTCGACCGGCGCGTGCGGGCACATCTCGACCGGAAACACAGGGGGTGGCAGTCGACCCCTCGCGATCTCGGAGACGACGAGATACCCCTCCGAGACCCCGCCGAACCGGCCGAAGACGCGATCTCCGAGTGGGCGCGGGAAGCGGGATACACCGACGTCGACTGGGTTCGAGTGGAAGCCGTGGGGGCCGTCGCCGCCCGCATCCTGAACGAAGCCGAAGACGAAGACCGGACCCGCGCCGCACCGGCGGTCGGCCGCGTCCTCGGGGAGTGGTACCGCCGCGATCACACGACCTACTTCCGTGAGATCGAACTCGAGCGCACGTGGGACGACGCCGAACCCGCAGACTCCTGGCGGCGGGTGTACAACGCCCGACTCGCCCTGCACAACTGCGTGCCGAGCGGGGCCATCGGCGAGCGCCTCGCGGCCTTCGGTGGCGGCATCCTCATGAGCGCGACGCTCGAACCGATCGACGCCTTCACCGAGGTGACGGGTCTCGACTACCTCGCGCGCGAGGAGGATCGGCCCGTCGTAGAACGCCGATACGGCCTCCACTTTCCCGACGAGAACCGCGAGAGCTTCGCCGTCGCCGCACCGAAGTTCACCTACGAGAACCGGGGGCGGCCCGGGCAGGGTACCGCGAGCGGTGACGTCTCGGGAGACGACCACGAGGAACAGAACCCGACGCGACGTCACTACGCCGACGCGATCACGAAAGTCGCCCGGCTCCCGGGGAACGTCCTCGTCGGAATGCCCAGTTACAGCGAGGCCGACTGGGCCGCGAGCGTCCTCTCCGACCGGGTCGAGAAACCCGTCTTGCTCGACGCCTCGAGCGACGACGAGACGACCGAGTCACTCAAGAGCGAGTTCTTCGCAGGCGAGGGGAAGGTGCTCGTGACGAGTCTCCGGGGGACGCTCACCGAGGGTGTCGACTACAGCGGGGACCGTCTGTCGGCGGCGGTGGTCTGTGGCGTCCCGATCGTCAACACAGCGAGCCCGCGGACGAAGGCCGTGCGACGAGCCTACGAGGAGGAGTTCGGCGACGGTTTCACGTACGCGTTGACGATTCCCGCGGTCCGGAAGGCCAGACAGGCCATCGGCCGGGTAATTCGCTCGCCCGAGGACGTCGGCGTCCGGGTGCTGCTCGACGAACGCTACGCCCGCGATAGCTGGGACTCCGTCCGGCCGTACCTGCCCGACGACGGCGAGTTTCAGCCCGTCAGCCCCGACATGCTCGAGATGGGGCTCGACCGGATTCGGCCGCGACTCGAGTCGTCGTAGGGCTCGACCCGACGCGTCACCGTCGGGTCTCGCCCCCTGTTTCGGGTCGAGACGCCACGCCCCGGTATCGCCCCTCACCGAGCGGCTCGATTTCGAACCCGAGTGCGTCGTAGAACGGCCGCACGTCGGCGTCGAAGTGCGCCGTGAGCCGGCCCTTTCGCTCGAGTGCGGCTTCGATCAGCGCGCTCCCGATCCCACGCCCCCGGTGGCGTCGCCGGACGGCGACGGCGTCGACGTGTGCACCGTGGTCGCGTGGCTCGAGGACTGCGGTTCCGAGGATTCGCTCCACAGGGGGAGTTTCGACACTCGATCCACGGCGGTCACCCGCGACGAGGACGTCGCCGTTGGCGATCCGATCCTCGACGGGTCCGGGCTCGAGCATCGCCCCGTCGACGATGCGTCGAACCTCGAGGGTATCGTCGGGCGTCGCGGTCCTGACGAACACGCGTTCACCCGCCTTTGATCAGCCGGAGGACGGTCACGTGGTCAGTCTCGACCGGCTGGTCCTCCGGGACGGGCCGGCCGTCGACGAGGACGCTCACCTCGTGGGGGCTCAGGTCGACCGCTCGGAGGAGGTCCGCGTACGTCGGCTGGGCCTCGACCCGCGAGCCTCTCGATGGATCGCTCCCGTCGAGGTCCGACAGCTCCTCGAAGTCGAGTTCGTGCGTCTCGTCGCCCTTGACGTCCACGGTGACGCGCATGGCCGCGATTGGGAGGCGACGGTCTTGAGCGCGTCGCTCTCTCGAACTCGTCCGCTGCCGAGAGTGAACGACCCGCCGATCCAGGACCAAACGAATTTGGTCTCACCGGGCGAACGTCACGGTATGTACACGGTCGTCGTCGCAGTCACTGCAGATCGAGGACTCGAGGTCGCACGATACGTCACCACGCTCGCCGAAGACGGTCGCGAGGTCGAAGCCATCGTCGTAAACGTCTTCGAGGAGTTCGAGGTCGCCGACGAGGCTGGCGTCGTAAACTCTGCGGACCTCTTCGAGGACGTCGAACCACCCGAAATCGTCGACGCCGTCACGTCGGACCTCGAGTCCGCCGGCGTCGACGTCACCGTTCGCCACGAACACGGGGACCCGGTCACCGAAATCATGCGGGTGGCCGAGGAAGTCGACGCCGATACCATCGCCGTCGAGAGCCGCAAGCGATCGCCAACCGGAAAGGCGATCTTCGGCAGTACGGCCCAGCGGCTCGTTCTCGAGGCAGATCGGCCGGTGACCGTGATGACCGAGCCGTCGGACTGACGGCTGGTCCCGACTGGTTCTGGCTCGAGTCACGACTTCCGGCTCCTGTCGGGACCGGCCGGGCCGGGCTTCGGTCGATTTATCTTTGGCGCGACCCACCTTCGCGTATGAGCGAGGCCGACGCCGAGCCGGCGGAGCCGACGGAGCCGACGCCCGGCCGGACCGAAGTCTGGATCGAGAAGTATCGGCCGCAGCGACTCGACGAGATCAAGGGCCACGAGGACATCGTCCCGCGACTACAGCGGTACGTCACGCAGGACGACCTCCCCCACCTCATGTTCGCGGGGCCAGCCGGAACCGGCAAGACGACCTCGGCGACGGCCATCGCCCGTGAGGTCTACGGCGACGACTGGCGCGAGAACTTCCTCGAGCTGAACGCCTCCGACCAGCGCGGAATCGACGTGGTTCGCGACCGCATCAAGGACTTCGCGCGCTCGTCGTTCGGCGGCTACGACCACCGTATCATCTTCCTGGACGAGGCCGACGCGCTCACCAGTGACGCCCAGTCGGCGCTACGCCGGACGATGGAGCAGTTCTCGAACAACACGCGCTTTATCCTCTCGTGTAACTACTCGAGCCAGATCATCGACCCCATCCAGTCGCGGTGTGCCGTCTTCCGCTTTACCGAACTCGGCGAGACGGCCATCGAAGCCCAGGTTCGCGACATCGCGGACAACGAAGGGATCGAGGTGACCGACGACGGCGTCGACGCGCTCGTCTACGCCGCCGACGGCGACATGCGAAAGGCGATCAACGGACTGCAGGCCGCCGCGGTGATGGGCGAGGTCGTCGACGAGGAGACGGTCTTCGCGATCACTTCGACCGCCCGCCCCGAAGAAGTCGAGGCGATGGTCGAACACGCTATCGACGGCGACTTCACCGCCGCGCGGGCTGCCCTGGAGGAACTGCTGACCGACCGTGGACTCGCCGGCGGCGACGTCATCGACCAGCTGCATCGCTCGGCCTGGACGTTCGACATCCCGGAGCAGGCGACCGTCCGCCTGCTCGAACGGCTGGGCGAGGCCGACTACCGGATCACCGAAGGGGCGAACGAACGCCTGCAACTCGAGGCCTTGCTGGCGTCGCTGGCGCTCGAGAACGAGTAGTCGACTCGTCGCTTCCTGTCTCTCCCCGGTATTCGACGTTATAGAATACTCGAACAGCGATCCGCTCGGCTCACTCGAGGTCCAGACTCTCGACGCCGCGGATAGCGATGGCGGTGCCGTCGTCGTCGGCGGCGACGCCGACGTCCCAGCCGTGGTCGTCGGCGATCCGCTCGACGAACTCGAGCCCGAACTCGGTTCCGTCGGCGTCTTCGGCCGCGTCGAGTCGGCCCGGATCGGGGTCCGGGTCGGGCTCGAGTTCGTCGTCGACGTCTTCACCATCCGCGTCGGCCGTCGCAGGCCGGCTGCCGGCGACGTAGAAGCCGTCGTCCGCCGCGCCGACGGTGACGGTGACCCGGGCGTCGCTCTCTTCGACGCCCTCGAGTGCGATTGTCGCCTGCAGGACGTACTCGAACAGGTCGGTGACGGCCTCGCGGTCGGCGGCGAAGACGAGGTCTCCTTCGGTCACCAGCCGGGCGTCGTCGGTGTTGCTGGTGAGCCAGGCCCGGGTCGCGACCTCGGTGAGGACGACCGGCTCGCGGTCGTCGTCATCGCCGACGGCCACGTCGATCAGCCCCTGCAAGCGCTCTGCGAGGCGTTCGTGGGCAGTCGCGACGACGTCGAAGTGTTCGGCGTCGCCGGTCTTTTCGGCCAGTTCGAGGTAGCCCCGCGCGGTGTTCAGCGACGTCTGGACGTCGTCGCTGATCCGGCTCGCGACCTCCTCGAGTCGGCGGCGAGCGGCCAGCAACTCGCGTTCTCGGCGGTGTTGCTGGGTGACGTCCTCGTAGACGAGGATGCCGCCGCCGCTGTCTGCAGGATCGGTCTCCGAGTCGTCGCCGCCCACCTCGAGCGGAACGACGGTGAGTTCGAACTCGCGGACGCCGTCGGGCGTCAGCCAGTGGGTTTCGAGGTGGCGGCGGTCGCCGGCCTCGAGTGCGGCCGAGAGCGTTCGCCGGTCGTCGGCGAGCCCCGACGGGAGCGCGACGTCGGTGACGGCGTCGCCGATCAGCGCGTCGCGGTCGACGCCGAAGACGGCCTCGAACGTCGCGTTGATCCCGGAGACGACCGCCTCGCCATCTTCGAGGTCGTACCGGAGTGTCGGCTCGGAGACGTTTCGGAAGAGCGTGAACAGGGCGTCGCGCTCGTCTTTGATCCGCTCGTAGCGCTCGAGGACGCGGCTGTGCTCCCGTCGCAACCGGTTACGTTCGTTCGTGACGCCGCGTTCGGTCCAGTTGCGCTCGAGGATCGCCGCGGCGAACTCACAGAGCCCCTCGAGGAGGGCGACGTCGGCGCCGTCGAACGCGTCGGCCTCGGTGGCGGCGACGTGGAGGACGCCCACCTCGCCAACGGGGACGCTACAGAGCGAACGTGCACCGTCGAACGGGGGCTCGATCCACTCGTAGGTCGCCAGGTCGGCGATCCGGATCGGTTCGCGCGCCCGGAACGCCACGCCGAGGGGCTCCTCGAGTGAGACGGGTGTAACCGCCTCGTCCGGCACGTCCGGGGCGACCGCCCTGGGGACGAGTTCGCCGAAGTTGATCGTCGCGAGCCAGCAGTGCTCGAAGCCGAGGACCTCGACGGCCCCCTCGACGAGGCGCTCGAAGAGGTCGTCTCGCTCCCGACAGCTGGCGATACGAGCGGTCGTGTCGAACACCGCGCCGGCCGTGCTGGTGTCGAGACGCTCGTCGCGACCAGCCCCGACGTCGTCACCAGGGTCGGCTGGAACGGCGGTCGTGACGCCCCCGGTGTCGCCGGACTGGGTCGCGTCGTTGGTGGCTGCTGGGCCGGATGTGGCGTCGTCGGTGATCGCTGACTCGGGTGCGTCGCCGTCGGTGACGCCTGGATTGGCCGCACCCTCGCCGTTCGAACCCTCGTCTGACTCGTCACCCGCTGTGGTGGCCTCGGCTTCGGCTTCCGTGCCAGCCGTCCCGTCCCGGTCGTCTCGAGTCTGGGCGCAGACTCGTTCGATCTCGTCGACGAGGTGGGCGTGGGCGTCGCCGGCGTCCCGCCTGACGTGGCCGTCGACGGCCGCGGGAATCGTCGCCTCGGCGTACGGCCCGTCGCCGAAGACGACCAGCGGCGTCGAGCCGCAGGCGTCGGCGATCGCTGCCAGCTCGTCGTCGCTGTCGCCGTCGACGACGACGCAGTCGACCTCGGACACCCAGTCGGGAATTTCGCCGACGGTGGCCGTCGCGTGGACGGTTCGCTCGGGTCCGACCCGAACGCCTTCCAGCGCCGTCGCTCGTTCGGCCGCCGCCACGTCAGTGGGGCCGACGTAGAGGATCGATCTGGGGGAGGTCTGCGTCGTCGAGTGAGCCTTCGATGTCATCGAATCCGAATCCGTCGTCTGTACGTACAGTCTCTGATTCCATACTAAAGATTCTGCCGGGCGATTCGGCGACTCGAGGCTGGCTCTCGAGCGCCCCAAATCCGACGATCTCGTTAAATTTAGTCTATTCTGTTTCGTTGATGTGATATTCGCTCGTACAATCTATCGATCGTCCGAAACCGCCGCTCGGTGGCGAGTCGGACCCGACGGTCGCTGGCGTGTGGCCCGCTTGAGGGGGTATTCGTCGCCGCCAAACCGACGGTCGGGCTATCCGCCCCCGTCGGACTGCCCGAATCAGCCCGTGTCGGGCACTCTCGCGGAATGAACGTTGCGGAACTGTTTTAGGCACTGGCTGGTCAAGGACGTACAATGAGCGAACTCGCGGACGAGTACCGCCTCGAGTACTTCGAGGAGGAAGGATTCGTGCGCAAGGAGTGTCCCGAGTGTGGGAACCACTTCTGGACGCGCGACGCAGACCGCGTGACCTGTGGCGAGCCGCCGTGTGCCGAGTACGACTTCATCGACGACCCTGGCTTCGCCGAGGAGTACAGCCTCGAAGAGATGCGCGAGGCGTTTCTCTCCTTTTTCGAAGAACACGGTCACGACCGAATCGAGCCCTACCCGGTCGCAGCAAACCGCTGGCGCGAGGACGTCCTCCTGACTCAGGCGTCGATCTACGACTTCCAGCCGCTGGTGACCTCCGGAGAGACCCCGCCGCCGGCCAATCCGCTGACGGTGAGCCAGCCCTGTATCCGGATGCAGGACATCGACAACGTCGGCAAGACGGGCCGCCACACGATGGCCTTCGAGATGATGGCCCACCACGCGTTCAACGCACGCGAGGACGCCGACGAGGAGTACGCCTACGAGGGCGAGGTCTACTGGAAGGACCGGACCGTCGAACTCTGTGACAATCTGCTCGACTCGCTCGGGGCGGACATCGAGGAGGTCACTTACATCGAAGACCCCTGGGTCGGCGGCGGCAACGCCGGCCCCGCCATCGAGGTCATCTACAAGGGCCTCGAGCTGGCGACGCTCGTCTTCATGTGCATGGAGGCCGACCCCGACGGCGAGTACGAACTCAAAGACGGGAACCGCTACTCCTACATGGACACCTACATCGTCGACACCGGCTACGGGCTCGAGCGCTGGACCTGGATGAGCCAGGGCACCCCGACGGTGTACGAGGCGATCTACCCCGAGATGATCGCCTTCCTCAGGGACAACGCGGGCATCGAACACACCGAGGACGAAACCGAACTCGTCGGTCGCGCAGCACGCCTCTCGGGTAACCTCGATATCGACGACGTCGACGACGTCGAGGCCGCCCGCGGCGACATCGCCGACCAGCTGGACGTCTCGGTCGAGGAACTCCGGGACC
Source organism: Natrarchaeobaculum aegyptiacum (assembly GCF_002156705.1). Taxonomy (NCBI): domain Archaea; kingdom Methanobacteriati; phylum Methanobacteriota; class Halobacteria; order Halobacteriales; family Natrialbaceae; genus Natrarchaeobaculum; species Natrarchaeobaculum aegyptiacum. Next base: position 1,656,468 of record NZ_CP019893.1, read on the forward strand.
TCGTCGAACCGCTCGAGTCGATCTACGCCATCGCCGACCACTGCCGGACGCTCGCGTACATGTTCGGCGACGGTATCGTCCCCTCGAACGTCGGGACGGGCTACCTCGCCCGGATGGTCCTGCGGCGAACCAAGCGCCTGTGTGATACCGTCGGTGTCGACGCACCGCTGGACGAACTCGTCGACATGCAGGCCGAACGGCTGGGTTACGAGAACCGTGACACGATCCGCGACGTCGTCCGCACGGAAGTCGAGAAGTACCGCGAGACGCTCGAGCGCGGGGGTCGCCGGGTCGAACAGCTCGCTGCAGAGTACGCAGAACGCGGCGAGGCGATCCCCACCGGGGAACTGATCGAACTCTACGACTCCCACGGCATCCAGCCGGATATGGTCGCCGAGATCGCCGAGGAGGCCGGTGCGACCGTCGACGTCCCCGACGACTTCTACAGTCTGGTCGCCGAGCGTCACGAGACGCCCGACGACGCCGGCTCCGTCACCCAGGAGGGAGACGAGCGCTTTTCCGACCTTCCCGAGACGGAGAAACTCTACTACGACGACCAACAGCGCACCCAGTTCGAGGCAGTCGTCCTCGACGTCTTCGAACGCGAGGAGGGGTACGACGTCGTCCTGGACCAGACGATGTTCTACCCCGAAGGCGGGGGCCAGCCCGCCGACACCGGGACGATTTCGACCGACGACGCCACCCTCGAGGTCAGCGACGTCCAGATCGAAGACGGCGTCATCTGCCACCGGACCGACGAGAATCCCGGCAAAGGGGAGTTCGTCAACGGGCAGGTCGACGCCTCGCGTCGCCGGCAACTCATGCGCCATCACACTGCCACGCACATCGTCATCCACGCTGCACGGCAGGTGCTCGGCGAGCACGTCCGGCAGGCCGGTGCCCAGAAGGGCGTCGACTCCTCGCGGATCGACCTGCGTCACTACGACCGCATCTCCCGGGATGACGTCCGGGAGATCGAACGCCGTGCCAACGAGATCGTGATGGACAACACGGCGGTCACCCAGGAGTGGCCCGACCGCCACGAGGCAGAAGCCGAACACGGCTTCGACCTCTATCAGGGCGGCATCCCCCCGGGCGAGCAGATCCGCCTGATCCACGTCGACGAGGACGTACAGGCCTGCGGTGGCACCCACGTCGCTCGCACCGGCGACATCGGCGCGATCAAGGTACTCAACACCGAGCGCGTCCAGGACGGCGTCGAACGCATCACCTTCGCTGCTGGTGAGGCCGCAATCGAGGCCACTCAGGAGAAAGAAGACGCCCTCTACGAGGCCGCCGACGTGCTCGACGTCTCCCCGGAGGACGTCCCCGAGACCGCAGAACGGTTCTTCGAGGAGTGGAAGGATCGTGGCAAACAGATCGACGACCTGAAAGAACAGCTCGCAGAGGCCCGCGCCACCGGCGGCGGGAGCGAGGAAGTCGACGTCGGTGACGCGACGGCGGTCGTCGACCGCATCGACGGCGACGTGGACGAACTCCGGGCGACCGCGACCGCCATCGCCGACGACGGCACCATCGCCGTCCTCGGCAGCGGGCTCGAGAGCGCCCAGTTCGTCGTCGCCGTCCCCGACGATGTGGGCGTCAACGCCGGCGAGGTCGTCGGTGAACTCGCCGCGAAGGTGGGCGGCGGTGGCGGCGGCCCGCCGGACTTCGCCCAGGGTGGCGGTCCCGACGTCGACGCACTGGACGAGGCGCTCGAGGATGCGCCGGACGTACTCCGGCAGGTTCTGGACGCCTGACGGTCGGTTTTTCGACGGCGGCGAAACGTTCGTGTACCGCGCCCCCGAAGAGAACAGTATGAATTCGCGTCACGAACAGCCACTCGAGTGGCTAACCGACGGTACGGTCACGTTCTCGAGAGCCGCCGACCACGCTGGACTGTCCCACTGGGAGTTCGCGGCACTGGTCGACGATTACGGTCGCCCGTGGGTCTCGAGCACCCACCTCGAATCGGATCTCGAGGAATTGTAGTTTTGGGGGTACGGTAGCCACAGTAGTATCGGATAGAACCGAAACCGACCCTTCCGTCCGTGCACTTCCGTTCGATATGCCCACCGCAACGAACGACTCCGTCTCGCTGTTCTACGAGCGCGACGGCGACGGCGACCCCATCGTCTTCGTCTCCGAGGCCGGCCTTGGCGGCTGGTCCTGGGGGTGGCAACACGCCGCGCTCACCGGCCCCTACGAGACCGTCGTCTGGGATCTCCGGGGAACCGGCCGTTCGGACGCTCCGCCCGGTCCCTGCTCTCTCGAGGCCCACGTTTCCGACCTCGAGGCCGTTCTCGAGGCCTGTGACATCCGTCGCGCCCACCTCGTCGGCTGCGGGCTCGGCGCTGCAATCGCACTCGAGGCGGCCCGAACCACGTCTCGCGCGCGGAGTCTCGCGCTCTTCGGTGCGGCTGCCGATGGCGAGGCGATGGATCTCGAACCGCTGTTTGCCCCGCCGGACGACCGCGACGCGCTTGCCGACTCGCTCGAGGCGGGACTCTCGGACGACTTCCGGGAGTCCCACCCCGACGTCTGTGAGGGCATCGTCGACTGGCGCGCTGACGGCGACGCCGACCGCGCGGGCTGGGAGACACAGGTCGCCCCCCTCGAGGACTTCGACGCGACCGACTGGCTGGTCGAGATCACCCAGCCCGCGCTCGTCGTCCACGGGACGGCCGACGACCTCGTTCCCGTCGACGCGGGGCAATCACTCGCCCGCGATCTTCCCCGGGGGGAGTTCCACCCGCTCGAGGGAGCCGGTCACCTCGCGTTCGTCGAGCGGTCACGGCCGGTCAACGACCTGCTCGACGGCTTTCTCGAGGCCATCGAGTGACCACGTCGTGGCCCGTCCGGGATCGAAACCGTACACACCTTGCGAGTGACCGCCCGCCCGTTACCACCCCGAGCGGTGAAGCCGTCCCGTACCCGTGTCTCTCTCGCTGGCCCGTCGCGCCGACCTGTTTCCCGACCGGACCGCCGTCGTCGACGTCTCGGAGGACGACCTGTACGCTCCCGCGCGGACGATCGACGAAGACCGCGTCTCCTACGCGACCCTCTCGCGGCTGGCCGACGCACTGGCGACCAGGCTCGCCACGCTCGGCGTCGATCCCGGGGACACCGTCTGTCTCCTCTCGCGAAACCGCGTGACGTCGCTCGCGCTGCTGTTCGCCTGTCGCCGACTCGAGGCAACGCTCGCACCGATCTCGCACCTCCTGACGCCCGTGACGGTCGAGCGACCGTTCGACGCACTCGAGCCGACCCTCCTCGTCGCCGAGCCGGCCCAGCGCGACCTGCGTCGGTCGCTCCCGGTCGATTCGGTCGTGACGATCGACGAGCTGGCGACCGTCGAGTCCGAGTCCGATCCAGATCCGAACCCGAGCCCGAACCCCAACCGCCCGTTGCTGGCTCTTCACGGCGAGGACGGCCGGCCGGTCGTCGCCTACTCCGAACGGGCGCTCGAGCGCAACTGCCTGACGGCCGTCGTCGCCTGGGGATGCTCCGGATCGGATACGGTGTCGCTTCTCGCGCCGCTGTCGACCCCCGACTCGCTGGCCCGCGTCGCGCTCCCCACGCTATACGTCGGTGGCCGACTCTTGCTCGACCGGGCGTTCGACCCCGGCGATGCAGTGACAGCGATGGACTGCGAGCGAGCGACCCTCGCCGCCGGTCGACCCGGAGCCCTGCGGGATCTCGCGACCGACCCCGGATTCGACGAGGCGGTCGACGCGCTCGAGCGGGTCGTCGTCTCGGGGTCGCTGGCCGACGACGTTCGAACGGCATTTTCCAATCGCGGGATCTCGATCTATCGCGCGTGGGGCCGCCTCGAGTGCCCGACTGCGTTCACGCGACTGATCGGCGGCGAATCGGAGGTCCAGCAGAATCACGATCACGAAGACGCGATCGGTGTCCCGGTACCCGACTGCTACGTCCGATTGGTTGACGACGGCGACCTGATCGAGGGGGCAGGTGCGGGACGCCTCGAGTTATCGGGGCCGGTACTCGCGAGTGGTTACCTGACTGACGGGAGCAGGGGCAACCGTCCATCCGATCGCCTCGACAGGACTGCCGAGAGCGACGACGCTGGACGGTTCGGCGATGCCGACGACAGGGGGTGGTCCGACGATCTCGACGATGCTGGACAGTTCGACGACTGGTTCGACACCGGGATGCGGGCTCGACGGGACGAGTCTGGGCGATACTCGCTGGATCACTCCCGGTAACCGGTCGTTATCGGGTTCGGGCGACGGTCTCGATAGGTGGTGGCTACTCGCGTTTCACCGAGTTCGGGTACGTCCGCGGTCCCGGCAACGTCGGCGCGTGGCAGAAGGCCTATTCGTGCGGAGTCGCCTAGACCGGTCGATGAGCGACCTTCGGATCGCCGTGCTAAATGCATCCCACCGGGATATGAACACGACCCGGAACTTTCGCCGCGAACTCGACGGTTCGCTGGCGGAGTACTACGTCACCGACGGGGAGATCCCCGACGACTACGCGTTCGACGCCGTCGTCGTCAGTGGATCGCGCTCGTCGGTCTACTGGGACGAGGAGTGGATCGACGCGACCAGGGCGTGGGTCGGCGAGGCAGTCGACCGCGACATCCCACACCTCGGCATCTGTTGGGGTCACCAGTTGCTCGCGAGCGTCCTCGGCGGCACCGTCGAGGCCATGGGCGCCTACGAGGTCGGCTACAGCGAGATCACCCGGACGGCGGACACACGGCTATTCGAAGGAATCCCCGAGACGTTCACCTCCTTTACCAGCCACTCCGACGCCGTCACCGACCTTCCACCCGGTGCGACGGCGCTCGCGGAGAATCACTACTCCGTCCACGGCTTCCGCAAAGACCGCGTCTTCGGCGTCCAGTTCCACCCCGAGTTCGACCCGAAGACCGCCCGCGACCTCGTCCACCGAAAGGACCTCTCACAGGAGCGCCTCGAGTCGGTCCTCGCCGAGATAACCGCAGAGAACTATCGGAAGGCCTGTGAGTCCAAACTCGTCTTCGACAACTACCTGGCGTTCGTCCGGGAGGTGACCGCAGAGGCCGACCCCGCGTCCGTCCCTGCTGGCGACCCGACCACGGGCGACCAGCCGACGGACGTCGAACTCGAGACGTCCCCCGACGGTCCGACGGAACCGGCTGGCGACGCAGAGAGCGACGCCGCCGCCGGGTGCTCCGACTAGCCGGGACCCCGCCGACCGACGTTACTGACGGCCGAGCCCGAACAACCGGCGGAGGGCGGTTCGATCTCGCGTTCCGGTTTCTGACATCTCGTCGTCGCTGTTTTCGTTCGACGCCTCGCCTCCACCGCGTCCTCGACACTCGAGCAACCGCTCGTACTGATCGATGACGCCCTGCCGACGGCGTTCGCTGGCGACCAGTTCGCGCTCGAGGGCGGCAATCGTCGCCTCGAGCTGAGTTCGTTCGATCCGGTGAGCCAGTGGCTCCTGGGCGATCGCTGTTGAGTGGTGCCTCGCGGGCTCGGACTCGGTCGTCGCTCGGTTCGTGGCCTCGAGTGACACGTCTGGCACGTGTGGGGGGTGGGCTACGCTGACACCCGTCGGGCCGCCATCGAGCGGTCGACTCCGACTGGAGGATGAACGGTCTGATGATCGTTGCTCGGCGGACATGGACGAACCGATCCTACCAGACGGGACCTGAAAAAGCTCAGTCAGTCGGGCGTCAGACGATCTGACGCCGGCCGGACGGCCGCCGGCTTCGACTCTCTCGCTAGTTCTGGAGGTGCTCGAGCACGCCCTCCGTATCGGCGGGGACAGGCTCTGGCTCCGCCCCGGCGGCCGCGGCCGCGTCGGGGTCTTTGAGCAGGTGGCCGGTCGTGAGGCAGGCGACGCGCTCGTCGTCGTCGACGATGCCTTCGGCGCGGAGCTTCCGGAGGCCGGCGACGGAAGCGGCGGAGGCGGGTTCGACGCCGATCCCCTCTCTGGCGAGGTCGCGCTGGGCGTCGGTGATCTCCTCGTCTGACACGGCGATCGCCGTCCCACCGGTCTCGCGGATCCCCGGCAGCGCCTTCGGCGCGTTGACCGGGTTGCCGATCCGGATGGCCGTCGCGCGGGTCTCGACCTCGTCCCACCGGCGAACCTCGTCGGCACCGTTCTCGATTGCCTCGACCATCGGTGCCGCGCCTTCGGCCTGCACACCGGTCAGCTTCGGAACCTCCTCGGGCTCGAGCGACCCGGCCTGAACGAGTTCGCGGAACGCCTTGTACAGCGCCGAGGTGTTGCCCGCGTTGCCCACGGGGAGGACGATCCGATCGGGGAACGTCCCGTAGTCGGCCTGGAACGCCTCGAGGATCTCGAGACCGATCGTCTTCTGGCCCTCGAGTCGGAACGGGTTGAGCGAGTTCAGCAGGTAGGCCTCGCCTCTCGCGGCGAGATCCTGGACGATGTCGAGACAGGCGTCGAAGTTGCCGTCGACCTCGAGGATGCGAGCACCGTGGAGGCTGGCCTGGGCGACTTTCCCCGCTGCGACTTTGCCGGCGGGCAGCAAGACGAGCGTCTCCATGTCGCCGCGGGTGCCGTAGGCGGCCAGCGCGGCGCTCGTGTTCCCAGTCGACGCACAGGCCAGTCGACCGACGCCGAGTTCCCGCGCCACGGCGGTCCCGACGGTCATCCCCCTGTCCTTGAACGATCCCGTCGGGTTCATCCCCTCGTGTTTGATCCGCAGTGCCTCGACGCCAACGCTCTCCTCGAGACGTGGCACCTCGTACAGCGGCGTCGCTCCCTCCTGGATCGAGACGCCCGACTCGAGCGGCAGCGCGTCCGCATATCGCCAGACGCCCTGGCCCTGCCCGTCGAAGTCCTCGAGTGTCGGGAGGTCGGCGTACCGAACCTCGAGCAGGCCGTCACACTCGTCGCAGGTGTAGCGAACGTCGTCGAACGGGGCGAACGTCTCCCCGCACTCGATGCACTCGAGCCAGACGCCGTCGTCGGCGTCGTCGGGTACCGCCGGGGAATCGGCCGATAGACTGAGACTCATTGTCGTCCGTGAGGGGTGGCAGGGAGAAAAAGGACGTGATTGTCCGGAGGGCAGTCTCCTGAGTGCTCACGGTTCGTCCGCGTGGCCCGCGGTCGATTCCGTCCTCGAAAACGCATCGACTGGTCGACTGTCGATACCCCCAGTTGGTCCCCACGTTCTGCGTTCGCTACGTCAGGTAGACGGCCATCAGGGCTGCTGGGCCGAGAACCATGAGTAGCGTTGCAAGCAGTACTCTGACTGACATCGATTCAGATCTGGACAGCCTTGAATATAATATTTCGGTTTCGTTCACACTCAAAATTACGTTTCGTCTCGAGTAACGATTGGTTTCGTTGCGGAAATCGTGACTTTCCTGCTCGGCTCGGTCAGGACGGATGCTCTCATCAGGAGAGAACCCAGTATCCGTCACGACTCAATCGACGCTATTCCAGCAACCAGCTCAGCAGCGCCTTCTGTGCGTGCAGCCGGTTTTCGGCCTGCTCGAAGACGACCGACTGGTCGCTCTCGACGACGGCGTCGGTGATCTCCTCGCCGCGGTGGGCGGGCAGACAGTGCATCACCGAGGCGTCGGGGGCGCACTCGAGCAGCTCCTCGTTGACCTGAAACCCGTCGAACGCCTGCATGCGGACGTCGCGTTCGTCTTCCTGACCCATGCTGATCCAGACGTCGGTGTAGATGACGTCGGCGTCGGCAGCCGCCTCGAGCGGATCGGTCGTGGTCGTCGGGTCGCCGCCGAGGTCGCGGGCGCGCTCTATGACGTCGTCGTCGACCTCGTAGCCCTCGGGGGTGGCGATGGTGAGGTCGACGTCGGTACGTGCACAGCCGATGGCGAACGACTGGGCAACGTTGTTTCCGTCGCCGATCCAGGCCGCCTGCACGTCTTCGAACCCACCCTCGAGTTCGCGGATCGTCTGGAGGTCCGCGAGCGTCTGGCAGGGGTGGGCGTCGTCGGTGAGGCCGTTGACGACGGGAACCGACGAATAGTCGGCCAGCACCTCGATGTTCTCGTGTTTGAATACGCGAGCCATCACGGCGTCGACGTATCGCGAGAGCGTTCGCGCGGTGTCTTTCAGGGGTTCGCCGCGGCCGAGCTGGATGTCGTCTTCGCCGAGGAAGACGGCGTGGCCGCCGAGCTGGGTCATCCCGGTCTCGAAGGAGACCCGGGTTCGGGTGCTCGGCTTCTGGAAGATCATCCCCAGCGTCTGCCCCTCGAGGTCTTCGTGGGGCTCGCCGGCGTGCTGGGCGCGCTTGTACTCGTCGGCGCGGTCTAAGATCTCGTGCAGTTCGTCGGTAGAAACGTCGTCGATCTCGAGGAAGTGGCGTGTCTCTGTCATGCGTCGTCACCCTGTAGCGTGCGTGCCACGCGCTCTAGGACCTCGACCGACTGGTCGAACTCCGCGAGCGAGAGGCGTTCGTCGGGGGCGTGGTCGAGGTCGGAGTTGCCCGGCCCGTAGGTCACCATCGGGCAGTCCCACGCCCCGGCGTAGATGTTCATGTCGCTGGTTCCGGTCTTCCGGACCAGCCGCGGTTCCTCGCCCACCTCCCGGATGGCGACGCGGAACGCCCGTGCGACCTCCGTTCGCGGGCTCATCATCACCGGCGGGACCTTGTCCTTCCAGGTGACGGTGCCGACCTCGAGTTCGGCCTCTGCGGCCTCGCGGACGGTCTCGACGTCGAGTGCCGGCGGAACCCGAAGCTGGACGTCCATCGTCGTTTCGACGGAGAGGCCGTCCTCGCTGACGCCGCCTTCGATGCCGACCGGCTTGGTCGTCACCTGCTCGAAGACGGGTTCGTACTCGCCACCCTCGAAGTGTTCTTCGACGCCCGACCACCAGCGGACGGCGTGCTGGATCGCGTTCGGGTCCGGCCGGGAGGTGTGACCGGATTCGCTCGTCGCGACGTAGGTGCCGGCGATCAATCCACGATATCCCAGTGTGATCCCGTCGGCCCCGGAGGGTTCGCCGTTGACGACGGCCTCCGGGGCTGTGTCTCGGTCGTCGACCAGGTAGCGAGAGCCACGCGAGTCGACTTCCTCGCCGACGACGCCGACGAAGGAGACGCCAGTGCGAACGGCCGCGGCTGCCATCGCAGCGAGCGGTCCCGTTGCGTCGACGCTGCCGCGGCCCCAGAGAATCTCGTCGTCGCCCGTCTCTTCGACCTCGACGGGAATCTCGCCGGGGACGGTGTCGATGTGTGAGGTCAGCAGGACCGAGTCGTCGGCCGGTGCACGAACGTTGCCGACGGCGTCGATCCAGACCTCACGGTCGTGGGCCTCGAAGAAGTCGACGAGCCGTTTTGCCGCTTTCCGCTCTTCGCGTGTGGGCGAGGGAATCGACACGAGGTCGACGAGTAACTCGCGAGCGTCCTCGAGTGAGACCTCGCTGCCAGTCGTCGCGCTACTCATGAGTTGGCTTCTGTGTCGGGTGCGATGACCGTACGCATCGCCTCGACGAGCTGGTCGGCCTCGGATTCGTCGATCACGAGCGGCGGGAGCAATCGGAGGACAGTCCGACCGGCGGGAAGCGCCAGCACTTGCTGCTCGAGCGCGAGGTCGCGGGCGACGCGGTTGGCTCCTCGTTTCAACTCGACGCCGACGAGGACCCCGTCGCCGCGAACCTCGCGGACCGAGTCACCGAGGGCGTCCTCGAGTTCGCCCGTCAGGTACTCGCCAATCTCGGCGGCGTGGGCCGGCCACTCCTCCTCGATCAGCGTCGTGATGGTCGCGTCGACGGCCGCCGTGACAACGGGGCCGCCGCTGAAGGTCGCGTTGTGGGAGGCTGCGCCGTCGGCGATCCAGTCGCGGACGACGATTCCGCCCACGGGCAGGCCGTTGCCCAGTCCCTTCGCGGTAGTGATAATGTCGGGCGTGATGCCTGCGTTCTGGCAGGCCCACATCGAACCCGTCCGGCCCATGCCGGTCTGGACCTCGTCGAAGACGAGCGCCGCGCCGGCGTCGTCGGTGAGTTCGCGGGCCGTCTCGAGGTAGCCCGCCGGCGGGACGTTGATTCCGCCTTCGCCCTGGATCGGTTCCAAAATGACGGCGGCGGTCTCGTCGTCGACCGCGTCCGTAAGTTCCTCGCTGTCGCCGTAGGGGACGAACTCGACGTCTCCCGCGAGTGGCTCGAACGGTTTCTTGTATTTGTCTTTCCAGGTGGCCGCCAGCGATCCCATCGTCCGCCCGTGGAACGAGCGGGTCGCGGCGACGATCGTCGACTCGCCGGTCGCTGAGCGAGCGAACTTCAGTGCGGCTTCGTTGGCCTCGGTACCGGAGTTGCAGAACCAGGCCTGATCCAGCCCATCGGGCGCCGACGCGACGAGCGCCGCGTAGGCGTCTTCTCGGGACTGGACGGGATACGAGGAGTCGACGAACGTCAACTCGGCGACTTGCTCCTGAACGGCCTCGACGACCGCCGGGTGGCTGTGACCCAGCGGCGTACAGGCGTAGCTCGCGCCCGCGTCGAGGTACTCCGTGCCGTCGTCGGTGTAGAGGTACGGCCCCTCGCCACGCGCTATCGGGATGGGCTTGCTGCCGGAGACGAAGTCGTGATCGCTCATTCTGCAGCCTCCGTTTCCGCGTCGTCCGCGTCGGATTCGTCTTCGAGCGCACCCTGCTCGAGGGTCGTCCCCTCGCCGTCGAGCGCACTCGAGATCGGTTCGTCGGCGTTCGCGCTGGCGACGACGACCGACGCCGCGCCCCCCTCGAGGGCTTCCTCGGCGGCCATGACTTTCTTCGTCATGAATCCCTCGGCAGCGTCTTTGACGGCGGCGAATTCCTCGGGCGTCGACGCCGAATCGATCTTCGTCGACTCGTCGTCGGGGTCCTCGTAGATACCCGAGACGTCCGTGAGGACGACGAGGTCGGCCTCGAGTGCGCCCGCGATCGCAGCCGCGGCGCGGTCGGCGTCGGCGTTGACGGCCGTATAGCCACCGTCTTTCTCCGCGCCCAGCACTGGAACGGAGACGACGGGCATGTAGCCGCCCGTGAGGACGGTCTCGAGCAGATCCGCGTTGACGGACTCGATCTTGCCGGAGTGGTCGCCGCGCTTGATCTTCTTCTTGCCGTCTTCCTCGACGCGAACGGCTGATTTGCGCTTGCCACAGAGCAGTTTGCCGTCGGTGCCCGAGAGGCCGACCGCGTTCACGCCCTCGTTCTGTAAGCTTTCGACCAGGTCGGTGTTGAGTTTGCCGGGCATGACCATCTTGAAGACGTCCATCGTCTCCTCGTCGGTGAAGCGGCCGACGACGCCGCCGGGCGTCTCGACGTAGGTTGGTTCCTTGCCCAGCGCCTCGAGGGTCTCGTCGACGGCGGTCGAACCGCCGTGGGTGAGGACGACGTCCTCGCCCCCTTCGACGAGGCTCGCGACGTCCGCGAGCGCGCCCTCCGGTTCGACGGCGCGAGCGCCGCCGATCTTGACGACCACCGTCATCCTAGGGTGCCCCCACGGGGTGCAGTCCCGCGAACTCGAGGCCGGCGGTCTCTTCGAGGCCGAGCGCGACGTTGGCCGCGTGGACGGCCTGACCGGCCGAGCCTTTCATCATGTTGTCGATGGCCGAGAAGACGACGACGCGCTTGTTCGACGGGTCGAGTTCGAAGCCGACCTCGGCGACGTTCGTCCCGGCGACGGCCTTCGGTTCGGGGTAGCGGTAGACGCCGGAGCCGCCGGCGGCCATGCGGACGAACGGCTCGTCTTCGTAGCTTCCCCGGTAGGCTTTCCAGAGGTCGCCCTTCGAGACGGGGCCGTTCGGGAAGACGTGACTCGTCGCGCTCGCGCCACGAATCATATCCACGGCGTGGCAGGTAAACGAGACCGAGGTGCCGAGGAACTGTTCGATCTCGGCTTCGTGACGGTGACCTGTCGGCGCGTACGGGCGGACGACGCCCGACCGCTCGGGGTGAGAAGAGGCCTCGCCACCGCCAGCGCCGCCCTCGCTCGAGCCGACCTTGACGTCGACGACGATCTGTTCGTCACCCTCGAGGACGTCGTGTTCGAAAAGCGGGTACAGCCCGAGAATGGTGGCGGTGGCGTTACAGCCGCCGCCGGCGATCAGGTCCGCGCCCGCGAGGTTCTCACGGTTGATCTCGGGCAGGGCGTACTCCGAGCGCTCGAGATACTCGGGCGCGTCGTGGCCGTCGTACCACTGCTCGTACTGTTCTTCGGTGTTCAGCCGGAAGTCAGCCGAGAGGTCGACGACCGTGTCCGCAACGTCGAAGAACTCGTCGATCTGTCCCATCGAAACGCCGTGTGGCGTCGCGGCAAAGAGGACGTCGACTGACGCCAAGTCCTCGGGTTCGGTAAAGCGAAGGTCGGCCCCGCGTAGCGGCGGGTGGACCGAGCCGACGCTCTTGCCGGCTTTCGATCGGCTCGTCACCTCGGCGAGTTCGAAATTCGGGTGGCCGGCGAGCAGGCGAAGGAGTTCGCCGCCCGTAAAGCCCGAACCACCGATAACCGTCGCGGTAACGGCTTCTGTACTTCCGTCTGTCTGGGTCTCTGAATCGACTGCCATCAGGCTGTCACCTCGGGTTCGTCGGCCGCGGCTTTCGTCTCGAGCCAGTCGACGACGGCGCCCGCGACGTCGGTGTCGACGGCTCCGTCGAGGGCCTTGAACTCGACGGTGTGGTTGACCTCGTGGACGGTGTATCCATCTTCGGTCTCCATCAGGTCCACACCCAGCAGCCCGCCGCCGACGGCGTCGCTGGCCTTCTGGACGAGTTCGCGAGCCTCGTCGTCGAGTTCGAAGACGTCCGTCTCCGCCCCCTTCGCGGCGTTGGTGATCCAGTGGTCGGAGGATCGAACCATCGCAGCGACGGGTTCGCCGTCGGTCGCGACGACGCGGATGTCACGCCCCGGCTTCTCGACGAACTCCTGGACGTAGAAGATCTTGTGCTCGTAGTGGCCGAGCGTCGACTTGTGCTCTAAGATCGCCTCCGCGGCGTCCGGGGAGTCGATCTTGGCCATCAGGCGACCCCACGAGCCCACGACGGGTTTGAGGACGCAGGGGTAGCCGAAGTCCTCGATGGCCTCGAGTGCGCTCTCTTTCGTGAACGCGACTTTCGTCGCGGGCGTCGGGACGCCAGCGTGCTCGAGTGCGAGGCTGTTCTTGACCTTGTCGGCGCAGATGTCCGCAGTCTCGTGGCTGTTGACCACGGGGATGCCGTAGGCCTCGAAGAACTGCGTGGCGTAGAGGCTTCGGCTCGTGGCGAGACAGCGGTCGACGACGACGTCGAGGTCCGCGTATGCCGCGGGTGCCTCGCTGATGTCGAAGGTCTGCTTGCGAACGTCGATCTTTTCGACCTCGTGATCGCGTTCGCGCAGCTCGTTCAACAGGAGCTTCTCGTCCTTTCGAATCCGGGAGTAGAGTATTCCTACCTTCACTCGAACCACCCCTGAGGCCTACTCGTCGGTGTCGGCCGACGGCAGCCCGTCTCTGCAGGGTAAACTGGTGTCGCGCCCGTCTGCAAGATCACTCACCCCAGTCCTCTTCGAGCTCGGGGGCTCGCTCGAGGACTGGTGGCTCCGTGTCGACGACTTCCAGTTCGGCTCCGCAGGTCGTACAGTCAACGATCTCTCCGACTTCCAGATCGTCGTGCAGGGACACCTCGGCCCCACACTCGACGCATTCGGTCATTGTATCTCCACCTCTGGGCCGATTGCCCTTAAAGGCTTCGAACTTAACAGCAAAATTATACGATGTACACTGGCCGCTAACGGAGGGAAACGAACGATCCGCGCCAAATCACGTTTGACATATCATAAATTAGGTAGCTTGTCCCCTGGCGGGGACCGTCGTCGCCGGACCGCCGTCGCTCCGCCCAGCGGACGCGAGCGTCGGTGCTCAGACATACGCGTCCACCTCCTCATCGAGGGTCTCCCGAGCGGCCTCGAGTGCCGCCGCCGTCGCCTCGAGTTCGTCGCGGTCGGCTGCGAGCGCTTCGCGGGCCGACTCGAGTTGTTCCTCGACGGCGTCGGGTGCCGGCCCACCGAGCGAATCGCGACTCGCGACGCTCGTAGCGGGCTCGAGGATATCCTCGACCGCACCGGGGTCGACGTACGCTTCGAGTGGCTCCCCCAGCACGTTCTCGACGGCCGCGTCGATGGCCTCGAGATCCGGCGCGTCCTCGCCGGCCTCGAGTTCCTCGGCTGCCGTCGCGACGATCTCGTGAGCCGTGCGAAACGGCAGGCCGTTCGTCGCCAGCAGGTCGGCGACGCCGGTCGCCGTCGAGAAGCCCTCGCCGGCCGCCTCCGCCAGGATCGCCTCGTTCCAGTCGGCGGTGGCGACCGCGCCGGCGGCGACCTCGCTGGCCTCGGTGACGTCGTCGACGCAGTCCCAGGCGTGGGTGGTCGCCCGTTGCAGGTCGCGATTGTACGCCCGGGGAAGGCCCTTGAGCGTCGTCGTCAGCCCCTGTACCGCACCTGCGGCGTCCCCGGAGACCGCCCGAACGAGCTCGAGCGTATCCGGATTCTTCTTCTGAGGCATGATCGACGACGTCGAGGAGTAGTCGTCCGAGAGGTCCACGAACCCGCGGTTCGCGAAGACGATTACGTCCTCTGCCAGTCCGGAGAGCGTCGTCGCGTGCGTCGACAGCGTCTGGACCGTCTCGAGCAGGAAGTCCCGGCTCGAGGAGGCGTCCATCGAGTTCTCGACGACGCTGTCGAACCCCAGCAACTCGGCCGTGCGCTCGCGGTCGATGTCGAACGGCGTGCCCGCGAACGCGGCTCCACCGAGGGGCGACTCGTTGATTCGGCCGTAGGCCTCGAGCAGGCGTGCGGTGTCCCGTGCGATCGCGCCCTCGTAGGCCAGCGCCCAGTGGGAAACGGTCGTCGGCTGGGCGGGCTGGAGGTGGGTGTAGCCGGGCATCACCGTCTGGACGTTCTCGGCGGCGACTGCGAGCAGCGATTCACGCAGGGTGAGGGTGGTCTCGACGGTCTCGAGGACGTCCTCGCGCAGACGGTAGCGGATACAGGCCGCGACCTCGTCGTTACGCGAGCGAGCCGTGTGCATCTTGCCGCCGTCGGGACCGACGCGCTCGATGACGGCCGTCTCGATTGCCTCGTGGACGTCCTCGCCGTCTGGCAGGGCCTCGTGGCCCTCCGTTTCGACGGCCTCGAGGCCCGCCAGGATCTCGCCGGTGACGTCGTCCTCGATAATGCCCTGTTCGGCCAGCATGACGACGTGTGCGCGATCGACCGCGAGGTCGGCCTCGAAGATCCGAACGTCGGCCGCGAGCGAGGAGAGGAAGCTCCGGGCGGGGCCGCCGCTGAAGCGGTCCCGGCGGACGACGCCCTCGTCGTCCTCGTTCCCGGCATCGGTGCGTGCCTCGTGGGTACTGGTACTCTCCTCGGTCACGGTCAGATCACTCCTCGTCGTCGGTGGCCGCGTTCGCTTCGATCGCCTCGTTCGCGAGACGACGCTGGAAGCCGTGGTACTTCGCGACGCCGGTGGCGTCCTCCTGAGTGATCTTGCCGACCGTCTCGGTGTCGAAGGAGGCGTGCTCGGCCGAGTAGGCCGCGAAGTCGCTCTCGCGTGCGACCGCACGGGCCTGCCCGCCTTCGAAGCGGATCGTCACGGTCCCGGTCACGCGCTGCTGGGTCTCGGCGATGAAGCCCTCGAGCGCGCCGACCAGCGGCGCGTCGACGAGGCCCTCGTAGCCTTTCTTCGACCACTTCTGGTCGATCAGCTGCTTGAATTCACGCTCTTCCTGGGTGAGGACGAGCCCCTCGAGGGCCTCGTGGGCGTTCAGCAGCGTCGTCGCGGCGGGGTGTTCGTAGTTCTCGCGAACTTTCAGGCCGAGCATGCGGTCTTCCATCGAGTCCGTGCGGCCGACGCCGTACGGCCCGGCGACCTCGTTCAGGTGCTGGATCAACTCGACGGGCTCGTACGCGACCCCGTCGACGGCGACGGGGTAGCCCTCCTCGAAGGTAATCTCGATCTCCTGGCTCTCGCCGGTCGGGGCCTGGGTCCACTCGTAGATCTCCTCGGGCGGAATGTACCCCGGGTCTTCGAGGTCGTCGCCCTCGACCGAGCGGCTCCAGAGGTTGGTGTCGATCGACCAGTCGCCGCCGCTGCCACCCTCGACGGGTAGATCCTTCTCGGCGGCGTACTCCTGCTCCCACTCGCGGGTCAGGCCCAGTTCGCGCACGGGGGCGATGACTTCGAGATCGGAGTCGCGCCAGACGGCCTCGAACCGGAGCTGGTCGTTACCCTTCCCGGTGCAGCCGTGGGCGATGCCGGTACAGCCCTGCTGCTCGGCGACCTCGAGGATCGCTTCGGCGATCACGGGTCGCGCGAGTGCGGTTCCCAGTGGGTAGCCCTGGTAGGTCGCGTTCGCACGAACGCTCTCGAGACACAGCTGTGCGAACTCGTCTTTTGCGTCGACGACGTAGTGCTCTAAATCGAGCGCTTCGGCGGTCTCTTCAGCCTCGTCGAACTCCGAGGCCGGCTGGCCGACGTCGACCGTGACGCCGATGACCTCGTCGTATCCGTACTCTTCTTCGAGCAGCGGGACACAGACAGTCGTGTCCAGGCCGCCCGAGAACGCAAGTGCCACGCGTGTCATGTCGTACTCGAGGGAAACGGGAGGACCAACTTAAGCCCGTTGATTTAAAATCCGAAATTTACGGAGAGAGCGTCTGCTACGCAGAAATTTGGCGTTTCTGGAACGTTGGAACGAACGGGGTCGATGGGTGTGGTATGTGGCGGGCTCAACGGCCCCGCCGCCGTCGCCGCCGTCGCCGCCGTCGCCGCAGAGAACGAGACCCGTCGGTACCGGGAGCCGCGAACACGGCACCGACGGAGTGGCTCATTGCGGGAGAAATACTGGCCCACGGTATTAAACCTGCTGAATCGCCCGGACAGGGGCCACCAGTCGCCTCGAGGTGTTCGAGTCGGCTGCGGGTTCGAGCCGAGACAGCGACTGACGTCAGGTGTCGTCGTCTTCCGGCAACGACAGCACGTTCTCCCGGCCGACCCGGAAGACCTCGATCTCGTCGTCCTCGCGCAGGCTCGTGACGACCTGACTCGTCTTGGCCTCGGTCCAGTCGAGTTGCGTGACCACTTCCTGCTGTTTGATCCGGCCGCCGCGTTGCTCGAGCAGCCGCATCACCCGTTCCTCGTTGCTGAGCAGTTCGGGCGGCGGACTCGAGGGCTGGGTCCTGGTCGCCATCGTCCCGGCTGTCGACTGTTCGTCGTTAGATCCGGGACGACGTCTGTCTCTGTCCTCTTCGGCGACGCCGGTCGCACCGGGTGCCGTCGCGTCGTGCGGTGACGGGCCCGCGGCGTCGGTTTTGGCCGCAGGTCCGGACCGCTGGCCGTGACGTCGACTGACCCACCACCCGGTCGCCGCGGCCAGCAGGAGGACGGCGACTGCCGCGATCGCGATGGTCCACGTCGGCGGCTGGTCGTCGCCGCTCTCGGCCGGCCCGATGGCCGTCCCGCCGTTTTCGATCAGGACGACCGACGGCTGGTCGTCAGTGAACTCCGTTTCGTCGCCGTTCCAGAGGACGGAGCCATCCGGTGGGCTGTCCGGCGAGGGTGAGACGTCGCGGGCCGTGTACTCCTCGGGCCAGGAGAACTGTAACGTCGTGTCGTCGACGAGCGTGAACCCGGCGAGAGCGTCACCAGCCTCGATCAGTGCCGGTTCGACGTGTGAGAATCCAGTCCACTGGAATGTATAGGTCACGTGACCCATGTCGCGCGGCGCGGGACTCTCCCGGGTGGCAACCGAGACGTTCGAGAGGCTCATCTCCCGGTTGGTCTCGTTTTGGCCGCCCTCGAGCACCTGATTCCAGTCGGCAGCTTCGGCCTCGGCGTAGGAGCTAGCGTTCTCCTCGACGTCGGTCCGGAGTGACTCCCAGTCGTCGGAACTCGCGTTCCCGAAGCGGTAGTCGACGGTGAACGTCGCTGTTCCGTTCTCGTGGAGGAAGACGTCGACGTGGACCTCGTCGGCAGCGGCGAGGTCTGACTCGTGGTCGAGTTGCGGGGCTGGCTCTGGTTCGAGCTCGGACTCCGATTGTGGCTGTTCGCCAGTCTGGAAGGCCACGTCGTCGATCGCTTCTGCCGAAACTGCAGCGACCGGGCTGGCCGCGACGAGATTGCACGCAACGACGACCACGAGCGCCCACCACAGCACCCGTCGCCCCTTCGAATCCATTACCTGCAGTTGTCGGAGCCGACTAAATAGGTTTTTCCGACGACGACGCCACGTTTTTGCTCCCACCGTTCGTACCCCACGTCATGATCGATCCTCGCGCCGCGCTTTCGGTCGAAACCCTCCTCAAGATCGTCCTCGGGCTGATCGCCGTCTTGCTCGCTCTCCGGATCGTCGAGACGATCTTCGGCTGGGTCTTCAGCCTGCTGGTGCCCGGCCTGTTGCTCGTCGTCGCGTTGCTCATCGTCCTCTGGTTTCTCGATCGGCTCTAATGCGCGGCACACGTCGACGTCGGCGAACGCCAGACTCATACGACACACCGGTCTAGATCGAGTACGCGAAGTGACCCGCAGTGTATAGCGTCAACGTTCCGGTCCCCGGTCGCGTCCGCACCCTCGCGAACGACCTCTACCCCGAGCTCGTCGGGTTCGACGCCGTCCGCGAGGACCACTCCTGTCTGCTCAAACGCCTCGGCGACGCAGACCACGTCCACCAGCTCCAGCACCGCGCCCACCGGGCGCTCGAGGGGGCCCCCGCCGTCGAAGCCCGGATTACTGGTATCGACTACTTCGAGGACCCGCCGCTGGGTTCTGCCCCCGTCGTCTACCTCGTCGTCGAGAGCCCCGGTCTCGAGACGATCCACCGGAACCTCACCGACCACTTCGACGCTGTCTCCGGTCTCGAGGGCGGTGACTACGTCCCACACGTCACCCTCGCCCGCGGCGGTGACCTCGAGGCAGCTCGTCGCCTCGCCGACCGCGACGTCGACCCGATCACCTGGACGGTCTCCGAACTCGAGTTCTGGGACGGCACCTACCGGTTACCGGTGAGCCGGGTGTCGTTGCCGGCCTGAGTGCTGGTGAGCCCGGTGTCGTTGCCGGCCTGAGTGCTGGTGAGCCCGGTGTCGTTTCCAACCCGACTACGGACGAGTCGAACCCGTCAACCATAAATAGGTGCCCGCCGCTACAATGACTTGCAGCAGTCCCATGGGGTAGCGGCCAATCCTGAAGCCTTCTGGGGGCTTCGACCCAGGTTCGAATCCTGGTGGGACTACTTCTTCACTTCATTTCGAGCCTAACCAGCCCACCGTCTCCGGGTTTCCACTCGAAACGAAGGGGTCTACCGTTCCGTTCTCGAGCGCTCGATACCACGGCTCAGCCGTCCCGTTCGTACGCACCCGCCCGCTCGAGGTCGCCGCGTTTCGACAGGACGCTCGGCGTTCGACAGATCCCCGGCGCGCCGGTTACCTGTGGCACGGTGCAATTGTTGCAGTTCTCACAGAGGACTCGTGCGTCCGGGGGTGACTCGAGCAGGCGCGCGGCGAGTCGCGGTTCGGCGTAGAACGGTCGGGCCATTCCGATGGCGTCGGCCGCCGGTTTCGGCGTCTGGTCGTCGCGCTCTCCGGCCTCGAGACCACTGTTCCTCCCCCCGTCCGAACCCCCTCCGTTTCCACTGGAACCGAGCAGTCGATCGATGGTCTCGCGGTCGCGAACGCCGCCTTCGGCGAGCACGGGAATCGACACCTGCTCGCGGACGCGCCGGCAGAATCCCTCGTTCCACGCGGGCGCGAAGTCGTAGGGAATCGACTCGAGTCGGTTCCCCAGTGCGACGAGCCGCGCTCGCACGGCCCCCCCGAAGGCCGTCTCGTATCCCTTCTGCAGGCGCTCGTTTTCCCACGCGCGGGCGGGATACTCTCCCCGGACGATGCTCATGTCCCAGACGACCGACGTCTGGACGGGGACGACCGCGTCGTAGCCGATCCGCTCGAGTCGGCGGGCGATTTCGACTCCGTCCTGCAACGAGAGTTTGCGGCCCACGAGCGGTGCGGGCGGTGCGGGCGTCTCCGCGGGTACCTTGGTCACGAGCGGGACGTCTCCCGCCCGGCCGCGGATCTCGTCGTGGACGCACGCGAGGAACGAGAGGCGGGCCTCGGGCGAGCCACCGAACTCGTCGTCACGGCGGTTGTAGAACGGTGAGAGGAACTGCTGGACGATGCCCATGTTCGCCCCAGAGAGGTGGATGCCGTCGTAACCCGCGTCGACGGCATGCGCGGCGGCGCGGCCGAAGTCTGCCGCCAGGTCGTAGACCTCGTCGGTCGAGAGAACCCGCGGGGAGAACGAAAGCGCACCCAGCCGGTCGAACAGCCGCAACTGCCACGGCGGCTCCGAGACCGCGAGCTGCTCGTGGTCTGGATGCTGTCGGCGGTACTCGGCGTGCCAGGTCTCCATACTCCGAAGACCGCCGTGTTCCAGTTGCAGGAAGATTCGCCCGCCGTGGTCGTGGATCCGGTCGGTCAGCCGCGAGAGCCGCGAGACGAACGCCGGGTCGTGAACCCGCGTCATCCCCGGCGCTGCACAGCCGCCCTCGGCGCGGACGATCGTCGCCCCCTGGAAGATCAGCCCCACGCCCGAGGCTGCCGCAGGCTCGAGATCGTCGATCAGGGTGGCGACAGCGTCCGGGCCGTTCCCGGCGCACTCGAGCAACGGTGCCCGATAGAGCCGGTTGGGGATCGTCACGCCACCGATCTCGAGGGGGTCCTCGAGGCTGGCCATAGCCGGGCTACCACGGACCGCCACAAGAGCGTGGTGGCGCTCGTGGAGACGAACCACGAGCCGTAGACCTTTCACACCCGCTGTCTTCTACCGGAACATGGCTCCGATCACGCGACTCGTTCTCGACGTCCTGAAACCACACGACCCGAGCGTCGTCGCGTTTACGACCGCGATCGGCGACCTCGAGGGCGTCGAGGCGGCGACCGCGACCGTCGTCGAGGTCGACGAGAACGTGAAGACCCTCCGGCTGACGATCGAAGGCAACGACCTCGACCTCGAGGCGATCCGCGAGGAAGTGACGGACCTGAGCGCGTCGATCCACTCGGTCGACCAGGTCGCCTGCGGCGAACGACCCGTCGACGACCCGTGGCTCGGGAACTGACGAGGTCGACGAATGGGTGCTCGACTCGACCGACTGCGGCGCGTCCTCGAAAAAGAGGACGTTCGCTCGATCTCACGCCGGTACTTCATCGCCAACGGGTTCGACGGCACACTCACCAGCATCGGCGTCGTCGTCGGTGCGTACCTTTCGGGCATCGACAACGGTCTCACCGCGATCACGATCGGCCTCGGCGCGGCCATCGGGCTCGGAACCTCGGGCGTCTGGAGCGTCTGGGAGATCGAACGCGCCCAGGCGCTGGCCGAACGCGAGCGGATCGAACGGGCGATGCTGACCGAACTCGAGGACACTCGCGTCGAGCGCGAACACCGCGCCGCCCAGATCGTCCACGCCGTCGCGAGCGCCACCGGTCCTATTCTCGCGATCCTGGTGACGCTCGCTCCGCTGGCGCTCGAGGGAGTCGTCCTCACGATGGGGCAGGCCGTCGTCGGGTCGATCCTCGTCGGTATCGCGATCCTGGCGACCTTCGGGATCTACCTCGCGTCGATCTCCCGCCAGCGGTGGTACGTGGCGGCCGCTCGCATGGGCCTCGCTGGCGTCGTCGTCGCGGTACTCAACCTCTTCCTGCCGGGCTAACCCCGCCTGCTCTGGCTGGCCGGAAACCTATTCGGTGATGGCCGTCGACAGGTGAGCCATGCGTCGTGAGAACCAATCTCGCTCGATCGTCGAGTCGGCCTCGAGGCTCCTCCCCTGGTTTCGCGTGGTGTTCGGAACGATCGGTCTCCTCGCGCCGCGCGTCCTCGGACGCTGGTACGGGCTGTCCACGACGGACGGCCCACCGGCGGTTGCCCTGCGCTACGCGTGCATCCGAGCGCTGGGGCTTGGCATCGGTCAGGTGACGACGGCAGGGGACCGCCGACGCGACTGGGACCGCGTCGCCCTGCTGGTCGACGTCCTCGATACGCTCATGCTCACCCACGCGGCCGCCACGGGGCGAATTCGAACGCGCAGCGCGCTCGTGATGCTAAGCGGGACGGTCTCGGGTGCCGTCGTCGGCCTCCTCGCCTGGCGAGGTGACTCGAGCGCTCGCGACGGCGTCTGAGACCGACGTCAGGACCGGCCGTCACACGCCTTCAGCCGTGTCGAGGAGGTCACGGCGGGACGATCACTGCTCGACCCTCGATGTCGTTGTGCTCGAGTTTTTCGGCGACCGTGTTGACGTCAGCGAGGTCGTACCGGTCTGCGTGCAGGTCGACGTCGCCGCGCTCGACGAGTGCGACCAGTTCCTGCAGTTCCGCGTACTTGCCGACGAGGGTCCCCTCGAAGGAGAACTCGCCGTCGACCAGCGCCTGGCAGGGGGCGTGAACGTGCCCGCCGTAGCCGACGACGTGGTGATCGCCGCCCGGGGCTGCGATTTCGGGCCCCAGCGCGGTCGTCCCGTCCGCGCCCACGAAGTCGAGGACTTGCCGGGCACCGACGCCGTCGGTCAGATCGTCGACGACCGAGGCCACGTCCGCCTCGCTCGAGTCGACGGTGTGGTGCGCTCCGAGGTCCGCGGCCAGCTCGAGGGCCTCGTCTTTGATGTCGACGGCGACGATGTCGGCTGCGCTCATCGCCTCGAGACACTGAAGGCCGATGTGCCCCAGTCCGCCGATGCCGATCACGACGCATGTGTCGCCGGGGTTCAGTTCGCGGACGGCCTTCTTGGCTGCGTGGTAGGCCGTAATTCCCGCGTCTGCGTGCGGGGCGATATCGACGGGGTCGACGCCCTCGGGGAGTGGAATCACCGCCCGCTCGTTGGTCTGGAGGTACTCGGCGAAGCCGCCGTCGGTCGTCAGCCCGTTGAACGCGCTGTTCTCACAGTACATGTCCTCGCCGAGTCGACAGGGCCGACAGATGCCACAGGTCTGGACCGGGTGACAGATCACCGGATCTCCCTCCTCGACCAGCGTCACTTCGTCGCCCGCCTCGGCGACGACGCCGGCGTTCTCGTGGCCGAGCGTCATTGGCAACTCCTGTGGAACGTAGTCGGTCCACATTCCCTCGACGACGTGGTTGTCCGTCTGACACCAGCCCGCCCCCTCGATCTCGACCAGGACGCCGTCCGACCGCTCGAGTTCCGGCCGCTCGATCTCGTCGATCGAGAGCGCCTCGCTCATCTCGTCCGTGTACTCGTGCAACCGGGCTGCTTTCATGGTACCAACTCACACTACGGCCAGTCCGAAAACGTTCGGCCCACCGATCACGCCGCGAGACAGTCCGGGGTTCGAGGACGTCTCGGCGTCGTGGGGTGCACTCGAATCGTCGTCCTCGGACGCATCGAGCGTCCGGGCGAGTTCAGTCGACAGTGCCCAGGAGGCTGTCCGTGCCGCCGATTTCGCCGCCGCCTGCGTCATCGCCGGTAGTATCGTCGTCAGCCTCGTCGCTGTCGTCCGCGTCATCGCCTTCGTCGCGCTCGCCGTCGTCCCCGTCACCAGCGAGCAAGGCGTCGTCTAGCTCGAGCGTCGCTTCCAGTTCGTCGAACTCCTCCTGGTCGGGCGTCGCCCACGGCAGCAGTTCGCAGCCGGTCTGTTCGATGCCCGATTCCTGGTCGACGAAGATGTCGGTCCGAAGATCGTACTCGCAGTGGATCGCCTCCTCGTCGCCGGGGATCGTCATCGTCTGGCCGTCGACGTTCATCGCGAGCTGAGCCCGCAACTCGGCATCGGTGACCTCCTCGCCGTCGACGTGGGTCGCGAACCACTGCACCACGTCGTCGTTGTCCAGATCGACCACGAACGTGATCTCGCGGCTCTCCCCCGGGGGAATCGTCGCGTCGTAGCCGCCGTGGAGCACCTCGACCTCGTGGGCGTCCCACTCGCCGACGAGGTGGTCGTTGAACTCCATCTCACCCGTCAGCGCGGGCGTCGGCAGCGGATAGGCGTTCGGGTTGTGCACCTCGTAGGTCAGGTGCAACTCGGTCCGATTCTCGTCGACCTCGCCCCACTCGGCGTCGGTGTCACGGATCTCGACCGTCGGCTCGAGCGCCCCGCCACCCTCGACCGGCGACAGGGAGTGTTCGCCTTCGAGCTGGGCCATCGAGTCGGCGATCATCGGCTCGAGGTCCGTCTCCACCTCGTCTTCGTGGGTGTACGACGGTGCGCCCGAGAGCGGTCCCCACTCGACGTGGGCGGTCACGTCCGCCCGCAGGTCACTCACCTCATCGCTCTCGACGTGGGCGACCCACCAGTCCGAGAGGTGCTGGTAGCGCAGGTCGGAGCGAATCTCGGTCGTCGTGTTCCCCGCGGGCATGCCGACGTCTGCGGCCGTTCCGTCCGCCAGGTCGACGTCGTTCATCCAAAGCGCGTACTCGAGGGTCAGGTCGTCGACCTCGAGGCCGGGATTGGGGTTGTCGACCCAGACCGTCGTTACCACTTCGATCCGGTCGTCGTCGACCTCGCCCCAGGCGTTGTCCTCGATGCCGGCGTCCGGAACGCCGAGTGCGCCCGTCGCGAACAGCCCGCCGAGACCCACTGCGGTACAGACGCCGAGCACGAGGATCACTTTCAGGACTTTCCCGAACATGTACCGGTTTCCTGAAAGCGAGCGGACTTATAGATGCGGTATCCGGACCGAACCGAATGCTCTGAATTGTCTATCGAGAGCGCTAGTGAAGCCGGAAACGTGTTGTAGATTTCACAGAGTTTTGCTCACGGTTGCGCGAGCTACGACGCCCGCTCACTTCTCGACCTCGAGCAGGGCGACCCGTTCGCGAACTAAGGCGGCGAGTGTGGCGTCGGTGGCCTCGCGTTCGGCCGCGGTGATCTCGAAAAACGCACAGAGCACGGCCTCGTCGCCGGACTCGAGCGGCTGGTCGTCTTCGAGAGACGACGCGTCGCTGACGGCCTCGAGGGCCGCGATGGCGTCGAGTGCAGCGGTCTCGCGCTGGTCGTCGGTGAGATCTGTGGTGTCGTCGTTCTCACTCGCGGCTGGGTCGGCGTCGACCACGACGACGGCATCGGTCTCGCCCTCGCTGACGCCCATCTCGAGTGCCCGGTCGATCTGCCGTCGTCCGGCGGCGTACAGCAGGATTTCGACAGCTCGATCGCGGGCGACGTTCTCGCCACGGTCGATCGCCCGGTCGGCCAGTTCGACCGCGCGCTCGAGGTGGTCCCGATCGGCGACGTAGCGGGCGTCGAACGCCTGGATCGTCACGCCGTGGTCGTCGCCGATCTCGCCCAGTCGGGCGACGAACGCGTCGAGGTCGTCGACCTCGAGGGTGCACGCGAGTACCTCCATCAGAAATCACCAAGGCTGGACTGGTTGTCGTCTGCGTCGTCGGTGGTCGTCGTGGACGACCCGCCATCACCATCGCCGCCGCTCGAGCCTCCCGTCGCTACCGTTCCGTCGGGCTCGATCGGCTCGACGCCGTCCATCGAGGGATCTTCGCGACCGGCGTTCTCGAGGATCGTCTCGGCGGTCTTCTCTCCCTTCAGAACGCCGAGAACGACGCCCTTGTCCACCGTGCGGAGGTCGGCTGGCTCCTCGATGCCTGCGGCGTACAGCTGTCGAGCGCGCTTTCGGCCGACGCCGCGGACCGAGACCAGCTCGAGCAGTTCCTCGCTCACGCCGTGTTCGACGCGGGCGCGGGCTTCCCGGACGGCGACGGTCCACTCGCTGTCGATTTCGCGGGCGAGCGATTCGGCGGCCCCGAGCAGCCACTCGGCGGTGTCGACCTTCCCGCGGAGGTCGCCGGGACCGATCTTGTACCGCTCGGTGAGTGCCTCCTCGTCGTCCTCGGCGGCCCAGTCTGCGAGCAGTTTCCCGGTCTTCAACGCGGCGAGCCAGTCCTCGAAGCGGTGGTCCTCGTACTCGCTCGGCGGGTCGCCGAGCAACTCGGCTTCGCGCTCGTAGAACAGTTCGCCGAATTTCTCGTCTTCGCCCGAGCGGAGGTAGAGTTCGTACATGTCGGGGGTCCGGGAGACTAGCTGGTAGAGTCCCAGCGCGGTGGGGCGTTCGTCGGCTCCCTCGAGCCCGTGGACGATCTCGGCGGCACTCATCGGGTCGAGGTAGAGCCGCGAGACGGTGTGACCGAGGCTGGTCGCCTCGAGGTCCTCGTCGGTGCTCTCGGCAAGGTCGGCTGCGGCGGTGAACGCGCCAGTATCTTGATCAGATTCACTGCCACCACCCGAGCGCGCTACGAAGTCGTTCCGTTCCAGATACGCCAGTACCTCGTCGGTCACCCGCTCGAGCCGACCCGCCTCGCTCGACTGGCTGGCGTAGAGGGTCGCCTCGAGGAACTCGAGTAGCCCCTCGCGGGTGCGCGCGAACCCGGAGGCGATGGTCGCGAGTACGTGGGTTCGCAGGGCGGGTTCGGCCGCGAGCTTCGACCGGACGGCCTCGGGATCGGCCCAGACGTACCGGTCGAACAGCTCCTCGCGGTCGTCGTGACTGTTCGCGAGCAGGACGGCCTCGCCGTAGGGATCCAGTCCCGGCCGGCCGGCCCGTCCCATCATCTGGTGGACCTCGAGGACGTCCAGCGGAGCCATCCCGCCGGCGCTCGGATCGAACCGCCGCCAGTCGCGGACGATCACGCGCCGGGCGGGGGTGTTGACCCCGGCTGCCAGCGTCGGGGTGGCCGAGATGACTTTCAACAGGCGGTCGCGGAAGGCGTCCTCGACCAGACTCCGTTGTGTGCTCGAGAGACCCGCATGATGGAACGCCGAGCCGCGCTCGACGCAGTCGGCCAGGTCGCGGCTCGTCTCCGTGTCGCTGTCCTCGCGGATCTCGTCGGCGAGGTCGGCCAGTTCGGTGCGTTCCTCGTCGGTGAGTTCCCGTCTCGAGACCCCGCCAAGTCGACGAGCGGCGGCCTCGGCGTTACGCCGGGAGTTGACGAAGACGAGCGAGGACCCACCCTCCTGCAGGATGTCCCGGACGAGTGCGGCTTCCTGCTTCTCGCTCCCTTCGACCGGCACCTCGCGGGTCGAGCCGTCGTCGAACTCGAGGGCGTTGCCGTAGTGGACGCCCATCCGGAGGTCGATCGGCCGCCAGTCGGAGTGGACGAGTTCGGCGTCGAGCCAGTCGGCGATTTCGTCGGCGTTTCCGACGGTCGCTGAAAGGGCCACGACCTGCAGCGCCGGATTGAGTCGGCGGAGTTTCGCGAGAGTCACCTCGAGCGTCGGGCCCCGGTTGCGGTCGTCGATCAGGTGGACCTCGTCAGAGACGACGCAGGTGAGGTCGGTGAGCCAGTCGGCACCGTTGCGCACGAGCGAGTCGACCTTCTCGCTGGTCGCGACGATCACGTCCTTCGTCGCGAGCCAGTCGTCCGTGCTCTCGTAGTTGCCCGTCGTCACGCCCGTCGTGACGCCGAAGGATTCGAACGCGTCGAACTCGGCCTTCTTCTCGCTGGCCAGTGCCCGCAGCGGGACGATATAGAGCGCCTTCCCGCCGCGTTCGACCGCCGAGAGCATCGCGAGTGTGGCGATCATGGTCTTCCCGCTTGCGGTCGGGACGGCCGCGACGAGGTTCTCGCCCTCGGTCGCGCCGGCTTCGACCGCCTCGGCCTGTGGCGGGTAGAGCGATTCGATACCCTCCTGCTGAAAGTGCGAGACGGCCCCGGGCGGGAGCCCCGACAGCTCCTCGAGATTCATTGGCCGTCCTTGGTGCGTGCCGGGGTTTAAAGTGTCGTCTCCCGGGCCGGCGAGTGCGCCGTCAGACCGAACAGGGTGGCGATCGAACGCGGTCGTATGGCCGACCCGACTCCCGAGCACGTCCTCGTCCCCTCGCTGGGTCGCCCCGGGGCCCAGGCGGCACTCACCTACGCCCTCGAGTCGTTTCCAGACGCCGACGTGACGCTGCTGTCGGTGGTAACTCCGATCGACGACCCGCTCAGCGAAGGTGGCGTCCTCGAGCACGACGAGGACCAACTCGCAACCGTGCGCGAAACCGCACGGGAACTCCTCGAGCGCGCTGCGACGGACGTTCCCTCCGCGACCGACCGGGTCCGGATTCAGGTGCTCGAGGGGAAACCGGGAGTTGTCGTCCCCAGATACGCGAGGGAGGAACCCGTCGATCACGTCGTCATGTACGGCCACCAGCCCGAGGTGTCCGGGTACGTTCGACGACTCCTCGGGCGCGACGTGACGACGACCGTCGTCGAACGCACTGACGAGCCGGTGACGGTACTCAGCTCCCGGGCGATTAGCTCCCGATGACCGCTGCGAGCAGCTGGTAGAGGCCGTAACCGACGCCGATCGAACTGCCGAGAGTAAGCAGCCAGAACGTGATGGTAAAGCCGATCTTTCGTTTCGAGACGCCCGCAGAGCCCGCCGCCAGCCCGCCGCCGATCACCCCCGAGAGGATGATGTTGTTGACCGAGATCGGAATCCCCAGCGCGATCGCCAGCTGGGCGATGACGAAGCCCGGCACGAGCGCCGCGATCGATCGGCGCACGCCGAGCTGGGCGTACTCCCTCGAGGTCGCCTGCAGGAGCCGCGGTGCTGCCATCCAGGCGCCGGCGAGGAGTCCGGCGGCCCCGAGCGCGAGCAAGGTGATCCCCGGTAGCCCGAGTTCGACGCGGAAGAGGTGCTCGAGCGGCCCGGTCGCGAGCCCGACCTGGGAGCCCCCAGAGGAGAAGGCGACGACCCCGCCGAGGACGAGCAGGAACGAGCGGATGCCGTCCTCGACGGACTCGAGCACGAGCGTCCGGATCCAGTAGAACGAGAGGGCTCCGGCGGCGATCGTCACGACGACGATGCCGAGTTCGATTTCGGCGACGAGCGTCGGTCCACCGCCGACCAGTCCGGTGAGAAACCGGGCGACAGTTCCCTGTTCGGCGACGGGATCGGGGATGACGCCGAGGCGAACGTTCGCCAGGATCGCGCCGACGATGCCAGCGAGCAGCGGGACGCCGACCGATTCGGGGACGTCGTCGCGCCGGAGGATCGTCGCCGTCACGTAGGCCAGTCCGCCGGACATGATCGGGACCATCGCCCAGAAGGTGCCGAGTCGTTGGTAGGTCCCGTAGGCCGGGTCGCCACCGAGCGAGAGTCCGACGCCGACCATCGCGCCCGTCGTCGCGAACGCTGCGGGGATCGGGTATCGCGTGTAGATGCCGACGGCCATGTACCCCGCTGCGGTGAGCAGTCCGGCCGTCGCAGCAAGCGGCGTGATCGACACCCCGTCGATCAGGTCCGCACCGATGGTCTCGGAGATGCTGCCGCCCTGCAAGAGCGCGCCCGCGGCCGCGAGGATCCCGATGACGAACGCCGCTTGCATGGTCGAGATGGCGTTCGCGCCGATCGCGGGGGCAAACGGCGGTGAGTTGCTGTTCGCCCCGAGTACCCACGCCATGAACAGGCAGGTGAGGATTGCCGTCCCGACCAGTATCACGAACGACAGTGCGACCATTCCCTCCCGGAGATTTGTCGACGTGAGTGATAAGGATACGCCCGATCTGTTGCAGACCTCCGATTAGAGCAGTGCATCCGAGCGACCGATCGACCGTCGAGGCTCCGGACCACTAACGATTTAGGCCGATCACCCGAACCCTCGAGTATGAAAGTCGAATACGACGAGGACACCTGTATCGGAATGTTCCAGTGTGTCGCCGAGTGGGACGCCTTCACGGAGGACAAGAATCGAGGGAAAGCCGTCCTCGAGGACGCAGAAGAGGTCGAAGACGGCGTCTTCGTCCGCGAGGTGCCAGAAGACGCGGAACTCGACGCGAAGTTCGCCGCCCGGACCTGTCCGGTCGATGCGATCACAGTCTACGACGACGACGGCGAACAGTTGATTCCCTGAGACGGTCCGTTCTCCTCGAGTCACCGAGCGACGGCCGCCTCCACGAGCGCCGCCTGTGCCGACCGCAGCAGCGTCGACGCCGCGCTCTCTGAACACCCAAGCTCGTCGGCGACCGCCGCCAGCGATCCCGTCCTCGGCACGTCGAAGTACCCCAGTTCGTGGCCGACCTCGAGCGCCTCGAACTGTCTGGCGGTGAGTCGGCCCGCAAGCGACTCCGACCGGCGCTGGTGTTCGCTGACGCGTTTCACCTCGACGTCGACGCCCTCGGGGAAGCGCTCGAGGACTGCTGCCATCGCGTCGGATTCGCCGAGCACGGTGGCGTGGACGTTCTCCCGGCCCGTGTAGACGATCGGCGGGACGATCACGAGTCCGGGAACGTCGAAGGCGTCGAACAGGGCGACGTCGGTCTCCCGGAGGTCCATCTCGGCGTAGCCGTAGCAGGTGTCCTCGTCGACGGGCATCAGGTCGTACCGGTGGACGTACTCGAGGTCCGTGGCCAGTTCGCCGAGGGCCTCGCGATCGCCGACGAACAGCGAGAGGAAACGGACGACGCGTTTCTCGTGATCGACTTCCCAGGAGAGCAGTTCCTCGCGCCGGAACGACTCGAGGACCGCATCGGAGGCTGGCGACTGCATCGACGGCGGCAGCCGAAGGGTGAGGTCGGCGGATTGCACGAGGTGCTGTTCGACCGATCTACATAAAGAAGTTCACTGCTTCGGGAAACCAGCGACAATTGTAGGGGTCGAAGCGAGACGTATGAGTCAACTACGACCGAGCGCGAGCGAATCATCGTCGGCGACCGAGGCCGTATCCGGGGAGACGACCGACGCGAGGGTGGTGCCGACGACCGCGCTGCCCGGTCCGCGCGGGTTCCCCATCCTCGAGAGTACGGTCTCGTTCGCCCGCGACCCGCTCGCGTTCCTCGAGTCCGCTCGCGAGTACGGCGACCTGGCGCGGTACGAGGCCTTCGGCCGCGAGTTCGTCGTCGTCTCCGACCCGGGTCTCGTCGAGCAGGTGCTGGTCTCCCGGAGCGACGAGTTCTGGCGCGGGACGTTCGAGGACGAGTTCGGCGATCAGGTCGGCCTCGAGGGGGTGTTCTTCGCGACGGGCGACCAGTGGCGTCGCCAGCGGCTACTCTTGCAACAGGCGTTTACACCGGCCCGGATCGACTCCTACGCCGACGACATGGTCTCAGAGACAGTGCGGACCATCGAGCACTGGGACGACGGTGCCGTCGTCGACGTGAACGCCGCGTTCTCGGCGCTGACGCTCCGGGCGCTCTCGCGGTCGCTGTTCGACCTGTCACTCGACGACGCCCGCGCGGAACACGTCAGGCGCTGGGTCGAGGCCATGGCTTCCGTCATCGAGACCGACATGTTCGGCGTCCGGGCCGTACTCCCGTCGTGGGTTCCGAGCCGGTCCGAGCGGGAGTACCAGCGGGCGAAAACTGCGGTCGATTCACTGGTTCGTGACCTGCTCGAGGACCGCCGCGATGGCGACGGTGACGACCTGTTCTCGCTGCTCGCCACTGCCGAGTACCCCGACGGCTCGCGGCCGTCGGCCGGGGAGATCACCGACCAGCTACTGACGTTCCTGCTCGCTGGTCACGAGACGACCGCGACCGCGCTCACGTACGCCTGCTGGTTCCTCGCGGGTGACGACGCCGCACGCGACAGCCTCGCGGCGGAGGTCGAGGCCGTCTGTGGCGACCGGGACCCGCGACTCGAGGACCTGCCCGAACTGGCGGTCACCGAGGCAATCGGTCGCGAGGCGCTGCGGCTCTACCCGCCGTTGCCGTTTCTCCACCGAGAACCGCACGAGCCGACGGCCCTCGGTGGGGTCTGGCTCACACCGGAGACGACCGTCCAGCTGAACATGTACGGCATCCACCGCGACGACCGGTGGTGGGCCGACCCCGAAGCCTTTCGCCCGGGACGCTGGCTCGAGGACGGCGATGACCGTCCCACGCTCGAGGACGACACAGATCGCCCCGAGTACGCCTACTTCCCGTTCGGTGGCGGTCCCCGCCACTGCATCGGGATGCGCTTTGCGATGACCGAACTGCAACTGACGCTGGCGACGCTCGCCCGGCGGGTCGACGTAGAGCGGGTGACGACGTCGCTCGAGCCGTCGCTCGCGGTGTCACTGGATCCGGGGCCAGTCGAGATGCGGGTGCAGCGCTGACGCGGCCGCTGGTCGCGCGGATCGCTCCCGGTGTCGCGTCGGTGTCGGTGACGTGGCCCCACCCCCGTGGTCGGCGACGAAAACGTGAAGTCGGAATCGCGTCGAACCGCGTGGCGAGTTTACGAGATCTTCTCGTACTGGTCTGCGAGCTTCTCTGCAGCCTCGCCGAGCTGGTCGCGCTCGAACTCGGTGAGGTCCCAGTCGACGATCTCTTCGATGCCGTTCGAACCGAGCTTGCACGGGACGCCGAAGGCGGTGTCCTCGTGGCCGTACTCGCCCTCGAGTTTGACGCTGCAGGGGAGCACTTCGCCGGTGTCCCGGAGGATGGCCTCGACGGTGTGGGCGACGCCCGTCGCGGGGCCCCACTGGGTCGCGCCTTTCTTCTCGATGACGTTCATCGCGGAGGTCTGGAGCTCTTCGAGGAGTTCCTCTTTCTCCTCGTCGGAAAAGTCGAGGTCCTGACCGTCGACGCGGACTTTCGAGAAGACGGGGACCTGTGCGTCGCCGTGTTCGCCGAGGATGGTCGCCTCGACGTTCTGGACGGGTGCGTCGTAGCGCTGGGCGATGACGTAGCGGAAGCGCGCGGAGTCGAGGCGGCCGCCGAAGCCGACCACTTTCTCGCGGGCGCGGTCGCCGGTCTCGTAGAGGTGGCGGTTCAACAGGTCGACCGGGTTCGAGGTGGTGACGGTGACGAAGTCGTCGTTGTACTCGGCGATCGACGAGCCGATGTCCTCCATGATCGGCGCGTTGTCGCCGGCGAGGTCGATGCGGGTCTGACCCGGCTGGCGCGGGATACCCGCGGTGATGACGACGACGTCCGATCCTTCGGTGTCCTCGTAGCCGCCCTGACGGACCGTCGTGTTCGAGTCGTAGGCCGCACCGTGGTTGGTATCGGCGGCCTGCCCGATCGTGGTGTCTTCCTGGTCTGGAATGTCCACGAAGACGAGCTCGTCTGCGATGTCCCGAAGCGCGATGTTGTAGCCTGCGGCGGCCCCGACCGTTCCGGCCGCGCCGACCACGCTAACTTTCGTCATACCACGTAATCCTCGGCCTGCCCCCGCGTTAAATCCGTCGGATTGCCTACGCAGGCCTGAATATGACGATATCCGGTACGTCGATCGTCGACACTTCCCGCCGCACAGCTGCCACACCGTTGCCGGCTACCGAACGAACGATGTGACCGGGCCGCACGCTCTCGCGTATGGGACACCGCGTCAGCGTCATCGGCGGCGGGACGATCACCGACGAGCAAACCGACCTCGCGACCGCACTCGGGCGAGAACTCGGCGCTCGAGGCCACACCGTCGTCTGCGGCGGCCGCGGCGGCGCGATGGAAGCCGTCTGTCGTGGCGCGACCGACGCCGGCGGCGCGACGATCGGCATCCTCCCGGGCGAGCGCCGCGACGCCGCGAACCCGTTCGTCGACACCGTGATCGTCACCGGCCTCGGCCACGCCCGGAACGCCCTCGTGCCGATGAACGGCGACGCCGTCATCGCCCTTCCGGGTGCCCACGGTACGCGCACCGAACTCGGCTTCGCCGGCATCTACGACCGTCCGGTCGTCGGCCTCGAGACTGCCGACGTCCCGGGCTTCGACCTCGAGTACGTCCAGTCGGTCGAGACGCCCAGAGCCGCCGTCGACGCCGTCGAGGCCGCCCTCGAGTGAGAGACGGGACCTCGCCGGACTTTATCACGACACGTCTGGAAAATATCGCGTCAGAACTATTTTGTACTACTGCAGATAGAACACGATATGAATAGACGGGAGTTCGTTCGCGTGGGGCTCGGTACCGGTTTCTGTGCCGGGCTCAGCACTCCTGCAGGGTGTCTGGACGCTGCCCGCGGACTCTCGTGGGGGACTGGCGTCGGCTCGTTACACGCTCCCGGCGCGATCCGGATCGGCGACCGTGACCCGACCGACGGCCACGGCGTCGCCGCCCTGTTGCTCGAGGACCCCGGCTCCGAAATCTCCGCTGACGCCGATCTGGCGGTTCTCGGGGCAATCGCCGGGACCAACTGGGACGAGCACGCGCTGGTGGTCGCCCAGATCAGTCGCCCGCTCGAGGCGGCCTCCAGGGTGGACTTCGGACCTGCTGAACCCGAGCGGTCCGGTCTCCGTGGGCTGGCCGTCGACGCGGACGTGCGCCCCTGGCACGAGACTCCGGCCGACCTCACAGACGCCGACCGACTCGAGTACACGGCCGTCAGGCGCGTCGACCGCCCCCGCGGGCTCGTCCCGCAGACGGCGACGATCACCCTCCACGATCTCGACGGCGACCCGACCGGGCGGCTCGAGGCGAGCGCTGACGACCTGTCGTAGCTTTTTCGACGACGGAGTACGTCCAGATGGGTATGAGCGAGCGCGACGGGTCCGACGACGCCGGTGACGGCGACAGCGGGATCGACAAGGAGGCCCTGCGGGAGGAACTGCGCGAGAAGTACGAACGCGACGAGCGCGAGCGCGAGTCGACCAGACGGATGAGCGACCTCCTGCTCAAGGGTGCGACGATGACGAACGCCCACTGCGGAACCTGTGGCGATCCGCTGTTCACGCAGAACGGTACGACGTTCTGTCCGAGTTGCCACGGTGGCCCGGAGGGCGTCGATGGGCCGGACCTCGAGGGTGAGTCAGACGCGACGACGGCCGGAACGGACGAGCCGGCTGCAGGTACCGACCGTTCCGAGACGGGGGCCTCTCACGACCGGCCAGCCGAGACGGAGCGGATGGCGTCCGGAGACGAGGGGGTCGACACGTCCTCCACGCCGGCGTCGCCGAGTGAAACTGCCGATTCCGGCTCTGTAGCGACTGGAAGCACGGACGACGACGCGGAACTGACCCTCGGCACTGACCGCATCGCTTCCGGCACCCATCGATCAGCCGACTCGTCGACACCTGACCGGGATCCGACGGGACGAACGCCCGACCGACGGGTGGACGACCGCCCACCGGCACGCCCAGACGACACTCTCGCGAGCGCTCGCGCCAACCTCGAGCGCGCCCTCGAGAAGTTCGCCGCGGAAGCTGCGGCCGCGGACGATCCCCGCTACGCCCGCGACTGTCTCGCGGCCGCTCGCGAGGCAGGCGAGGCGCTCGAGACGGTGCGCTGAAGCGAATCTGAGTACCGGTCCCCGTCAGTCCAGAAACCGCGACTGAACGTCCTCGGTCGGCATCATACACTGGTCTTTCTGGCCGAAGATGCGATAGCGGTTGGCCGCGACGACGTCGTAGCCCCAGTCTCTGAGCCGTCGCGGGAGGAAGCGAAGCGGACGGGCCAGCGCGTAGACGCCGCCGAGGATGGCCGCGATCCGGATCACCGCCCCGGACTTGACGTAGACCTTCTTGCCTTCGATCAGGACGATCGAATCCAGGTCGTGGTCATCGAGGCCGTGTTCGGCGAGCAGGTGCTCGCCTACCTCGGACTGTAACGACGCGAAGTGAAACCGTCCTGCCGGATCTCGAGGGATCAAAAACTGCACGAACCCGGTGCAGAGGTTACAGACGCCGTCGAAGAGGACGATCGGGTCGTCGGCCGGGATCTCGAGTTCCTCGCCCATCTGATACCTGTGATATGGGTCGGGCGTAATTCAGCGTTCCGGTCACTCGCCACCGTCACTCGGGGTCCATCGACGCGTTCCGGTCACGTCTCCGCTCGAGCGTCACTCGTCGTCCGGTGGCGGCTGGATCTCTCCCGGCTCGGTATCGCCGCAGCCGTGCCGGTAGAGGAGCCTCGTACTGGTATCCCGATCTTCGGGCGTCGTAATGCTGTCCATGGTGATGTCTTCCATGACGTCGTACATGTTGACCCGCTCGAGTTCGACGTCGTGTTCCTCCGCCCAGGTGGTGCAGTAGTATTCGGCGAGTTCGATGTGCGCGCCGTTCTGGCGGTCGTCGGAGGCGTGCCGGCGGACGCTGTTCATGTAGAACCGTTCGCGATAGGTGTCGTACTGGAGCTGTAGCTCCTCGTCGGGACGGTCGTAGGTCAACGGTCGTTCGTTGTAGACGTCGATCCGATCGCCGTCGGCCGTCTCGGCCGGGAAGACGTAGTACCGGTCCGTCGTCCGCGGCGTCGGCGCGAAGACGGTCCACGGTGGCTGATCGACGTTCAGCTTCCCCATCGTCTCGTCGGCGTGGTCCGCGGTCGTCTCCGCCGGTCCAAAATTACCGACCGGCGTGTGCGTCACGAGCGCCACGAGGATCGTCGCGATGACGACCAGCGCCAGCCCGACGGTGTAGACGCTCGACTTCACTGTACGGTAGCGCTCGTCGTCGACCTCGAGTCGCGGGACGACCGCTGCAACGCTTTCGAGCCGCGAGAGCCGATCCAGGAGTCGAACGCGGAGGTGGTCGATCCCGAGGCGCTCGAGGACGCGTTTCCCGTCGTCCCAGAACTGTGCCTGCAGGAAGAGGATCAGCGCTGCCATCGCGACGAACGCGAACGCGCCGATCCGGACGGTGATGGCGAACGAGAAGTGCCCGATCAGGAACATCCCGACCAGCGCCATCCGCGGGCGGCCGACCAGCAGGATGAGCAGTGGCGAGAGCAAGAGCATGTAGAACCAGGCCAGCCCGCCGAGCTGGAGCAACGTGGGGAACTCCCGGATGTACTCCGCGAGCAGGAACGTCATGTCGTCCAGCCCGAGCACTTTCGGGGCGGCCTCGCCGGTGAGCCAGAGCTCGTCCTGGGTCTTGTGATAGCCGTTGAGGAAGTACATGTAGACCATCTGACCAAGGATGAGCGCCGAGGCGACGCCCGAAACCGACGCCCGGGAGGCGCGATCACGGTGGACGGCGTCGATCGACCACCGTTCGCCGAGCGGGAGGAAGATCGCCCAGAACAGCATCAGCCGGTAGAGGACGTCCGCGTAGCTCGTCACCGCCGGGTTGTGAAAGTCAGTCGAGATGACGAACAGGAACGCGGCGATCGTCGCGAATCGAGTCTTGTACCCGAGTATCAACGGGATCGCCACCAGCGCCTGCAGGACGAACAGCCCGGCGATCAGCGTCGGATCGGAGGTCAAAAAGAAGACCGAGAACGCGTTGTCGGGCGTCATCTCCATCGCCAGCGACTGGGGCATCACGCCGTCGTCGGTGTAGTAGAACGAGAAGTTTCGACTTCGAAGGAACACGTCGGCGAGCAACAGCAAGCCGAAGAACACGCGAAAGACCGCGAGCGACCGGGTATCGATACGGACGCAGTCGCGAGCGTTCCGGCCGATCCGCTCGAGCGTGGGCGAGCTGGCGGCCGCGGGGAGGGACACGTCAGGTTTCATTGTACGACCTGCTGGCACCGAGTCGGCCGTCCGTCAGTGCGACGACGGCCCGAGAGCTCGCCACACGTGCCCGCTCGTGGGTCACCGTCATGTTTCGACCCACGCTTGAACCCGTCAAATGACGGGTTCGGGGGGCTGGGGCCTCGAGCGTGGCGGTTACCGTACTGTCTCTCGAGTAGTCCCGAGCGACGTTACAAGTATTTTCTGTTCACGTCGCCGACAGTCGATCCGGACGACGACGCCGTCTCGACCCGCCAGTCGGTCACGCCGACCTGATCATCCGGGCCCGGTGTACTCGCTCGCGGTCACTTCGCGGATCCGCTCTGCGGTCACCTGGCCGACGCCCTCGGCGTCCTGTAACTCGTCTTCGCTCGCCGTCATCACCGCTTCGACGGTGCCGAACTCCTCGAGCAGCGCCCGCGCGGTAACGGGCCCGATCTCGGCGATGGATGAGACGACGTACTCCTGTTGTTCGCCGAGGGTCTTGGCCTGCTTCTCGCCGTGGACGGACACTTCACGACTCGAGAGCGTCTGTTCGCGGTCGGCGACGACGGCGAGTAGCTCCCTCGTATCGTCTTCGCCCTCGGTTCGCAGCACGCTCGCCCCGAAGTCGACGGCCAGACTCGAGAGTGCGCCGCGGATAGCGTTCGGGTGGATGTCCCGCTGTTCGTAGAGCCCCTCACCCTCGACGATCACGACGGGACGGGAGTAGTGGCGAGCCATCGCGCCCACCTGCTCGAAGACCGAGCGGTCGCCGCCGACGAGCGAGTCGACGAAGTCCGCGACTGACTTGCGCTCGACGACGACGCGATCTGACAGGACGTAGTCGCCGACCGAGAGCGTCTCGAGCCGGATCTCGACCTCGTCGCGTCTCGAGAGGTCGCGGGCGATGTTGGCGTCCATCTCGCGCTGGTCGGCGACGATCTGGACCGTCTCGCCGTCGGCGTGCGGGACCGGTGGTTCTGTCGCCGGTTCGGTTTCGGACCCCTCGTGGTGGTCGCCCTCGTCACCCGCTGGACCGTCGCCACCGCCACTGTCGGCTCCTCCTGAGTCGTCGGCACTCGAGGCCGCCTCGGCGGCGAAGTCTGCGAGGCCGGGCTGGCGCGCACCCCCTTCGTTTCGACTGGAGATCTCGCCGACTGCGTCGGGGTCGGTGCGGCTCTCGCTCGTGGCGGCTCCATCGTCGTGCCCGTAGTCGCGGTCACCGTCGCCGTCGAAATCCGACAGCGCCTGCTGGGAGTCGTCGAGTTCGTCCTCGAGCGTCTCGGCCATCCCTTTCAACTCCCTGAGTTCCGACTCCATCTCCTTCTCGCGCCGGCGTGAGATCCAGAAGTAGGCCTCGTCACGGGTGTCTTCGGCCATCAGGACGACGACGCGCCCCTCGGACTGGCGGCCGGTTCGGCCCTTGCGCTGGATCGAGCGAATCGCCGTCGGGACGGGTTCGTAGAACAGCACGAGGTCGACCTCGGGGACGTCAAGCCCCTCCTCGGCGACCGACGTCGAGACGAGAACCTCGAACTCGCCGGCCCGGAAGTCGTTCAGGACTTCCTGCTGTTGCGTCTGGGTCATCCCGTCGGAGCCCTCACGGTCGCCCTGCCCGACGAATCGCTTGGCCTCGAAACTCTCCGAGAGGAAGTCCGTCAGCGCCTCCGCGGTGTCCCGGGACTCGGTGAAGACGATCACTCGCTCGCCCCCCTCGAGTCCCAGCGTCTCGGCGAGCAGCATTCGCGTCTTGCGGTACTTGGGGTGTAACTTGTCGAAGTCCTCGGCGCGACGCATCGCCTCGCGCACTCGTGGATCACTCACGAGTCGCTGGCTGGCCTTCGAGGCACCCGAGGAGCGCGCCTGGTTGCGCTGGCGCTCGAAGTACCGCCGAAGGGCCTCGACGCTCTGGGTCTCGACCAGCGTGACCGCCTGCCGGAGCTTCATCACCTCGGCGTGGATCGACATCCCCTCGTACCCCTCCGACTGGTCGTTGTTCATCAGTTTCTGCAACTCCGCGCGCATTCGATTGAGGTCCTTCTGGGACTGGTCGGGCTGGGTCGAGGACGCCACGCCCAGTTCTTTTAGCTTCTCGAGACGCTCGCGGATTACCTCGTTCAGCGCGTCCCGGATCTCCATGACCTCGTCGGGGAGGTCGATGCGCTCCCACTCGACGTCGGTGTCGTGGGTGAACTCGGCGACGTCGGCGTCTTCCTCGGTCATCACCTCGACGTCGCGGATACCGAGGTTGTCACAGACCTCGAGGATGGCCTCCTCGTCACCACCCGGCGAGGCGCTCATCCCGGTCACGAGCGGGTCGCGGGCGTCGGCGTGGTAGCGTTCGGCGATGTAGTTGTAGGCGTAGTCGCCGGTCGCCCGATGACACTCGTCGAAGGTGCAGTGGGTGACGTCTGCGAGGGAAATCCGGCTCCCGACGAGGTCGTTCTCGATCACCTGTGGGGTGGCCATCACGACCGTGGCCTGTTCCCACGTCGCGGCGCGATCGTCGGGACTGACGTCGCCGGTAAACACGACGATCTCCTCGTCGGGTATCTGGAGGGCCTCGCGGTAGAAGTCGGCGTGTTGCTGGACGAGCGGTTTGGTGGGTGCGAGCATCAGTGCTTTGCCGCCGACCTCGTCGAGCCGGCGGGCGGTCACGAGCAGACTGACAGTCGTCTTGCCCAGCCCCGTCGGGAGACAGACGAGCGTGTGATCGTTTGCAGCCGTCCCCGCCAGCTGAAGCTGGTAGAGTCGCCGCTCGAGGAAGTTCGGCTCGAGCAGCGGGTGCTCGACAGAGGGGGGTCCCTCGTCCGTCGTAGCCATTGGCGGCGATTCGCCACCGCGCCGAATAAGGGTTCTTGTACCGCGGTGAAAGTGATAGCCGGGCCGCGGTCTGGTCGCGACCGCGGCCGGAAACCCGGCCGGATCGCCCGCCTCGCCAACCACTATCTCGCTCGAGCAGCAACCCCCGTTCGATGCCGACCTACGACGTCGACTCGCTCACGCCTCGCGACCTCGCCCGGATCGTCAAGTCCGCAGTCTCACCGCGGCCGATCGCCTGGGTCTCGACCACGAGTCCCGACGGCGTCGACAACCTCGCTCCCTTCAGTACCTACAACTACGTCTCCTCGACCGAGCCCGTGGTTCACTTCTCGACGCCCGCAGTCGAGGACGGCGAGCGCAAGGACACCCCACGGAACGCCCTCGAGACCGGAGAGTTCGCGGTCAACGTCGTCACCGCCGACCTGCTCGAGTCGATGGACCAGACGGCGGCCCCTCTCCCGCCCGACGAGAGCGAGTTCGACGCCGCCGGCCTCGAGCGTGCCCCCTGCGAGACGATCGACCCGCCGCGAGTCGCCGACGCCGTCGTCACCTTCGAGTGTACGCTCTACGACTCGATGGAAATCCGGAGCGGCTTCACGATCTTCGGCGACGTCGAGTACGTCCACGCCGACGAGTCGGTCCTCACCGACGGGAAGGTCGACGCGACGAAGATCGACACCGTCGGTCGCCTCGGCGGCCCCTTCTACTCGGTTTCGGACCCACTCGAGTTCGAGCGCCAGTTCTGAGGGCGTCGTGGTTTCTGGGATAGACCGATACAGCCGACCACGCATGGGCGGCTCGCACGGGCCCGTCGCCCGGTCGGGTTCGGCCACCTGCCGTGACGATGCTGGTCCAGCCCCGGACTCAAGCCCCTCGAGTCCCTACACGCACCATGAGCACGCCGACCAGCACCAGTCGACTTCCCGACCGCGACGCGCTGCCGTGGGCGGTCGCGTTCGTGATCCTCGTCAATCTCGTCGGCAGCGTTCCGGGCGTCCTCTCGAGTCCCGACAGCGCCTGGTTTCGCACGCTCGAGCAGCCGTGGTTCTACCCGCCGTCCATCGCGTTCCCGATCGCCTGGACGGCGCTGTTCACCCTGATGGGGGTCGCCCTCTGGCTCGTCTGGCGTCGCGATGCGTCCGGCCGCCGACTCGCGCTGGGCCTGTTCGTCGTCCAGATGGTGTTCAACGTCGCGTGGACGCCCGCGTTCTTCGCACTCGAGAACTTACTCGCCGGGCTGGTAGTCATCGTTCCCCTCTGGGTACTGATCGTCGCGACGATCCTCGCCTTCCGCCGGGTCGACTGGCGCGCGGCGGCGTTACTCGTTCCCTACCTCCTCTGGGTGACGTTCGCGACCGTGCTCAATTTCGAGCTGTGGCGGCTGAACGCTTGAGGTTCGGGGTCGAGATTAAAACTCCTCGAGACGCCGCGGTCGATCTGACGCGACTGCGTGTGCCAGACACTCGGCGTCCGTCTGGATCGGGTACTGCAGCACTCGCTCGGGCTGCTCGACCACCCGGCCAACCAGGAGTTCGGCACCGCGGGCGACGGGGTTCCAGGTGTCGTAGTACGCCTCGTAGACGTCCGCCATCTCCGCACACTCCATGTACTGCAGGAGATAGGTGCCGTCCGATCGGCGTTCGACGAAGATCGTCTCGGTGAACATCGCCTCACGCTCGAGCATCTCGGCGCTCCAGTCCTCGATCGGCCCGAGGTGCCAGTCGTCGACCACGACGCGCCGGGAGAGCCACTCGAGCCAGTCGGCGAGGCGTTCTCCCATCCCCGGTCGCAGCTTCATGCTCACGAGTGCGACGTCGACCGATTCGGCCTTCTGCGTCGACCCCGCTGACTCGACCGCCCCTGTCGATTCCGACCCGGTGACGATCAGTCGTCCCGCGTCGCCGTCTGTGCCCGGGACTGGCGCCGTCGACCGCGGCCGATCCGGATGAGCGGCGTGGATCGGCGGCTCTCGCGTCACGATTAGTTCGTCGCCCAGCGCCTCGTGTTCCAGCGGAAACGCCCGCTCGAGCCTCCCCACGGGGTCGTCGACGGCCGCGAGAACGGATCGCGGCACCTCGACGTACCACGCGAGCGACGACTCCTCACCCCCTCGATCGAGAAACAGCGACGCAGTCGCCGCTCTCTCGAGTCCGAGGAGTCGGTTTGCGTTCCGGTCGTCCTCGTCGTTGCGCCTCTCGAGGCTGGTACGAGCGGCCTTGCGAACGGCTTCGATCTGGCCTGGATCGATCCGACGGCGGAGGAGAAACGCCGTCGCGTGGCGTTCGGTCGCCGCCGGTTCCGTTCGGGCTCGCGACCTGCCCCGCGTCTTCGTCCAGCCGTACGCCGCCGCGCCGACGATCGCGCCGCAGAGCAGTCCGTACCCGAGCCATCGCCGCCGGGAGTGGGTCTTCATATCTGTCAGTTCGGCGCGTCGTTCGATCGACCTGATCCCGAATACTATCGCGAGCTTAAGAGGATAGTCGAGTACCGGAGATCAGACCGGCCCGAACTCGAGCGCCAGGAATGCCAGCGTCGCGGCGAAGATCGGGATCGTCAGGTTGTCGTCGACGATGAACTCGCGGTAGCGGAGAGTGACGCCGTCGGCGACCGTCGCGCCGACGGCTGCGGCCACGACCGCGAGCGGCGACGCCCAGAGGAACGGGGCGGCGAGGAGGGCGCTGACGACGAACATCGTCACGAGCACTGTCGGCCCCTTCACGGTCCGGAGCGAATCGTCCGAGACCGCGCCGCTAATCGGGTCGCCGATCGCGAGCATCAACATCGCTGGCAGGGCGATCTGGGGGTCGAACAGCACGACGACGACCGTCATGCTCACCATGTAGTAGCCGTAGCCGGCGAACTGGTCAGCCTCGTACTCGCGGGTAAGTTTCTCGTAGATCCACCACTCGAGGCCGACCCGGAGCCGGAGGAACTCGAGGCCGATCGCCCCCAGCGCGAGGGCAACCATCAGGAGTCGGAACAGGTCCCACGTGAGGCCGAGTTCGAGCCAGTCGGCGAGCAACCAGAGGGCGACCAGCCCGGAGCCGCTGGCGTGGACGAGCCGCCGTTTGAGTTCGTCGGCCATCAGATCACCCCTCGAAGGTCGTGACCTTCAGTCCGTCGGTAGTGCTCTCGATTCAGACTCGCCCACTTGCCCGCTCGCCGGTCGTCGGTTGTCGACCCTGCCCGCCTCAGTCGCCGGGCTGGCTCGCTGCCGGAGCATCCGTCGCTCGATCCGGAACCGCCGTGTTCGCGGCCGCGTTCGGCTCACTCGATGTGAGGGACTCGAGTCGGCCGACGAGCGTGCTGCTGACGATCTGCTGGGCGACGTGGAACGCCGTAATCGCGGCGACGATTGCGCCGCCGCCGAACACTGCGCCGACCATCACGGCGACGCTCATGTTCTTCATCGAACTCGCGAAGAGGACGGTGACACACTCCTCGCGTTCCATCCCGCGGGTGTACAGCGCGTAGGCGACCAGCCCGCTGAGACAGAGCGCGGCGACGGCGATGGTGGCGACGAACGCGAGCTGGATGGCCGAGACCGAGAGCGTCGAGCCGCCGACGGCGACGTAGATCAGCGCACCGAGCGTCGCGAGCGAAAACCCGTCGAGGTGCCGGTCGGAGACGGTTCCGTCGGGAACCAGATACGCGAGCGCGCCCGCCACGAGGACGATCACGCCGAGTTCGACGACGAGGTCGGTCGTGGAGAGGCCGATCGCCGAGTCACCGAAGGTGGCGATGAGCGTCGGCATCACGACCGGTGCGAGGATCATCGAGACGAGGACAGTGACGGTCGCGAGCAGCGTGTTACCGCCACCGAGGCGCGTCCAGATGATCGAACTCCCGGCGGCGAGCGGTGCCGAGAGGACGACGAGGACGCCGAGCAGCAGTTCGCCGGAGAGGACGACCGACGCGACCGGGTAGAGCACGACCGGGACGAGCAGGTAGAGACAGCCGAGCGAGACGAGCACGGGCGTCGAGAGGTCTCGTGCCGTCACTTCCTCGAGGCTGAGGCCGTAGAAGGCCGTAAAGACGAGGCCGGCGACGAGCGCCGGAATGAGTGGCTGCAAGGGTGCGGCGAGGTCCGGGGCCGAGACCCCGGCGAGCGTCGCCGCGATCACGACGAGTAGCGAGTGATGCGTCTTGAGGGCGGTCCGGAGTGTGGGAGGGACGTTCCATCTGGGGGCCATTCGTTGGACGATGTCGGCGAAAATTCGAGGTCTCACTCATAGGCCTTTCCACTCGCGTCGGGGCGGTCCGGAACCTGCCACCGTGCCGCCCGGAAACCGGTCACCGCGACGGGATCCCGTGATTATTTATCCGTCCACGCCGTTGGTGTGTCTGGACGATGGTGGAAACCCTGCTCGCGATTGGGATCGTCGCCTCGATATTCGTCGGATTCAACATCGGCGGGTCGTCTACCGGGATCACGTGGGGCCCGTCGGTCGGCGCAGGGATCGTCAAGAAGACGACAGCAGCGGCAGTGATGACCGTCTTCGTCTTTCTGGGCGGGATGACGGTCGGCCAGAACGTGATGCAGACGCTCAGTGCCGACATCATCACGATCGATCTCACGCTCTCGGCTGGCGTCGCCGTCCTCTTCTTCATCGGGCTCGGGATCCTCGTCGCCAACATCTTCGGCGTCCCGGTCCCGACGTCGATGACGACCGTCGGGGCGATCGCCGGGCTGGGACTGGCGTCGGGGACGCTCAACTACGCCACGATCGCCGGGATCATCTCGTGGTGGATCGTCACGCCGATCATCGGCTTCTGGATCGGCGGGATCATCGGCCGGTACATCTACCCGGCGGTTAACCGTCGCGTCACGATCGAGAAATCAGACGGGCCGTTGCTCGTCCTC
The DNA here is from genome assembly GCF_002156705.1 of Natrarchaeobaculum aegyptiacum. Lineage (NCBI taxonomy): Archaea > Methanobacteriati > Methanobacteriota > Halobacteria > Halobacteriales > Natrialbaceae > Natrarchaeobaculum > Natrarchaeobaculum aegyptiacum. Next base: position 1,701,414 of record NZ_CP019893.1, read on the forward strand.
GACCGGAGCGATTCGCTCCCGAAACCGGCACTCGGTCCGAACACGACCCTGACGGAACTCGGGACGACGGCCGTCGTCATCGTGATCGGCTGTTACATGGCCTTCAGCGCCGGCGCGAGTAACGTCCCGAACGCCGCTGCCCCACTGGTCGGCGGCGTTGACGGCCTCGAGGTGACCACCGCGGTCATCATTGCCACTGTTGCGATCGGCCTCGGCGGGTTCACCATCGCCCGTCGGACGATGGATTCGGTGGGCGGTGAGTTGAGCGACATTCCGCTGCTCGCCGCACTGTTCGTGATGGTGACTGCCTCGACGATCACGACCGCCCTCTCGTACATCGGTATCCCGATCAGCCTCGTGATGGCGACGGTGATGACGATCGTCGGCATCGGCTGGGGGCGGGCCACCCGCCCGATCACGGTCCGCGAGGCGGTCACCCGAGACAGCGACGTGGAAGACCGCGACATTCAACTGGGTGCGATCGTCGCCGAGGAGGAGGAAGGCGAGGACGCCCGCCCGATCGGCGAACCCGAACCCGAGGAGGTCCTTCAGGGAGCCGACCTGTTCAATCCCCGAGCGGTGATCAAGTACGTCTCGATGTGGGTCATCGGTCCGTCGATGTCGACGATCCTCGCCTACGGCTTCTTCATCGCTCTCCCGGGCGTCGTCTGATCGTCGTGACCTGATCGGTCGAGAGGACCGAGACTTAGGTGACTGGCTCCCGTCGGTCGAGACATGCTGTCTCGAATCCTCGTCCCGATGGACGACTCGGAGTACGCCGCCCGCGCCCTCGAGTACGCACTCGAGAATTTTCCAGAGGCCGAGATCACCGTCCTGCACGTCGTTGGCGTCCCCTCGATGATGATGGGCGAGGCGGTCGGTCTCGCACTCGAGGACGACCTCGACGAGGCCGCCGCCATTCTCGCTGAACCCGTCTTCGAACGGGCGCGTGAGACTGCCGCCGACTACGACCGGGGAATCGACACGGAGGTGGGTATCGGCCATCCCGCCCGGAACGTAATCGATCGAGCCGACGACTACGAGACGGTCGTGGTCGGTGCACACGGCGCAGACTGGGATCGGGCTACCCGGCGGTTCCTCGTCGGAAACGTCGCAGAAACGGTCTCGAAACGAGCGCCGATCCCCGTCGTGATCGTCCGGTAGGTCGGCTGGAGGCCTCGAGGGGCCGACCGCCGATCAGGCGTCCTCGTCTGTCTCCGCCGTCTCGTCGGCATCCGCTTGCTCTGCGGTCTGCTCGATCAGCTCCTCGACCTGATCCTCCCGCGGCCGGCGATCGATCCGCTCGTCGACGGCCTCGACCTGTTCCTGGACCGTCTCGAGTTGCTCGCCGACCGTTTCTTCGACGGACTGTTCGACGGTCTCGCCGACGGATTGCTCGACCGTCTCCTGGACGGTTTCTTCGACGGACTGTTCGACGGTCTCGCCGACGGATTGCTCGACCGTCTCCTGGACGGTTTCTTCGACGGACTGTTCGACGGTTTTCTCCACCGACTCTTCGACGGTCTCCTGGACCGTCTCTTCGACCGACTTCTCGACGGTTTCCTGAACAGATTGCTCGACCGTTTCCCCGACCGTCGCTTCGACGGATTGTTCGACCGTTTCGCCGACGGATTGCTCGACAGTCTCCTGTACGGACTGTTCGACGGTCTCGCCGACCGTCGCTTCGACTTGCTCGCCGACGGTTTCCTGAACGGTCGTTTCGACGGTCTCGCCGACCGTCGCTTCGACGGTCTCGCCAACCTGCGCCTGCACCGTCTTCTCCATCTCCTGTTCGACGGTCTCACCGACGGTTTCTTCGACAGACTGCTCGACCGTCTGGAGTTGCTCGCCGACGGACTCCTCGACCGCCTGTGTCATCCAGTCGGGATCGAACCGCGCCATCTTCCAGACGACGTGGAGCACGTACGCCGAAAAGACCCCCAGCGCGAACGCGATCCCGATCCCGAACTCGAGAGTCGCGATCAACACGATCGCGATGACGATCAGCGCGCCGTAGGCGAGGTCGACCGCCGCGTCGACGCGCGCGGGGTTCAGCATCGATCGCCTCCGGCCCGCTCGAGGCGTTCGGTCGACGGATACGGTTCGGTTGCATCACTGACCTCGCCACCGTCACGAACGCCGACGGCTACACCTCGCGATTCCCAGTCAGACGAGGAAGTCAACTCGAGTGGCATCTTTCGTCTCCGTGTTCACCACGCCCGCGGTTGAATCTGTTGCACCCGTCCCGTTCGAAGGGCTGCGTGATATCGACGTCGAGGGTCGAATCAGCGGCCGAGGAATCTGTTTAGCTTCTCAAATTCCGCTGACGAGAGGATGACCTCGGTAGCGAACGCGTCGAACCGCTCGAAGTCGTCGTCGATCGTCAACACCGTGTTCACTCCCTCCTCTATCGCAACCTGCGCATAATACCCATCCCACCCGTCGATATTCTCCGTGCGTGCGTTCTGGAGTCCACCGCTGACGACCGATTCTGGCATTCGGTCGTACCAGTGAATCCGTTTCGCGTCCATGAAATTCCGGAGGAGACGGGACGCCTCTTCGTTCGATTGCCCGTAGTACGTGGTGAGTACGGTATGCGCACCGAACAATGCAGGATACGGAACGACGGCGTCTATCTCACCGGCGACGCCGTCGCGGACGTACGAGAGTGCTGCATCACGAACCGGGGTCTCGGTATGTGCGAGAGCGATCACTCCGACGTCGAATAGATATGGACCGCCCGCATCACTCATCGCTTTGCTCTGCACCGCGTCGAACGGCTTCCCTGTGTTTCCGTGCGATCGGGTCGACGTCGTTCTCGAGCGTCGTCGTCTCCCCACGCCCGGGCGCCGTTTCTTCGACGAGGCGCTCCATGCGCTCGAGTATCCGTTCTGGGTCGTCTTCGGGCTCGACGACCGCTTTTCCATCTTCCTCGTGGACCTCGACTTCGGTTCCGGGCTCGATACCGAGCCGTTTTCGCACCTCCTGAGGGAGGACGATACGCCCCTTCGAATCGACGGTGACCATGTTCCCACTATGAGTGGGAACTCATTTGGCCGTTTCGGTCAGGAAATCGACGGCTGTTAGATATTCTCGAACGCCAGTTCGCCCGCGCGCACCGCCGACAGCGTTTCCGGTAGCTCCTCGATCGAGACCCGTTTCTGCTCGGTCGAATCGCGTTCGCGGACCGTCACCGCGCCGTCCTCGAGACTCTCGAAGTCGGCGGTGACACAGAAGGGGGTGCCGACCTCGTCCTGACGACGGTAGCGCCGGCCGATGTTCCCCGAGTCGTCGTAGGTCACCGAGAGGCCCGCCGCGCGGAGGTCGTCGACGATCGACTCGGCCTCGTCGACCAGTTCGTCGTCGCCCTGCAGGGGGAAGACGCCGACGAACGTGGGTGCAACCTCGGGCTCGAGCTCGAGGTAGGTCCGTTCCTCACCGCCGACTTCGTCCTCGCGGTAGGCGTGGTGGAGCACGGTGTAGACCGTCCGGTCGACGCCGAAGGACGGTTCGACGACGTGGGGGGTGACGTGCTCGCCGGCTTCCGTCTGTTCTTCGACCGCGAAACCGCACTTTTCGACGGGGATCTCGTGGGTTTCGTCCTCGAGGTCGATCTCGACCGTCTCACCCTCGAATGCGCTACGGTCGCGAGCAGCGAGCTCCTCGAGTTTCTGGACGACGGCCTGTGCGTCGCCGCCGAACTCCGGCCCCAGATAGCTCATGTCGGGGTCGACGACCGCTCGCTCGACGGTCTGTGGCTCGTCGTACTGTTTGAACACGGTGAAGCGGTCGCCGGAGTGCTCGCCGTGTTTCGAGAGGTCGTAGTCGCCGCGGTAGGCGAAGCCGGCGATCTCGATCCAGTTGCCGTCGATCTCGCTCTCTGCGTCCCAGCAGTCGGCAGCGTAGTGGGCGCGTTCGCCCGAGAGGTGCTGGCGGAACCGGAACCGGTCCATGTCGACGCCGATCGACGCGTACCACGGCTTGGCGACCCCGAGGAAGTACGCGACCCACGGATCGCCGATGATCCCCTCTTCGAGGGCCTCGCCGATCGTCGTCTCGATCGCTGCGCCGTCGTCGGCCTCCTGCTCGCTGGCCGGGTAGAGCGTCACGTCGACGTCGTCGACGCGCTCGAGCGGTGGTTCGTCGTCCTCCGGGTCGACGAAGTACTCGAGTTCGGCCTGCGTGAACTCGCGGGTTCGGATGATCGAGCGCCGGGGGCTGATCTCGTTTCTGTAGGCCCGCCCGATCTGGGTGACGCCGAAAGGAAGCTGGTTGCGCGCGTACTCCTTGAGACGAGGGAACTCGACGAAGATGCCCTGTGCGGTCTCCGGGCGCATGTAGCCGGGCTGGGCGTCGCCGGGGCCGATGTTCGTCGCGAACATGAGGTTGAAGTCCTCGACGGCGACGCCCGCGAGACCCGCGCCACACTCGGGACAGACGAGTTCGTGTTCGGCGATGACCGCCTCGACCTCCGGAATGGGGAGGCTCTCTGCGTCCTCGTACTCGGTGTTGTCCTCGACGAGGTGGTCAGCGCGGCTGCTGGCCTCACAGTCGGGACACTCGATCAGCATGTCGTCGAAGCCATCGAGGTGGCCCGAGGCCTCGAAGACCGGCTCGTGCATGATCGTCGGCGCGTCGATCTCCATGTTGCCCTCGGCGACGGCGAAGCGGTCCCGCCAGGCGTCCTCGAGGTTGCCCTTCAGTGACGCACCCTGCGGACCGAAGGTGTAGAAGCCGCCGACGCCGCCGTAGGCCCCCGACGTGCGAAAGAAGTAGCCCCGGCGTTTGGCGAGTTCGACGAGCTTCTCGCTCGTGGCCGCCGATGCTTCCGAGTCGGCTGCAGCGTCGTCCTCACTCATAGAGTGCCTCGAGTACGTCGACGTCCCGGACGATGCCCGTGAGGCGTTCGCCCGTGACCATCGGGATCTGTTCGACGTCGTTGCTGATCTGGCGCTGGGCGGCCTCCTGCAGGGACGTCCGTGAGGTGACCGTCACCACGTCCTCGGTCATGAACTCGCTGACCGGCCCGGTCGGGAGCTCGATGTCGCGGGTGGGCAGGTAGCGGCTCCCGACGGCCTTGATCCCCTCCCAGGACCACTCGGAGTCCTGGTCGGGGAAGTTGTCCCCGGTGGACTCCTCGCCCTCGACGATCCGGGCGACCTCGATGATGTCGACCTCGGTGAGAACGCCGCTCATCTCGCCCTCGTCGTCGAGTGCGATCGTGTAGGGCACGTTCGCGTAGGAGAGACTTCGCTCGGCGACGGGCAGCGGTGCGCCCTCGTAGGTGGTGTTTACGTCCTCGCTGGCGTAGGGCTCGACGGTATCGTCGGTCTCCTGATCGCCCGTCGCGATGGCGTGGACGACGTCCGTCACGGTGATGATTCCCTCGAATTCGCCGTCGACGACCGGCACGCGTCGAGCCCCTTCCTCGACCATCGTCCGTGCAACCTCCGGGAGCGGCGTCTCCCGGGTCGTCGTCGGAACGTCCTCCATCAACATCACGAGCTGGTCCTCGTCGGGCTGTTCGATCAGCGCCTCTCGAGAGATCAGGCCCCGGTACTCCGGCCCGTCGTCGGTCGGTTTGACGACCGGGACCGACGAAAAGGACTGCTCTTGCAGGTACTCGAGGACGTCCGAGCGCGTCCCCGGCAGGTCGGCGGTCACCACGTCCTCCCGTGGCGTCATCGCGTCGGCTACGTTCATGTCCCCACGGTAGGGCGAAAATGCGTATAAACCCAGTGCTTCTTCCGCAGCCACCGGATGCTGGCCTGCCTACGCGGTGGTCCGTCCCTCGAAAAGCCGATGGATATTGGGACAGTCAATCCGACGAGTTTATATGTGGGTGAGTGTCAGTGTCATACATGGCGACGAACCCCCACGCCATGACAGACGCCGACACCATCGTCGGCTCGATCGACTCGAGCAACCGCGGCCACGGCGAGGAGTACGTAATTGCGGACATCTCCGCTGACGGCGCGTGGCTCTCGATGGAAGCGGAAGCTGCACCGCAGCTTCCAGCGTGGCGGTAGGGGATCGGGGACCGGGTGGCCGTTTTCGCGAATCGATTCTGGATTCACACTCGAGAGATGCCACTCGCTCGGTACCAGAGAATAATGGAAGCGGGCTCGCTATCGAGTGGCAAAAACCCTCACTCGACGCTGGATCTGTCGGCCGAGGAATCGCTTTCTGGCTCGCTCGAGTCCCCCACGTCGTTCACGAGACGAAAGTCCGAGGACCCACACTGGCAACTGGTGCTCCCGATCGGCACGATCTTTCCCGATGGCCATCGTCGGGCGGCGTATACTGACCCGCAATTGATACATTTGGCCAGCTCTCTCTGCACGTCGTCCCTGTTGGCCATGTCCGGTATGTATAGACGATTTATTGGCCAGATGGGTATTTCTATCCACTCCTCGAGTTTGTCCTTACTACTCAACGAGTGGCTATTTTCGGTCGACACCGCACGGAACATCCTCGAGGACTCACGCTCTCGAGGCGCACCGATCGGGGACACAGGACCGACCAGCACTTGCTCGTGCCGCTGGCTCTCTCAGGCACGTTTGCCCCCCGACAACCCCTTTGTACTCGGTGTGGTGGATCGGTCCATGTCCATCGAGCGCGTGTTCTCCCAGCTTCCCGATCCCACGACCCACACGCTGCCGGATTACTCGCTCCCGAAGGGCGATCCCGTCTTCCCGATCGCCGTCACCCGCGAGGAACTCTCGACGGTCCTCGAGCTGTACGAGACGTTCGCGGCGGTCGACCCGCTCGGCCTCGAGTCCAACCCGTTTTACGTGGCGACGCGGTCGTTCGTCGAACGGACCTTCGGCGTCCCCCGGTATCGGCCGGACGAGGAGCTACAGGAAGACGTCGAACGCATGCTCACCGAGTTTTCCGACGACCTCGGCAGTGAGCCGCTGGGAGTCGTCGACGCGACGCCAGCCCACCTCCGGACGCTGTACCTCTTTCTCACGACGTGCCGGAGCTACCACGCCGCACCGTTGATCCGGTTCGACCCGGAACTCGAGGCCGTCGAGACGGTGTACGAACTCTATCGACGCATCACCGAGCAGGACGTCTACCTCAAACGGCCCCAGACGGTCCTCGAGTGACCTGCGGCTGAGTCGCTGTCCGGCAGCCAGCACCCTCACTCTCGATTCAGGTGACAGGCCGCGTACCGATCGTCGTCGGCCGTCTCAGACTCGAGCCAGTACGCTGGCTCTTCCAGTGCACAGATACTCTGCTCGGCGAACGCCCCCTCGAGCAGGTCGCTCGCCCGTTCCCACCGGGCTTCGCGGTCGTCGTCGTCGCCACGGTCGCGGTCGGTCGCGAGCAGGTCGATGGCCTCCGCGAGCACGTCCCCGGCCTCCCCTCGCGGCAGGTCCCCACCGAAGAACTCCCGGCGAATGTCGTCGCCGGACGTCGGCTCGAGCGTCCGGCGGGTCACGGCCCGGAGGAACGTTCGCGTCTGTGTCCACTCCTCGTCGGTGAGGTCGTAGCCATCGGGGGCGATGAGTCTGGGGCAGCGCGTCCGGAACCGACAGCCCGAGGGTGGATCGACCGGGCTCGGGACCTCTCCCTCGAGCACGCCGCGAGCGCCCTCGTCCCGCGGATCCGGAACGGGGATGGACTCGAGCAGCGCCTCGGTGTAGGGGTGTTTCGGGTTCTCGAACAGGACATCGGTTTCTGCCAGTTCGACCAGCTTGCCGAGGTACATGACGGCGACCCGGTCGGCGACGTACCGGATGACCGAGAGGTCGTGGGCGATGAAGAGGTAGGTGAGGCCGAACTCCTCCTGGAGGTCCGCCATCAGGTTCAGCACCTGCGCCTGCACCGAGACGTCGAGCGCCGAGACGGCCTCGTCGCAGACGACGAAGTCCGGTTCGACCGAGAGCGCCCGCGCGAGGTTCACCCGCTGTCGCTGCCCGCCGGAGAACTCGTGGGGATACCGATCGTAGTGGCTGGCCTCGAGGCCGACCCGCTCTAGGAGCCACCGTGCCCGGTCGGCCCGGCCCGCGTCGTCGAGCATGTCGTGGGCCCACATCGGTTCTTCGACGATCTGGCCGACGGTCATCCGCGGGTCGAGCGACGACTGGGGGTCCTGAAAGACCATCTGGATGTCAGACCGGGTCTGCCGAAGCGCCTCACCGCCGAGATCGGCCAGATCCTCCCCCTGAAAGACGATCCGGCCGTCGGTCGGCTCGAGCAGCCGCAGGATCGTTCGACCGAGGGTGCTCTTGCCACAGCCGCTCTCGCCGACCAGCCCGAGGGTCTCTCCGCGACGAACCGCGAAGCTCACGTCGTCGACGGCCCGGACGCGCTCGCGCTCGATCGACACCGGCGGAAACGACCCCGGATCGAACTCGAGGCCGCCGAGAAAGCCCGACTCCTGCGTGAAGTGTTTCGTCAGCCCGTCGACCTCGAGGAGGACGTCGTCGTAGCTGCCGTCGGCTGGTTCTGGCCCGGACCGTGCGTCCATAGCCGGGGACTGTGTCCGCTCAGCCATCGTCGTCACCTCCGTCTTCGAGGCTCCACTGGCGTTCGTCGTCTCCTGGCCGCGACTCGTCAGCAGCTTCTTCTGCCCACGAATCGTCGCCGTCTCGCTCTCGCTCGAGGTCGACGCCCGTTTCTTCGCCGCCGTCTTCCCGAACGGTCGGAGATTCCTCGTCACCTGTGCTGTCGCCGGCCACTTCGGAACCACCGGTCCCGCTTCCGTCCGGCGTCCCCGCGGTCACCTGTGGTTCGACCTCGAGAGGCCGGCTCCCCCCGTAGTCGGCCGCGAAGACGTCGTGTTTGACGCAGGCCGCCCGGTGTGGATGGCCGTCGACCCGGTCGATCTCCCGCGCTTCCGGGTTGTCCTCCCTGCAGACTGCCCGTGCGTCGGGACAGCGCGGGTGGAACCGACAACCTCGCGGCGGATCGATCGCGTTGGGCATCGTCCCCTCGATCGGCTCGAGGCGTTCGACGGTCCGGTCCGGCCGGGGCATCGAGTTCAGCAACGCCTCGGTGTAGGGATGGCTCGTTTCGTAGAACAGTTCGTCGACCGGAGCCTGTTCGACGATCTCGCCCAGGTACATCACGTTCACCCGGTCTGCGACCTCGGCGACGACGCCCATGTCGTGGGTCACCCAGAGGAAACTCGTCCCGTACTTCGCCTGGAGGTCGTCGACGAGGTCGAGGATCTGGCCCTCGACGGTGACGTCCAGCGCCGTCGTCGGTTCGTCGGCGATGATCAGGCTGGGCTCGCAGGCCAGCGCCATCGCGATCAACACCCGCTGGCGCATCCCGCCGGAGAACTGGTGGGGATATTCGCCGTAGCGCTGTTCGGGATCCGGGATCCCGACCTCGCGGAGCATGTCGATCGCTTCCCGTCTGGCGGCCTCACCCTCGAGGTCGCGATTGAGTTCGATAAACTCCCGGAGCTGGCCGCCGACGGTGTAGACGGGATTGAGCGACTCCATCGGGTCCTGAAAGATGACGGCGATCTCGTTGCCCCGGATCTCCCGGCGCATCTCGGCGTCGGAGAGCACGTCCTCGCGTCGGCGGCGCTCGCCGTCTGGACCCTCCTCGAACCCGACGATCGTCCGACCCCTGTACCGGATCTCACCGCCGACGATCTCGCCGGGGTCGTCGACCAGCCGAAGGAGACTCATCGAGGCGACGCTCTTGCCGGCCCCGCTCTCGCCGACGAGACAGACGATCTCGCCCTCGTAGACGTCGAAGGAGATGCCATCGACCGCGCGGACGGTGCCGCTCTCGGTGGGGAACTGCGTCTGCAGGTTCTCGACGCGCAACAGCGGCTCCTGGTCGCCGTCCGGGCCCGGACCCGAGTCCGGGGATGGGTTCGCCTCTGGACCTCGAGTGCGGTCGGAATCGGTGTGGCTGTCTCGTACCATGGTGATAGCGGTGATCAGTCGTCGAGCCGCGGATCGAGGGCGTCCTGGAGGCCGTCGCCGAACAGGTTGAAGCCCATGATGGTGATCATGATCGCGAGGCCGGGCCAGATCGAGAGCCAGACGTTTCCGTGCATCTCGTCGTGGGAGTCAGAGAGCATCTGGCCCCAGTCGGGCGTCGGGGGCTGGGCGCCGTAGCCGAGGAAGGAGAGCCCGGCGACCAGCAGGATCATCACGCCGATCTGGAGCGTCGCGTACACCAGCACCGGTGCGAAGCTGTTCGGGACGACGTGTCGGCGGATCACGGTCCGATCTTTGACTCCCGCCGCACGCGCGGCCTCGATGTAGTCCATCTCCCGGACGCTCAGCACCTCGCTGCGGATGATCCGGGCGAACACGGGGATAAACGCCAGCCCGATCCCGGCGATCGCGTACTGGATGTCCGCCTGCCCCGCGCTCGCGAACTCCGTGAAGACGATGATCAGGATCAACGGCGGGATCGCGTACAGCGTCTCGACGGCTCGCATCAGCGCGTCGTCGATCCGGCCGCCGTAGAACCCGGCGACGGACCCGACGATCGTCCCGCCGATCAGCGCGAGCCCCGTCGAAACGATCCCGACGGTGACCGACACCTGCGCGCCGTAGACGACCCGCGTGAAGTAATCTCGGCCCGCGCCGTCGGTCCCCAGCGGGTACTCGAGCGAGCCCGAGGCGTGGAACGCGGGGGGTTCGTGTGGGCTTCCCTCGCCGGGCGGCGGAATCTGCGTCGGGTGGTCGAAGATCGGCAGCGCCTCCGCGAACGCGTAATCGGAGACCATCCCGAGGGTCAGCCGCGAGAGGTTACTGTCGACCGCCGTGTAGAGGGTGATCAGCAGGACGAACGCGACGACGTACATCCCCCACCGGGCGGTCGCGTCCCGCCTGACTCGCCTGAGAGTGTGTCGCCACCCTCTCGAGGGCCCAACCTCGGGCTCGTCGCCGGGGTCCCGGTCGCCCTCGAGTTGTGATTCGCCGATCGACATGGTCACTCACGCTCCCCGTAGGTCACTCGCGGGTCGATGTACGCGTAGGAGATGTCCGTAATGACGACGCCGATCACGAACACCGTCGCGATGATCATGGTCACGCCGACGATGAGCTGGTAGTCGAGTCCCTGTATCGCCTCGAAGAACAGCCGGCCGAGTCCGGGAATGTCGAAGACGTACTCGATGAGCACCGCGCCCCCGAGCGCCGTCGAGAGGTTGAGGCCGACTATCGTGACGATCGGCAGCTGAGCCGGTCGAAACGCGTGCTTTCGGAGGATCGTCCGCTCGGGGACGCCGTAGGCACGGGCGAGTTTGACGTGCTCTGCGTGCAGCGAGTCGACCATCTGGGTGCGTTCGACGCGCATCAGCGTCGCCATCTGGAGCGTTCCCAGCGCGATCGTGGGCAACAGGAGGTGTCTGACCGTCTGGTAGAGCAGTTCGGGCCAGGTGTCGATCCAGTCGTAGCCTTCCGGGCCGAGCCAGGGATAGACGAGCCCGGCAGCTGGCAACCACCCGAGCTGGATCGCGAAGACGATGATGAGCATGATGCCGATCCAGAACGAGGGGGTGCTGACGCCGAACAGTGCGACGATCCGGGAGACGTGGTCGGCTGCCTCGTTCCGTCGTTTCGCCGCGAGGATCCCCAGCGGAATCGCGGTCACGACGGCGAAGGCGTACGCCGAGAGCACGAGCAACAGCGTCGGCCCGAGTCGCTGGGCCACGAGGTCGGCGACCGGCCGATCCCGGTGGATGCTGTACCCGAGGTCACCCTGGACGAGTCCCTCCATGTACGTGAGGTACCGTTCGTGAAGCGGCCTGTCGAGGCCGTACTGGGCCTCGATCTGCCGGACGAGTTCCTCGTCGACCTCGGCGCCGGCCAGCATCAGCCGGACCGGGTCCCCCGGTGCCAGGTTCGCGAGCGCGAACGTGATGATCGAGACGCCGATCAACACGGGGATCGCTTGCAGCAGGCGAACGATCGTGTATCGGAGCAGGCCCATCGTCTCAGCCTCCGTGGGACGGTCGCGACCGCGGACGTCTCGGTTCGGTTCCGAATCCCAGACCGAACCGATCGATCACGTCGACGATCACTCGTCGAGCCAGACGTTTCCGTAGTCGGAGACGAACCGGGGGTTCGTGCTCACCTCCGGGTGGACGTGCAGGTCCCTGACGTGCTCGCCCGCAGCCAGTGTGTTGTGCTCGGTGTGGGTCGGCAACATCGGCAGATACTCGATGATTTCCTCGGTGATGTCCACGTACATCTCCCGACGTTCGTCCTGATCTGTGCTCGTCCGCGCGTCCTCGATCAGGTCGTGGAACTCGCCTTGCCCCTCGTAGAAGTGTCCCTGGGTCAGTTCCTCGCCGCTCTCGTGAAGCAGGTTGTAGTAGTAGGCGTCGGGGTCGGGGCCGCCGGTCCAGCCGAGCAGGTACATCTCGTAATCGTCGGCGTTACCCGTCCGACTCTGCTCGGCGAGCGTCCCGAATCCGACCGCGTTGACGTGGGCGCCGTAGCCGACCTCCTCGAGGCGAACCGCGATCCGTTCGGCCAGCGCCTCGCGGGAGCCACCTTCTGGCGCGAGAATGATCGGCTGCCAGTCGTCGGGAACGCCAGCCTCGTCGAGCAAGGCCTCGGCCTCGTCGGGGTCGTAGTCCGGCATCGATTCCTCCCATTCGTCCATCGGAAACTCCCACCCGCCGCCCTCGTCGGTGATCTCCGGGATGGGGCTGACCAGCGGATCGGCCGTCACGCCCATCTCGTCTTCGACGAAATCCCGGAGCGAGAACGAGTGAGCGACCGCGCGTCGTACGTCCGGATCGGTCGTCTCCCCTTCGTTGCAGTTGAACGCGAGGTACATGTACGACGGACTTTCGCCGATGTGCAGTCGCACGTCGTCTGCCTCGTCGACTTCGTCCCACGCGCCAGAGGGAATCTCCTCGATCACGTCGACGTCGCCCGCGAGAATCTGGGAGATCCGACTCGAGTCGTCCGGCGTGTGACGGAACTCGATCTCCTCGAGATACGGCATCGGCTCGCCCCAGTAGTCGTCCCAGCGCTCGACGACGACGTACTCGCCGGGCTGGTAGTCCGCCCACTGGAAGGGACCACAGCCGACTGGATCCTCGTTGAACTCGTCGGGACCGACGTCCTCGCGGTGTTCTCGCGGAATCGCGGGGACGCCCATCGTCATCATCTCCCACGGCCCGAAGGGATGCTCGAGGTCGACCTGGAAGGAGTGGTCGTCGATGTGCTCGACGTCCTCGACCATGTCGTACTGGGTGATCAGCTGTGACTCCTCTTCGATCGTCTGGGTGAACATCACCGTACAGTCCTCGGCAGTCACCGGGTCGCCGTTGTGGAACTCGGCGTCGTCTCTGATCTCGAAGAGCCACCGTTCGCCGTCGCGTTCTTCCTCCGGGAAGTCCGTCGCGATGTGGGGCTCGAGCTCGAGTTCGTCGGTCCACTCGTAGAGGCTGTCGAACAGCAGGTTGACGACCTGCTGGCTGTAGGAGTCGAAGGTGTGGACCGGGTCGTAGTCGTCGTCTCGCTCCTCTGACTGGAGGAACGTGAGTGACCCACCCGTCGCTGCGTCCTCGTCGTCGGGCTCTTCCCGGTCGTACTGGTAGTCTTCGACTTCGGGGTCGTCTTCTTCGTCTGTCCCACCGATACACCCTGCGAGGGCGGCGATCGAAAGCCCGGCACTGGCGGCGAGCACCCGTCGCCGCCCGGGCTGGAAACGCGTCCCGTGCATCTCCTCGAAGAGTGGCGGTCGAACGATCTTTGTTAACCATTCCCAACTATCGTGGAAGTCTCTCGGTACGTCTGGATCGCCGGCTGTAAACGACTGTTACGACAGACGGCCCGTGGACGGTTACGCCGGTCGGTGTTCGATCGTGGTCTGCGGTGTACACTCCTGGATCGGCACACCCCATCGGGCGGTTCCAGCCCGGATCGAAACCCGACGAGCGAACGCACCCGGCCCCGAGAACAGTGAGATTTTTCCATCACCGAGTGTTGGTACTCCGTATGAATTACCGAGCCGTCGAAACGACGGACGAGTACGTCGCCCGCCTCGAGACGGGGGCCGACTGGCGGGCAGAGATCGAGGCACTCGCTGCCGAGGTCGAGGCGGAGGCGGCCTGGTTCACCGCGCTTGGGGCGGTCCAGGACGCCGAACTGTGGTTCTACGATCAGGACGCCTGTGAGTACTACCCGATCGACCTCGCGGAACCGCTCGAGGTCGCGAGTTGCGTCGGCAACGTTTCGCTGCTGGACGACGACCGTTTCGCACACACCCACGCCGTCCTCTCCGATCCGGACGGCATCGCCTACGCCGGCCACCTGAACGAGGCCACCGTCTGGGCCGGCGAGGTCTACATGCGCGTCTTCGAGGAACCACTCGAGCGCGCCTACGACGAGACGACCGAACTCGACCTCTGGCTCTAGTATGCGAGAGGAAGACGTCCGATACTTCGAGGGGCTCGAATCACAGCTCGACGAGGCGTTCGAGGTCGCCCAGACGGCCAAAAAACGCGGCGGGGACCCCGAACCCGAAGTCGAGATTCCGGTCGCCAAGGACATGGCCGACCGCGTCGAGAACATCCTCGGGATCGAGGGCGTCGCCGAGCGCGTGCGCGAACTCGAGGGGCAGATGTCCCGGGAGGAGGCAGCCCTCGAACTCGCCGAGGACTTCGCGGAGGGGCGGGTCGGCGACTACGAGACGAAAGCCGGCAAGGTCGAGGGTGCCGTCCGCACCGCAGTCGCCCTGCTGACCGAGGGTGTCGTCGCCGCGCCGATCGAGGGAATCGACAAGGTCGAAATCTTACAGAACGACGACGGCACGGAGTTTGTCAACGTCTACTACGCTGGCCCGATCCGCTCTGCGGGCGGGACCGCACAGGCGCTGTCCGTTTTGGTCGCCGACTACACCCGCGCACTGGTCGGCCTCGAGCAGTACGTGGCTCGTTCGGAGGAAGTCGAACGCTACGCCGAGGAGGTCGCTCTCTACGACAAGGAGACCGGCCTCCAGTACACGCCGAAGGACAAGGAGACCAAATTCATCGCCAAACACCTCCCGATCATGCTCGACGGGGAGGCGACCGGCGACGAGGAAGTCTCGGGCTACCGCGACCTCGAGCGTGTCGACACCAACAGCGCCCGCGGTGGGATGTGTCTGGTCATGGCAGAAGGGATCGCCCTCAAAGCGCCGAAGATCCAGCGCTACACGTCTCAGCTCGACGAGATCGACTGGCCGTGGCTCCAGGACCTGATCGACGGGACCTACTACGACGACGCCGACGATTCGGGGGAGACTGACGACGGAGCAGACGGCGAAGATGCCGACGGCGACGCCGAAGCCGAGGCCAACTCGAGTGACAGCGATGCAGACGCCCCCGCTGCCGACGAACCCGGGGGCCCGCCGCGCGTCGAGGCCGCCACGAAGTACCTCCGTGACCTGATCGCTGGCCGCCCGGTCTTCTCACACCCCTGCGCGAAGGGTGGATTCCGGCTGCGCTACGGCCGCTCGCGCAACCACGGCTTCGCGACCGCGGGCGTCCACCCGGCTGCGATGCACCTCGTCGACGACTTCCTCGCGACCGGGACCCAGATCAAGACCGAACGCCCCGGCAAGGCGGCCGGGGTCGTCCCCGTCGACTCCATCGAGGGACCGACCGTCAAACTCGCCAACGGCGACGTCCGCCAGGTCGACGATCCCGAGGAGGCCAAAGAGATCAGAAACGGCGTCGAGAAGATCCTCGACCTCGGCGAGTACCTCGTCAACTACGGCGAGTTCGTCGAGAACAACCACTCACTCGCACCCGCCTCCTACACACCCGAGTGGTGGATCCAGGACCTCGAGGTCGCCGGCGCGGATATCCAGGCCCTGCAGGACGATCCACGACTCGACCTCGAGCACCCGACCGCCGAGCAGGCCATAGCGTGGGCCACCGAGTACGACGCCCCGTTACACCCCGAGTACACCTACCTCTGGCACGACCTCCCGGTCGAGGACTTCTGTGCTCTCGCCGGAGTCGTCGAGGACGGCCGGATCGAGGGCGGTGACGGGACCGAACGCGGCAAGGACGGCACCCTCGTTCTCCCCTACGACGACGCGACCGCAGACGCACTCGAGACGATCGTGATCGAACACCGCCAGCGCGCGAGTCGGGGCGAGGACGGCCGCATCGAGATCGACGACTGGCGACCGTTCGTCCGCTCGCTGGGCTGTGAGATCCGCCAGACGGCGACCGACGGCGCGGCTCTCGAGAGCGAGGAATCACCCAGCGCTGCGGACTCGAGCGAACCACCACGAGAGCCCGACGGGACCAAGGGCGAGCCGTCGATCCACCTCGAGCGCACCTGGACCGACGACGACCTCACCGAGCACGCCCGCACCTGGGGAACCGACGAAGCGGGCGAGAACGCCGTCGAGGCGGTCAACGAGGTCGCGCCGTTCCGTATCCGCGAGCGGGCACCCACCAGAATCGGTAACCGGATGGGTCGGCCGGAGAAGTCAGAACGCCGTGACCTGAGCCCGCCGGTTCACACCCTCTTTCCGATCGGCGAGGCGGGCGGGGCTCAGCGCAACGTCGCGGACGCGGCCGCCCACGCCGAGACGATGAGCGACACGCCCGGCGTCGTCGAGATTCAGATCGGTCGACAGCGCTGTGAGAACTGCGGGACGGAGACGTTCAAAAACCGCTGTCCCGACTGCGATGAGCGGACCACGCCCGACTACCGCTGTCCCGACTGTGACCAGCAGGTCGAACCCGACGAGGCCGGTCGCGTCGAGTGCGGCCGCTGTGAGATCGAAGCCACCTGTGTCGAGGTCCGCGAGGTAGACATCCACGAGGAGTATCGCGACGCCCTCGAGTCGGTCGGCGAGCGCGAGAACGCCTTCGAGATCCTCAAGGGCGTCAAGGGGCTGACCTCGACGACGAAGATCCCCGAACCCATCGAGAAAGGAGTCCTGCGGGCGAAACACGACGTCTCGGCGTTCAAAGACGGCACCGTCCGCTACGACATGACCGACCTCCCCGTGACGTCGGTCCGGGCGAGCGAACTCGACGTCGACGTCGGCCAGCTGCGAGCGCTCGGCTACGAGGAGGACATCCACGGCGACCCCCTCGAGCACGACGACCAGCTGGTCGAACTCAAGGTTCAGGACATCGTCCTTTCCGACGGCGCGGCCGAGCACATGATGCAGACGGCCGACTTCATCGACGACCTCCTCGAGCAGTACTACGGCCTCGAGCCGTTCTACGAACTCGAGGACAGGCAGGAACTGGTCGGCGAGCTGGTCTTCGGGATGGCACCGCACACGAGCGCCGCAACTGTCGGGAGAGTGATTGGCTTTACGAGCGCGGCAGTCGGATATGCTCATCCGTACTTTCACGCCGCGAAACGGAGGAATTGCTTCCATCCCGAAACGAGGCTGTGGGTAAGAGACGAGGACGGCGCGTGGCGTCACGAATCGATCAAGGCAATTGTCGAACAACGGTTAACGAACCCGGAAGAGGACGACGTGGGCACGCTTGTTCAGGACGTTGAGGGGTTGACCGTTCCGTCGGTAACTCCTGACGGGACGCCGGTCGAACGTTCGATCGAATCGATTTCGAAGCACCCGTCGCCCGAACATCTGGTCCGCGTCGAAACGCGAAGCGGTCGGACGCTAACGGTAACGTCCGACCACACGTTCCGACGGTGGACGCCGTCAGGGCTGGAGTCCATCGAAGCACAGTCCCTCTCGGTCGGTGACGAACTTCCCGCTCCGAAATCCATCGACATCGAAGGGACGGCGAAATCGATCGACCTGCTGGAAGCGTTTATGGAGGCCGACGGAGTACCGAATAACTCGCTCGTCGTTCGCGGACTCGGGTCGGATCAAATCAAGGCGCTGCTCGACGAGGCAACCTCGGCTGATGCGTATCTCAAACCGGTCGCGAAACGGCTCGGTCTGTCTCAGTCGACGGTGTATAATTGGATCAATCGAGACAGCGTTCCAGTCGGTCCGCTTCTTTCGCTGTTCGATGTTGAGACACTTCTCGAACACATTCCGGACGATGTAACGCTTGGTGTAAAGCGCGATACAGCGAGCGTGAATCGCCACTTCGAAATCGACGAATCCGTCGCGGCGTTACTCGGCTACTACGCGGCCGAGGGGTTCACCCGTCGAGAGGACGGCTCGTTCTACCAGACGACGATCTGCATCCCCGATCGAGTTGCTCGAGACGAGATCATCGGCACATTCGAAACTGCGCTATCGATCGATGCGTTCGAGGAAAACGAGTGGAAAGTGACCGTTTCGAGTAGACTTGTCTCAACGCTGTTTGCAGAAGTACTCGACGTTGGAGCGAACGCAGAGTCGAAACAGATTCCCGATTGCATCTTCGATAGCCCGCGTCCACACCTGCGCGCGTTTCTGGCTGCGTACTTCAGCGGCGATGGGAGCGCGTCGACGGATCGAATCGAGATTCGAGCGCACACGGTCAGCGATGATCTCGCGGCCGACCTCGTCGCTGTACTCAAGCGGTTTGGAATCGCCGCGAAAACGTACCGGGAAACTCGACGACCCATTACCGGGGCTGTAGCGGAGTTCTATAGTGACGATGAGCCGGTTCCCGAATTCGAGTCCTGGGTATTGAAGATCACATCCGAGAACGCAGCTCGGTTTGCCGACCGAATCGGATTCCACCTCGACCGAAAGCAGGAGACCCTCGAGAACGTACTCGAGACGACGGAACTCCGGTCTCAACGAATTTTTGCCGACGGCGGCGAAACCTGGCTTGATGAGGTCGTTTCTGTCGAGATCGTCGAGAGCGACGTCGAATACACGTACTGTCTGACCGTCGAGGAGACGAATACGCTCGTTGCTAACGACCTCTACGTCGGGCAGTGTGACGGCGACGAAGACTGCGTGATGCTCCTCATGGACGGACTCCTCAACTTCAGTAGGAATTTCCTCCCCGACAAGCGGGGCGGGCGCATGGACGCACCTCTCGTCATGTCCTCCCGTATCGACCCCTCCGAGATCGACGACGAGGCCCACAACATGGACGTCGTCTCCCAGTACCCTCGCGAGTTCTACCTCGCGACCTTAGAGCAGGCCGATCCCGGCGAGGTGGACGTCGAAATCGCCGAGGAGAACCTCGGCACGGACCTCGAGTACACCGGCTTTTCCCACACCCACGACACGACCGACATCGCGATGGGGCCAGACCTCTCTGCGTACAAGACGCTGGGCTCGATGATGGACAAGATGGACGCCCAGCTCGAGCTCTCGCGGAAACTCGAGTCCGTCGACGAGACCGACGTCGCAGAGCGAGTCATCGAGTACCACTTCCTGCCGGACCTGATCGGGAACCTGCGGGCCTTCTCGCGACAGGAGACCCGCTGTCTCGACTGTGGCGAGAAGTTCCGCCGGATGCCCCTGACCGGCGACTGCCGGGAGTGTGGCGGCCGGGTCAACCTCACCGTCCACAAGGGCTCGGTGAACAAGTACATGCAGACGGCGATCAACGTCGCCGAGGAGTACGACTGCCGCGATTACACGAAACAGCGTCTCGAGGTCCTCGAGCGGGCACTCGAGAGCATCTTCGAGAACGACAAGAACAAGCAGTCAGGTATCGAGGACTTCATGTAAGTTCTGCTGTCGGCTGCCCTGTGTTTCCCCGCCACGT
This sequence comes from Natrarchaeobaculum aegyptiacum, assembly GCF_002156705.1. Taxonomy (NCBI): domain Archaea; kingdom Methanobacteriati; phylum Methanobacteriota; class Halobacteria; order Halobacteriales; family Natrialbaceae; genus Natrarchaeobaculum; species Natrarchaeobaculum aegyptiacum. Next base: position 1,721,011 of record NZ_CP019893.1, read on the forward strand.
CAGTCGCTCGCCCGCTCGAGGCCCGGAATCTCGCCGCGTCCATAGCGTCGGGTCGGGTCGACCTGTCGCTCCGGGAGCCACTCGCGCAATCGCGCGTTGAACTCGGCTGGCCGCTCGCGAGGAGTCCAGTGGCCACAGTCGTCGACCAACTCGAGGTCGGCCTCTGGAATCACATCGGCCGCTCGAACCGACCACTCTGGCGGCACCAGCGGGTCCTGTCGGCCGTGGACGAGCAGCGTCGGCACGGACAGTGCCTCGAGGTCGTCTACGAAGTTCGTCTCGACGCGCCCGCCCCAGGTGAGTTCGTTGTTCTGGAACGCCTCGAACGCCCGTAACGACTGCGGTGCCGTGAGTTTCGTCCGGACGTCGTCGACGAACGCCGGGGGCAGGCTCGAGGCGTCTGCGACCAGCCGGTCCAGCACGAGTCGGGCCGTCTGGTCCGATGCACCCGCGGCGAACTTTCCGAACGCCGTCGCGCCCGGGATCTGGGAGAGGTGTTTCCAGGCGAGCGCCTCGGGAAGCCGGTCGCCGAGGCCGTAGCTATTGACGAGCGCGAGCCGCTCGACGCGGTCTGGTGCAGCGAGTGCGTACCCGAGGGCTGCGCCGCCGCCCATCGAAATGCCGACGAGCGAGACCCGGGCGTACGGGAGTGCAGCGATGAAGCCGTCGAGGACGTCGACGTAGCTCTCGATGGTGTGGTCGACGTCGCCGGTGCTCTCGCCGTAGCCGGGCCAGTCCGGGGCGTAGACCCGGTACTCTTCGGCGAGCGCCTCGATCGTGTGACGCCACGACACCGTCGCGTCGTCGATGCCCGCGCCGTGGAGCAAAACGACCGGCGGTCCGGTCGTTCCGGCTCGCCGGTAGGCGATTCGACAGTCACCGACGGTGGCAATGCCGGTTCCTGTCATGATCGTTCGTGTCCACGATCTCGAACGAGCCCGTGGTGGCGCGCGTCATCGTGGGGTCTGCAAGCGTGTTCGCTCACCACTGCTGTGCTGCTGTCGACGGGTGTCCCGTCGGCCCTGGGCGCTGCCTGGTCGACCGACGACCTCGTTTCCGTTCGTCCAGTTCCCGTGCCAGCCATCTCCCCACCACTCAGCACGGTTCCGAGATATGGTTTGTGGCTCCTGTCATCGCAGTGTCGATCTCCTCCTTCACATGTTCATCCACTACGTGGGGGCATCGTTCGTACAGTCACTGGATGACGGGTTCCGAAGATGAATTATAATGCATAGGTTGAACGGTGACTACTCGCCAGTTTGATGACTATTTCGCAGCTCGACGAGTCAGTGAATTACGCTATTCTATCAGACACTTGGGAAATTTTGAGGACATCGATGGCCTCGTCGAGAACGACCCAGTTGAAGATGTGCTGAGGAGAGTGTCGTGCGTCTCGACTCGCGTTAGTACTCGTCACGATCGAAGTTCCCTTTTGGTTTGCCGTATCCCTCGATGTCGTACTGTTTGGGCGGTATTTCACCCATGTTCCGGTACACGTCCCTGATCTGACAGATGAGGTTGTTGATCAGGAACCCCCGGAAGTCCTCGGGGTAGACGAAGTCCTCGGGCACTTCTACGAACGGCGGCACCATCGGGGTGATCTGTGTGGTTCCCTCCGAACAGCTCGCTGGCGTCCCAGTCGTGTAAGTCTCCTCGATGTCCTCCTTCGAATAGTAGATGTACATGTCCGGGAGGACTTCGACAACTTCGTTCTCGTCGTTGATACAGAACCCCTTCATGATCAGGGCGATCCGAGGTTCTCCCTCGAATTCGACTCTGCCTTCGGTTATCCCGTACTCCTGTTTAGTTCGTTCTGGATTAATCAGCGCGTGGTAGTACTCTCGGAAGGCCTCGTCGAACTGGTCGAGCGGCATCTTCTCGAGGGCGTCGACCCCACGTCGCAACTGTCGTGGGTCCCACCCATCACGGACGATGTTGAAATCTGTTTGTAAATGGGCTTCATATCTGGCACGTGCAAGTACTTGATCCATAAGACGTTCTTCTTTTTTATTCAGACTCGAAGAGTCGATAGGATAGGAATCTTGGGCATGAAGGTCGTTTGATTCTTCGTCTTCGGTATCTATTTCAACCAAATGAATATTTCCGCGCGGATCAATAATTTTGACACCAATGACACCTTCTTCGATTCCGACAATTTTTGTTTGCATAGTTCTATTGTGCTTGACTTCCGAATGGGACGAGTTCGGTATCGTGAATACCGACCCCGTCGACCCTGTATTGTTCAGGAGGCTGGCCACCTTGCATATAGTAGAGATCTCGAATCTGGCATTTGAGTTGGTGAACGATAAGATCTCGAAAGGTATGATCGCAGGCGAATGGTCGTGTGAATGGTGAAATCGTCACGTACACGTCGGGCTCACGCTCGAGGCTAACCGGTGTATGAACGAGGTCCTGATCGTCGAAATAAAACGTCACGGGATCGGACTGACCGATTAGTTCTTCATTCGAGTCATCCAGGTGGAGGTATAAGGCGGTGAACTCCACGTCATCAACGGGTGGATCTCGAATTGCTTCCAAAAAGTCCATGAAGTGCTCCATAATGGCTGATTGGTCCAGGCTCTCGAGGACATCGATAGCGTCGTCAAGAACCACCCAGTCGAAGATGGGGCTGAGGAGTTCTGCATCAGTTTCGTGATGCCCGACGTTGCGTGCACGAAACCGAACGCGCTCGAGTATGTTCGCAGGTTGGGGATCGGTCTGATCCTCCGCTGCAAATCGGTCTTGAACGTGACCAATGAGTTCACCGTCCCAGTCGAACAGCAAGTGATGGGTATAATCCCGATGGTCGATTACTTGGATAGCTATCCCTGGGCTATCCAGTCCGATAACATCTGCTTCCATTCTGGACGGTGGTTCATTAGTCATAATAATGTTCCTCCAATAGGCCTTCCTCATCTAATACGTGTAAGAGTGCATGGACCAGTTCGTCGTACCCTTGCGAAGAGTCAAGATCGGTCGCTCGTTCTCTGCGAATCCCTTTGACGCGTTTGGCGAGGCGGTCTTCGAGGGCGTCACCAACTCCTGTGATTTTATTTCTCGTCCCCGATACTTCTAAACCGAGTTTCGTTAAAACAGTAGCAACTCCTTTCAGGCCTCCTTTAGTCAGGCCAGAGGTCACACTTGCGGACAGATCGATGGAATTCGATTCAATCGCGTCTTTACCGGCTTTGCTTCCAGTTGATGCCGTCCCCGTCACGCCGGCACTGGACGCACCCGTTTTGGCGTAGTCTGTCACACAGATTTCATCAATTGTGTCTGGATCGACTGACGCCATCGTGCCGACTAATACACGTGACATGAGGCCCGTCTGTTGTAACGTCTTGAGGTATTCTTCTCGTTGATCTTGACTTAGCCTTAGCCACTCATTGCTGGTCATTCGACTAAGATTTTCTAAATTTTCTTCAACTCGGTCTGAACCAGGAGAATGTTCTTCGGGATTTTGGTCTATTCCTTCTTTCTTATTTATATTGTCACTGAATTGTGATTGATCTAGACGAGTTCTGTCTGAACCATTTTTTGTCTCCGATTCACCTTCCAGAGTATATTCACTATCTTTTTCGGCTGCATACCCATACAGGTCTCTGGCAAGCTCCAGCTTCCCATATTCATTGTAGTCCTTCGGCAGACGCTTGTCCACCTGGTACTCCAGCTGCGCCCGGATCGGTCCAGAAAACACACCGGCTGCCGTCGAGAACAACGGCTGGCCCGTCGAAAGGTCAACCATCGCCCCGGCAGTCGCGTTCTCCATCGAGGCAACGAGATATTCACCACCAGAGAGTCCCTGCCAGTGGCGCTCGATCGCTTCGCCGAACTGGGCCGCGATCTCGTCGGACTCGTTCATGAACAGCGCCAGTGTTCGCTGCTCGCACTCGCTGAGGTTCTCGATTCCCTCGCGGCCATTGAATAGGAGTGAGTTCTGGATCTCTTCCCAGGTCCAGTGGACCGATCCTTCACCACCCCAGCGGTCGCTCTTTCGGAACGACGATTTGGTGAGATCCTGAAACGTCGCGTTGTCGAACTCCCGCTCGTAGGCCCGCGTAAACGCTGGATGGCCGTTCTCGTAGCCCTCACGCAACGCCTCCGGTAGCTTTTCGAGGACCTCCTCCGGCAGGCCGTCCTCGAACTCCTCGGGGAGGTCCTCCTCGAGTTCGTCGTCGAGGACCTCGAGGAGTTCGTGTTTGTGCATCCGCTGGACGGACAGCGCTGCTTGGCTCGGCGTGAGCGACCCCACGCCAGCATCCGATCGGAGCGCCTCACTGGCAAACTCGTCCGCCTCACGCTCGTACGCACTCGAGGAATCTCGCACCTCGAGTTCTGTTGCAGCTGGCAATCGAGTGACCTGTCCGTCCGTCTGCTGGCGAGTATGCACCAGTTCGTGGGCAAGCAGGTACTTGCCTGTGGCGCTGTCCGGATCGAACTCGCCGTGATTGAACACGACGTGCGAGCCCACGGTGAACGCGCGGGCGTCGATCGACTCGCAGGCGTTCGCTGCTTCCGGGCCGGTATGAATCGTGACGTCGTCGAAACGATCACCCAGACGCTCGGCCAAGTCCGACTGGACCGCCGCATCCAGCGACTGGCCAGGTGTGGAGAGAACTCGGCGAACAGGGTCGGGAACGACTGTTTCTCCAGGCCGGTCATCATCCAGGTGAGTGTATCTGTTTCGGTGTTTCGACAGCTCGTTCTGCCGTTCGATATCAGTTGGGACTGCCTCAGGAGACTGCGCTTGCCGCGTTCGGAACGCAGCCATCTTCTCGGAATCACCCATTACTCCGACTGGCATCCCTTCGTCGGCCCACTGTTCGACTGTTTCTCGGCCCTCGGCGTTTACTACCTGCTCGAGCGTTCGCCTGAGAGACACTGTGGGTACCGAGTGGCCAAGTAACGCTTCGCAGTCGTCGGCTGGGAGCCAGATTCCATCGGCGTACTCGCTATCGGTCTCAGCAGCAGACCGGCTACGCCGAGCAGCAGATGACTGTGAGTCGGTTGTAGTGCGGGTGGCGTTGCGGTTGGATCGACGAGCCGTTTTCGACGGCTTCGATGTTGGAGGCACTGATGAGCGAGATGATGAAGTACCTGAGTCGGATTTGGATTTCCGAGGACGGCGAAATCCCATCTATTACAGACATATACAGAAAGGAATTATATAACTTACCATTGGAAAGCAGAAGGGATTTAGCGGTTCCCGAACCCCCTCATCAATATTTTCAGCCCGGTACAAGAAAAGGGAGCTGGGTTGCTGGTATATTCTGGAGGTTTATATACGAAGCCGCGTAATTCCTGAGTAGTGACAGCACGCGCGGGACAGGCCCCAACGGGGTCACGGTGGAAGCGGATCGGTCCACCGATGCGTCTCGACGGCGCTGGATACGAGTCCACGCCGAAAGACTACGAGATAGAAGGGCTCTACGGCGCGGATACTGGCGAAATTGTCGAAGCGCGGTCCTTCGACATGACGTTCCGGGAGATGGTCGATGGCGCTCTCAAAAGCTATCCGTACGAGCAACAGCACCGGTACGACCGCTCCGTCTCCCTGGAGGACCTCGTTTCGGAAATCCCAGCCTGCTACCTGCGCTTCTACGATACCTACGACCACGAACAGGGCAGTCCGAAGCCCTGGAACGCCGTTTTCCGTGCCCACGTCCTCCGCTGTGTCAAGGGCTGGAAGAACGCCACGGCCCTCTACAAGTACCTGAAGCAGAAGCCGTTCCTCTGCACGCAGCTGGGCTTCGAGGACATCCCCGACCAATCTACTCTCTGGCGGGCGTGGGAAGATCGCCTCGCCGACGTACAAGAGGCCGTCCATACAGCTGCCGAGGTAGTCGTGGACATCGCCCGCTACCACGACATCCCTGCCCCCGAACCCGAGTTCTTACCGAATCAGCCGACTGGGACGGTGACGCGGTCGAAGAGCAAAGACACGCTCGCACGCGAAAAGGCGCGTGAGGTCTGGAAGGGCGCGAAACCGATCGTCGAGGACTGCTTCTCCCTCGATCGCGGCGACAACGCTTCGATCCCCGAGGGCGCGTTCTGGGAACAGCAGTCCTACCTCGGAATGCGGACCGACATGCATCCGAACGACGGTGCGCAGTCGTTCGCGGAAGACTCCACGCGGGATCGAACACCGTCAGGCGACTCCCACCGACTCCAGACGAAAGAACTCGGCGTCGAGCGCATTCGGACGATGCTCCGCGAGAGTGCTCGGACGCTGGTTGCACGGGCGAAATCGACGGACACGATGGGGCGCACGCAGATGGCGGCTCTGGACCTCACGAAGGGTAACCCGTGGGGCGGCAAAGTCATGCGCGACAGCAACGGGAAAAACAAGGAGCCGTGGATTCTGGGGTACAAGGGCGAGAACGGACCGTTCTTCCAGTGGGCCGTCATCAAACTCGTCGGCCACGATGTGCCGCTAATCCTTGATGCGATCCCGGTCGAACGTGGTCGAAAGCGGGCCGACATCGTGGACGATCTCCTCGACGGTGCGACCGACATCGTCCCCGGCTTAGACCTCGTGATGATGGACCGCGAGTTCGCCAATGACGGCGTCAAAGACGCCTGCGAGGACCACGGTGTCCACTACCTGAATCCGGGTGTGGTGCGGTCCAGCAGCGACCACGAACACCAGATTGCCAAGCTCGCCAGCGAGGACAAAGACTTCGACGTCGTCGAGCAGGAACGACTCGACGATGGACCGACGCGGAAGGCGGTCTACCTCCCGAAGCGCGAGTGGGAACGAGAAGACGAGGCCGATGACGGCACGGACGTGACGATTCGCCAGGAACTCATCGAAGACTTCGAGGAGATCGGCGATACAACACCGCTCTCGGCGGATCGGGACGGCGACTCGCCGTTGAGCAATCTTCTCGATGAAGTAGCGGACGAGGAGGAGATCGACGAGCCGGCACGAGTCGAAGCGCCGACGGTACCCTTCGAGACGAACCTGCCGTGGGTAGACACCGATCCTGCTGACGAACGGGAGATGAAGCACCAGATCGGGCGGGTAATGGTCCGGTATAAGCGGCGCTGGGGTATCGAAAACGGGTTCAAGAAGCTGAAGACGTTCCTCGCAGAGACACAGTCGCCCGACCACCGGTTCCGGTACTTCAATTTCGCGTTCGCCTGTGTCCTATACAACTGCTGGCGGCTGGTGGATATCCTCGTCCAACTCGAACTGGATGGCGAAGTGGGGGACGGGCCGGCGCTCACGGCGAACTCGTTCCTGACGTTCGCCAAGAAGAATTACGGCCTCGACCCACCCGACTAACCCACTCGTTTCCGCTGGACTCTCCTCACTGGGAAGCGCCAGCGCTGTCCTGAGCGCGGTTTCTCCAGTGATTTCCTGAGATCTATCCGATAGGTTTCTCAGAAGTGCGTTCTCAATGGCTCTCGGAGAGTTCTTTCAGCCTGTTTAGTCGTGAAACCTGTGCATCATAGAGGCATCTTCGCAACATCAGACTGGATGATTTGGTATCGCGTTATAGTGTTTACCGAACTGCTGGCCCGGGAATCGGTAATTCAACCGAACACGACGGTCAGGCGTGCTAACGGCCGTGTTTCCTTTATCCCTCCTCGAGTCGTCGGGAGAACCATGGCAACTGAGCGCACAGAGTCACGGCTCGGGTTCGGGACGGCGGTCTACACCGAAGACGGCACGAAGGTCGGCCAGATTCGTGGATTCGATGAGGAAGGGTTCTACGTCACGATTCGCGACGGACTCGAGGGGATGAGCGTCGAACACGTCCGATCGGGTAAGAACTTCGGGGAGGCCCACCTGATGTGGCGCTGTCTCGAGTGCGGCCAGATGGACGACCTCAACGACGCCCTTCCGAACGAGTGCCCGTCCTGTGGTGCCGAACGGGAGAGTCTCTATTACTGGACCGAAGACTAATACGGGCTGGCATATCCAGTATTGTCACCTCCAGGAACGGACCGAATACGTCGGCACCGACGTACAGCACCCGTCTGCTCGATAGCGGGATTTATCGCCGCGGCGGCACTGGCTCCCACTACGATGGAAATCGTCGTCTTCGGAGCCGGCAGCCTCGGCAGTCTGGTCGGCGGCGTCCTCGCGCGCGCACACGAGGTGACGCTCGTGGGCCGACCCGATCACGTGGACGCGCTCCGGTCGGACGGCCTCCGGGTGACCGGCCAACTCGAGGCTCACGTTACCCCGTCGGCGACGACCGACGGCCGAGACCTCGCCGCCGAACTGGCCGTCGTGACGGTCAAGGCCGCCGACACGCCGACTGCGGCGGACGCGCTCGCGACGGGTACGTTCGACGCCGCGCTCTCGTTGCAAAACGGGATGGGAAACGAGGCGATCCTCGCGGACGCACTCGAGTCGCCGGTACTCGCCGGGACGGCGACCTACGGCGCGCTCCGCCGGGAACCGGGCGTCGTCGACTGCACGGGACTTGGCGAGGTCGTCGTCGGACCCCGTGACGACAGTCACTCCCCACTCGCGACGCGCGTCGGGAACGCGTTCCAGGAAGCAGGGCTCGAGACGACCGTCGCCGACGATATACCCCGCCGTCTGTGGGAGAAACTGGCTGTCAACGCGGCGATCAACCCGGTCACGGCGCTCGCGGACGCCGACAACGGTGCCATTCTGGACCCGCCAGCGGCGGACGTCGCACACGCGGCTGCCCGCGAGACCGCACGCGTCGCTCGAGGGGCTGGGATTTCCCTCACGGACGAGGCTGCGGTCGGCGCCGTTTCGCAGGTCGCCCGCGATACCGCGGCGAACACATCCTCGATGCGTCAGGACGTCCGCGCCGGTCGACGCACCGAGATCGACGCTATCAACGGCTACGTCGTCGACCGCGCCGAGGAGCTGGGACTCGCGGTCCCGACGAATCGGGTGCTCGCGTCGTTGATTCGGACGTGGGAGCGCTCCAACGAACTGCGATAGGCGGCACGTCCTCGTACGGCCTCGTACTGCTACTTTTCACGGGCCTCGGACGGCTCTCCCTCCTGGCGCTTCGTCTCGTCCTCTCTTGTATATCCTATCTCGCTATACGAAATTCCTCTATCGTGGGGATTACCAGTTGCTCACTGTCTGCTCGAGCGGCCGGTCGCGTAGCGACGCAGTTCCACCCGACAGTCACGAGACGCTCGCGTGATCGATCCCGGCGATTCCTCGACGCCACTGGCGCGATCGTCGGGCCCTTCCGTCGGTGCAAACTGCAACCGGGCCGGAGCGGCCGGTCGCCACGTTACTCTCTCGAGCCCGGTAGATCGGCGGCGACACCGCTCGAGACACGGTCCTCACTCGAAACTCGAACGACGAACTGCGCGCTCGCGTGCTAAATCGGCCGAGAACGAAACGGCTCGTCGGGGGACGACTCGAGGGCGTTAGAACGGTGCTTCGGGACCTTCGTCGTCTTCGCCGTCGTCATCGACGGTTTCACCGGGGAACGACGGGCTCATGCCGCCACCCATGTCACCGCCACCGCCGTCCATGCCGGTGTGGGCGTTGACCGTCTCGATTTCGGGGATCTCCTTGACCATCCGGCTCTTGATCGCCTGGATCGTCATCGGGGAGATGCCACAGCCACTGCAGGCACCGCCGAGAGCGATCGTGACCTCGCCGCTCTCGCGGTCGATGTCCTGGATTGCCGCACTGCCGCCGTGCATCTGGATCTGGGGGAAGTTCCGCCGAAGGAAGTTCGTCACTCGCTCCTCCAAGTCGTCTCCCTGTTGTGCATCGGTGCTCATGGGAACGGGTTGGGCTCGCGTCACCCTAAACCTTCCGTCCTTTCCACTTGCTCTCTCGCTCTCACTCGTGCCCACGAGTGGTGCGATTCGATCACTCGAACCCGAAGATCCGCCGGAGTTCGTGTTCGATCTCCTCGACGTGGATCTCGAGGACCGTTTCGAACTCCTCGCGGTCGACGGCGACGCCCGTCAGACGATCGTACGGGTCGTCGGGCAGGTCGATCCGGAACTCGCCGTCGGGCTCTCGTGGCTCGTCGCCGCTCGAGTCGTCCACGGAGCGTTGCTCCGGGCTTTCCTCGTAGAACGGTTCGCTCTCGTTCAACACCTGCTGGTCGATCGCGTGGACGAGCGTCGAGTCGTACTCGTCGTTCATCCGGTTGAACGCGTTCTTGTACGCTTGCTGGAGTTCCGGAAAGTAGTGGACGTACTTGTCCTCGAACTTCTCGGGGTCGAAATCGGCCATATCGATTCGAACGGACGGCGAGGACAAAAGTCGGACGATCGGGTGGGGGCTCTCTGACTCGCTTCGGTGCAGCGTCCCCTCGAGTGCGCTGGTGCAGTTCGAATCGCCAGCCAGCAGCGTGGCCGTGGTGATGGGCGTGCGTATGCAAGCGGAACGTCCACTCGGGGGTGTGGCGTTGGAGGTGGTACATGCCGACCGATCAGCACCCCCTGCCACGTGAGGCGTTACCACCGGGCTGGGGCCCTGCGGAGTGTGGTGACTGCCGGTTCGTCTACCACTACCGGCAGCCGCCGATCGAGCTCGTCGCCGACCGGACTGGGGCACGGTGTCATCCCTCTCTCGGGCTGGACTGCTGCTGGGAGTTGCGGTGTCGCTGTGCCGTCGACGATCGGTCACTTTCGCACGTCATCGGCCACGTCTCCAACCGATTCGCCGCTGCAGACGGCCTGCTCGAGTGTATGCGCCGGATCCACGAGACCGTCGACGAGGCGTCAGATCCGCTCTATGTGCTCTCGGTGGTGAACGACGTCTCGCTGTCCGATGCCGTTCCGAACGGTCCTGTCCCGTGACGTCGCCCCAATTTTGTATTGCAGTATGGGATTTATTGCCGGCTGGTGGTGGCACTCGTCGCCGGTAACTGAAACGGAGTGGTTCCGGTGGTGGGACGTTCTCCGCGTGCGGTACGCGCTGCCGAGTGTGCGCGTTCTGTCCGGAAACGATGTGTGCCTGTCGAGGTCGCAGATCGGTGTCGATGTGTTTCGGGGGATGAATTCGGGGATCTTTCCACGTATCGGCGCGGATGGAACCGTTCTGTGACGATCGATGGCCCGTCGATACTGGTTGCCGTCGGTATAGCACGTTCGTGGCCCACCGGCGATCCACCGGTGATCGTCCCGTGCCTGGTGGTGGACTGGTCTACGCAGTCCTCCGCCCGTCGTCTGGTGATCGTCGCTTCGTCGTCGCTATCCGGGCCGTCCACACGTTCTCGTAGCCAGCTGGGGAGCTCCGACTCGCTGTCGATTCACCGCGCGTGCGCGAAAGTGGGCCACCGGTGTGTCAGGGAGCTGGTCCCGTGGAGAACTCGAGTCCAGCTATCCCGGTCGGTCTCGGAGGCGGCTCGTCTGAACCGGTCGAGTTGCGAAATCGGGTCGTTCGGCCGCTCCGTCGTCGCTACCGGCTGCGACGCGTGTTGGGTCAGTGACTGGCAATTCTCGACGGCGACCTGGGATAAACCGATTACTGCGATACGAAATCCTCTCTTGCTCGATTGCCGAAGGCTCGTTGGGATGTGGTCCGGCTCCAGGTTCGGTCTGGATACTGAGGCGTTGTCACTCGGTCCGAAACGCAGTCTCGAGCCACCGCCGCCGATCGTGGGACTCAGGAGAGTTGTTCGCCGACGATCTCGTCGGCCCGTTCGATGAACGTCGATTCCTCGCCTGCCGGGACGGTCGCCCCGGCAGCGACGTCGTGGCCACCGCCGTCGCCGCCGACGACGCGGGAGGCCTCGCTCATCACGACCGAGAGATCCAGTCCCTGTCGGACGAGGCTGTGGGTGCCGCGGGCCGAGACCTTGACTTCCGCTGGATCTTCGTCTCCACTTTCGGCTCCGTCATCCGTCTTGGTCGCGAACGCGAAGATTGGCTTCGAGCGGTTGATGCCGTCGTTGCCGAGGGCCATCCCGGCGACGATGCCGACGATGGTCTCACGGATACGATCTTCGGCGTGGAACCACTGGAGGTGTTCCTCGTTCGTGACGCCCTCGCTGGTGACGAGATCGATCCCCGCAGAGAGGTTTCGCCGGTGGTTCCGCAGGAGACTCCGGGCGCGCTCGAGCGCGCCGTCCCGATTGCCCAGACAGACCGCGAGGCCGACGTCGGCGCGTTCGTACCGGGCGGTCGCGTTGAGTAGCGTCGAGAACTCGCTTGCGTCCCGGAGTTCGGTTCCGACGGGCTCTCGAGCGAGGGTGTAACTCGTCCCGACGAGGCCGTCGATCTTGTGGGCGGGGACGCCACGGGAGACGGCGCGTTTGACGAGCGCGCTGGCGACGACCTGTTTTTCCTCGCCCGTCAGCCCCGACCACCGTCGCCACTCGCCGTCGCGTTTCAACTCGAGGTCGAGGTCCTCCAGAAATCGGAGCGCGCCGGCCTGGTCGTTCGAAATTCCGGGGATGTGGACGTCGGTGGCGTACTCGAGCAGTTTCGGGAGCGGGCGGGTCTGTTTGCCGTAGATCGCGAGGTCGGTGCCAGTCTCGAGGACACCGGCGTCGACGCCTTCCTCGACGATGTTCGCGTTCGCGCCGTGGAGTTCGCCGCCGGAGGCCTGCATGTCGCCGACGGCACCGACGACGGCCAGTGCGGCGAGGTCGCGGTTGTCGGCTCGCGGGTGGCTCTCGGTGGATTCGACCGCGGTTCCGCCGTCGGCGGCGACGCCCGTGGTCGTTCCATCTGATGCCTCGGCGAGCGCCCGCGCGAGGACGTAACTCGCGCCGGCACCGGAGAGTTCGGAGGCACCGTCGATGCCGAACAGGAGGGGATTGAGGTGGTACTCGGTCTCCCGGTCGGCCGGCTGGTGGTGGTCCGCGATTACCGGCGTGAACGCGTCCGCGTCCTCGTAGTCGCCGATGACGTCGAGCTGGCCGCTCCCGAAGTCGGTGAAGAGGACGGTCTCGTAGTCTGTCTCGGCGATGGCTGCGATCGCCGTCTCGTCGAGTTGTTTCTCGAAGACCGTCTCGAAGGGCAGGTCCGCCCGCTCGAGCGCCTGTGCGGCGATGGCGGCGCTCGTGAGGCCGTCGGCGTCGATGTGAGAGGCCAGCAGGACGCGGTCGGCCTCGCACAGCCGGTCGGCACAGGCGGCGGCGCGGTCTTCGAGTTCGGGTACCGGCCCGGTCATAGTCGCTGGTGGGTCGGCTTCTCGGATAAAGGTGCGCCATCTGCCTGGCTGGTCGATTCGGAAGGCCTCGCACGGACAGACACCACCTCGAAAGCCCCTGGCGACCTCGACTCGCGCGGAACGCCCTGCGCTCCTCGCTCGCTTCGCTCGCTGCGGTGCTTGGGGTTCCGAGCGTCGTCGACGCCGCCAGCCCCTTTCAGTCCCACCCGTGGCGGCTGATCAGCCTGCTGGAGAACGGTGGAGAAGACGATTTGTTACGAGCGGACGGCCTCGAGCGTTTCTTCGGCCAGCGCGTCGAAGGTCGCTTCGCCCGGGATGACGTCGACGTCGACGCCGAGATCGGCGGCGCGCTCGCGGGTCGGGCCGCCGATGACGCCGACGACGACGTCTTCGAGTGCCGCGCTGATATCGTCGATTCCGCGAGCGTCGGCGGCCTCGAGGAAATGCTCGACGGTCAGCGGCGAGGTGAAGCAGGCGGCTGCGAGGTCGCCGTCGGCAGCGCGGTCGGCCGAGTGGCCGCTGCCGTCTGGCCTGACGAGTCGGTAGAGGGCGGTCTCGTGGACGTACGCGCCCGCGTCAGCGAGACCGTCGGGGAGGACCGAACTGCCGTGATCGCTGCGGGCGATCTCGACGCGTGCGCCGTCGACCTCCTCGCGGAGCGCGGTGACCATGCCGCTCGAGGTGTACTCCTCGGGGACGACGTCGACCGTGTGGCCGGCCGCCTCGAGTGCGTCGGCGGTCCGGGGGCCGATCGCACAGACGGTCGCCGTGTCGGAGTCCCAGTCGGCCTCGCGGGCGAGGTCGACGCCAGTTGTACTCGTGAGGATCGCGTAGTCGGCGTCCTCGCGGGGCGAGTAGCCGGTCGGTTCGATCGCGAGCATCGGGTCGGCGACCGGCGCTGCGCCCAGGTCTTCGAGCGTCGAGACGGCGGACGCGAGGCGCTCGTCGGCGGGGCGGAAGACGGCGACGGCCGGTCGGTCAGTCATTGGCTGGCCCTTCGAGCGCGGGGCCGTAGTCGTTGCGGAGGAACGCGACGACGTCCGCGCGGGTGCCGGCGACGTCGCCGATCACCGTGACTGCGGGCGGTTCGATGCCGACCCGGTCGCGTTCGTCGACGATGGTCTCGAGGGTGCCGGTGGCGACCTGCTGGCCGGGCCACGTGGCGCGTTCGACGAGGGCGACGGGGGTGTCGGCGGCCATACCGCCGTCGATCAGTGCCTCGGCGTACTGTGGGAGGCGGGTGACGCCCATCAGGACGACGATGGTGCCGCCGGTCTCGGCGAGGGCCTCCCAGTTGACGGTCGACTCCTCCTTGGTGGGATCCTCGTGGCCGGTGACGAACGAGACGGAGGAGGCGTGATCGCGGTGGGTGACCGGGATGCCAGCGACGGCGGGGGCGGAGATCGCGGAGGTGACCGCGGGGACGACCTCGAACGGCACGTCGTGATCGGCGAGGTAGGCGGCCTCTTCGCCGCCGCGGCCGAAGACGAACGAGTCGCCGCCCTTGAGTCGGACGACGCTTTTCTCCTCGCGGGCGAGTTCGACCAGCCGTTCGTTGATCTCCCACTGCGGGGTCCGGTCGCCGTGGGCGCGCTTGCCGACGTCCTGACGGCGATCGTCCGGCAGGAGGTCGATGATCTTCGGGCCCGGCAGTTTGTCGTGCAGGACGAAGTCGGCCTGCTCGATCAGCCGTCTGGCCTTGCAGGTCAGCAGTTCGGGGTCGCCGGGGCCGCTGCCGACGAGGTAGACGGTCCCGGGTTCGGGCTCGGATTCGAACTCGAGTTCGACCTCGAGGTCGGATTCGGACTCCGGCACTGGCTCGCGATCGGTTCCTGGCATCTCCGTATCCTCCACCTACTTCCCCGTTGGTTTATCTTCCCCGGAGACGGCAGAATCCGCGTCGCGTTCTGCGCGTTCGATCAGTTCTGCAGCACCACGGTCGGCGAGGTCGCTGGCGAACTCGCGGGCGGCCGCGGCGTGAGTTTCGACGGGGAGGTCGCGGCTCGCGATCACCGACTCCTCGCCGTCACGGTCGAAGACGGTCACGCTGGCGTGGACGTACTCTCCCTGGAGCACGGCGAAGATGCCGATCGGAGCGATACAGCCGCCGCCGAGTTCGGCGAGAAGCGTCCGTTCGACGGTCGTCTCGACCCGGGTTCGTGGGAAATCGATCGCCGACTGGAGCTCCTGGGCGGACTCTCCGTCCACGGCGGTCACTGCCAGCGCTCCTTGCCCGGGCGCGGGAACGAACGTGTCGGTCGGGAGCCGCTGGTAGTCGACGTACTGGCCCAGCCCGCTGCGCTCGAGGCCCGCCTCGGCGAGAACGATCGCGTCGTATTCGGTCTCCACCTCGCGACCGAGGGCCTGCTTCTCGAGTTCCGAGCGGTCGTCGAACCACTCCTCGACGGTCTGGTCGTACTCGGGTTCAAAGTCCTCGTTTCCAGTGTTCCCCTTCCGTTCTTTATCTGCCTCGCTGCGTTCCTGATGTTCTGCCTGCAGGCTGGGCGCGAGCAGTTTCTCGAGTCGCGTGTCGACGTTCCCGCGCAGGGGTTCGACCTCGAGGTCGGGGCGCTCGGCGAGCAACTGTGCGCGTCGTCGCAGGCTCGAGGTGCCGACGGTCGCTCCCTCGGGGAGGTCCTCGAGGTTCGAGCCGTCGGGCGTCACGAGGGCGTCCCCCGGCGCGCCGCGTTCGGGGACGGCGGCGGTCACGAGGTCGTCGGGCTGTTCGGTCGGCATGTCCTTCATCGAGTGGATCGCGCCGTCGAGGTCGCCCGACAGGACGCGCTCGTCGAGTTCGCGGACGAACGCCCCCGTCTTCCCGAGGCGGTGGATGAGTTCGTCCTGAATCTGGTCCCCAGTCGTCTCGACCGTGACGAGTTCGACCTCGTAATGGCGGTCCTCGAGGGCCTCTTTGACTGTCGTCGCCTGCCGCCGGGCGAGCGTCGACCCCCGCGTCGCCAGCCGAAACGTCCCACGCGTTCTCATGGGCGGTACTCGACGCCTCGAGTATGAAAAGCGCACGCTTGTGGGTCGGCCAGACCCAGCGGCTACGTGAGAGACTCTCAGAATGCTACTCGAGGTCGTGGGTGGTACTCCCAACTAGATTTGTTTCGAACATCTTCGGCGGGAGAGCTACGGGGCACGACGCCGGTGGGTAATACAGAATGAGCGAAACACTCTACGAGCGACTCGGCGAACGGGATGCGATCGCGAGGTACGAGGACGCGATCGTTACGGCGGTGGACTGATCGGAATCGGCCGGTTGACCGCACGAACAGTGCGCTGGGACCTCAGGTCACCGATCGCCATCGACGGGTGAGGTAGTAGCCTGCGAGCAGCGGCTGTACCGGCGGAACGAATACACTCACGAACGCGAGTCCGAGGTACGTCCCGGGGTTCGGCCGCCACGACTCGTTCGTGGTGGCGACGTAGGCGGCGTCCTGATGGATCGCGACCGGGAACGCGCCGAAGGCGATCGCCCCTGCGAGGCCGATGGCCGCCGTGAACAGGCCGGGGATCGCGAGGACGACGGCGACCAGCCCAACGGCGACACCGACGACGGTCGTCGCAAGCGAGAGGGCGACGACGAGCCACCAGCCGGACCAGCCCGCCTGCGTTCCCCGGTAACGGTGACGTCGCGCGAGGTAGACGACGCCCACGGCCGGCGCCCAGACGAGTGCGGTCAGCGCGTTGAGCCACGGATTCGGCTCCCACTCGTCGGCGGTCGCCACTTCGCTCCCGTCGTCGGTTTCTTCCTCGGCCCCAGAGCGTGCTCTCACCTGCTGGGCGTCGAACCCGATCACGACTGCGACGCCGAGGGTGACCGCCGCGTAGCCGAACGTCCCGATCAGGACGAACGCGAGGCCGAGTCCGGGAACGCCGGGATCGGCCTCCTGCAGGACGCCGACGAGGCCGACGCCGACGACCGGTGGGAAGAGGTACAGCAGCCGCTCGAGTACTCGCGCCCAGTCGAACTGGTCGACGCTTGCGGCGACGCGTTCGCGTACCATTATCCGCGATCGTCCGAGGGCCAGAATCGGTCGCTGCTTCTCGTCGCAGGTGTGGGGACGACGGGGCGGGTCACCTCGAGTGTGGTCACGGCGATTCGGTCAGAGTGCTTCTTTGTACGCCTCGAGCGTTCGCTCGACGTCTTCGTCGGTGTGGCCGTAGCTGACGAACTGGCACTCGAACTGGTTCTGAGAGAGGAGGATGCCCTCGTCTTTCATCTGTCCCCAGAAGACCCGTCGCCAGCGGTCGGTCTCGGCGTTTTTCACGTCGGCGCCGTTCGTGGGTGCCTCGCCGTCGCGGGTGAAGATGACCTTGAACATGCTGTCGGTGCCGGCGACGGTGTACTCCGGGGCCTGATCGGCGACGATGTCCGCGAGGCCGTCCCGGAGGCGGTCGCCGAGGTCGCCGACGTGGCCGTAGACGTCGTTTTCGGCGGCGAACTGCAGGGTCTCGAGGCCGGCGGCCATCGTGACGGGGTGGCCGGAGAAGGTGCCGGCCTGGAAGACGGGGCCGGAGGGGGCGAACTGTTCGACGAGTTCGGCGCGGCCGCCGATGGCGCCGACGGGGAAGCCGCCGCCGACGATCTTGCCGAAGGTGGTGAGGTCGGGCGTAACGCCGACCTCGCTCTGGGCGCAGCCGAGGCCGCCGACGCGGAAGCCCGTGATGACCTCGTCGAAGATCAGCAGCGAGCCGTGTTCCTCGGTGATTTCCCGCAAAAAGTCGTGGTAGCCGTCTTCGGGGTGGACGATGCCGTAGTTGCCGAGGATGGGTTCGGTGAGGACGGCAGCGATGTCGTCACCGTGTTCCTCGAACACCTCTGTCACCGCCTCCTGGTCGTTGAACGGGACCGGGAGGGTGTGCTCGGCGAAAGCCTGCGGGACGCCCGCGGAGGACGGTGCCGGATTGTCGGCGTCGCCCTCGACGAGTGTCGACTCCTGGGCACCGTGGTAGCCGCCCTGGTTGATGACGATCTTGTTCCTGCCGGTGTAGCCCCGGGCGAGTCGGACCGCCGAGGTGGTCGCCTCGGTGCCGGAGTTGACGAACCGGATCTTCTCGACGCTCGGGACGTGCCGGACGACGAACTCCGCGAGGTCGACCTCGACCTCCGTCGGCATGCCGTACATCGGCCCCTCACTGGCTTTCTGCTGGATGCTCGACTGGACGGGCTGTGGCAGGTCGTGCCCGAGCAACAGGGGACCGAGCCCCATCACCCAGTCGACGTAGCGGTTCCCGTCGGCGTCGACGACGTGGCCGCCGTCTCCTTTCTGGACGAAGAACGGGTATGGCTCGATCGCCGCGCGAACGGCCGAGTTGACGCCACCGGGGAGCACCGACAGCGCCCTGTCGTACAGCTCGCGTGAGTTCTCGTGGTTCATGCCCGGCGGT
Source organism: Natrarchaeobaculum aegyptiacum (assembly GCF_002156705.1). Lineage (NCBI taxonomy): Archaea > Methanobacteriati > Methanobacteriota > Halobacteria > Halobacteriales > Natrialbaceae > Natrarchaeobaculum > Natrarchaeobaculum aegyptiacum. The sequence continues at coordinate 1,739,498 of NZ_CP019893.1, forward strand.
TCGGGTGCGGGTGGCAAAGTTGTGTCGCCACGTGGTGATCTCCACACGAGGCTGCTGGAGCGATCGCTCGAGGACGGTTCCGGTCGACACGCTCTGAACGAACGCAGGTCCGACGCAGTATCGACATCGACGACGGGCTGGCACCTGCGATCACGAGACCGCACTCGAGTCGCCACCCCCAGTTCGAAGCTCCGGTAGCTGCCCCAGCGAGGGTGAGTCGATCAGTCGGCCGCAGGTGGGCCCGCGTCGTCGGCAGTGGGCCGTGGTGCCGTGTGATGGCTCGCCGACTCGAGGAGGCGACGGCCAAGCGCGAGCAGTGCGACGTAGGTGGAGCCGGCGACGAGTCCGCCGACGAGCGCTCCGACGAGTCCTTGCAGGTGGATCGGGCCATCGATCGTGAGGCCGGTAGTAGCGCCGAGTAAACAGCCGATGATCGCCGCCTTGAGGGCGAATTGTCGGCTGTGAACGACGATCACTCCCGGACTGGTCGTCGGTGGCACGGTGGACACGGCAATAGCAACTATGCGGTAGTAATTAATAAAAACTGCTAATCCGTCGCGCCGGTACGCTAGACTCCGGGAAGGGGTGGCAGTTCAGACGGCGTCCTGCCCGGTCTTTCCGGTGCGGACCTGGTAGGCGCCCTCGACGGGGACCACGAAGATCTTGCCGTCGCCGGGTTCGCCGGTGTTGGCGGCCTCGCCGATGGCGTCGACGACCTCCTCGGCTGGAATGTCGGCGACGACGCACTCGATCTTGACCTTCTGGTGGAGGTCGACCGTGTACTCCTCGCCGCGCCACTGGCCTTTCTTCGCGGGCTGAGAGCCGCGACCGGAGACGTTGGTGACCGTCAGCGAGGGCGCGCCGGTCTCTGCGAGGGCCTTCTTCACCGCACCGAGGCGATCTGGACGGATGATCGCGGTAACCATCTTGAGCTCGCCGTCGTTCGGCGGGGTCCCGCCGTCAGTGCGGATGACGGGCTCGCTGCCGCCGTCGGTCGCGACGTCCGGCCCACCGAACTCGGGGTAGGTGTCGACGCCGTGTTCGGCGATGTCGAGGCCGTCACGCTCGTGATCTTCCGTGACTCGAGCCTGGCCGGCCAGTTTGAGCGCGCCCCAGACGGCGGCGGTCGCGAGTACGGTCCAGACCGTGATGACGGCGACGCCGACGATCTGTGGGCCGAAGGCGGCGGCTTCGATCGAGAGGATGCCGCCGGCGATCAGGCCGTCACCGATCGGGGCGCCGTTGATCGACCAGAGCGGGTAGAGGATCAGGCCGAGCATCCCGGCGGAGCCGTGGACCGGGAAGACGGCACAGACGTCGTCGATCTTGAGCGTCTGTTCGACGAACCGGAACACGAGCGGGAGCTGTGCGCCGGCGATGAACCCGATGGCGATCGCACCCATCGGCGTGATGAGGTCAGTCGGACCGGTGACGCCGACGAGGCCGGCGAGCATGCCGTTTGCGACGTAGAGGGTGTCGACCTTGCCGTTGACGAGGATGGAGACAACCGAGGCACCGAGTGCGCCAAGGCCCATCCCGAGGGCGGTGACCATCGCGACGCTGCCGACGTAGTCGAAGTCGGCGAGTTCGAACGTTCCGGGATCGATCACCGTGGCGGCCGTGCCGACGTTGAAGCCGAACCAGCCGAAACAGAGGATCAGCGTCCCGAGCACGGCGAACGTCAGCGAGTGACCGGGGATGATGTTCGTACTGCCGTCGTCGTTGTACTTGTCCATGCGGGCACCGAGGATCCAGGCCGCGGTGAGACCGGCGACGCCGCCGACGCCGTGGACGACCATCCCGCCCGCGAAGTCGGCGAAGCCGAGACTGGCGAGGATCGGTTCGCCGCCTGGAGCGTACCAGACCATCGCCGCGACGACCGGGTAGATGACCGCTGCGAGCAGGAACGTGTAGGTCACGTACGCGCGCAGTCTCGCACGGCCGGCGACGGCACCGGAGACGATCGTGGCGGCGGTCATCGCGAACACCGCGCTAAAGAGCCACATCGCCCAGTCGAACGAGCCCTCGCCGAACATCGTCAGCGGACTCGACTCGCCCCCACCGAGCGCCGCGCCGACGTTGTTCGAAATTCCCATCCCGATGACGAAGAAGACGAAGATGCCGACCGCCCAGGTCAGCATGTTCTTCGTCAGCTGGTTCGCGACGTTCTTCGAGCGGACCTGCCCGGCCTCGAGCATCGCGAAGCCCGCGTGCATGAAGAAGATGAGGAACGTCACCGTGAGCGCCCACATCAGGTTCATGCCGGTGGCGAGTGACTCGAGGTCCGACGCGGTGGCCTCGAGTACGATCGGATCGATCATCTCGATCCCTCCAGTTCCGCGTCACGTTGGCGACTACTCCGGACTTCCGAACGAACGTCCACACTTTCCCCGAAATGGGGTGGGTTTGTGTTCTGAATCACGTTTGTCTGGGAGGGTACTGTCCAATATAAGGATTAGTGTTGATGAACGTCTAAAAACAGCCTGTAATAGGTCGGATCGTCAGATATGCAATCTGGTATAATGTGTATTATTATCTCGAGTTCGAGGATCGTTCCTCACCGTGGTAATATTGTGGCCGTTCGTCCACCGGGGGTCGACCGCCGAGCGGCGAGTGTTGCCCGAAGTTCCAGCGAGAACCCTCCACGAGGATGGCGCGCGCTCGAGTGAACCGGTGGTCGCGATCGCTCGGGGCGGAAACTCGACGGTCGATCGATTTTCGATGGATTCGGTGCTACCCGAGGGTCGGTCCGCCGTTCGAACCGCTGTCGTCGTAGCCGGCGACGACTGTCGACCCCGGGGGTCGGTCGCTCAGCACCGCCTCGACGGTCGTCTTTTCGAGGTCGACGGTCGACTCGAGGGGGACCCAGCCGGTCTCCTCGTCTGCACCATCCGGGTCGGAATCGTCGTCGACCCTGACGGCGACCGCCACGTCGGTCGGACTCGCACCCGGTGGCAGTTTCGACGGGTCGTACGCCAGCGAGAGCCGGACCGCCTCGACCGCTTTCAGGTCCTCGACGCCGTGGAGGTCGACCGTCCGCGAGAGGGCGTCGATCGGCGGGTCGCGATCGCTGCGCTCGAGGCCGAACGAGTCGGGGACGACCGCGGCGACGACGCTCACCGCCGCGCCCACGGACTCGAGGGAGGCCGTCGCGACGTTGCTCGAATCGTAACCGGGGATTGCCATACTCGTCGGTTGGAGTGAGCGAGTATGGTGGTAGGGCACGCGTACGCCGGGTGGGGTGTCGAGCCTCTCCGTCGTCGGTCCGCCATCGGGTGTCCGTCGACAGGTCGCACGCGGTCCTCGAACCGGCCGCGCGTCGACGGGCGTGTCGTCGGAAAGCAATGGTCTTGTGTTTCGAGCCCAATATTCGGCTATGGAACGGCGACGAGCGCACCTCGAGATCACGGGGATGTCGTGTGCGACGTGTTCGGGGACCGTCGAGGACGCCGTAGCGGACCTCGAGGGCGTCGAGGAGGCGAGTGCCAACTTCGCGACGGACGAGGGGACCGTCGCCTACGACCCGGAGCGGGTCTCGCTTTCTGAGATATACGCGGCCATCGACGACGCGGGCTTCGAGGCGGCCGCGGAGACGCGCACGATCACCGTGATGGGCATGTCGTGTGCGACGTGTTCGGGGGCCGTCGCCGACGCCGTCGAGGAACTTCCGGGCGTGCTCCGGGCGGACGTCAACTTCGCGTCGGACGAGGCACGGATCGCGTACAACCCGGTCGACGCCAGCCTCGGTGACGTGTACGCGGCGATCGAGGGCGCCGGCTACGAACCGGTTCGCGAGGACGGCGACGACGGGGCCGACGACCAGCGCGAGCGCGCCGTCCAACGGGAACTGCGCCGGCAGCGCCGCCTCGTGGTCGGCGGCGGGCTGCTCACGCTCCCGTTCGTCCCGATGATGATCGAGATGCTGTACGCGCTCGCCGGGGCCTCCTCGCCGATCCCGATGGCGATCGCCCACCCGCCGGGCTGGCTCGAGTTCGTCCTCGCAACGCTGCTCATGGCCACCCTCGGCAAGGAGTTCGTCGTCGGGGCCTACCGGGCGTTCGCCCACGACCGCCGGGCGAACATGGACACGCTCGTCGCGATGGGGACCAGCGCCGGTTACGTCTACAGCACGGCCGTCCTCGCCGGCCTCGTCGCGAGCGAGGGGCTGTACTTCGAGGCCGTCGCCTTCATCCTCTGGTTTATCACGCTCGGCAACTGGCTCGAGGTTCGCTCGAAGGCCCGTGCGGGCAACGCCCTCCGGGAGTTGCTCGAGATGGAAGCCGACGAGGCAACCGTCGTACGGGACGGTGAGGAACGGCAGGTCCCACTCGAGGAGGTCCGGCCCGGTGACGTGCTGAAGGTCCGGCCGGGCGAGAAGATTCCCACGGATGGCGTCGTCGTCGACGGCCAGAGCGCGGTCGACGAGTCGATGTTGACCGGCGAGTCCGTCCCCGTCGAGAAGGGTGCGGACGACGAGGTCGTCGGCGCGACGATCAACGAGAACGGCGTCTTGCTGGTCGAGGCGACCAACGTCGGGTCGGAGACGGCGATCCAGCAGATCGTCGACCGGGTCAAGGAGGCCCAGTCGCGCCAGCCCGAGATCCAGCGGCTGGTCGACCGCGTCAGCGCCTACTTCGTCCCCGCGGTGATCGTCAACGCGGTCGTCTGGGCGCTGCTCTGGCTGGCCGCACCCGAGACGCTGTTTGCGGTCTCCTCGTGGCTCGGCTCGTGGATTCCGATCCTCGAGCCCGTCGGCGGCGGACCCGCAGTCGCCGTCCCCGGCACCGACGTCGGCGTCCCACTCGTCGAGTTCAGCGTCGTCGTGCTCGCCTCGGCGCTGCTGATCGCCTGTCCCTGCGCGCTCGGGCTGGCGACTCCCGCAGCGACGATGGTCGGCTCGACGCTCGCGGCGACCAACGGCGTCCTGTTCAAGGGCGGCGACGTTTTAGAGCAGGTCCGGGGGATCGACACCGTCGTCTTCGACAAGACGGGGACGCTCACCCACGGCGAGATGGTCCTCACGGACGTCGAACCGGTCGGTGAGCCGATCGCAGACGGGGGTGCGGTCGCTGGCGACGGCGACGCGGCGACTGGCCCGGAACCTGACCGACAGGAACCGCTCGAGTCGTTCGTCCTCGGGGCGGCCGCAACCGCGGAATCCGGCTCCGAGCACCCGATCGCTCGCGCCATCGTCGAGGCGGCTGACGAGCGCGACGTCGCCGTCGACACGCCCACCGATTTCGAGAACGTCCCCGGCAAAGGCGTTCGCGCCGAGACCGACCGCGGGACGGTCCTGATCGGCCGACGGACGCTCCTCGAGGACAACGGCGTCGACACGGCTCCCGCCGAGGAGACCCTGAGCCAGCTCGAGAGCGAGGGGAAGACGGCGATGCCGGTTGCCGTGGACGGGCAGTTACGCGGCGTCCTCGCGGTCGCCGACGAGGTTCGCGAGAGCGCCCGCGAGACGGTCGCCGAACTCCGGGATCGCGGTATCGACGTCGTGATGCTCACCGGTGACAACGAGCGGACGGCTCGTGCGGTCGCCGAAGACGTCGGGATCGACCCAGAGAACGTGCGCGCGGAGGTGCTTCCGGAGGACAAGGCCGACCACGTCGATGTCCTGCAGGCTGGGGACGGTCCCACGGCAGGTGGCGAGCGCGAGACAGGGGGCCGCCGAGTGATGATGGTCGGCGACGGCGTCAACGACGCGCCGGCGCTCACCACCGCACAGGTCGGGGTCGCCATCGGCTCCGGGACCGACGTCGCCATCGAGAGCGCCGACGTCACCCTGATGCGAGACGACCCCGCAGACGTCCTCAAGGCCGTCAACATCTCGGAGGCCACCATCTCGAAGGTTCGCCAGAACCTCTTCTGGGCGTTCGTCTACAACACGACGCTGCTCCCCATCGCCTCGCTCGGCCTGCTGAATCCCGCACTGGCTGCACTCGCGATGGCCACCTCGAGCGTGAGCGTGATGACCAACAGCCTCGCGTTCGCGGCCTACGACCCACACGAGGAGTACCGGCCGGCCATCACCCGGCCGCTCGCGTGGCTCCGTCGCTGAGGTGTCTCGAAAATCGTCACGTCGGGCGTCACCGATCAAGTCGGCTTCGACGTTTCATACGGTTTACTGTAAGTCATTTCCGGCGCACCCACGACCCGGTCGGCGGGTGCGCCGGTAAATCGTTACAGTAATCCGTCTCAGGCCCTGACTCGCGCGACCCGTGCCGGCGTCGCGTGGCGCACGATGAGGACGTCGTAGCGGTCGTCGGCCGCGACGTTCGTCCCGACGGTCGACATCGCGGTAACGATCCGGCCGGCGTTCTCGCTGCCGAGAACGACCATCGAGGCGTTTTCTTCGATTGCGACCCGGCGGATCGTCCGTGCGATCGAGCCGGTCGGTGCGTACCGACCGACGGCCTCGTGTCTGAAGTTCGCACTGGGTGCGAGACTGGTGACCTGCCGGTGGAGCGAGCCGACGATGGCATCCCCGTCGAACGCTTCACCCGGCTCGAGCCAGCCTCGCTCTCTCGCGTACTTGGCGTTACCCCGCGGAATCACGCTCACCGCCAGTACCGGCTGCTCGAGGGCGTCACACAGGTCGGTCGCACGGACCAGCGCCGCTTCGGCGAGCGGCGAGCCGTCGAAGGGGACGACGATCGTCACGTCTCTTGATCGGTCACTCGGGGATAAATACGATCCTGTTCTTCCTGTCAGCTGGCACTACTGGTCGGTCAGGGCAGTCCCGGTTCCTCGCTTTCACCCTCGAGTTGCTCGGCGAAGAAGAACTCGAGCAGTTCGGGGGTGACGTAGGCTTCGACGAACGCGGCCAGTACGAGCAAGAGCCACGCGAAGACGACGAGCGCGGCGGTCTGGGAGAGGTATGCGCGCGTGAAGAACGCGTCACGACGGCCGGCGATCCGCTCGGCGAACCGGGAGACGATCCGAAAGCCCACCGCGGCACCGAGGAAGATGGCTGCCAGCTCGAAGATTCCGTGGGGGGCGAGTCCGAGGACGACGTAGTCGATCCCGATGAGGCCGGCCATCGCCGCGCCGAGGTTGCCGACGATCACGCCGTTGAACACCAGAATGGCGAGCGTTAGCATACCGACCGAGAGCGCGCCGACGATCGTCATCAGGAACGGAATCGAGTTATTCGCGATGAAGAACGTCGCGGTGAACTCGATCTGGGCCGCCTCGTCGGCCTCCGGATCCTCGGGTACCAGCTCCTCGAATTCCTCCTCGAGCATCTCGAAGACGAACTCGAAGAGGTCGACACCGAGGGCCAGCAAGAGCCCGCCGATGACGATTCCGAACGCGAACAGCCCGATCGAAAACCAGGTCGTGCGACGGTGTTCGATCCAGCCCGCAGAGAGGACGTCGGCGACTGCGGGGAACCGACGGGCGGCGAGTGCGGCGACGAGAAAGACCACGCCGAGCAGCGAGGCCCCGGTTGCGGCAATCGAGGCGTCCCTGGCCTCGAGGGCGACGATGGCCGTCACGAACGACGTCAACCCGAGGAGCGCGAGCAGGACCGTCCAGTTACGCAGCGCGTTCGGGCCGGCACCGGCACCCGGGGCAGGGCCGCGGCCGGGACCGCGTCCGCCTCGTCCGACGGCGTCCGTCGCGTCCGGTGACCGCTCTCGCTGCGTCGATCCGTCCCGCAGGTCGACTTTGATGCGTCGCTCGCTGTTTTCGGTACGTCGTCTGTCCGGCGATTCTTCGACGGTCGACTCCTCCGAAACGGGTCGCGGCTCGGAACCGAACTCGAATCCGCCGTCGTCGTCCCCGCTCGAGCGGTCGTCGCGCTCGGTGCCGTCCATGCACCGCATATCTTCCCGCCGGCGAATAAATCCGCCGACTGGGTCTAGCCGAAGACCTCCCCTCGGCGCTCGTGAGCCATCTCGTCGGCGACCGACTCGGCGATCGCCTCGCCGAACTCCCGCTCGACCAGCCACAGCGCGAGGTCGATCCCGGAGGTGACGCCGCCAGCCGTCAGCACGTCCCCGTCGTCGACGATGCGCTCCTCGACCACGTTCGCGGCGTGGGCCTCGAGGTCGTCGACGGCGACGGGGTGGGTCGCGGCCGGCCGCCCCTCGAGCAGGCCGGCTGCCGCCAGCGCCATCGCGCCGGTACAGACCGAGCCGACCGTCGACCCGGCGGTGTAGCAGGCGTCGACGGCGTCGGGGAGCCCGTCGTCTTCGACCGCTGCTCGCACCCCTTCGTTCGCGGTCGTCCAGCCGCCACCGGGGACGATCAACAGGTCTGGTTCGCCGAGGGTTCCCTGTGGTTCGAACCGGAGGTCGTGACTTGCGGTTACGTAGTCCGTCTCCTCGAGGGTCACGAGACTCGTCTCTACGCTGGCACCGGCCTGGGCGGCGTTCTCGAGGACCTCGTAGGGCCCGATCGCGTCGAGTTCGTCGACGCCGTCGAAGACGACGATTTCGGCAGTCGTGTCGACCATACCGTTTCCTCGCCAGTCGAAGGGAAACGTGTTTCCCCGGCCCGTTCAGCCCGTCCGGGCACCCGCGGGTTTAAGTACGAACCCGGGCCCAACCGGGGCATGATCGACGAGTCGATTCGCGTCCTCGCGGGTGACTGCACCGTCATCGCCGAAGGGGCCGACCGCGAGGAGTATCGCGGTCGGGTGACCACGATCGTCAAACCCGACAATACCGTCCTCGTCCACGACGTCGACGGCTACCAGCCGGTCGCCTGGCTCACCAGAGCCGACACCGTCTCGAGCGACCGCGCCAACGACTTCGCGCTGGTCGCGAAGAAAGCCGACCAGACCCTCCGGATCGCCGCCCACGAACAGGACGGCTTCGCCCACTATCCGGGCTCGGTTGCGGGAACGCCGGTCGGCACCTGCCCGGACTGCGACGGCGCGCTCGTGCGCTCGAAGGGCGTCCACTGCGTCGGCTGTGGCACCCGCTACGGCGTCCCAACGGACGCGACGATCCACGCCGACGGCAACCGCTGTGACTGTGGCCTCCCACGGATGCGTGTCGAACGCGGCCTCGCGTTCAACGTCTGTCTCGACCGCGACTGTGAGTCACTCGACGAGGCGGTTCAGACGGCCTTCGATCGCGCGTGGGACTGTCCAGCGTCCGACTGCGACGGCGACCTCCGGATTCTCCGACGCGGCGGCCTCATCGCCGGCTGTGAGCACTACCCCGACTGCGATTCAGGGTTCGTGGTCCCCACTGGCGTCGTCGACGGCGAGTGCGCCTGTGGGCTTCCGACGTTCGACACCACCACCGGCCGGCGCTGTCTGGACGCCACCTGCGAGGAATACGCTGGTGCCAAACCGGTGAGCGACGCCGACACCACGCTCGAGGACGGCGAGCCGTCACCCGAACTCGAGGCGTCCACCGAGTGACCACGCTCTATCGACGCCCATCGTCGGATCGCCGCTGGCGAGGAGTGCACCTCGCTGGAGGCGAACCGGATGCCCGCCGAACCGTACGCACTTTAGGCCCGCCGCCGAACGCCTCCCTATGGGTACGGGACTCGAGGGGCAATTCGACGAGGAGAGGGGCGTCGTCCGCGTGGGTGGCGACGCACGCCAGCGCTACTACGACTCGCGGGGCTACGGCTATCCCAGGTCGGGCAACGAGATCGCACTGGCACCGGTCGAGGCGGCTCACCTGCTCTTCAGGGGTGACCTCGAGGCCGTCGTCGACGAGTCGGGAGCACGACTGGACTTCCGGGCGTTCGTCGCGCGCGAACCCGGCGCGGATTTCGGCGTCCGTTTTCTGGTCTACGCGGACCTGCGCTCGCGCGGATTCTACCTCTCGCCTGCCGCCGAGCCGTGGGTCACGGACCCGCCTGCCGCCGACTTCGCGGTCTTCCCGCGGGGAAAAGGCCCTCAGGACGGCGAGGTCGAGTACGCCCTGCGGGTTGTCGGCGAACGGACCGACATTCCGGCAACCGAACTCCGGGCGGGCGTCCTCGCGGTCGTCGACGAGGAGAGTGAGATCACCTACTTCGACGTCAGTCAGGCCGATCCCCGCGGCTCGTCGGCCGACTCGCTCCCCGCGAACTGTGATGCCGACCTGCTGGCCGACCGCGTCGTCGTCTGGGACCCACCCGTGTCCCTCTACGAATCGACGTTCTACGGACAACCGCTGGAGGGCCGGGAGTACGACCGACCCACGCTCCAGTGTTCGCTGCTCGAGGCGACTTACCTGGCCGAGCGGGGCGCGATCGACCTCGAGCCGACGACGGTGTACGAGCGCGGGCGGACTGTCGAGGGTGAGCGATTCGATCGCCGGCTGGCGGTGTACACGGCGCTCCGTGACCGCGGCGTCGTCCCGAAGACGGGTTACAAGTTCGGCGCGGACTTCCGGACCTACGCCGACGTCGAGTCGGTCGACGACCTCGGTCACTCCGAGTTGCTGGTCCGGGTCCACCCCGACGAGCACGTCTTCGAACCGCGGGACCTCGCACTCGACGTTCGACTGGCCCACGGCGTCCGCAAGACCATGGTGTTCGCGCTGGTCGGAGACGTGTCGGTGGCGCTTGGCGACGATCCCGGGGCTCTGACGGGCGAGTGGCCCGACGACGGCGACCTCGAGTGGTGGTCGATCGAACGGGTGACACCCTGACCCAATCCGAGCAGGGAACGACGCGCGACAGACGCACGTCTGACGCGAGGGGAAACGTCAAATCCCCGGACTGCGGAGCTACCGAACATGCAACTCGAGGTGATCGGCGTCGGCGGGGCCGGCGGTCGGATCGCCGACGCGATCGCGGCTGCCGACGCTCGCGGGGCCGAAGACGGTGCGACCCCTTCGTTCGTGGGCACCGCGTACGCGTTCGACACCGACGGCGAGGCCGTGACGGCGCTCGAATCGATCCCCGTCGCGAGACGACACCGGTACGGAGAGACGATCGAGAACGGACTCGAGGGAAACCTCCAGGAGGGGTTTGCGACGGGCGAGGAGTACGCCGACGAACTGAGTCGCCAGCTCGACGCCGGCCAGCCCTCGATCGCCGACGCGTTTCTCGTCTGCGTCGGACTCGGCGGGGCGACCGGCGGCGGGACGGTCCCGGCGCTGGTCTCGAACTTCCAGCGGCTCTACGACGCCCCGGTCTACGTCCTCGCGACGCTCCCGGCACGGAGCGAACTCGAGGAGTCGGCGGACGACCGCCTCGAGCCGCGGGCGGGCGGTGGCAACGCGACCCCCGATCGGGAAGACGTCCGGCAGGTCCGCCCGTTCGCCGAGGAGAACGCCGTGCGGACGCTCGATCGGCTCGACGGACTGGCCGACGCCGTCCTCTGTTTCGACAACGACGCGTGGGTGCGAGATAGCGAGCGACTCCACGACGTTCGCGACCGGCTCAACGCCGACCTCGCGACGCGCGTGCAGGCGTTCTTCGCAGCGGTCGCCGACGATGCCGGCGGGACCCCGCAGGCAGAGAGCGTCGTCGACGCGAGCGACGTCAGACGGATTCTCGGTTCCGAGACCGCCGTCGCCACGATCGGCTACGGTTCCCAGCAGGTCGAAACCGGCGGTGGCTCCCGCTTTGGCCTCGGGATCTTCGCTTCGAGAGAGCACGTCGATACGGGCGAGGCTGTCCGCGCGGTCGAGACTGTAATCGGCAAAGCCCTTCGAGGGCGGCTCACCCTCGACTGTGAACCGCAGGCAGCCGAGCGAGCGCTCTTGCTGGTCGGTGGCCCGCCGGCCTGGCTCAACCGCCAGGCGATTGCCGACGGCCGGTCGCGCCTCGAGTCCGAGACGGGATCGGCGGCGATCCTGACCGGTGACGCGCCACGGCCCGAGGGTGAGTCGGTGTTCGCCGTCGTCGTCCTCGCCGGCGTCGGTTCGACGCCGCGTCTCGAGGCGCTTCGGGAGGGAACCCGGCCGCTCGAGAACCGTCGTGGCCGCGAGCGCGACTCGTAGCCGGTGGTTCCTGTTCGCTGGCCGGAAATACGCGGCTGTCCGTGACGTATGGTCTGCCTACCGGGAGTCACGTCTGCCTACCGGTCGATACGACGATACGTCGGCCGAGACCGTCCGCCGCTCGGCGGCTGGACGGCCGAGTGCTTTTATATGTTTCAGTCTCGAGATACGTAAGAGAACGAGGGGCAGGGATGAGAATGGATAGTTCAGGAGACGTGGGCGAGGAACCCTCGGGGATCGGTCCGGACTGGGGACAGGTCGCGCTGGTCGGCCTCGCGGTCGCGATCCTCGCGCTCACGGCTGTCGCTGCCCCCGCACTCGGCGGCGCTGGGCTCGGCGACGCCTTCGACGGCGTGGGGGACGGTGCCGGCGACTCGAGCGAGCTTCCATCGCTGGGTGAGGAGGGCCCACCGGGTGGTGGCGATGGAGGCGACGAGGTCGGTGAAGGCGGTGGCGAAACGGACGCGGACGGTACTGACGGGGGTGGCGCAGAGACGAGTGATGCCGACGATGGCGAGACTGGGGCTCTCCCGGACGACCGTCGAGCGGGTGCAGATTCAGACGAAGTTGGCCCCGAAGCCGGTCTCGAGGCCCAGGACGCCGACCCCGAGTCGGGTGAACCGGGAGCCGAGGAGTCTGAGGCGGCTGCTGACGGCGAGAGCGTATCCGACGGTGCGGACGGGGACGCGGACGCTGTCGACGGCGAATTCGATGGTGGGGATGGCGACGACCTCGAGGGCGCCGGCGACGAGTCGGACGGATCGTTCGACGACGGCGATACGAGCGGGACGGCAGACGGTGGCGAGGCGGACGACCCAGCGTTCGGAGACGACGGATCTGGTGAGGGTGTCGACGGCGACGAGTCGATGAACGCAGACGGCGACAGCGGCGAATCGGACGGCGACGCTGGCGACGCCGAGGCAGACGACGGCGACGGCGCTGCGGACGACAGTGCCGCTGACGACAGTGACGAAGCGACGTTCGACGTCGGAGACGACGATTCGGACACGACCACGTCGGACGACGGAACCGACGATGCCGGTGACGGTGTCGACGGCGACGGGGGCGACGACGCCGCCGCAGGCGGTGAGGACGAGTCCGAAGCCCCGGCGGATGACGAGCGCGACCTGCTCGAGGACGGCGCAGACGGAGAGGCAGGCGCGAGCTACGGCATCTCCGTCGAGGACGAGTTGACGCCCGGCGGCGAGGCGACGGTCACCGTCACCGAGGACGGCGAGCCCCTCGAGGGTGCAACGGTCTTTTTCGACGGTGACTCCGTGGGAACGACGGACGTCGACGGCCGGGTGACGGGGACGGTCCCGTACACGACCGAACTCGAGGTGACGATCGATCCCGACGGTGCGAGCCAGCCGTCGATCGTTCGCGGGGCCGGTGCGCCCGGGTCGGGCGGTCCACAGCTCTCTGCCACGACGTTCGATCCGGGCGTCACGCCGCAGGCGGCCAACGACACCTTCGAGGTGACCGCCGAGACCGCTCTCGAGGTCGACGACCCACTCGTCGCGGGTGCGGAGACGACGGTGACGGCGACGGTAAACGACGTGCCGATTCCGGAGGGGACGGTCCTGATCGCTGGCGAGGAAGTCGGGACGACCGACGACGACGGCACGGCGACGGTTACCGTTCCCGAATCGGTCGCCGACGACGGCGACGCGGACGGCGACGACGAGGCCCAGACGACGACCGTCGCAGTCGAGCGCGACGAGATCCGTGCCGAACGGGTGGTCCCGGTCCGACTGCTCGAGGTCGACGTTGACTCGCTCCTCGCGCTCCCCGGACGGACGGTCGACGTCTCGGTCACGGATGGCGACGAGCCGGTCGACGGTGCCACGATCGCCCTCGCAGCGGGTGGCGACGCCGACATCGACGAGACCGGATCGGCGGTCACAACGACCGAGAACGGGACCGCCAGCGTCGACCTCCCGGTCGCGGGCGCGGCGACGATCGGAGCGAGCCACGACGGGGCGACCGCCGAGACGACCGTCGACGGCCTCTACCGGAACGCGGCGATCCTCGGACTGGTCGTCGTTGGAGCCGTCGCACTCGTGGCCCGGACGGTCGCCGGACGGGTCGAGGTCTCACGGGACGCGGTCCGCTCGCTTCCCGCGCGCATCGTCGCGTTCGTCGCCTCGCTCGGGAACCGGGCCGTCGACGCCGTCGTCCGACTCGCCGACGGCATCGCGCGTCTCGGCCACTGGGTCGCCACCCAGTCCCGGAGCGTCCTTCGCGCACTCGAGCGGGCCGCCCGGTGGCTGATCGGCCTGCCACGGGCGCTGGCCGACCGGGGACTGGTCGCGCTGGCCGCGCTCGATCCGCGACGACTCTGGCGCTGGCTGCGTGCGACCGTCGCCGCGCTGCTCGCGTCCTCGCAGGACCGCCTCGAGCGCGTCCAGTCTTCGCGATCTGGAGATGGGGCGGGCTCGACCGAGGGCTCCACGGGAGGCGTCGACGAGACGGTCGCCGCGAGGGTGCGCGATCTCTGGGCGGAGTTCGTTCGGCTGGTCCGGCCCCCGAGCCTGCGCACGAAGACGCCAGGCGAGGTCGGCCGCTACGCGGTCGGAAAGGGACTGCCGGAGCGCCCCGTTCGAACCGTCGTCGACGCCTTCCGCGACGTGGAGTACGGCCGGCGGGCGCCGGACGACGAGCGCCTCGAGCGGGTTCGGTCGGCCGTCGACGCGGTCGATAGCGATGGATCTGAGGACCTCGAGTCGGACACCGGGGCGGACTCGAGCATTCCCCCGGAGGCAGGTGAGAGCCCCTTCGACCGCGACGCCACCGGAGGTGACGAGTCGTGAGTCGATCGCTCCTCGACGCCCTCCTCGTCTGCGTCGCGCTGGTAGCGCTCGTTTTCGGTGCGCTACTCGCGGTCGTCCCCGGTCTCGTCCCGCCTGCAATCGAAGACCAGATTCTGACGCTCGAGCGCTCGCTCGACCCCGACCTCGCATTGCTCGCCATCGGCGTGCTCGTCGGTCTGTTCGCCATCTGGCGGTCGTACTTTTCCGGGGCGAGCGACGTCGGCGACAGTGCTCCGACTCGAGACAACCGTGCAACTGCGGCGAGTGACGCCCGCGGGACTGCAGCGACAGACGTCGCGGTCGTCGGCCAGCGCACGAGCGAGGACGTCGACCGGATTATCGAGGCCCTCCAGCGCGGCCGCTCGGTCGACACGGACCCGATCCGCGCGGACGTTCGGGACGCGCTGACGACCGTCGAGACTGCACGCGGGCACTCACCCGAGGCGGCAGCCGAGCGAATCGCTACCGGTGCCTGGACCGACGACCGGATCGCCGCGACCTTTCTCGGCGACGAGCGGGCTGGCCGGCTCACGCTCTGGCACCGCCTCCGGGCGTGGCTCTTCCCCGGTCGGACCGTCGAGCGCCGACTCGAGCGAACGCTCGCCGAACTCGAGCGCTACGCCGATGCCCGGGCGGCGGTCGACGACGCCAGAACGGGTGCGGGCTCGAGTGGAAACGAAGGGGGTAGCGAGGATGCGTAGAGTCCCGCGCTGGCACTCGGCGGTGATCGCCTCGATCGTCCTCGTGGCGGCCGGCTTCCTCGTCGGCTCGGCCGGTCTCGTTCTCGCCGCGATCGTGCCGATTACGGTCCTGGCCTACGCCGCGCTCTCGTCGGTTTCCGACCCGGAAGCGGTACTCGGCCTCGAGCGCGAGTGTACGCCCGCAACGCCGCTGCCGGGTGAACGCGTCGAGGTGACGCTCACGGTTCGAAACGAGAGCGACCGGACGCTGCCCGACGTGCGGGTGATCGACGGCGTTCCCGACGAACTCGAGGTGCTCGAGGGAACAGCGAGGAAGGCGGTGACCCTCCGGGCCGGCGAGGAGGCCACTCTCTCGTACGTGCTGCGCCCCCGTCGGGGCTCGTACGCCTTCGAGGAGACGTGGGTGCGCGTCCGGAGCCTGAGCGCGACCGCCGTCGCCACCGCCTCGGTTGCTGCCGCCGGGGACGACGCCCTCGAGTGTACGGTCCCGGTCGACGGGCTGCCGTTGCACCGCCGGACGATCCCGTTCGTCGGCGCAGTCGCGACCGACAGTGGCGGGCCGGGCTACGAGTTCCACTCGACGCGGGACTACCAGCAGGGCGATCCGCTGAACCGGATCGACTGGCGGCGGTACGCCCGCACGGGCGAACTCGGGACCGTCCGATACCGAGAACAGGAGGCCGCGAACGTCATCGTCGTCGTCGACGGGCGCGAGCAGGCCCGCGTGGCGGCGGCTCACGGACATCCAGACGGCGTCACCCTCTCGGCGTACGCCGGCGTCGTCACCGCGAGCGCGCTCGCGTCGATGGGCCACAGTGTCGGCGTCGCCGCCCTCGGAATCGCCGGTGACATCCCCGGCGTCTACACCGGCCCGCCGGCGTACGTCGAACCCGGGATGGGTGCCGACGTCGGTGGTCGGGTCGCGCGCGTCTGTGACGCCGTCGCGGCCCGTGGAACCAGCCCAGCCGACGACGCGACCCGCGCTGGGAACGGACCGAGAGGCGAACCCAGAACCTCTCCGCAGGTCCACGCCCGCGCAGATGGCGGCGCTCGAGCCGCCGACCACCTCGACGCGCTCTTCCCGCCGAACGCCCAGCTCGTCGTCTGCACGCCGGTCGTCGACGACCAC
Organism: Natrarchaeobaculum aegyptiacum; assembly: GCF_002156705.1. Lineage (NCBI taxonomy): Archaea > Methanobacteriati > Methanobacteriota > Halobacteria > Halobacteriales > Natrialbaceae > Natrarchaeobaculum > Natrarchaeobaculum aegyptiacum. The sequence goes on from NZ_CP019893.1 coordinate 1,756,050, forward strand.
GTGGTCGACCTCGCACTCGCGTTGCGCCGCCGGGGCTACCCCCTCTCGGTCGTCTCGCCGGACGTGACCGCCCGAGACGACGTCGGCGCTCGACTCGCCAGCGTCCGTCGCAACGCTCGCCTCGAGCGACTCCGCCGGGTGGACGCCCCCGTCGTCGACTGGGACCCGTCGGTGACCCTCGCGTCCGCGCTCGAGCACGGGTTCGGGGAGGTGATCCGCTGATGGCGACCCGTCGCGGAGCCAGACCGAACTCGAGTGTGACTCGCGAACGTAACGGGGACGAGACAGTCAGCGCGCCTGTGGCCGCGATCGCGACGATTTTCGCGACCGTCGTTGGCGTGACCGTCCTCGCGATCGGTGCCGACGCGCTCCTGCCGGGAATCGTCGCCGCCGTCGCCGGCTGCCTGCTCACCGGGCTGGTGACGGCGGCCAATCGCCGAACACCGGGCGGACGAGCCGTCGGGGGCGTCCTGACCGTCCTCGCCGCCGTCTCGCTCACCGGCGCGATCGGTCTCGCGGCACTCGAGGGCGGGGAGCCGTTCGCGCTGATCGCCCGCAGCGCCGTCGTGGTGACCATCGCCCTCGCGGCGTTCGGTGCGACTGCGACCGTCACCGGCGCGATCGGCGACGGGGCCGTCCGGGCTGCCATCCCGATTGCCGTCGCGACCTCGATCCCGATCGCCGTGGTCTCGGCGCTCTACACGGAGGCGCTCCGATCGATCTGGCTCGAGCGCGACGTCGGGGGCGTCGACGCGAACACGGTCACCGGCCCCCTGCTCACACCCGAGCCCGGAACCGGAGCTCTCGTCACGTTCGTCCTCGTCCTCACGGGAACGCTCTGGCTCGTCTCGGTCGTCGTCTCCCGACTTCCCATCCCGGACCTAGTTCCGCGAGACCGGCGGGAGGACGCCCGCGAGCGTATCGCCGCGATCCGGTCTGCGACACGCTGGTCCGGTCTCGCCGCGCTGTCGTTCGGTCTCGCCATCGCCGCGACGATCGCCGTCGCCGACTCGATCGTGGAGACCGTCGAGGACCACGCCGACTCGTACGCGTCTCAGGTCGAACTCGCCCTCGAGGGCCTCGAGTCGCTCTCGATCGCGCTCGCGGCGACACCGGCGCTCCGCCTCCCGCTGGTGGCGATCGTGGCCACATTCGTCGTGCTGTACGCCGTCTCGCGGCTCCCGATCCTGCACCGGGTGCGCCACAGCCGACTCCTCCCGTGGCTTCCGGTCTTCACGGGCGGCGCGATCGTCGCCCTGGTGCTGATCGCCGCCTACCCGCCAGTGTTCGAATCGATGCTCCGACCGGCGCTGGCCGACCTCGGATTCGCGTCGAGAGAGGACGGACTCGAGGAGCCGGCGTCGCTGCTCGCCCCGCCGAACGGCGTCGCAGTCGCGGCCGTGGCGACGACGGCGGTCGTCGGCCTCGTCACCGGAGTGCTCGGATCGATCTGGCTCACCGGTGCGGTCGCGCTCCTCCCCGACCGGGCGGCACCGGGCGCGCTCGGCGCGGGCGCGCTGGTTCTCGGAAGTGTCTTCGTCGCGCTCGGAGGGGCGACGACGCTCGTGATCGTCCTTCCCGTCGCCTGTGCGATCGTCGCCTGGGACGCCGCGAGCTACGGCGTCGCGATCACCGACGAACTCGCTCGAGACGCGCCGGTTCGCCGTCCGGCGCTCGTCCACGTCACCGGAACGGCCGTGGTTGCGGCGGTGAGCGTTGCGTTCGTGCTGGGGCTCCGGGTTGCCGCCCAAGCGGTCACCGTCCAGACGGGGATCACGATCGTCCTCAGCCTCACCGTCGCTTTGCTCGCGGTCTGGATCGTCCTGAAGCGACGAGCGGTGCGGACCGGCCGCGTCGCCGAGCCCGATGCGGGCGGGCGGTCGGCGGGCGATCCCCGCCCTGTGACGTCGACGACGATTCCAGTCCTCGACGACGTGGAGGCCCGGAACCTCCGGGCGACCGGCTTCGAGACCGTCGGCGACCTCGAGGCGGCGACCCCGGAGGAGATCTCCCGCATCGGCCAGATCGAGCCGCGAAAGGCCGAGGCGATCGATCGGGCGCTGCGGGACCTTCGGCGGGACCGAGAGCTTCTGGGAGACTCTCCTGACCCGGCGGACTCGACGGGTCCAACAGACCCGGAGAACGAAACGAACTGGCAGAACTGAGTGACTCGCCGGGATCAGGGCTGGACCGCCGGCACCTCGACGCGCTCGAGCACGTCCCGGACCACGGTCGCCCCGTCGACGCCTTCGATACGGGCGTCGGTCGTCAACACGAGCCGATGTTGCATCACCGGCTCGGCGATCAGTTTCACGTCGTCGGGGACGACGTACTCACGGCCGGCGATCACCGCTCGCGCTCTCGCAGCCTCGAAGTACCGCTGTATGCCTCGCGGCGAGATCCCGATCTCGACTCTGGGGTCCGTCCGGGTCGCCCGCGCGAGTTCCACGAGGTACTCCCGCACTGGCCGTTCCATCGTCACCCGCTCTGGAACCCGCTGGAGCGCTCGTACGCCGTCCGTGTCGAGCACCGGTTCGACCGAGGGCATCTTCGTCTCCCGGCGGCTCCGCCGCTCGATCAACTCGAGTTCGCCCGCCGCATCGGGGTAGCCGATCGACGATTTCACCATGAACCGGTCGCGCTGGGCCTCCGGCAGTTCGAAGGTCCCCTCCTGTTCGACCGGGTTCTGCGTCGCGATCACGAGAAACGGATCCGGCAACTCACGGGTCGTCCCGTCGACGGTCACCTGCCCCTCGTCCATCGCCTCGAGCAGCGCAGCCTGCGTCTTGGGTGGCGCGCGGTTGATCTCGTCGGCCAGCACGACGTTCGCGAACACCGGCCCCGCCGTGAACTCGAACGTGCCCGTCTGTTCGTTGAACACGTGCGAGCCGGTGATGTCACTCGGTAGCAGGTCCGGGGTGAACTGGATCCGACTGAATTCGAGGCCGAGCGCCTGAGCGAGCGTCAGCGCCGTCAGTGTCTTACCCGTCCCGGGGACGTCCTCCAGCAAGACGTGCCCACGCGCGAGCGCGGCCGTGAGAACGTGCTCGAGGAACGAACGGTCGGTGATCACCGCGTCGCTGATCCGATCGATGACGGCACCACAGCGCTCGCTCGCGGCCGCCACCGAAACGTCGTTGCTCATCGAGAGATACTGTCCGCCCGAGCCACAAGAACGTAGCGGCGGTACGTACTGAACCGCGGCTGACTCGTCTCTCGAAGACGGATCCTGGATACGGAGAACCAGATCGGCTACAGGGGCTGACAGAAGGTAGAACGAGATGGCAACAGCGGGCGTTCAGGGCAGTTGCGGGCGCTAGTGCTGATTGTAGCCGTGGCCGACGTACAGCGCGAGGACGTTGACGCCGAGCAGGGCCAGGAAAGTCAGGGTGACGGCCGGATCACCGAGTCCCTGCGCGAGCAGCGGGACGTGGACGAACGGCAGGGCGATCGCGATCCAGAACGAGAGGAACTGGGCGGGTCCCTTGATCGTCTCGAGGAGGGTTCGGCCGTCGCTCTGATCCGTCTCGGGGCCCGACGGCGTGAGCGATTCGTTCGTGAGCGGGGAGGGGTTAGTCACAGGGTGGTCACCTCGTCTCGAGAGAGACATTCACCTTGCACATCATATAACGGGCTGAATATTGGTTCTATTTCGACCCGTTTCACCCTGCTAACGGACGTCCTACGACATTTCGTGACGCTTCGAGAGGTCTCGAGACGTTTTATACTCGATGGAAACGCTGTATCTCGAGATTGTGAACGATCTATACACGATCAACACTGGAACGCCACCGATCCGACGTTCTCTCACCAATCTGTTATTCCTGGGATGGGAGGGACTGGGTAGCTGTTCCCCTCGCGAGCGCGGCTGGTCGTGACTCTTACCGGTCGACCCGTCGCGACCGGATCGTGACGGCACTGCGGCGAGCGCAACCCCCTTGTATCCGTGGTGCGACCGGCAGGACATGAACGAGAGTGCGAGCGCGAACGGTGACGAGAACGAGGCCCGTACGGCCACCGTCACCCGCGAGACCGGTGAAACCGAGATCGAGTGCACGCTCGCCGTCGACGGCACCGGCACCGCCGACGTCGAGACCGGAATCGGATTTTTCGATCACATGCTCACGGCACTGGCCAAACACGGCTTCTTCGACCTCGAGCTCACCTGCGACGGCGACCTCGAGGTCGACGACCACCACACCGTCGAGGACGTCGCGATCGTCGTCGGGACGGCACTGGACGAGGCGCTGGGTGACCGTTCCGGGATCGTCCGGTACGCAGACCGGCGGGTTCCACTGGACGAGGCCGTCGCGAGCGCCGTCGTCGACGTCAGTGGTCGCCCCCGGTTTTACTTCGAGGGCTCGTTCTCCCAGGACACCGTCGGCGAGTTCACGAGCGATATGGCCCGCCACTTCGGTGAGTCACTCGCGATGAACGCCGGCCTGACCCTCCACGTCGCCGTCGACGGCGAGAACGCACACCACGAAGTCGAGGCGCTGTTCAAGGCCCTCGCCCGGACGCTCGACGACGCCACGCGGATCGACGAACGACGGGAGGGAACGCCGAGCACCAAAGGGACGCTCGACGGCTGATCGGTCGCTCCGGCTTCGGCTCCCCGTGTGTTCGCTCTTCTCGAGTCTGCTCGTGCGTACTTCGGCCCGAGACGCCTCAGGCGCGATGAAGTTCGCCTCCCTGCTCGAGGAACGTCCCGCGCTCGAGCGTCCGGTCGACGATCGCCTCCGCCTCGTGATCCTCGAGGTCGTACGCGCTCGCGGCCAGCTCTTCGGCGGCAACGCGCTCGATCGGGAGGTCGCGGTTCTGCAGGAGGCGGATTACCTTGGCCACCGTTCGCCGGTCGACCGTCGACTGCGTCCGGCCGTCGTCCGTCGGGTCCGCGTGGCTCGCGGTGCTCGAGGTGGTGTCGTCACCCTGCTCGACGTCGTCGGTGCTCGCCTCGGATTCGTCAGCGTCTCCCTCGACCGGTTCGTCGGCTCTCACGACACCACTGCGGCCCCCCTCCGGTTCGACCGGTGTACTCCCGGCGGCGTTGCCCTGTCCCGACTCACCCGCGGCGGTTTCGTCGAACGTGATCCCCGTCCGTTCACCGGTCGCATCCGGCTCCGTGGTCCCATCGGCCCCGTCGACTCGAGCGCGTTCGGACGGATCGTCTCCCGCGTCCGTCCCGGCTGCTTCATCGGGACCTGTCCTCTCTTCGGGTGTCGTGAGAGACGCGTTCGGCCGTCTTCGCTGCCGCCGCTTCTCCGTCGATTCGTCGGCCGACGCCACGACCGATCCCGGTTGATCCGCTTCGGCGTCGGTCGCTTCTGGCTCGTCCGCTTCCGGGTCGACCGGCTCGGGATCGACCGCTTCGAGCGCTCGAGGATCGCGACCGGGCGCGTCGCTGGGGTTCGGTTCGGCTGCGGTGCCAGCACTATCGTCGTCCGTCAGGGTGCGATCCGGCTGCTGGTTCGACGTCCGACCGGCGGGGAAGCCGTCGGACCCGGGTTCGTCACCACCCTCCGCCGGACTCGCGCGGGCAAGCAACGGCTCGAGCAGGACCTCGAGGCGCTGTTTGCACGACTCACAGAGGACGGCTCGCCGGCGTTCGGCTTCGGTAGGCTCGAGTTCGGGCGGGACGACGTCGAACGTTCCGAGGGCGTCTGCGTCACAGAAGTCGCAGCTTCGAAGCGGGCGCATGTCGGGGGCCTACCACCGGGGACGATAAAAACGTCCGGTCGACCGAACTGTCACGTCATCTGGCACAGACGTTGGTGTCGTCGGTTCGCTGCGTGCACGGGATCACCGCACCTTATACCGCCCGCGTGGTACTATTCGGCCATGTTCGACGAGATCATGGAGAAATTCGAGGGGTCGCCGAGCCAGCAGGCCGTGATTCGGCTGCTGCTCGAGCGCGGCTTTTCGGTCAACGACGATGGCCGAGTCGTCTCCGGGGGGATCGAAATACCGAACACCGGCATCGCCCGCGAGATCGACGTCGATCGCCGCGTCGTCGACTCGACCACGGACGTCATCCTCGAGGACCCGGAACTGCGCCGGATCTTCCAGAACATCTCCCAGGTGCCCAGCCTGATGGACCTCGCGCCCGTCCTCGACCTGACGGTCCTTTCGATCACGGTCCACGATGCCGAGGCGGAGGGAATCGTCGCTGGCGTCACCGGGACGCTCGCCGACCACGGCGTCTCGATCCGCCAGACGATCAGCGAGGATCCGGAGTTCACCGACGAACCCAAACTCTACCTGGTCACCGACCACGACCTCTCCGGCGAGGTCATCACCGACATTCGCGACCTCGAGTTCGTGCGCAAGATCGAACTACAGTAGCAGGTGGTGGGCTGGCGAACGCGTCCGGTCACTCACCTTCGACGTCCATTACGTCGTGACTTTCGAGCACCGACTCGAGGGCGCTCGTCAGCTCTTCGAATCGCTCCATCGACATGTCGTCGACGGTCACCCAGACGCCGTGATCGCCGCGGATCACTCGCGACAGGTAGCCGTTCTCGAACAGTCGAATCGTCGCCTCGTACTCCCCGAGCTGTGAGTTTCGGTACGCCGACTGCGAGCGAAAGCCAAGCCGCTCGTGTTCGGCAAACCCGACGAGATCCGCCGTTCGATCGAGGTCAGATCGCAGGTACAGCTGTTCGAGGTCGTCTTCGGTAAAGTACGAGATGCTCCGAAGCTCGTCGCCAACCGTCGTCCGACAGACCGACAGCAGTTCGTCCGCGAGCGTCTGGTCGATAGCGTCGCCCTCCATGCGTTGGCATAGCACACCATTCCCTATGAGACTGTCGGACGGCGACGATTTCGCACCTCGACTCGGTCTGTGGGTCGTTTGACGGGTGTATTTCCGCCGTCGGGTGATCACGATCTTCTGGCCCTGTCTCCGACGTGGCTGGTGGGCGTTCTCACGGCCGGCGACGGCTGCTCGAGGCCTGCCTGCCCCGGGGACCGATGGGCTCTTTTCGCGGGTCCCGTACTGTTGGGTATGATCGTGACGGCGAGCGCGGCACCATCGAGTACCGCCAGGGGTGGGCGACGGTGAGCGGAACCTACCAGACCCTCGAGGGACCGGCCACGGCCTCGTTCGCCGTCCAGGGCTCGGAATTCATCGGCCACGCTCGCCCCGCCGACAGCGTCGCGGCAGCCGAATCCTTCGTCGACGCCGTCAGCGAGGAGTACGCCGACGCGACCCACAACGTCCCCGCCTACCGCGTCCGGGCCGACGCCGACGGCGACCTGCTACGCGAATACTCGAGCGACGCGGGCGAACCCTCCGGTTCGGCTGGCAAACCCGCGTTGAACGTCCTCGCCCAGCAGGACATAGAGAACTGCGCCGTGGTCGTCACCCGCTACTACGGCGGGACGAACCTCGGGGTGGGTGGACTCGTCCGGGCCTATTCCCGTGCAGTGAAGGAGGCCGTCGAGGAAGCCGGAATCGTCGAGGAACGCCCCCACGAACGCGTGGCGATTACGGTCGCCTACGACGACTCCGGGACCGTCCGCGGGATTCTGGAAAGTGAGGGCCTCGAGTTCGACGCCGACTACGAGGCCGAGGTCAGCTTCGAGGTACGGGTCCCACTCGCAGAGAGCGACGCCCTTCGGGACCGACTCCGGAGCGCGACGAGCGGACGCGTGGACCTATCCTGAGACTCGAGGGTGTGGGTAGGTTCCACACGAAACGAGGGGGTCTGGGTGGGCGATTCTGGTGGGTTGTGAATAGATACTGTAGGCGGATTTTGTTGGATGATGAACGTGTTTTCGGGTGGAGGGGTCGGGGCTCGAGATGATAGGGCTGCAAATGGGTGCCTGTTCACTGATTCCTGGGTAAACCATCCGCCAGCACATCAGTTTCACTCCACTAGACTCTCCTGTTCAGGGACTGTGAGCTATTTGAGGGCCTGTCGTGGCAATTTTTCACATGGGAAGAAAACCACGATCACGACGAGTGATTCTGGCAGCCCTCGGCAGTGTTGCCGCTGGGAGCACAGCAGCAAAGGCAACCGATCATCACGAGGATCTGGATCGACCACGGACGATCGAAGAGAACGGTATCGAATTCACGAAATGGGACTGTTCACGCGTCATCATCGAGGATCATACCGGACGAGCAGATCACATCAATATTCTCGTGCGGTACCTCGGACTCGAGATGCTAGACGATCCAGACGACGAGCCTCAACGTCTGGTGCAGGATCTGTCGACCGCGACCAGTTTGCCGGAACTCGACGGGAGAGTGGATATCAACGTCAACGAATACGCGCACGAAGTGCGACCAGAGCGTGGCTCGATCGTAATCAGCGAAATACGGGTGAGTAACTCTGATGGTGAGGGACAGTTGGCTCACGTCGTCTGGCCATCAGATGAATGGGACTGTGACTATGTGATGCACCAAGAGGTCGAATAGTGGTCTAGTTCTGTGATTCTTCTGTTGACAGGTCGTATTCTTTCATGCTCACGCTCGAGCAGTGTAGCTGGCACGATGCCCGCTTTCTGAACGGGACTCCCGTCGGGATCAAGGGCACCATGCTCGAGAACCGCGACGGCCAGCCGGGGGAAACTCCAAGGTCTACCGGGCGTATCCCGACCGACCCCGGCGGGCTGACGGCGGTACTGTTTCGTCGTCTATCGGACACACGGCCGGTCTGGCTGCACGATCGTCAAGGACAAGATGGTGAAGGTGTCGAACCTCCCACTACTCCGGTGGCACGACGGTGGCGATCACCGCGGGACTGAGCAGGCGAAGATATCGATTACAGACGTCTTTTGATGTCGTGTGGTGCTTACGTTTGATAACGTGACAGGAAACCGCTGCTGACTCGATGGAAATTCTGCTATATCCCATGAGAGCGTGAAACAAGTATGGGACGCAAGAGACCGAGCTGTATTCCGTGCCCGAGAGCACGTGCTGCTGACTGGTCCGAGTGCGTAGGAAGCCGAGTCCTGGGCATTACAGCCCGACTGCCGCCAGGAGCGGCAGTCGGGAAAGCCCGCATAGGTGAATCTCTGTTTCACGCACCGGCGTTCCAAGGTGAGCCCAATGTTCATTGGAATCGACGTACACAAGCGGTACTCACAGATCGCAGTACTGGACAAAAACGGTGAGATCGTCGAAGAGGTTCGCGTCGAAAACGCGAACCTCGACGACTTTGCCCAGCGGTACGCTGGGTCCAAAGCCGCGCTTGAAGCCACCAGCAACTACTACCACATCCACGATACGCTTTCAGCGTATCTGGATGTGACTGTCGCTAACCCCGGCGAATTGAAGCTGATCTCTGACTCGGATAAGAAAACTGACCGCGTTGATGCGAAACAACTCGCTCGAATGCTTCGGTTAGGCTCGGTTCCAGAAAGCTACGTTCCAACCGACGAGGTTCGGCAAGCCCGCGCACTCGTGCGCGGGCGCCAGAAACTCGTTGAGAACCGGACTGAGTACGCGAACAAGATCCATGGCTTGTTGAGTGACCACGGTATCACCCGTGAGGTAAAGCCGTTGAGTGTGGAGGGACGAGAGTTCCTGGCGGAACTCTCGCTCCCGGCACCGTGGGACGCGTTGTTGGAGTCGTACCTGGAACTGATTCAGGTGCTCACCGAGCAAATCGAATCGTTAGAAGCAGAGATCGAGGAGCGGGCTGGGTCTCTGAAGGAGACCCAGCTCCTGATGACGATTCCTGGTGTGAGTTACTTTACGGCGTTGACGATTTACGCGGAGTTGGGCGAGGTCAACCGGTTTGACCGGGCCAAGGAAGTTGTTAGCTACTTCGGGTTGAACCCGATAATCCGCGAGTCTGGCGACTCGCGGTTTGAGGGAAGCATCTCGAAGCGAGGGTCAGGACGGGTCCGGTGGCTGCTCGTTCAAGCGTCGTACACAGCGGTTCATACATGCGAAGACGAGTACCTTAGCCGGTTCTACAACCGGTTAGCTCGAAAGAAGAACTCGAAAACAGCGATTGTGGCAACCGCTCGGAAGTTGCTGGTTTCAATGTATCATATGCTGGACCGTGAGGAGGTGTACGATCCACCAGGGGTGAGTGCCTGAGCGCCGCCGGGGCGGCGCTCATTGGCTGGCTGGTGGCAGCGTGAGTGATTACTCTCGCAAACAGGAAGTCCCCCGCCTGATGGTTGTGACAGTAGCCACCGGTTCGCCGGTTGTCGATTCTAGGCCAGAAAACCACAGCAAGTCCTTGTCGCCCGAAGAATTATCTTGGCAAACGTGGTTTGATCGATTAGCAGAATTTCCATAGGTGAATATAGAGGATAGATTCAGCACGAGGGCTTCGTTTGTTTCACACCGAACGCGATGAATCGTCCGCTCACTACTCGTGCGGGCTGACCGCTTGCCTCCTAACAACCCTTCAAATCCCTCTCTATAGAATATAATTCTGAGTGTGGCGCAAGGTTCTTATGTCAATGGAGAATATAATCAGCATGGTTGCTATTGGGATTGGTACCCCTGCATTCTTGATTGGACAGTCAGCTATCTCTGGTTACGCAATAAATGAAACATATGGAAAATCGCTAGTGGGAGCTATCGCACTTGGCGTCGGAATTTTCACACTTGGAATAGTTGGGGTGCTTATTTTTGATAGTATTGTGATTCCACTGGTGGCCCAGATGATTCTCTTGCTATTTCATCTATTATGGAAGAGAGTATCTGGTGCAGGGGCTTAGAACGAAAATCATCTATAGTGAGCGATGTGTGCTTGGTCTGTACTGAGCGTTTGACCTTCTGCGTCCATCGCTACTTAGTCTGTGCCACATTCGCGCTGTAAGTTCAACACGCCTCGCTCAATCTATCCAGTAGCTGGTAGAAAGCGCGTGCAACATCCAGAGCGTGAGTTCAGCAGTGGGAGTTTGGTATTCAGGTAGAGTCGGAATGTCACTGATGGCTGCCGATGCGTTTACTCGTCGATCCAGTCGGGTGCGTCGACCTCGGCGTCCACAGTGTCGAACTCGTAGACGACGGAGACGGACTCGCTGTCGTCGAGGTTCCGATGGTAGTGCGCATACGACATCCCGGGCGTGAGGCGGTAGGAGACGTCGGCCCGGTGTAGCTGCTGGTCGCCGTCGACGACGACCTCCCCGTCGGTGTGTGAGAGGCGGAAGTCTCGGCCAGGGCCGTCATACAAATGCCAGGCGTCGCTGGCGGCGTACACATCGAACCCGTCCGTGGTGCTGGCTGTCTCGTAGTCCGCCCGGTAGAGCGTCGACCAGGCGATGTACCGCCAGGAATCGACGACCTTCGCAGGCGGGGTGACTTCATCGCCCTCGAGGATGACGACGTGGCGGTTGTCCTCCTGGTAGCGGTCGACGACCTCGCCGTCGGAATCGTCGGCGAGGCGGTCGGCTTCCTCCTCGTCGACGACGCTGATGCGGGCGTGCGTAACGGAGCTGTTGCCGGGCGAGTATCGCTCCACGTAGTAGTTGCCGCCGTCCGTCTCGAGGACGAGGTGCTCGGCGCCTTCGGCGGCCGTGACGTACGAATAGTCGAAGAACATTACGCCATCGATATGGACGGCTGCCGTCTCGGTGTTGGGGACGGTGGCGTCGGTGCCGGCAGTGGTGTCGAACGGGATCGACCGGTCGGTCGACTCGAGAGGAAGGGTGAACGCGAGGCCGACGCTGGCGGCCAAGAGGACGACAACGACCGCGGCGAGAATGAGGCGTCGCGGAGCGATGTCCATGACTGGCCACAGCCATCTATCTTTGAAAAATATTTCGGAGTTTTGACCCTCGAAACGCCCGATCAGGAACTGTAGATGTATGGGCTGCCGGGATGCCCACGGTCGCGGCACTTCATCCGAAAGTGACCGTCGTCATCGCCTCGGTACCGCTCCGTGTCGAGCGAGTCGCATTCGACGCACCAGTTCGTCACGGTTCGTTCCTGACCTCGTCACTCGTTCCGGTCGAGCGAACGCCTGTGCTGCATGTGCGCTGTGGATTCAGCACGGATTGTTCGAACTGCTCAGATTCTGTCAGGAGTGGTGTGACCGACTTAGAGCATTAGTGCACCATGACGGTTGGCTTTATTTCGCCCATATAGGCTTGATACACCCGGAAGAGAACCTGCGTATTGAGCGAGCAGTTCGAATGAATTTCCGTAGACCAAACCAATCGGTGACGACACCAGAAACAATTAACTTTTCACTCTATGTTAACCAGAATTGATGAAGTTGGCTCGGCTCTTCACGTGGTCTCCCCACCAGGGGCAGCTCCGTGCAATCGTAAAGACACTCTGCTACCGCCTGTTTATGATCATGATTACGGTTGGTGTCGCATGGATCATTACGGGGAGCGGGACTGACGCAGTAAGTATCGGCATCGTCACGAACGTCACCAAGACGTTCACATACTATCTCTACGAGCGAATGTGGGACCACATTACTTGGGGAATTGACCCCAACCCCAACTGATCCGCTATTCCTATGTTCGGTATCGACTCTATACTGATCGATCACTCATCTTCGCAGATGGCTCTCAGTCCGTGCCACATTCGCGCGGTGAATTCAGCACGTCTCATTCAATCTATTCAGTAGCTGGTAGAAAGCGCGTGCTGAATCCAGAGGATGGGTGCAGCACGACAATCCCGTTTGTTTCACGTCGGGATCAGTGAACCATCCGCACACTACACGTGCGAACTGAACACTGTATTTGAACTAGTTTGCAGTAATGAAACCGCCAATAATTGTAATTAGAAGTGGGGAGATGTCATCAGTCGTCAGGTCGCTCTTCGACGGTGACTATTGGGTCGTAGGTTTGGTAAACCTGTCCGATCCCGGTGCCTGCGATGAGTTCCCAGTCGCCAGCGACTGTCGCTTCAAACAACCCAGTAGTGAAAAACCTCGCTGCCCCGGACGGGATTTCGTCATCATCGTCAACAACGATGGTGGCCGTTTGAACGCCCGAATCTTCGTTCGGTGGGACGAGTTCAACATCGACTTCACCGGTAATGGATTCGCCACCAGCGTTTCCGAGAACAACTGCGATTTCAAATTCGTCACCAACGGTGACGCCGCCTGGTTCCTGTGGCTGATTCCGAAGGAGAATGAACTCACCGGGGGCGTCTTCATCGACCTCAAACTGGGGTGCATCAGAAGTAGTATCCGTTTCGGCAGTATCTTCATCACCGGTATTGTCTGTGTTAGAACTATTCAGGCATCCAGCGATAATTGATGCACTGACTGGAAGGGTGGTGAGGAGGGCACGACGGCGCATAGTTAATTCACATTTCGTTGGAGTATAAATATTGATGGAGTTTTCGTCCCAGTGATGTACCCTTCACCTGTACTGGGCGATCACCACCTCCGCAAATCAAGCAGAATCTCTTGCCACATTCGCGCTGTGGGTTCAGCACGAGCTGTTCGAACTAGCCGACTTCTGTCAGAAACGTTGTGACACACCCAGAGTATATCTTGTCGTTCCCCGATTCGCCGTCATTGAGGTAAATGAAGATGGACAGCACTAGTCGGTCTGTGGTTCAATGAGGCCGAGCTGTTGCATCACCCCGAAATAATCAGCCTGCCCATACTCTTCGATGATTTGACCGTCTCGCACAGTGAATACTGTCGTGCCCGTATACTGTGCCTTCTCACCGGAGGCCTCCGGGAGGCTGCCTAGTGGAAGCTCCCAAGAGCGGCCGGTGTGTGTCCCACCTCCCTCCCAGAGGGCGACCACTCGGTCGCCTTCAGCGATCAGTTCGTCGGTAAGCTCAAACCTCCCTTCTGGGAACCGCTGCTTATATCCAATAATGCGTTTCTTGACTTCTTCACGTCCTTGCACTTCACCGGCCAGTGGGTAGTACCACCGAATGTCATCTGCGGCGAGTTCGTCGACGATGTCGGGGTTCGGTTCGCCCCAGTACTCGGACCACCAGCGTGAGACAATCTCTTTATTCGTTTCATGTGTCGAGGGTTTTGCCATAGATTGAATCACCCACATTTCCTTTGGGGTCTACTATCATAGCGTCATCCGCTGAAAAATCTGCAGATGGTGAACAAGAGGGACATAATTCGAGAAAAGACGTGAGCGATACGCGCGGTGAATTCAGCACGTCTCATTCAATCTATTCAGTAGCTGGTAGAAAGCGCGTGCTGAATCCAGAGAGTGGGTTCATCACCAGCATCCGGGCGAGCAAAGCGAGCCCGGTTCTCGGGCGGCGAGGCCGTGGGCCGAGCCGTCCGCCTTTTTCATCGAAGTTTTTGCGCGAGCGGTTCGCCTCCGGCGAACCCGACGCCGAAAAAGTTCGCGCCTTGTATGCAGCAATCCCGCTGAAATCTATCATCGACTGGGGTTTCAATTAGGCCGCTTATGTTGCCCACTCAAGCCGGATACAACCGATTCACGCGGATGCGAAGGTACCACTCCGAAATGTAACAATTATAATATTATGGGGGTCGGATCAGAGTGGTTTCGTATAAACGTACTCCTTGACTTCCGGTTTCAGGTCGCTATCCTGGGTTCTGATCCGTTTGAAGCTTGCCGATTCGTAGAACGAGACGCCCACCTCGTTGTCCGCAAGGACGGCAAGGTACAGCCGATCGTATTCTCCGCGAAGGGAGTCTTGGACGTGCTCGAGCAGCGCCGTACCACTTCCTTCGCCCCACCGGTCGGGACGGACGTAGATCCGGTTCAGCGATGCGACCGCTGGCCGATCGCGGTGCGGACCGGCATGCACGAAGCCGACGGGTTCGTCCGCTTCCTCGGCGATCAGGCAGACGGCGTCTTCACGGGCATGTGACTCCGCAATCGACGCCTTGAGGTTCTCAAGTGCGTACCACTGGTTGATCGTCTCCGTGACGGTCTCCTCTCCGAGGATCGGGTCGTAGGCGGCGTGCCAGCTCTTACGAGCAATTTCACGGATTGCCGCCGCGTCGTCCGGGACTGCACATCGAACGTCCAGAGGCACGCCTCTTTGTTTGACACCAGGGGGATAAACTGTTACTCTCCCTCACTCATTGGTCAGTAGAATCATCAAAAGCCCCTCTCGCTGAGTAGGTGATCACTGGTAGCTCTCAGAAGAGGCGCATTCCTCAGTAGTTACCCCTCCGTTCGTACTACACTCGCGATATATATTCATCAGCGTGTGACAAACCTCTCAAGTCTTGTTAGTGACTTATCTTTTACCCTTGCTCTGACAAAGACCGAGCTTTCCACGTCGAAGGTGATCGCTCGAGTCGAGAGTGTCTCGGCGATCTCCTCTCGCTGCTTCTGGGTGAGGTCGTCGCGCTCGAGGACGTCGCTGGTTCTCTCCTGATCGCCCACTCAGAAGCCGCCCGACGAATCGACGAGCGTGCTCGAGGTTGCACTACTTCGAACCCCTCGAGGTGCGTGACTCGCTCGTTGCGTCCACTTTCTGCAGAATCGCTTGCACGATGGGATTCGAACCACGGTCGGAGACAAGCACCTCCCTGATTCGAATCCCACGAGATCCGTTCCGCACGGCTCACAACCGTTCGCCGGCGTCACGGGCACGATGGGATTCGAACCCACGACCGTCGGATTAGAAGTCCGACGCTCTATCCAGACTGAGCTACGTGCCCTCGAGTACGTCTCACCCATCGAGTGGTATAAGCAGTACGGATTTGCCCCCTCGAGACCGGATCACAGGTCCATGAACCTGAGAAATGCCCCGAGGGCCACGAGCACGAGTCCGATGGCAGCCCCCACGAACGGCGGTAACACCGGAATCGGGATCACGATCAGGAGGATGCCGACGAGGAGCACCTTCGTTGACAGTCGCATGGGATGGGCGTCCACCTCGAGGACATTAGTCTCGAGGGGTGCCATAGAGTGTGTTGTTGTGACCGTCCGTTCTCCCACCTGTATTGAATGAGAACACCTCGAAAGCCCCTGCCGGCGTCCAGTCGATGGCCTGGCGAGACGCTTCGCGTCTCGCTGGCATTCGCTCACTCCGGTCGCGAATAGCTCGCTGCGCGCTTCGGTCGCTTTGCTCCCTCCAGTGCTTGCGTCGCCCGTCTTCCCGGACGCCGGCAGCCCCTTTCATTCCCGCCCGCGGTGGCATGGTCGGCTTGGCGACATGGGTGGGAATGAAAGGGGGCGACTCGTGCGTGGCGGTGGAGCCGCCACGCACGAGTCGGGGGCTTTCGAGGTATCCACACCAGTTCTCGAGGGTCCAACCGCTATCCCACCCACACCGACAACCTCGAGGCACAGTCCTTAAGCGCTCGTCGCCGTTATCCGGGGGTAATGCACGTCATCGGAACGGTGGGGTTGCCCGGGAGCGGCAAGGGCGAGGCAGCCACCGTCGCGCGTGAGGAGGGAATTCCCGTGGTGACGATGGGCGACGTCGTTCGCCAGGAGACGGCCGATCGCGGCCTCGACCCGTCAAAAGATCACGGGACGGTCGCCCAGGCGTTGCGCGAAGAGAACGGGCCGACGGCGATCGCCGAGCGCTCGCTGCCGATGATCGAGGACCGCCTCGAGAATCACGATGCGGTCGTGGTCGACGGCATTCGATCGGATACCGAGGTGGACGTCTTCGAGGAGCGATTCGACGAGGCGTTCACGCTCGTGAGTATCGAGGCCCCCTTCGACCTGCGGGCCGAGCGGATCGACGCCCGCGGGCGGGACGCGGGCGAGAACGACGGCGGCGAAGCGCTCGCAGACCGTGACGAACGCGAGCGCGGGTTCGGGATGGACGACGCGATGGAGCGTGCGGACGTCGTCGTCGAGAACACGGACACGCTCGAGGCGTTCCACGACCGGATTCGCAAGGTAATCCGTGAGGGGCCGTCGGTGGCGTCGGAATCCGACCAGCTGGACGACGAACCGACGGAGGCGCGCCAGCCATGACCGACGTCTACCGGGTCGACGTCGAGATCACCGCCCCCGTCTACGACACCGAGGTGACGGCCCGGGTTGCAGACGCGATCACCAACATCTTCCCGAACGCGGAACTCGAGGAATCCTACGGCGAGTTCCGCGGTGAGGCCCACTCCCTCGAGCACTTTTCCGATCTCCTGCATCGACAGGAGATCCTCGATACGGCCCGCGGGGAGTTCTTCTCGAATCGCGAGGGGGACGTCTTCTCGTTCGCACTGAAGAAGCAGGCGGCCTTCGAGGGGCGAGTCAATTTCTCGGTCGGCGAACCGGACGAACTCGGCGAAATCGCGGTCCGAGTTCGCGTCGACGAGCCGACGCTCGAGGAGTACGTCGACCAGATCGCGCCGCCGACGGAGGACGGGCGGCCGATCGAGGGCTGACGTCCCGGCGCAATTCTGCCGCAGACGCGATTTTCAAGCTCCGAACGTGTCTGATTCGAGGGGCAAACACCGTAGTGGCCTGGCGTGGGAGGCCGTCGTATGCACGACGCGATTCCGGTTTCGGAGATTATGGTCACGGACGTGGTCACCCTGCCGACGGACGCCGCGGTGCCCGATGCCGCCCTCGAGATGCGCGATGCGGGCGTCAGTTCGGTCGTCGTTACCGACGCCGATGTCGATACGGCTGTGCCCGTGGGAATCGTCACGGAAGGCGACTTCGCCACCGAACTCTGTCGCCACCCCGATATGGGCGACCTCGAGCTCGAGGCGGTGATGTCGACGCCACTCGAGACGATCGAACCCGGCGCGTCGATCGTCGAGGCTGTCTCGGCGTTACGGGACGCTGATCTCGAACATTTGCCGGTGGTGGCCGACAGTGATCCCGGCGCTGTCGGCGGCTCCACCCTCGAAGGGATCGTTACGACGACAGAACTCACCTACTACGTGCCCCACCTGGTCCATCGACGGCGCACTCGAGCGCAACAGCCACCCCGGCAGCAGGTGCGGACGGACACGTTGTACGAGCGTGACGACTGGCAGTTCGAGTACCGCGGCGCAGACGAATCCACGGTTTCGGTCGGGGACGTCGCCCGGTTTTCGAAGGCGATCACCGCCGATGACGTCGAGGCGTTCGCCGAGGTGACGGGCGATACGAATCGGGTGCACCTCGACGAGGCGTACGCAGTCGAGAGCCGATTTGGCGAGCCGATCGCCCACGGTGTCCTCGCAAACGGCGTCGTCAGCGCGACGCTGGCCCGGCTACCGGGGCTGACGATCTATCTCTCACAGGAGAGTAGCTTCCTCGCACCCGTCTCGATCGGCGACCGTGTCACCGCGACCTGCGAGGTCACCGAGGAACTGGGTGGCTCGAGATACCGGGTCGACACGGTCGTTACCGACGGCGAGGGGACGGTGGCACTCGAGGGTGATGCAGTGGTACTGGTCGACGAGTTGCCCGAGAGCGCCGACCTCGAGCCGTAAGCAAGCGGGTGAGGAACGTGTGAACGCGTGTGGACGACCGATCAGAACGGCCCCATGCCGCCGAGGCCGCCGCCACCGCCGCCTTGCTGTTCCATCTGTTTCATCATGCGCTGCATCTCCTGTTCGGAGCCCATGTTCTGGAACTGCTTGATGGTCCGTTCCATCATCTTGTACTGCTGGAGGAGTTCGCGGACGTCGTCTTCGCTGGTGCCCGAGCCGCGGGCGATGCGCTCGATCTGACTCGCGCCAACGGCCTTGGGGTACTCCTTTTCGGCGTCGGTCATCGAGTCCATGATGACGGTGAACTTCTGCATCCGGTCCTGGGTGACGTCCATCGCGTCGTCGGGAAGCTGGTCTTTGATCCCGCCGCCGAAGCCGGGGATCATGTCGAGCACCTGATCGAGCGGCCCCATGTTGTTCATCGCCTCCATCTGTTTTTGCATGTCGTTCAGGGTGAAGTTGCCCTGCAACATGTCCTCGGGGTCCCAGTCGTCTTCCTCGATGTCGGTCTCCTGCATCGCGCGCTCGACGCGTTCGGCGAGCTGGGAGAGGTCCCCCATCCCGAGCAGCCGCGAGATGAAGCCGTTTGGCTCGAAGCGTTCGACGTCCTGAACCTCCTCACCGGTGCCGAGGAAGGCGATCGACGAGTCGGTCTGGTCGACGGCAGTCAGCGCACCGCCACCTTTCGCCGTCCCGTCGAGCTTGGTGATGACGACGCCGTCGATGCCGATCGACTCGTCGAACTGGCTCGCCTGCTCTTTCGCACCTTGCCCGATCGCGGCGTCGAGCACCAGCAGGGAGGTGTCGGGCTCGACGACGCCCTCGATCTGTTCGATCTCGTCGATCAGGTCGTCCTCGAGCGCGTGGCGACCCGCGGTGTCCACGATGTGGACCTCGGCGTCGCTCGTCTCCTCGAGGCCTTTCCGGGCGATGTCGACGGGGTCGTCGTTGTCGGGGTTGCCGTAGAAGTCGACCTCCGCGCGCTCGCACATCTCCTTTGCCTGGTCGTACGCACCGGGTCGGAAGGTGTCGGTCTGGATCACGGCGGGTCGGAGCCCCTTCGTCGAGAACCACCAGGCCATCTTCGCGGCGGAGGTGGTCTTCCCAGACCCCTGCAGGCCGGCGAGCAGGATGGTCTGATCCTCGAGTGGCAACTCCGTCGAGTCGCCGATGAGGTCGACCAGTTCCTCGTAGACGATGCGGAGGACGAAATCCCGGGCCGGGGTGCCAGCCGGGGGTTCTTCCTCGAGCGATCGCTCCTTGATGCTGTCCGACAGTTCCATCACGAGCGAGACGTCGACGTCGGCCGCCAGCAGCGACCGCTGGATCTCCTTGACGACCTCCTCGACGTCCTCCTCGCTGATTCGGGACTTCCCGCGGAGTTTGTCGAGGGTGCCCCGCAGCGAACTCCCGAGATCGTCGAGTACCATTTACAGAGCGTAGGGGCCGACGCCGTTAAAGGCTTTTTCTACGGGCGACACGGCAGTGCTGCTCGAGTGGGGATTACGATTATTCTCAGGTCTGCTCGATCCGCGATTCGATCGCGGCGAGCCGCCGCTCGAGACGCTCGAGCGGCTGACGATCCCGTGGGCCAGTCGACGGCGGATCGTCGGGTCGGTCGTCCAACTTCAGGTCGAGATCGTGAGTGTTCGTCGTCGGTGGCCAGCAGTCTGGGTACAATTATATGTCTTCCAACCGTAACTGCGTGCATGGAACGGGAACCCGACCTCGAGACCGACGGCGGTGAACCGACCGAGATGTCCCCCGAGGAACTCTACACCGTCGTCAACGCTGCCGTCACGGACGCACTTCTCGACGTTCTCGCGACCGTCGTCCTGCTCGGGCTCGGCCTGCTGTTCGTCGCTGGCGGCCTCCAGGGAATTTTCGAGTCTTCAGACGCCATCAGCTACGTTGCCAGCGGCGCGCTCCTCGGGTTCGGGCTCGTCCTCATCGCGGTCGCACTGGATCTCGTCCCGTCGTTCCACGAGAAACTGCTCGGGTAGGATTACAGGTTGACAGGCCAATGCCACGGTCTTTAGTCGCGGGAGGATGTCAAGAGTCATCGCAGCGTGACCGCACCGCCGGCGAACGTCGGTGCGTATTTCCCCCGACGCCCCCAACGGCCGCCTATGAGTTCCGAGGAACCCGACACCGAACCCGTCGCCCTCGAGGACGTCGACGTCGAGCCGGCCGACTACGAGGCGCTCGCCGACGCCGACGTCCGCCTGCGCGTCAACGACCACGGCCTCTACATCGCCGACGACCTCGAGACCAGCGTCTCGAGCCAGGGGCAGTCGCCCGGCGCGGCGATCGAGAACCTTGCCGAGGCGGTCGACTCCTACCTCGAATCGAGGACGGACGAGACGGGCGACGACTGGCTCTGACTTCGCTCTGCCGACCGGTCGTCTCTCGAACCAGCCAGCGCACGCGACCGTTTTACGGGTCCGACCGTGGTCGAGCGATGCATGGCCGATGGCGACGGCGACAGTGTGGACGGGGACGAGATCGGGGTTGCGGCCGAAGACGACTTCGATGTCGTCGTGATCGGCGGCGGCTCCGGCAGTCAGGTCGCGACCGCGGCGGCCGGGTGCGGCCTCGAGACGGCCGTGATCGAACCCGGGCCCCTTGGCGGGGCCTGCATCACTCGCGGCTGCGTCCCTTCGAAGGCCCTCCTGCAGCGGGCCGAGGTCGCCGAGACGATCCGCCGGGCTGGTCGGTTCGGCCTCGAGGCCAGCCTCGAGTCGGTCGACTACGGGGCGATCACGGCCGCGGTCCACGACCTCGTGTACGAGAAGGCCGACCGACAGGAACGCTCGCTCGAGGACGCAGACGGTGTCACCCTGTTCCGCGGTGAGGGGCGGTTCGTCGACGAGCGGACGGTGGCGATCGATCCGGTCGAGGGTGGTGACGACGACGGTCCTCGTCGCATTCAGGGCGAACACGTCGTGATCGCCGTCGGCAGTCGACCCACGACGCCGCCGATCGACGGCCTCGAGGACGTCGACTTCCTGACGAGCGACGACGCGCTCTTTCTCGAGGAGCAACCGGACTCGCTCGCGGTGGTCGGCGGCGGCTACGTTGGCGCCGAACTCGCGTACTTCTTCGCCGCCCTCGGCACCGAGGTGACGGTCGTCGGTCGGAGTGATCGACTCGTTCCCCGAGAGGACGAGGCCGTGAGCGTGGCTGTAACGGAGTCACTCGAGAACCGCTGTGACCTGTACACTGGCTACGAGGCCGCCGCGGTCTCACAGGCAGACGGCACGGTGACAGTCACTGCCGAACCCGTCGAGGACACGGGCGACGGTGACGACGGGCACGACGAGGACGCCGATCCGGTCGACCTCGAGGCCGACGCGCTCCTCGTCGCCGCCGGTCGCACGCCGAACACCGACACCCTCGATCTCGAGAACGCGGGCATCGGGGCCGACGATGAGGGATACCTCGAGACAGACGACCGGCTCGAGACCGGGGCCGAGAACGTCTGGGCGCTCGGTGACGTCCTGGGCGCGGAACCGTACAAACACGCCGCCGATTACGAGGCTGAAATCGTGGCGGCGAACGTGCTCACCGAGTCCGGCGTCCTCCCCGAGACAGCCGACCTCGAGCGCGAAGTCGACTATCGCGCGATGCCACACGCGATCTTCACCAGTCCGGAAGCCGCGAGCGTCGGGCAGACCGAGGACGAACTCGAGGAGTCCGGCCGCGAGTTCGAGTCGACCCGGGTCAGCTACGACGCAGCGCCGAAAGGGCTGCTGCTCGACCTCGAGGCTGGGGAGGCGTTCGTCAAGGTACTCTCGAGCCCCGACGGCGAGATTCTGGGTTGCCACGTCGTCGGCCCGGACGCTGCGTCGCTGCTGCAGGAGGTCGTCGTCGCGATGGAACGGGGTGGGGGGACCGTCGACGACGTGGCCGGGACGGTCCACGTCCACCCGGCGCTGAACGAGGTGGTGCTGGCGGCGTTCGAGGCGGCGGCCGACCGCGACCTCTCGACGGCACCCGACTGGCGTGACGTCGCGGGCGACTCCTGATTGCCGGAGCCGCGACCGGAATCGACCGACGGGGATACGGTCGTCACCTGCCCCGAACGGCCTTTCGAGCGCCGGAGCACGTCGAAACGACTTTGGAACCCGGTGCGTTATCGCTCCCGTATGGTCGACCTCATCCCCGACGACCCCGTCATCGTCGCCATCGTCCTGATCCTGCTCTCCCTGATCTTCTTCACCTACTTGCTGCTCCGGCGGACCCTCCTCGAGTTCCGGGACGGCATGCGCGGCGGCCGGTGAGGACGGATCGGGAAAACTGGTCCTCGAGCCGTCGTCGCCTGACCTGACGTCGTCGACGGCGTCGCGCTCGAGTCACCGTATCGAAGCGTTCAATTCCCTGTCGTCTCATTCGTCGGTATGGTCCCCTCCCCGTCAGATGACTCCGATTCTGGGCTCCCGTCTGATCACGACCCTAACGCGGGCACAGATTCCGCCCCTGGTCCTGATCCGAATCACGACTCGAGCGTCGGTTCGGACCGCCACTCGAACGGCGGATCGGACGGTCCGCCCCCGTCTTCGGGTGCGTTCGGTCGGCACGTCACCCACGCCGCCGACCGGTTCGACGCACTCCTCCCGTTCGCGCTGGTGCCGCTCGCACTCTCGTTGCTGAATCTCGAGAACGTCCGTCGAACGCTCGACCCCGGGGGCGTCACGATCAACCTCGAGTTCGCCTTCCCCACGCCGCTTCTCGACCTCTGGTCGCTGGCCGACCCACCACCGCCAGCGCCCGATTCGATACCGGTCGGAGACGCCGGACCGGGAACCGGCGGGGGCGATCCGTTCGACGAGGCCAGGGCGGGTGGACAGCCAGCCGGCTCGGAGCACACGCTCGAGGTGCCGCTGTACGGTAAAATCCCGCTCGAGGCCGTCGGACCCGAACTCGCGGGCTGGTTCGGACTCGTACTGGTCGGTTCGATCGTCCTCTACGCCGCCGTCGCGGCGGGCTACCTCGGTGGAATCGACCGCCGACTCCGCGACGAACGGGGGTCGACCCTCGAGTCGCTGATCCGCTACACCCCGTCGCTGCTCGGCTACTACGCGCTGGTCTTCGCAGCGTTCGCGGTTGCTCTCGTTCCCCCGCTGGTCGCCGGTATCGCCGGACTGATTGTCGTCTTCCCGCTGATCCTCCTCGTCGGCTACCTCTTCTACGCCGCGCCGTTCCTGATCGTCGTCGACGACGCGTCGCTGCCTGCGTCGCTCCGTCGCTCGTACGCGTTCGCAGTCGGCGGTGGGGCCTACCTGGCGTTCGCCGTCTGGCACCTCCTGTTCGCGGCGGTCGCCTCGCTCCCGCTGTCACTCGTCGTCAGTCTTGGGGGCGCAGTCGGACTCGCGATCGCAGCCCCCGTCGCAGCGGTGGTTGGCCTGCTTCTCACGGCCGCGACGGTCTCGCTCGTCCAGGAACTGGTCGCGTGGGAGGGTGACGGCTCGAGTCCTGCGCCAGCGGACTCGGTCTGACGTGACTGGCCGATACACTTCGCCCGAAGCTACGTTCCGGTTGCTGGCGTCTGTACGCGTATGACCACAGATCAGCGGTCGACAGACCCTGCAGCGGATGCCGACTCCTCGAGCAGTCGTCGTGACGGCGCCACTCGAGCCGACGGTCGACCCCGAGATTCAGACCACGAGGCCCACCTCGAGCGAAGCCGTCGGGTGTGGAATCGCTGGAGCGACTGGTACGGGATGAGTGAACGGGACTTCGAACCGATCCGGGAGCGGGCGATTTCCCGGCTGGACCTGCACCCGGGGGATCGCGTGCTCGAGGTGGGCTGTGGACCCGGAGTCAACTTCGCGTCCGTCCGCGACAAGATCGGGTCCGAGGGCCGGCTCGTCGGCGTCGACTACAGTCAGGACATGGTCGAAAACGCGCGCGAGCGCGTCAAGGAGCACGGCTGGGAGAACGTCGACGTCGTCCGGGCGGACGCGACGACGGTCGACCTCGACGAGCGCTTCGACGCCGCCATCGCGACGCTCTCGCTGAGCGTGATGCCCGACGTTCGCGCGGTCCTCGAGACCGTCCGCCGTCACCTCGTCCCCGGTGCACCGATCATCGTGGTGGACGTGAGGCCTGCGCCGAGTGGCCCCCTGCGACTCCTGAACCCGCTCATCTGGCGGTTCTTCCGGTGGTATGCCAACTGGAACCCCGACGAGAACGTGCTCGAGGCCCTCGACGACACACTCGAGGAGTGTCGCGTCGTCGAGACGGTCATGGCCGGAACTGCATATACGGCGCTCTGTCGGACAGGCGAGCGGCGAGCCGACGTCCAGCGAGCCGACGACTCCCACCGCTAGCAGGAGCGGTCGAGACCCCACTCACCGGGTGTCCTCGAGCACGCGTTCGACAGCGGCGGCCTCGCCCCGCCGGAGGAGTTCGGAGGCCGTCGAGACCGCACAGTCGAGTTCGTCGGCGACCGCTTCGATGCCGTTTCGCCGCGGAACTTCGTAGAACCCCAGCTCTCGTGCGACCTCGAGTGCGGCCAGTTGGCGATCGGAGACGGGCGCTCCCGAGACCGTCACGCTGTCGCTCGCCCACAGGACGTCGACCGTCACGCCGTCGGCCACTCGCTCGAATACGCGCGTCAAATCCGACGGGTGCCCGACGATGGTCAGCCGGATCGTCCGGTCCGAGCGCACCTCGATCGGTGGTACGACGACGACGGTCTCCTGGGCCAGCGCGTCGAGCAGCGACAGCCCCTCGGCCTCGAGTTCTCGTCGGAGATAACAGAAGAAGCCGTCCTCGGCCGGCGTCACGTCGTACTCGCGGACGGTCTCGAGGCGCTCGAGGATTGATTCGTAGGCTGTGGCGTCGCCGTAAACGAACGAGGTGATCGTCTCGACGCCGTCGACCGACTGTCCGCCGAGGATCACCTCCCGGTCGATCGCCGGGGCGTCACAGATCGCCGCGTGGATTGGCGCGAGCGTCTCCGCGTCGTGTGTGAGGGAGACGCAGGCAGATTTCATCGGGCCGACAGACGGCCCCACTCCGGATAAATCCCTGCCAGTCTGTTCTGCCACCTCCTCGCGCCTCAATCGTTTTGGCGGTGGCCCACCGTCACGAACCTGTGCTCCGAATCCGCCCCGTTCGGTCCCGTGACCGGGTGGTATCGTGACCGGCGAGGACCGCCTCGAGTCCGCCACCACCGGCGCGCGTCGGCTCGTGTCCGTTCTCCGGCTCGTCGCCGTCGCGCTGGTGGTCGTCGGCTTCGTCGGCTGGCTCGTCGACCACGACGGTGAGGTCGTCCTCGAGTCGCCGTACACGCTCGCGTTCGGGGTGGGGGTCGCGTGTGCACTGGTGGCGATCTACCTCGGCGTCTTTCTGGCGAACCGGGGGTGATGGCGCTCGGGTGTGGTGATTCGAAAACGGTATCCGCCCGCTCACACTCCTGTGGCACATGGACCCACGCATTCGCGAACACGCCGAGGTCATCGCGAACCACTCGGTCGACCTGCAGCCGGGGGACAACGTCGTGATCGACGCCCACCCGGTCGCCGAGGACCTCGTCGTCGCACTCCACGAGGTCGCAGGCGACGTCGGTGCCAATCCAGTCACGACGAGCCAGCGCACGGGTAAGCGCCAGCAGCGGGCATATCTCCGGGCCGCAGATGGCGATTTCGACACGCCCGCCCACGAGCAGGCGCTCATCGAGGAAACCGACGTCTACATCGCCATCCGCGCCAGCGACAACGTGACCCAGACCAGCGACGTCGATCCCGAGACCAGCGCGGCCTACCAGCAGGCCCAGCGGCCAATTCTCGAGGAGCGACTCTCCAAGCGCTGGTGTCTCACGCAGTACCCCGCACCGGCGAACGCCCAGCTGGCGGAGATGAGCACCGAGGCCTACGAGAACTTCGTCTGGGACGCCGTCAACAAAGACTGGGACGCCCAGCGCGCCCACCAGGCGAACATGGTCGAGATCATGGACCCGGCCGAGGAGATCCGCATCGTCAGTGGCGACACGACGGACGTCACGATGTCGATCGACGGCAACCCGACGCGCAACGATTACGGCGAGCACAACCTCCCCGGCGGCGAGGTCTTCACCGCCCCACAGCCCGACAGCGTCGAGGGTGAGGTGCTGTTCGACCTGCCGCTGTACCATCAGGGACGAGAGATCACGGACGTCTACCTCGAGTTCGAAGGTGGCGAAGTCGTCTCCCATTCGGCGGGGAAGAACGAGGAGGTGCTCACCGAGGTCCTCGATACCGACGACGGTGCCCGCCGACTGGGCGAACTCGGCATCGGGATGAACCGCGACATCGACCAGTTCACCTACAACATGCTGTTCGACGAGAAGATGGGCGATACGGTTCACATGGCGGTCGGCCGGGCCTACGACGACACCGTCGGCGAGGGCAACGTCGCGAACGATTCGGCCGTCCACGTCGACATGATCGTCGACATGAGCGACGATTCGTTCATCGAGGTCGACGGCGAGGTTGTCCAGGAAGACGGGACGTTCGTCTTCGAGTAGCGAGCGCTGAGCAGCGCGAAGCTCTCGGAATACCGAGCGGCGAAGCCGCGAGGAGAGCGAGGACTTCGCTTCCCTCTGCTCATTCGGTCGACCACCAGCCCGGAAATCGCGACTGATACAACCCTCGAGTTCCCACGCTCGCGTATGTCCTGTCAGTTTCGAGACCCGGGCAGCGGCGACCTGTGCGCGAGCGAGGCGACGCGCGTGCTGACGGTGTACTTCCCGGAGCGCCAGAAGCAGACGGTCGATCTCTACTGTGACGAACACGCCGAGACGATGGCAGCGGAGTACGAGGGCGACCCGAACCGGCAGTTGATCGCGAATACCGAGGCCTGACGGCAGTCGTCGTCACGCCGATACGACGCGGGCCGACGAACCACGGCCTCGAGGGCCGAAACGGCCGACCCGAGCGACTTGCCGGTCGTGAGTGAGGTGAGTGCCACGAGCGACTTGCCGGTCGTGAGTGAGGTGAGTGCCACGAGCGACTTGCCGGTCGTGAGTGAGGTGAGTGCCACGAGAGACGGTGGCTGGCCGTGAGTCGGGTGATGGTCACAGGAGACGGTGGCTGGCCGTGAGTCGGGTGATGGTCACAGGAGACGGTGGCTGATCGTGGGAGTCACGACTGGCTTTAAGCGTCCGCGACCGAAACGTTGGGTATGGCAATACTCGTCGCGTACGACGGTTCTGAACCCGCACAGAAAGCGGCCACGCACGCGTTCCAGCGCTATTCCGACGAGGAGATCGTCCTCTTGCGGGTCGTCGAAGCGGCCGACGGTTCGACCGGTGCCGGCATCGAACTCGCGAAAGAGTATCTCGCCGATCGGCGGGAAGCGGCTTCCGAAGACGTCGTCGAGGAAGTCGCCGACCTCGCTGGCGCGACCGAAGCAGACTACCGGACCGAGGTCGCCGTGGGGAACCCCGCTCGAGAGATCGTTTCCTTCGCGGAAGACGACGAGGAGGAGATCGAACACATCGTGATCGGAAACCACGGTCGTTCCGGCGTCTCGAGGGTGTTGCTCGGGAGCGTCGCCGAGAAGGTGGTTCGTCGCTCCCCCGTTCCGGTCACGGTCGTTCGGTGACCGCCCTCGCGAGTGCCACCGGTGCGCCGTGGACCGTACCTGACCGGCATCGTCCCACGGTTGTGTCTGCTGATCGATACCAAACGTCGACGACTTCAAACTGCCGTCTTCTTCAGAAAATACTTCCTTTTCGATAGGTCTAAATTATGTTGTGGTGTGTTGTACTTGCCGTATGTCCTGTCATCCGGGAACCGGTTTCGATACATTTCATAGAGTGGAAATTACGATCTGTCTTATCAGTCTCTGGTGTCAGGTACGAAAGTAGACACCAACGATGGCAACGAAACCTGTGGAACGAACGCTGGATGCGGAACTGTTTGGACGATCGATTACGTTCGACTACTCGGAGACGTGGGTGGGCTACTCGCTGCTCTCGCTGCGGCTGGTGATGGCGTACGTGTTCCTCTCGGCGGGAATTTCGAAGCTCTTCGACCCCGAGTGGACGGCAGAGGGATATCTCGTGCATGCGCTGCCGGAGGGGAATCCGTTCGCTCCCTTCTTCGCGGTGATGGCCGACGGCTGGCTGTGGCTGGTCGACCCCCTGAACGTCTGGGGACAGGTGCTCATCGGCATCGCACTGCTCGTCGGTGGCTTCGTCCGGCTGGCTGCGTTCGGTGGTGCCCTGATGATGCTCCTCTACTGGCTCACACAGTTTGAGGGGGGTCTGGCAGCCGGTCTCCCGGTCGAAAACGGCTACATCGTCACCTACCACCTCGTCTACGCGCTCATCATCTTCGGCATCGCCGCCTTCGGTGCTGGCCGAATCTTCGGCATCGACGCGAAACTCGAGCAGACCGACGTCGTCAGGCAGAACCCGGCGCTCAGGTTCCTCCTCGGGTAAGAACTGCCGGTCAGGGCGTGTGGACGACCACGTCCCCGACCTGTCCTTCCTGCATGTGCTCACAGCGGTAGGTTGCGATCGACGGAACGGCTTCGAACGTCAGCGTCTCGGTGGCTCCTTCGACGTCGGTCCCGTCGGTGGTGTACTCCCGGACGACGTCGCGGTCTGCGTCCCAGAGAGCGACGTTGTGGTGGATTCCGTCGCGATTTTCCCACGTGAGATCGTACTCCCGACCCTCGAGTAGCACCAGCGTCGGGTTCTCGACCCGGTCGATCGCCGGCGGCTCGACGCCGACCCAGCCGCCGACCCACCCCTCGAGTCGGATCGTCTCGACGTCGCGCCAGGCCTCGCGGTCGGTCTCACCCTCGAGGGAGTCGGCGGTGTCCACGACGGGCTCGGGTTCCGCGGGTTCGTCGTCGGCCCGGTCGAGACAGCCGGCGAGGGCCACGGCGGCCCCGCCGCTGGCCGCGAGACCCGCGAACCGTGAGAGAAATCGGCGTCGCCCGCGAGTCGTGTCCATCGGCTCATCGTACGCGTCGTAGCGACAAAAACGACCGTTCAGCCCGATCTGACGGTTCGGCCCCGTGACCGGTCACTTCTCAGCAACGTGTCGGCTCTCAGCCGTCCTCGAGCAGCGCCGCGACCATTCCCGCGACGACGTCGAGTTCGTCTTCGTTGACGCCGTGGCCCATCTCCTCGTAGAGGCGGGTGGTGACGTCGGCCTCGAGCGCCTCGAGCACGTCGGCGGTCTCGTGGACGCGTTCGACCGGGATGTGCGGGTCGACGTCGCTACAGCCGAGGAACGCGGGGGTCCCCTCGAGTCGGTCGTCGGCCGCGAGGTACTCGTCGGGGTCGACCGACTCGCCGATCAGGCCGCCGCTCAGGGCCGCGAGGCCGCCGTAGCGCCGGGGGTTGCGTGCGACGAACTCGCTCGCGAGACAGCCACCCTGCGAGAAGCCGACGAGCAGGACGCGGTCGGTCGGAATCCCGGCGTCACCAGCCCGCTCGAGGGCGTTTGCGATCGCCCGCAGGCCGGAGGTTCGTCCCGGTTCGTTCGCCTCGACGGGGGCGAGAAAGGAATTTGGGTACCAGGTATTGCGCGCTGCTTGTGGTGCGAGCAGGGCCACCCCGTCACGATGGACTTCCTGACCGAGCTGGACGATACTCCGGGCGGTCGCACCCCGTCCGTGCGTGAGGACGATCGCTGCGTCGGCCTCCTCGAGTGGGGTTCCACCCGAAACGAGGGGCTGGTTCTGGTGTGGACCGTCGACGTCCGGGACGGCGAACGACGGTGCACTATCGTCGGACTGCGCGCCTATGGACCCGTCCGGTTCGTCTGGACTCGTCACTCGAGACCACCGACGCCCGTGCTGGCGTCGGGCAGGTCGTGTTCGACGAGTTCGAGACCGAGTTCCTCGATCGCACCCCGGAGGTGCTCGTCTTTGGCGTACTCGGCACCGTCTTCCTCCCGGAGTTGCTGGGCTTTGGCCAGTACGTCACCGCGGCGGTCGTCTGGAATGTCGTACTTGTCGGTCGAGAGTTCGATCACGAGGCCGTTGTTGTCCCGGGTGTAGATCGAGTGGAAGATCCCGCGGTCGAAGACGTTGTAGTGGTGGCCGGCGTCCTCGAGTGCTTGCATGGTGTCCTCGTAGTCGTCGGGGTCGACGCTGAAACAGAGGTGGTGGACGGCACCGACGCCGCCGCGCTGGCCGCGTGCGGAGGGCCGGTCGCCGACGAAGAACGTGAGGATGCGGCCGTCGCCGGTGTCGAAGAAGAGGTGCGTTTGCGAGGGATCGTCGAGGTTTGGCTGGCGGAGTACCAGTGGCATCCCGAGCAGGTCGCGGTAGAATTCGATGGTGTCCTCGGCGTTGCTCCCCCAGATGGTGATGTGGTCGGTTCCGGTCGTGTTGACGGGGCTATCCGGCAGGTCGGGCGTGACGGGAATGGTGTCGTCGGACATCGTAGTGGGTCCTGAATCGTGGTGGTCGTCGAATGTGGTCGGTCGCTGTCGTGTGCTATCGCGTCTCTATGTCTCTGAGTCGGTCGCCGAGTGACCGGCCGCGGTTCGAGACACTGAAAGAGAGGAGATGGTCGCGGCTTACTCGGCGACGTGCTCGCCGAAGACGCGTGCTGCGTCGTCGGGGACGTCGAAGTCGTGGTAGTACTCGCCTTTCTCGGTCGAGAGGATGTTCAGCGCGGCGGCCGCGCCGTCGCCGACGGCGATGGCGGCCTGCCACTCCTCGGGACGGACCATCGCGCCGGTCGCGTAGACGCCGTCGACGCTGGTCTCCATGTCGACGTCGACGTCGACCACTTCCTCGTCGGTGAACGCACAGCCGAGTTCTTCTGCGATGTCGCGGTTGGCACCGGTCGCGAGGATCACGTAGTCGGCTTCGTAGCTGTCCTCTTCGGTCTCGACGACGAAGCCGTCGCCGGCCTCCTCGACGCTCGTCACTTCCTCACCCTGTCGGCGATCGACGCCGAAGTCGTCGACCTGCTGGCGGGCGGTCGCCATGAACTCGCTGCCGCCGACCGAGCCGATGCCGAGATAGTTGAACAGGTGGGCCTTGTGCATCCACGTCTCGTCAGCGTCGAACACCGTCGTCTCGAGGCCGTTCTTCTGGGTGAAGAGGGCGGCACTCAGGCCGGCCGGGCCGCCGCCGACGACGATAATCGATGCGTCCAGCGCTGATTCGTCACTGTCGCTCATGTGCAGTCTCACGTTGGTTCCGCAGGAGTATCAATGCGCCAGCAACCCTGGCACAACCACGTGACACCCGTGTCAGTGGTCTCGAGTGCCGGAGCAACTCTCGGCGTCTCGTGAGCGATCGTCACGTCGACCACCGGCGTCCGACCGCGCCGCTCGAGTGGCGTCGAGACGACACTGACGGTTCGCCTGTAGTCTCGCGGCACTCGCGTTCGGGTCGTTCACTGGCTATCCGTTCGATACCCGTGCCGGCGCACGCAGGCTCAATAGCTTCGCCGTGGACCTTCCTAACCCGTTTACTGAGTGGGGACCCGCCGTCGTGCGGTTGACGCCGTCGGCGGACGTCCCACTGCGGTGACTGACTCGCCGTTGTGCCGCCCGGTCGCCGGACCAGCGTCGGCGACCGATCGCCGTCGGAGACGCCGACGGTGGTGAATCGCGACCGGAACTGCGACCTCGGTCACAACCAGCGACGTCCAACACCACGGAGTTACCAATGAACGTAAGCCTCGAGGTGGAGTACTGGGTCGTCGACGACGACGGCGATCTGGTCCCGCCCGACACCCTGCTCGACGTCTCCGAGCAGGTCGACCAGGAGTTCGTCGAGCCGATGATCGAACTGAAAACGACGCCGTGTGCGTCGACGGCCGCGCTTCGAACGGAGTTTCGATCGCTCCTCGAGACGGTCGTCGACGCCGCCAGCGACCACGACAGGCACCTCGTTCCGCTCGCGACGCCGTTGACTACCGATCCGCGAGCGGTCACCTGCCGCGACAAGCGTGCGACGGACCTGCAACAGCAGATCGTCGGCCCGACGTTCGACGACGCCCGGGTCTGTGCGGGGACCCATATCCACGTCGAACAGGCCGACGACGAGTCGGCCGTCGCCGACCAGCTCAACGCGCTGACGGCGATCGACCCCGCGTTCGCGCTGGTGACGAGTTCCTCTCACTACCGCGGCGAACCGCTCGTCGAGTGCGCCAGACCCTACCTCTACCGGCGGTCCTGTTACGGAGCCTGCCCCGAACAGGGTCAGCTCTGGCCGTACGTCGACAGCGTCGACGAATGGGAAGCCCGCCTCGAGTGCTCCTACGTGAACTTCCGGGAGCGTGCACTCGAGCGCGGCGTCGACCCCGACGAGTTCGACGAGACGTTCGATCCCTACGAGGCGGTCTGGACGCCCGTGCGGCTGCGCAAGGCGATGCCCACCGTCGAGTGGCGCTCGCCCGACGTGGCCTTGCCGAGTCAACTGTTCGACCTTGTGGAGGCGGTGGCGGACATCGCCGAACGCGCCGCGACGCAGGGGACCGTCGTCGACGGTGACTCGAGGGCGACCCGCGAAACGGCGTTCGTCCACGACGAGGACGCGATCGGCGACGTCAGGCCTGCCTCGAGTGCTGCCCAGCGCGGCCGCCCGGGTCGACCCGGTGGCGACGAGACGGAGCCAGTCGGGCTCCCGGACTTCGAGACCGTCGAGGCGACTACCGACGAGGCGATCACCGACGGGCTCGAGTCCCGACAGGTGCGACGATACCTCGACGAGATGGGCGTGACTCCCTCCCGGTTCGAGCCGCTGGTCTCCCGACTGCCCGACACCCGGCTGACCGACCGCCGGGCGAAACGCTACCGGCTCGAGGCTGCCTCGTGGCTCGAGGCGGAGGTCAGTCGCCACCGGGCGCGTGCCTGACGACTCCCCGTTTCGATCCAGATCGAGGCCGTTTTCACCGACCGCGTCGTCCCCTCGAGCGTGTCGTCCGATCCGTCCCCGGACTCCGAAGAGCCGCTATTTCCCGACTCGAGACACGTCCTCGAGCCTGACTGCGAGCGCTGTCCGGCGCTCGCCGAGTCCCGTGAGTGCATCTCGTGGGGCACTGGCTCGCTCGAGGCGTCGGTCCTGGTCGTCGGCGAGGCCCCGGGCTACGGCAATCCGGATGCCGACCGCTGGCAGGGCGGCAACTGGACCGGCAAGGCCTACACTTCGAGACACTCCGGGCGGCGCATCCGCCGGATGCTCGCCGACCTCGGGTACGACGACGCCTACTATACGAACGCGGTGAAGTGTTTTCCGGCGGAGGAGCCACCACGTGCCTCGCGTGCGACCGGGGAAGGGAGTGACCTGCGAGCCACCGATCTGGACGAGCCGACGACCAATCGCGAGCCGACTCCCGAGGAGCGCGAGGCCTGCCGTCGACACCTGCTGACCGAACTCGAGACCGTCGACCCCGACGCCGTCGTCGCGACGGGGAAACACGCGACGGCCTCGCTCCTCGCGGCCGAGGGCCGGGAACTCGATGGCTTTCTGGAGACGGTGCTCGAACCGGTCGCGTGTGAACGCCTCGAGACGTGGCTCGTGCCTGTTTTGCACCCGTCGTATCAGGACGTCTGGATCGATCGGCTGGGGTACGATCCGGAGTCCTACCTGACGGCGATCGGTGCAGCGATCGCAGAGTGCCGTGAGGCCCCGATCGACGCGGCCATCGACCGGGAGCGCCCGCTCGAGTAACCTTCTTGGGGTGAGCGGACACACGTCCGCCCATGAGTTCGATCTTCAGCCAGATCGTCGCGGGCGAGATTCCCGCGCGCGTCGTGTACCAAGACGAGACGACGATGGCCTTTCTCGACGCCAACCCGCTATCGCCGGGACACACGCTGGTGATCCCGAAAGACGAGTACGAACGGCTGAACGACGTCCCCGCCGACGTCGCGACCGAGTTCTACGATACCATCCACCGGCTCGTCCCCGCCGTCGAGGAGGCTGTCGACGCCGACGCCTCGACCGTCGCGTTCAACAACGGCGAGGCCGCCGGTCAGGAGGTCCCCCACGTCCACTGCCACATCGTCCCCCGCTTTTCCGACGACAGCGGCGGCCCCATCCACGCCGCGATGGGTGGCTTCGCCGACCTCGAGGACGACGATCTCGACGAGATCGCCGAGGAAATCGAGTCTCGAGCCTGATGGTGGGGGCAACGGGGTCGGTCGGTACCGCCACCGTGAGCGTTTAGTCACCACCGCGTGAGTACCGCGTATGGCTGGTCTCCTCGCACAATTTCGCGAGTATCCCGTCGCGACCACGCTCGAGGTCGGGAGCGTGGTCGTCTGCATCGTCCTGTTCGTCGGGACGCTGGGGCTGCTCGCGCTCGGGCCGCCGGTCGTCCCCGGCACCGATACAGGGCCCGCGACCGGAACGGCGACGACCCCGTGGCTCGCCCTCGTCGGCGTCGGCGCGGCGTTCGTCCTGTTCTGGACCGCCCTCGTACCGCTGTACGAACGCCTTCGCTAGCGCTGCAGCTCAGCGCGACCGCCGCATGCAGGTGGCGCTCGAGGGGCACAGGTCGGCGAACTCGGTCGTGTTTCGGATCGCGTCGGGGGCGTCTGCGCGATCGATCTCGTCGTAGCCGCGGGCCGCGAAGAAGTCGACGGCAGTGGTGGTAAGCAGGTAGAGCGCGTCGACGGTCGCGACGAAGAATTGCGCCTTTTCGAGCGTACGTCCGCCGTCGGCAGGCTGTTCTCCGCGAGCAGGGTCTCGACGTACGACAGCGCGCCGTCGGCTGGTTCGAGAGTCACAGCCGGTTCGGTCACGCGCTACGGTACGACGAGGAGGGACGTACATCCGGTCACTATCGGCTCAGAGAAGGATGCCGACCAGCAGGTCGCCGTAGGTGAAGGCGACGACCATCCCGGCAAAGACGGGCACGAGAAACGGCGTACCGGGGGAAATCCAGACCCGTTCGCTGGTGGTGAGCACCTCGAGTCCCTCGCGCAACTCCTCGGGAGTCGTCCCGTACGCGGTGTGGTCGATGTCCTCGAGGAAGGCGTCGGCTCCCCAGGGGTCGTCGTAGTCGGCGTCCTCGCTTTCGGTGTGGTTGGACTCGAGCGCTTCGCCGCCGTCGTGTCGCACGTCGGCGGTGACCGCGCCGTCGGTTGGCGGGTTGGGCTCCTCGGGCAGGGTCGCCGGATTGCGGTAGGTGTCCGGGGCCTCGCGGACGTCCTCGAGGGTCAGCCCGCGCCAGCGGAGGTACATCCGGAGAGCGTCCAGATCCAGGCCGCCGCGGCCCCGGGAGACGCCGTCGGTGCGCTCGAGTAGTCGGCCGTGGGTGGTGGGGATGCGGTCGACGTTGATCGGCCAGCCGACGAACGAGACGAGGCCGACGCGACCGGCGAGGGCGTTTCGCAGGGCCAGTGCGACGGGGATGAGGATTCCGACGAGGACGGCGTTCGTGAGGATCGTAAAGGAGAACGCGCCGATCGGCGGGGGAGAGGCCGGCAGGGTTACCCCGCCGACGGCGTACTGCGGGATCGTCGGGAACAGGAGCGCGAGCACCATCAGGGCCTTGGCGTCGGCGCCGCCGAAGCCGCCGACCCACCAGAAGAGGTAGGCGATAGGGACGACGAAGCCCACGCTGATCGCCGCCGGGAGCAGGAACTCGTGAGTCCAGACCGTTCCGCCAGCGTTCTGCGCGAGCCAGCCGTCCCAGACGAGCAGGACGCCGCCGAGCAGGGCGAGTGGAATCCAGACGTCACTCGAGACGCGACGCGTCCGGATGTCGAGGACGGCGATCCAGGCGAACACCGGGAGCGCGATCAGTCGAAGCAGGTCCGGCGTTGACGCGAACGCGAGAGTCACGTCCTCTGCTGGGAATCCGGGTACCGTTATCCTTTCGGCACCGCTCGACGCCGCTCGTCACTGCGGCGTGGTGTTGCTCCCACGGTGGGTCCACGACGTGTTCACGGTGGATCGTCCCACCTCGAGTCCGGATACTGCGTCTGCTGGTCCCGGGGTTCCGGGTGGCCACGAAAAAGTGTGCAGTGATCGCTGCTCGCGTCTTAGATGACGCGGTTCTGCAGGTAGTCGAGGTGCTTTGCGTTGTACACGATCTTGACCTCGTCGGTCTCAGCGGAGCCGATGCAGGTCAGGCGGACGTTCTTCTCGTCGACTTCCTCGTCCGAGAGGATCTGCTGCATGTCCATCTCGATCTCACCGTCGACGACGATCGCGGCGCAGTTCGCACACGCACCGGCGCGGCACGAGAAGGGCCAGTCGAAGCCCTGGGCCTCGGCGGCCTCGAGGATGTACTCCCCTTCGGCGACCTCGAGCGTCCCGTAGTCTTCCTCGTCCAGACCTTCGTCGGCGGCCGTCTCGAAGACGTCCTCGTCGTAAATGTCCCAGCCGTTGTCGTCCACTACTTCGTAGTTGAGGTATTCTACCGTGGGCATCACCTTGGGGGTTCACGTCCCGTACTGGTATAGCTTGCTGTTCGATCCATAATGGTTTTTGACCGAGAATCGTCCAGTTCGACGGAAAGAACGTCCACGTTCGTTATGTTCGCGCGGCAAAATGCGGATGAAAACTGACGAACGACTCGAGTTCAGCGGGCAACTCGAAGATATTGCCACGATCGGGTGCCCGCGGGGTGCTGGGACCGCAGACGGCGTCGAGTGGACGTGAGCCGACTCGCACTCAGAAGCCGAACACGGGGACGAACCGGAACGTGAGGTAGGCGCCGATCGTCGCCAGTACGGGGACGAAGTTCTGGATGAGGATGACCCGGGCAGTGGTCGACGGATCGAACAGCTGGGACGCCCGTGGAATGTCTGTGGGCTCTTCTTCACCGATCTCGGGTACTGTTTCACCCTCTTTTTCTGCGGTGAGTGCGCCGACAGAGACCGCGGCCTCCTCCCGACCGCGAACGGCGTCGGAGACGGTCGTCGTCCGGGTCGCTCGACCCCACCCGAGGCCGATGATGCTCATCGTCGCGACGATCACCAGTTGCACGGGAATGCCGATCGCCGACAGCACGGTGACGATCGTCGCAGAGACGGTCATGACGACGACGGCGGCCGTCAGCGGCAGGTTCGTGATGTCGTTGCCCATCGTCTCGAGCGTCCGGCGGGCGATGGTGAACGCGCCGATTGTGACGGCGACGCCGGCGATGATGACGCCCCACTCCATGTTCGAGAACGTGGCGAGGACGCCCGCCTCGAACTCGAGTGCACCGCTGCCGACGAGTGGCGCGACCGCGTTGGCGACGTTGCTCGCGCCGGAGCTAAAGGCCATGTAACAGCCGATGGCGACGACGATGAGCGAGCCGGTGAGTTCGCGTCGGTCGGTTCCGTCGGCGGCGCTCACGCGTGGGAACGTTCCGGACCGGTCGACCACCCAGAGGTGGGTCTCACGGCGGGAGATAGCGACCCACTCGTTGATCGTCGGGTAGAAGTACCGGCCGATCACGCCGCTGATCCAGAAGGCGACGATCGGCGCGACGACCCACCAGGAGACGACTTCACCCATCGTCGCCCAGTTCAGGGTTCCCGTGGCCAGTCCGAGGCCAGCGATGGCCCCGACCGCAGTCATCGAGGTCGACGCCGGCACGCCGAAGAGGTTCCCGAAGAAGAGCGCAAAGCCGATGAAAAACAGGATTGCGATCCCCGTCTCGAGCGTCATGAACCCCTCTTCGGCGATGAGGTCCTCACCGAGCGTCTCGACGACCGCGGGGCCAATCAGCCAGCCCCCGAGGAAGAAGAAAATCGACATCAACACTGCTGCCCCAAGCGTCGAGAGGACCTGGGCACCGACGGCAGGGCCGAAGGAGACGCCCGTCGTCGCACCACCGATGTTGTAGCCGACGAAGACGGCCACGAGAATTCCCACGATGAGCAGTACTTCTGTCACACCGTCACGGTACATCGGTCGATCCCATAAGACCGTCTGTTTCTCGCTCGTCTAGCCCTCGTCTAGAGCGTGATCAACACGGCACCGACCACGACCAGCACGGCCCCGCCGATCACCCCCCGGGTGACCCGCTCTACGTCCCGGAGGAAGACGGCGGCGAACAGCAGGGTGAAAAACGGTGCCGTCGCGACGAGCGGATCGACGATGGCGATTCGTCCCGCCTCGAGTCCCAGCGCGGCCATCAGCGAGAACATCGCGACAGTCGTGAGTACGCCGCTGACGACGAAGTAGCGGTAAGACGCCCGCGGCTTCGTGAGCGTCTCGCGACCCCCGACGGTGGCGACGTACGCCAGGAGCGCGACCAGCCCCGCGGTCTCGTTGATCGCGACGGCCTCGAGCGCCGAGAGGGGCGTCTCGAGCATACCGTACCGGCGGGCGACGTTGGCGACGGCGAAGGTGGCCGCGGCGGCGATGGGCCACAGCAGGTCGCGGGCGGTCCACCCCTCGAGGTCGCCGCCCTGTGAGAACGTCAGGATGGCGAGGCCGGCGACGAGGATCACGACGCCGAGGCCGGTCACCGGGCCGACGGGTTCGCCGAGGGCGGCGAGGGCGATCAGCGTGGCGAACAGCGGGCGGGTGCTGAGGATCGTGCTGTTGAGGCTCGCGCCGACGCGGTCGACGCCGACGAAGATGGTGATTCGACCGATCGCCGTCCCGACGACGCCCGCGAACGCGAAGACGACGAGCGCCTCGAGCGTCAGGCCCGTAAACGCCGCGGTCCCGAAGAGTGCGACGATCGCGAGCCAGTAGAGTACGGAGTCGACGCAGACGACGACCAGCGAGGCCTGGACGGCCCCGCCACCGGCAGCCATCCCGCGCTTGTCGAAGATGGGCGCGAGCCCCCAGAGGATCGCGGGGACGAGCGCGAGCGCGACGACCTCGAGGGTGGCGGTGGTCACGTATCGACAGTGTCTCCGGATGCCGCGTGAACGTTGCGGTGTCGGTGATCGTCCGGATTCGCGAAAGACGAACCGTGACACGCGCTCCCTCGAGACCGGAAGTATATAGTCCTCGGTTCGAAACGCGGTATTCAGATGCTGTCTGCCGTGATCGCGTGGGTCTGGACCGTCGGTCTCTCACAGGTGTTCCTCCAGTCGACGGATTCGACGGACGTGACGGACGCGGCAGACTCGACGAACGCGACGAATACGTCGGGAACGACAGACGCGACGAATACGTCGGGAACGACAGACGCGGCCGACCCGTCGGGCTCGTTCCTCGCGGACGTGATGGTCGGCCTCGAGCAGAACTGGCTCGACGTCGCGGTCGTCGTCGGCGGTGCGATCGTGCTGGCGTGGGCGATTCGGCTCGGAAGCAGATACTACCTCGGGCAGGAACGCACCGAGACGTCGTTCGGACAGGCGGCGTTCGAGGAAGTACACACGCCGCTTTCGATCTCCATCGTCCTCGTCGGCATCGGCTCCGGCCTGCTGACGCTCGGGTTGTCCGACGCGCCGCCGGTGATCCCGGAACTCATCGCGTCGGTGCTGGTCGTCCTCTGGGCGCGCGCGGCGATCCGGATCGGGCGGCGCTGGATTGCACTCCTGCAGAACGGGGAGACCAGCTACGAGTTCGCCCCGATGTTCGAGAACCTCTGGACGCTCACCGTCTCTCTCGGTGCCGTCCTGTTGCTGGTCTCGATCTGGGATCTCGAGCTCACGCCCTTCCTCGCGTCGGCGGGGATCGCCGGCATCGTCCTCGGGTTCGCCGCCCAGGACGCAATCGGGAACCTGATCGGTGGTGTCGCGCTCTACTTCGACAACACGTACAAGATCGGCGACGTGATCCACGTCGAAGACGACATGCGCGGGACGGTCACCGACGTCGGCATCCGGAGCACGACTGTCCTGACCGAGGACAACGTGCTCGTGACCGTCCCGAACGCCGTCCTGAACTCCACCGAGGTGGTCAACGAGAGTGCGCCCCAGCGGCACATGCGCCTGCGAATCCCCATCTCCGCGGCCTACGGCACCGATCACGAACTGGTCGAGGAACTGGTTCTCGAGGTCTGCGAGGAGTGTTCACTCGTCCGCGAACGACCCTCGCCAAAGTTGCTGTTCCTCGAGTTCGGTGACTCGGCACTCGAGTTCGAACTCCGGGTGTACGTCAACCACCCGCTGGTCGAGAAGCGCGCGATCGATCAGGTCAACCGCGGCGTCTACGAGGCCTTCGACGAGGCCGGGATCACGATCCCGTTCCCCCAGCGCGAACTCTCATTCCTCGAGGACGACGACCCTCGAGAGTTCCAGTTCAGCGAGCGGCCCGGAGACGAGTCCGGCGGCGCGGATGGGGCGAACGACTCGAGCGAGTCGGCCTCGAGCAGTTCGGGTGGGAGGGCGGACTCGAGCGACCGAGACGAGGACGCCGGTTCCCGTGCGACGGCGGCCGACGACGAAACATGAACTGGTTTATTCGGGGGGCGACAACCGGAGGCCATGACAGTCGTCGCGTTCGATTTCGACGGAACGCTCTCTGACTCCGAGATGACCGTGTTGCTCGGCAAGCGGTGTGGCGCGGCCGACGAGATGGCCGAGATCACCGAGCGAGCGATGAACGACGAGATCGGCTACGCCGAGAGCCTGCGCTCGCGAGCGGCCCTGCTCGAGGGCCTGTCAGCCGAGGAAGCCGACGCGGCCTTCGACGAGGTCGAACTCCGGCCCGGTGCGGCCGACCTGATCGAGGAACTCAACGTGGCTGGCGTGACGACGGCGATCCTCACCGGCGGCTTCGAATGCGGCGTTGCGGCCGCTCTCGAGGCCGAGGGCGCGAGCGTCGATCACATCGTCTCCAACCGCCTCCCACGGAGCGAGGACGGGAGCGAACTGACCGGCGACGTCGAGGGGCCGCTCATCGAGGGCACCAAGGACGACGCACTCGAGACCCTCGCCGACGAGGTCGGCGTCACGCTCGCAGAGTGTGTGGCTGTCGGCGACGGTGCGAACGACCTGCCGATGCTGAAGGTGGCGGGCCGAGCGATCGGCTTCGACCCGAAGCCGGCGGTCGAGCCCCACTGCGACGTGGTCGTCACCTCGATGGCGGAGGCACGCGAGGTGCTGGTCGACGACGGCGTACTCGCCGAAGCCTGACGTCTGGATTCGTTAGAACTGTTCTGCGACCTCTGGTGCGTACGTCTCGGGGGCGACGTCGACCACCCGCTCGTCGTGTAGCGTGTGCATGAAGAACGCGTCCGTGACGTAGTGATCGGAAAGCGGCGCGCGGGCGACCACGTCGACGGTTACGGGCGAGGCCTCGCCCTCGTGGAGGTGGACGGTGAAGTTGTGGGCGTTCAGCCCGAGTGAGCCGTAGTAGGTGAGGACGTTCTCGAGTCCGCGTGCGAGGTCCGCGACGACGTCGTCGTCGGGCGCGGGGAGTCCGGTGACGTCCGCGACGCCGACGACGTGCCAGTGGTGACGCGGGGCGAAGGGTGCGACCCACTCGACGTCCCCGGTCGCCCCGACGTACCGTTCCCCGCCGCGTTCGGCCTCGAGCAGGTCGTCCCAGTACGACTGGCCGTTCGTCTCGAGATACTCACGATCGGCGGTGACCCGGCGACGCGTCTCGTTGGTCCCGTGGTCGTCGACGATCGCCTGCATGTGCGGGTGGACGACGCTGCTCCCCGACGACGGCAGCAGGTTCATGTTGATCGACGCGAACGCCGGCGAGGCGTGCTCGGAGACGGCGTGGACGTACTCGAGGGCGTTCGCGAGACCGTCCCCGAGTACCGATGCGGAAAACTCCTCGATGGGGAGGAAGTGGTCTTCGGTCAGTACGACGACGTTCGCGTGTTCGGCGTACGGAAAGAGGTTGGGGAACGAGACGGAGTCGCCGACCTCGAGTCGGTCTGCGTCGACGAACTCGGGATACTCCGGCGTGGCGTCGTGGACCATGTCGGGACAGAAG
Source organism: Natrarchaeobaculum aegyptiacum (assembly GCF_002156705.1). Classification (NCBI taxonomy): domain Archaea; kingdom Methanobacteriati; phylum Methanobacteriota; class Halobacteria; order Halobacteriales; family Natrialbaceae; genus Natrarchaeobaculum; species Natrarchaeobaculum aegyptiacum. The sequence goes on from NZ_CP019893.1 coordinate 1,798,097, forward strand.
AAACAGCCGTCTGCGTCGGTCACCGACGCAGGAAGGTCCGGGCGCTCGTCTGCCCCGGGGAAGACCTGCTCGACGATCCGGGTCTGCTGGCCCGTCAGCGGATCCTCGCGAAATTCGATCTCGACGGTGTCCTCCTCGAAGTCGACCATCGGGCTGTCGAACCGCGCTTCGTCCGTGTGTGCCGTGAACTCGAGTCCCATGCGAATCCGATTCGTCGACCGACGCCAAAAGCGCTCGGCCCGGTTCGACGGCGAGACGCCGAGGGCGGCGTCGCTGTGTGTGGCGCGCCGTCCGGCAAACAGTCACCAGACCCTGAAAATCACCGATTACGGGGTCTGTGATACCGAGAGAGTTATTTACTCAGTAGCGAGTAACTGATTACGATGATGTGGCAAGACCTCGTATTCATGGTTGGAAGTGGCCTCTCGATCGTGTTTCTGGCTCCAACGCTGCGCGATGCAAGTGCCCGGGTCCCGCTCGGAACGAGCCTCCCGTCGATGGGGATCGGTATCGTCTACGCGGCGACGTTCTTCACGCTCGGGATGACGTTTTCGGCCGCTGGATCGTTCGCCGCCGGCACGATGTGGGCCCTGATCGCGCTAATTCGCTCGCCCGCGACGCCTACCGTGATTCGGAACACCGACCTCTCGCTGGTGGCTCGAGACGCGCGCGTCTGGTTCTCCCGACTCGGCTCGAGTGAAGTACCAACGGAGCAGTACGTCGTCGATGGCTCGCGACGATAACCGGAGTGCCGATTTCTCTTCCTCGTGAGTGACCGTCTTCAGTGGATCCCAGACTGCCGGTTCGTCCCCGAAGATATCAGCTGGCAACAAGATATATAGGATCGGCTGACACTGTGCCGGCATGGAATCGAACGACCCGTCGGAGCCGATGCCGACGGACCGCGGGGAGGGGGGCACAGCCGAAACCGGCGACAGTAACGACGCAGCCACCGTCCCGGGCGAGTCGACCGACGGTGACGAACCAGCCGACTCGATCCCCGGAGACGTGCCCGGCAGGCCAGCGGGGACGCCGGACGAGTCGTCCGCCGGTGGAGCAGACGCCGCGAGTGACGCGGCTTCGACCGACGGACCCGCTGGCGGAACCGAGTCCCCGGTCGAGGAACACTCCGGCGAGACGACTACCGTCGCTTCGCAGTCGGACCTCGCTCCCGACGAGCAGTACTGTTACAGCTGCGGGGCAGTGATCAAGCGCGAAGCCGTCATCTGCCCGGAGTGTGGGGTCAGTCAGGAGCAATCGTCCTCGAGCGACGGGGACCCGGGCGTGGCCGCGTTGCTCTCGGCCGTCGGATTCATCTTCCCGATCGCCGCGGGAGCCGGCCAGATCTACAACGGCCAGATTGGTAAGGGCATCCTCTTCAGTCTCGTCCAGTTCGTCAACTTCTTCCTGGTCTTCCTGTTCATCGGGTTCATCACCTACCCGCTGGTTGGCATCTGGACGATCTACGACGCCTACCAGAACGCGCAGTAGCGACTCGTTTCCTGTCCCTGTCCGGACACTCAGTCCGAAAAGAGGCTGGTGTGGACGGGTGCGAACGAGGAGTGTTCCTCGTCGTCGGGTGCGGTGTCGGTGATGCTCCGCCCCTCGAGGCCCTCGCCGAGTAAGGCAGACAGCGGCGGGCCGACCTTTTCCGGTTCGACGAGGAAGGCGTCGTGGCCGTGGTCGGATTCGACGACGTGGTGGGCGACGTCGACGTCGGCCTCGCGGGCGGCCTCGGCCACCGACTCTGACTGCTCGACGGTGAAGTGCCAGTCGCCGGTAAACGAGAGCAAGAGGAGTTCACCCTCGAACGCCGCGAGCGCGTCGGCGTCTCCCTCGTAGCCCGCCGAGAGGTCGTAGTCGTCCATCGCCCGTGTCAGGTAGAGGTAGCTGTTGGCGTCGAACCGGTCGACGAACTTCTCGGCCTGGTAGTCGAGGTAGGACTCGACCTCCCGGTACGGGAAGAACGCGGCTGCAGGGTCCGGGGGTTCGTCCCGGACGGTCTCTCGGCCTGCCGACCGCCGACCGAATTTCCGGGTCATCGAGGCCTTCGAGAGGTACATGATGTGGCCAATCTGTCTCGCGCGTGCGAGCCCTTCGGTCGGCTCCGGGCCGCCGTAGTAGTGTCCACCGTTCCAGTTGGGATCGCTGGTGATCGCCCGGCGGGCGACGGTGTCGAGACCCAGACACTGGGGATCGAGTCGGGCGGCGGCGGCGACGACAGCGGCCCGTTCGACGTCGTCGGGATAGCGCTGGAGCCAGTCCAAGACGTTCATCCCGCCGACGCTGCCGCCGACGACGGCGTGGAGACGACCGACGCCGAGTTCGTCGAGCAACTGGCGCTGGGCGCGCGTCCAGTCCCCGACGGTCACCGGCGGGAAGTCGGTGCCGTACGGCTCGCCCGTCTCGGGGTTCTCGCTCGCGGGACCGGTCGTGCCGTAACACGACCCCGGAACGTTCGCACAGACGACGAAGTACTCGGTGGTGTCGACTGCCTTCCCGGGACCGACGACGTCGCCCCACCACGCCCGGGCCTGTCCGGCGGTGTCGTCGCCAGCGTCCGGTCGGCGCGCGACGTGGGCGCTCCCGGTCAGGGCGTGGCAAATGAGGACGGCGTTGTCGCCCGTAAACTCGCCGTAGGTCTCGTAGGCGACCTCGAGGTTCGGTATCGTCTCTCCACAGAGGAATTTGAACTCCCCGAGGTCGAGGGTGTCTCTGGTCGTCATCAGTGGCACACCTCCTGTCGACACGCCGTTTCGATCGCCTGCGATATGTCTGCCAGGATATCTGCGGGGTCCTCGATGCCGACGGACATCCGGATCAGGTCCTCGGTGACGCCTGCCTCCTCGCGCTCTTCGGGCGTCAACTGCCCATGGGTCGTGCTCGCGGGATGGATGACGAGCGTCTTCGCGTCGCCGATGTTCGCGAGGAACGAGGCGAGATCGACGTGCTCACAAAAGCGCTTGCCGGCTTCGAACCCCTCCTCGAGTCCGAAGGCGACCATGCCGCCGTAATCGTCGAGGTACCGCGTCGCGTTCTCGTGAGTCGGGTGGGACTCGAGGCCGGGGTGGGTGACCCAGGCGACGTGGTCGTGGTCGTCGAGGTAGTCGGCGACGATGGCGGCGTTCTCGCAGTGTTTCTCGACGCGCAGGGGGAGCGATTCGATCCCCTGGAGGGTCTGCCAGGCGTCGAACGGCGACTGCTGGTTGCCGAGGCTGCGAAGCGAGCGGTAACGAACGGCGGCGGCGAAGGGAGCCTCGGGGAAGTCACGCGAAAAGTCGGTATCTGGGTAGGCGTGGTTCTGGCCGGCGATCTCCTCGTAGCCGTGCTCGCCCCACGGGAAGTCGCCGCCGTCGACGAGGACCCCGCCGACGGTGGTCCCGGAGCCGTGGAGCCACTTCGTCGTCGACTCCCAGACGACGTCCGCGCCGTACTCGAGCGGCCGGCAAAGGGCTGGCGTCGCGAACGTATTGTCGACGACGAGGGGGACCCCGTTTTCGTGGGCGATCTCGGCGATTCGCTCGAAGTCCGGCGTGACGAGCGACGGGTTACCGATCGTCTCGACGTGGACGAACGCGGTGTCCTCGTCGATCGCCTCGCGATACTTCTCGTACTCGAGGGTCGAGACGAACCGGGCCTCGATGTCCCGGCGGGCGGCGGTCTTCGAGAGATACGCGCTCGTCCCGCCGTAGGTGTCCGTCGAACAGACCACGTTCTCCCCCGCTTTCGCGAGGACGAGCGTGGCCGCGTCGAGTGCGGCCAGCCCGCTCGCGGTCGCGACCGCGTCCGCGCCACCCTCGAGGTCGGCGAGGCGCTTCTCTAGCGTTCTGACCGTGGGATTGGCGATTCGAGAGTAGATGTATCCGTCGGCCTCGAGCGCGTAGCGATCGGCGGCGGTGTCGGCGTCCTCGAAGACGTAGGAGGTGGTCTGGTGGATCGGCGGGGCCATCGCGCCGGTGGCCGGATCGGGGGATTGGCCGGCGTGGACGCTGCGCGTTCCGAACTCGTGGTCGGAACGACCGTCGGTCCCGTCGCTCGCGTCGTCGCTCATGTTTAGTACTCATACTACGCCGGGCACTTATGCGCGTCAGTAACGGCAAAAACCGCAGGCGATCCGGCACGATCACACGGTATCGGCTGACGGCGCGTCGATACGCAGCCGCTCCCTAGATCGAGAGTCGGTTCCCACAGTGAGGGCAGTGGACCATCCCGCCCGTGCCGAGCATGTACGCCTTGCTACAGCGTGGACAGGGGCCGGCGACGAGCACGCCCGCTTCGCGCGCAAGCCCCGTGAGCGTTCGCTCGAGGACGCGCTGGCTCTCCTCGAGTGCGGCGAGGCGTTCGTGGACCGTCCGCCGTGATGAGGGCTCCCTCCGGGGTGGCAGCGTCGGCCGGGGTGGCGACGAATCCATGCCGAACAACAGGCCTCGAGCGAGAATAAACCCCTTTGCAGGGGATCTGGACACTCTCCGGCCCGGATACCTCTCTCGACACAGCGGACCGGCGGTCGAATCGCTACACTCACTTACCGCCGGAAGAAACCCACGCGAGCGTGACCAGTTCGCCACCCGCGAGAGGTGCTCGAGCCGTCCTCGCGACCGGGATCGTCCTCGGCGTCGCGATGCTCGTGAGCATGGCTGCAACGCGCTCGCACATGCTCGCGGCCAACTTCGAGGTGTACCGCGTCGCCGCCGAAGCCGTCCTCGCGGGCGAGGACTTTTACGCCGTCGCTCCCGACCGGTTCCCCGACTTCTACTACCTCTATCCGCCGATCACGGTTCTCACGTTCCTCCCGTTCGCCGCCGTCGGCCTCTGGACCGGTTTCGCCATCCACACCCTCCTCGAGGTCGCCGTCGGCCTCGCGCTCGCGTGGGTGATCGTCCGCTGGATCGAGCGCGAGCGATCGCTCGAGCGGCTCGATTACGCGCTGATCGCGGGCTTCGTCGTCGGTTCGATCCACACCGTCCCCTCGCTCGTCTACGGGCAGGTCAACCTCCGGATGGCCCTGCTCGTCGCGGTGGGACTGTGGCTGCTCGAGCGGTCACACACCGTCGAGTCCTCGCCGCTGTCTCACTCACACGAGCCGGGCGCGCGACTCGAGTTCCTGGCCGGGGTCGCTCTCGCGGGTGCGGCCCTGCTCAAGGTCTTCCCGGCTGCGATCGGCGTCCTGTTACTGCACCTGCGCGCCTGGCGTGCGGTCGCCGGCGCGCTCGTGACCGGGCTCGGCGGTCTCGCCCTCGGCGCTTTGCTCTTCGGTGCGGGACGCACTCGACAGTTCTTCGTCGACGTGCTCTTCCCCCGCACCGACGACGAGGCGTTCGTCGGCGGCCTCGAGCCGTCTGCGGCCTACGTCACCGTCCGGCGGCCCATCTCCGTCCTCACGCCCGAGATCGAGCCGACGCTGTACACCGTCTTCGCCCTCGCCGTTCTCGCGCCGCCGGTCGCCTACGTCTACACCGACCTCGAGACGTCCACCGACCGGCTGGTCGCCGCCCACGCGACGCTGGTCGCGATCTTCGTCTTCTTCCCCTCCTATCCGCTCTACTACCCCATCGTCTTCGCCACGCTCGTTCCGGCTCTCTACCTCGTCGTCGACCCGCTCGCCCGGTGGTTGCTCGTCGCCGGTGCCCTGCTCGCCAACGTCGTCCTCATGGGACCGACCCTCGAGTCGGTCGTGCTCGCCGCGCCACCCGCGATCGGCGGCCCGCTCGAGACGGTCGGGTTCGCCGTCCTCACGGTCGCGTCGCCGGTCCTGCTGGGCTGTCTGGTAATGGTCGCTGGCTGCGTCGTCTACCGGTATCGTCGGTCACGAGGGATCGCTGACGGTGATCGGTCCGGTCGCTCGAGACGAACGAGTTCTTAGCCCCCCGGTTCCAACGACCGTTCGTGCACCCGACCGATCGCGACCGGATCGTGCTCGCCGCGGTCGTCTTTACCGTGCTCTTCTCCCAGCTGTTGCTCTACCCCGGCATCGCGACGCTCGTCGAGGCCCTCGGTGCAGACGCCGACGCGGGAACCTCGCCGTTCGCCGCGACCGAACTCGACGCCAGCATGTGGTTTCTCGTCGCCGAGTTCGTCGGCTACGTCACGTTCGTCGGCATCTGGGGCGTCCTGAGCGACGTCACCGGCCGGCGAACGCCGTTCGTCGTCGCTGGCGCGCTCGCCGGCGCAGTCGGTTACGCCACTCTCGCCGTCGTCCCCGCGATCGGTTCGCTCTCGTTCGACGCCGTCCTCGTCGTCCGGTTCTTCCAGGGTGCGATGACCATCGGGGCCTTCTCGCTCACCATCACCATGCTGATGGACCTGGAGGGCGGCCACGGCCGGAACATGGGGGCTGCGGGCATCGCCATCGGCCTCGGGGCCGCCCTCGGCGCGCCGATCGGCGGCCAGCTCACCGGCCTCTCACCCGTCGCGCCGCTGTTCGCTGCTGCTGCACTGCTCGTCGTGGTCGGCACGCTCGTCGCCACACTCGAGGACCGCGCGCCGGAGACGCGCCGGACTCCACGCGCACTGCTCGAGGGCGTCCGTCGGCGGCCGACGCTGTCGATTCCCTACGCGTTCGGGTTCGTCGACCGGATGACTGCGGGCTTTTTCGCGCTCGTGGGGACGCTGTACTTTCAGGCGACATTCGGCGTCGACGCGGCGACGACCGGCCTGCTGCTCGCGTGTTTCTTCGCTCCGTTCGCACTCCTGCAGTATCCACTCGGGATGCTCTCCGATCGCATCGGCCGGACGATCCCCATCGTCGTCGGCTCGCTCTGTTACGGCGGCGGAATCCTCCTCGTCGGTGCCGCGCCGTCGGTCCTGACCGCCGCACTCGCGATGATCCTCGTCGGTGTCCTCGGCGCGCTCGTCTCGCCCGCGACGATGGCGCTGGTTACCGATCTGGCCGACGACCGCGAACGTGGCGTCGCGATGGCCGGCTTCAACGTCGCCGGCAGCCTCGGTTTTCTCGGTGGCTTCCTCGTCGGCGGCGTCGTCGCCGGCCGCTACGGCTACGATCCGGCGTTTCTCGTCGTCGGCGGCCTCGAGATTGCGATCGCGGTCGTCGCCGTGCCGGCGTTTCTCAAGCTCGGCCTCGAATCGTCCGATGCAGTCGAACGCGGTGACCCAAATGCGTGAAGAACCTGTCGATATATCGTGGTATGTCCACACATGGCGATGTACGTTCGGAGGATATCCATTTTTATGTACGCACACCTAACCGGTCGGTGATGACGCGAGACAGTGCGATTTCGCGGCGAACGGCGTTGAAACTCACCGGTGGCGCGGCCGCGACAGCCCTCGTCGCTGGGTGTAATGATAACGGGAACGGCAACGGCGAGGACGACGATGCCGATGCCGAGCCCGACGGCTTCGAGATCGAGCCCGGGACGGAGATCGAGTTCGACGCCCAGACTCCCGGCTGGGTCGGTATGGAGCCTGCCGAAATCGACGGCGAGGAGAACCCGACGCTCATCCTCGAGGAAGGCGAGGAGTACACGATGGGCTGGAACGAGGGCGACGGTGCCGAACACAACATCGAGATCCGCGACGACGGCGGCGACGTCGTGGACGATCTCCAGACCGAGGAAGTCACCGAAGGCGGCGAGGACCAGTTCCTCACCTTCGAGGCCAGCTCGGAGATGGCTGCCTACGTCTGTGATCCCCACGAGACGACGATGAACGGCGACCTCGTCGTCGAGTAACTGCCTCGATCGATCTTCGATTCGTTCTCTCGACGGCCGGTAGTCGTGAGCCGCTGCTCTGGTTTTCTGCCAGTCGTCGGTCACCCCGACTGGCAGCAGCGCATCAAAAGTGCCATACCGTCTCCGCTCGCACAGTGGCCTATCAGGTGAGTTTCGTGACCGAGAAACGCGAGTACACGGGCGACTATCCCGACAAGACGCTGTACATTCCGGGCCCGACCGAGGTGCGCGAGGACGTCATCGAGGCGATGTGCGAACCAACCTTCGGCCACCGAATGGACCGAATGACCGACCTCTACACGACCATCGTCGAGGACACGAAGACGTTCCTCGGGACCGACAACGAGGTCATCATCCTCACGGGCTCCGGAACGGAGTTCTGGGAGGCATCGACGCTGAACCTCGTCGACGAGAACATCCTCGTTCCGACCTGTGGCAGCTTCAGCGAGCGCCACGCCAACGTCGCCGAACGACTTGGCAAAGACGTCGACCGCCTCGAGTACGAGTGGGGACAGGCGATCAAGCCCGACGACATCCGCGAGACACTCGAGACGAGCGACAAACACTACGACGTGGTCGCGACCGTGATGAACGAGAGTTCCACGGGCGTCCGCAATCCCATCGAGGAGATCGGCGACGTCGTCGCGGAGTACCCGGACACCTACTTCGTCGTCGACGCCGTCTCCGCACTCGGCGGTGACTACGTCGACATCGACGAGCACGACATCGACGTCATCTTCACCTCGACCCAGAAGGCCTTCGCCATGCCGCCGGGACTCGCCGTCTGCGTCGTCAGTAACGAGGCCTACGAGCGCGAACTCGAGAAGGAATCTGCCTCGTGGTACGGCGGCTTCCAGCGCTGTCTCGACTACTACGAGCGCAAGGGCCAGACCCACTCGACGCCCGCCATTCCGATCATGCTCGCCTACCGAAAACAGATGAAACACATGCTCGAGGAAGGCCACGACGCCCGCGACGAGCGCCACCGCGAGATGGCCGAGTACACTCGCGAGTGGGCCCGCGAGCACTTCGACATGTTCCCCGAGGAGGGCTACGAGTCCCAGACCGTCAGCTGTATCGAGAACACGCAGGAGATCGACGTCGCCGCCACCATCGACGCCGTCAGCGAGGAGTACGACTTCGTCTTCTCGAACGGCTACGGCTCCGCACTCGGCGAGCAAACGTTCCGTATCGGCCACATGGGCGAACACGACCTCGAGTCGATTCAGGCGTTGACCGACGCGATCGAAGACGTCGCTGGACTCTGAGTTGGCGGCGGCCCTCGTCGCGGGTCGGCCAGCAATTCGTTTCCATGGTTGCCAGCCCCGCGCTTACCCCTCCAGTTGCCGTGGAATGCCCATGGTCGACACCGCGATCGGGTTCGTCCTCGGGGCAGTCATCGGTGCCATCGCCACCGCCGCCGGCTCGTACCTGCTGTACTGGAAACGCGAACGCGACGCCACCCGTCGACTCCGCCGGGCGTTCGCCGAAGAACTTCGCTCTTACGAGTACGTCGACGACGTCGTTGCCGAGGGCGGCTACGAACGCATCACGGCGCGCGTCGAACGCCCGGTGATCTACGAGTCCGCCGCCGGCGACCTCGGCCTCCTCACGGAACGAGAAATCGGTCGCCTCGTGGCCTTCTACAGCGCGCTCTCGTGGCTCGAGGGACTCGAGGATCCGGAGGACAAGAAAGAGCGAATCGAGAGCGTCGTCGAAAAACGACAGGCAGCGCTCGAGACACTCGAATCTGCGGACACCCGCGACCGCTAACGGTTCGCCCCAGTCACTCCCAGTTCGCTCGCTCCTGCTCGAGAAATTCGGCTGAATCGGCCGATTTTCCAGTGGACTTTGCCCGCTCTCTTGCTCGCTCGAGACGATTGCGGGGGTCCGTGGGGACGCGAACGGTGCGATAGTCCCCGTCGAGAGTCGGCCTGACGATGGTCGTCGTCGTCTCGTTCGAGTCGTCACTCATCGGGTAGCAAAATGCGGGAGTGGAAAATATGCGTTTCCCAGGCGCGCGGTCGGACCGTTACTCGGGCTTCAGCCCGTCTTCTTCGACGCGCATAACGGCCTCGCCGTCGGCGAGGTTCGGCGCGTCGACCAGTCGGACGATCCGCTTGTCACCCTTCGACTTCCGGAGGTAGATTCGGAACGTCGACTTGTGGCCTAAGATGTTCCCACCGATGGGTTTGGTCGGGTCGCCGAAGAACGCGTCGGGGTTCGAGGTGACCTGGTTGGTGACGATGACGGCGGCGTTGTAGAGGTTGCCGACCTTGTCGATGTCGTGGAGGTGCTTGTTCAGCTTCTGCTGGCGGTTCGCGAGTTCGCCACGGCCGACGTACTCGGCGCGGAAGTGGGCGGTCAGCGAGTCGACACAGAGCAACTTGACGGGATACTCCGAGTCCTCGTGTTCGCCCGCGAGTTCTTTGGCCTTCTCTGCGAGCAGCATCTGGTGGTTCGAGTTGAACGCCTTCGCGACGTGGATGTACTCGAGGAACGAGTCGACCAGTTCCTCGAGGGCGGCCTCGTCGTCCGGCGTGCCTTCGATCTCGCGGTCTTCCATCGCGGCGGCGATGGCGTCGTCCGGCAGTCCCCGGACCATGTCGTCGATTCGCTCGGGACGGAACGTGTCCTCGCTGTCGATGAAGATACAGGAGCCGTGGAGTCCGCCGACTTCCTGGGGAAGCTGGACGTTGACGGCCATCTGGTGGGTGACCTGCGATTTACCGGAGCCGAACTCGCCGTAAACTTCGGTGATCGACTGGGTCTCGATGCCACCACCTAGCAGGTCGTCGACTTCGTCGATGTGCCAGCTCAGCTTCCCGATCTTGTTCCGGCGCTCGAGGACGGTCGAGCCGGTCTCGAAGCCGCCGACGTCGGCGGCGTCCCGGGCCGCACGGACGATGTCGCCAGCGGTCGAGTCACCGACGTCCGCGGTGTTCGACAGCTCTGCGGGAGCGGCGACGGCCAGGCTCTCGAACGAGTCGTAGCCTGCGTCTTTGAGTTTGTCTGCGGTCGCCGGTCCGACGCCGGGGAGTTCCTCGAGATCTGCTTCGGGCATACTCCACCGTTGTGCCGGACCCCTCATAAACCTCCGTTAACAGGAGAGTGAAAGTGAAAGTGCCGGACTGCGACGGGGTGATCGAGCCGCTGGCTCGTCGTGACTGGTCGTACGTCCGGTCCAGTGTGTGGGCGTATAAGGCGGTCGGGCGACTACCCTCGAGCGATGACGACGCTCTCGATCACCGGCGGGCAGGTCCTGTTGCCCGACGGGACGGTGACGCGCGCGGACGTACTGGTCGATCAGGATTCCGGCGAAATCCTCGAAACCGGGGCCGACCTGGAAGGCGACGCGACGCTCGATGCAGCCGACTCGCTCGTGACGCCCGGGTTCGTCAACGGCCACTGTCACGTCGCGATGACGCTCCTGCGTGGCGCAGCAGACGACAAGCCCCTCGACGCGTGGCTGCAGGAGGACATCTGGCCCGTCGAGGCCGAGTTGACCCCCGAGGACGTCCGCGCCGGGGCCGAACTGGGCATCCTCGAGATGATCAAAGGCGGCGTCACGGCCTTCTCGGACATGTACTTCCACGTCCCCGAGATCGCAACCGCCGTCGAGAAAGCCGGCGTTCGTGCCGTGCTCGGCCACACCGCCATCACCATCGGCAAGGACGAGGCGGACGCGAGGGCGGATATGGAGGAGAGCCTCGCGGTGGCGACCGACCTCGACGGGGCGGCAGACGGCCGAATCTCGACCACGTTCCAGCCACACAGCCTGACCACCGTCGGCGAGGAGTACCTGCGAGAGTACGTCCCGCGGGCGCGCGAGGTGGGGCTCCCGATTCACTTCCACGCCAACGAGACGACGAACGAGGTCGACCCCATCGTCGAGGAACACGGCGTCCGACCGCTCGAGTACGCCCGCGACGTCGGCCTGCTCGAGGCCGAGGACTTCGTCGCCCACGGGGTACACGTCGACGGGACCGAGATCGACCTCCTGTCGGAGACGGGCGCGAGCGTGATCCACTGCCCTGCATCGAACATGAAACTGGCGAGCGGGATGGCCCCGGTCCAGCGACTGCGCGAAGCGGGCGTCACCGTCGGCCTTGGAACCGACGGTGCGGCCTCGAACAACGACCTCTCGCTGCTCGACGAGGGCCGCGACGCCGCGATGATCGGCAAACTCGCCGCCGAGGACGCCAGTGCCGTCCCCGCCGATGCCGTCGTCGAGATGCTGACCCAGGGCAGTGCCGACGCCATGGGCCTTCCTGTCGGGCGACTCGAGGCCGGTGCGCCCGCGGATCTTGCCGTGATCGACCTCGAGCGACCCCACCTCACGCCGGCTCACGACCTGGTGAGCCACCTCGTCTACGCCGCGGCCGCGTCGGACGTCCGCCACACCGTCTGTGACGGACAGGTGCTCATGCGCGACCGCGAGGTCACCACGCTCGAGGAGGATGCGGTACTCGAGCGTGCCAGCGAGGCGGCGACGCAACTGTTCGAGCGCGCCGAAGGGTAACTACTCGCGTGGGTGGGGACTTCGGAGCCACTATCTGCCGTTCTGATCGTTCGCTTTTCCCGTTGTGCCATCGCTGGATGGAACGCGAAACTAAACGCTCACTGGTGCCGATAAACCCTCTGAACGACTCTCGGTTCGTTTCGAAGGGACTGAACGAGGCGGAACTGCCGGCGGGGTTTATCCACGATATCGTGAACGTCCAACTGGATGATCAGGTTGAACCATCTCGCGGTGGCGCTCGCGTTCGCCATGCTCGTCGCTGCGGTCGCTCCGGTCGGGGCGGCTGCAGCCGACCCCGACGACGACGAACTGTCGCTCGTAATCAGCGACGGCGTCGTCTCGGTACAGTCGAACGACAGCGCCGTCGAGAACGCGACGGTCGAGGTATCGCTCGTAGACGACGAAGACGACGACGCATCGTACGAAGGCACGGGAACGTACACGACCGACGCCGACGGCGAGGTCGCCCTCCCCGAACCCAACGAGTCGGTCGAGGTGACCGTCGTCGCGTCCACGAGTGCCGATAGCGTCGAGACCGACGCGACGCTCGAGCCTGCGGCTGACGAGGAAGACGACGAGGGCGATGAAGGGGACGACAAGGAAGACGAGGCTGACGACGCTGACGACGAAGAAACCGACGATGCTGACGACCTCGTCGAGAATCTCTCCGTCGACGTCACGCAGGACGACGACGCGAACGTGACCGTCACCGTCACGGACGACGACGCAGACGAAGATAGCGAGAACGCGACCCTCGAGAACGCGTCGGTCGACGTGACCGCAAACGTCTCCTACGACGGCACGGGCGAGTACGTGACCGACGCGAACGGCACCGTCTCGCTCGTCGCGCCGACCGACCCCGTCGAGGTGACCGTCGAGGCGAGCTACGAGAACGGCTCGGCCGAGGCGACCGCGGTGCTCGAGCCCGCGGCAGACGACGAGGAAGACGACGCTGAGGACGAGCGACCCGACGACGACGGCCCATTCGGTGCGATCGTCTCGTGGTTCGTCCAGACGCTCGAGACCGACGGCCCGCCGGGACAGGCCATCTCTGACTTCGTCACGAGTAACAACCCCGGTGACACGCCCGACCACGCCGGACCGCCGGCCGACAACGAGAGCGATCAGGGGCCGCCAGCACACGCTGGCCCGGGTGCCGACAACGAGAGCAATCAGGGGCCGCCAGCACACGCTGGCCCGGGTGCCGACAACGAGAGCGATCAGGGGCCGCCAGCACACGCTGGCCCGGGTGCCGACAACGAGAGCGATCAGGGGCCGCCAGCACACGCTGGCCCGGGTGCCGATGCCGACGACGGTGAGAGCGACGATGACGCCGGTGACGACAACGATGGCGACGACGCCGACTCGAACGTCACCGCGACCGGCGCAACAGACGATAGTCAGCAGGGACCACCGGATCACGCCGGCCCCTCGAGTGACCGGGCTGGTGGCGACGACAACGGGAACGGGAACGGGAACGGGAACGGGAACGGGAACGCTGCTGGTGGAAGTGGGAACGGGAACGGAAATGGTGGCGGACCACCCGGACACGCCGGTCCATAACGGCCGGCACCTGCTCATCCGGCCCTGAACCCCGACGCACACCCCTCGAGCCCACACCGACGCCCATCGACGCACGACTGCCGTCAGAGGCACACCGTCACGGCGTCGGCCGGACTCGAGGTGCACTGCGCTCGAGCGACTCGAGCGTGAGACGATCCACCCCGGCCCGGATCCTCGATCGAACTGTTCTGGCACCCCGACCATGCTTCGGTAGCGTTTTGCCTCCGGTACCACTCTATCGAGCCATGACCGAACACGCGTATCCGCCGATCAGCGACCAGCTGGACGATGTGGACGCAGCCCGCGAGGAGGGCCGTCGGAAGATGGACTGGGCCGCCCAGCACATGCCGATCATGGAGGCCGTCCGCGAGGAGTTCGTCGCCGACCAGCCCCTCGAGGGCGAGAGTATCGCGATGGCGATGCACGTCGAGGCGAAGACCGCGGTCCTCGTCGAGACGCTCGCCGAGGGTGGTGCCGACGTTGCGGTGACGGGCTGCAACCCGCTGTCGACCCACGATGACGTGAGCGCGGCCCTCGACGCCCACGAGTCGATCACCTGCTACGCAAAGCGCGGCGTCGACGACGAGGAGTACTACGACGCCATCGAGGCCGTCATCGCCCACGAACCCACCATCACGGTCGACGACGGGATGGACCTCGTCGCCGCGATTCACGAGGACTACCCCGAACTGATCGACGGCATCGTCGGCGGTGCCGAGGAGACGACCACGGGTGTCCACCGCCTGCGCGCGATGGACGACGACGGGGCCCTCGAGTACCCGGTGTTCGCCGTCAACGACACGCCGATGAAGCGGCTGTTCGACAACGTTCACGGCACCGGCGAGTCCTCGCTGGCCTCGATTGCCATGACCACGAACCTCTCGTGGGCCGGGAAGAACGTCGTCGTCGCCGGCTTCGGTTACTGCGGCAAGGGCGTCGCCCGCAAGGCCGCCGGCCAGAACGCGAACGTGATCGTGACGGAGGTCGAACCCCGCCGCGCGCTCGAGGCCCACATGGAAGGCTACGAGGTGTTGCCTATGTCGAAGGCTGCGGCGGTCGGCGACGTCTTCCTCACGACGACTGGCAACCGCGACGTCATCGTCGAAGAGCACTTCGAGAAAATGGGAGACGGCGTCTTGCTCGCCAACGCCGGTCACTTCGACATCGAGATCGACCTCGAGGCCCTCGAAGACCTCGCCGTCGACACCTACGAGGCCCGCGACGGCGTCGACGCGTACGAACTCGCAGACGGTCGCCGACTCAACGTCGTCGCCGAGGGCCGCCTCGTCAACCTCGCTGCCCCCGTCTCGCTCGGTCATCCCGTCGAAGTGATGGACCAGAGCTTCGGCATTCAGGCCGTTTGCGTGCGCGAACTGCTCGAGAACGGCGACGACTACGATGCGGGCGTCCACGACGTCCCCGACGAACTGGACACAGAGATCGCCGAGATCAAACTCGCAGCCGAGGGCGTCGAGTTCGATTCGCTGACCGACACCCAGCGCGAGTACATGGGCTCGTGGGATCACGGGACCTGATCGGACGCTCGGATTTTTCGATTCGATGGTCGACTGGCCCTGTTCGGACCACCGCTCCCTCGAGTAACGTCTGATAGTCAGTTTGGGCTGGTGCTGGGACCATCGACACCCACTCGAGCGGGACGCCCCACGGTACCTAACCCCCACAGACCGCGTTCCTCCAGTGAGTGGGCGGTACTGATTGACCTGGGGAGTACTCTCTCGAGGTGGTCTGTCTGTCTGTCGCTGTCTCCGTTTCGCGAGGACACCAGCTGCCATCGGCTCTTACGTCTCGTCTCCCCTCGAGTCGTCTCCCCTCGAGTCGTCTCCTGTCGTCTCACCCGGAATCTCGGCGTCGTCGGGGAGCAGGAGTCGTCGCTCGGTGTATGCGAGGCCGTTCTTCCGCCGGTTGCGTTTGCGCACTGCGACGCGGTTGTTCGAGCGCTCGAGGACGGCGTCGATCACCCTCGAGACCAGTTTCTTCGCGTCGGTGTCGCCGACGCCGCTGTTTCACTCGGCGAAATTACCCTCAGATAATCTGGTCACCGTCTTCCGGTCCGCTCTCTCCGTTCAGGATACGTTCACGTGGCGCGTCGTTGGGTGCCGTCCGGTCCTCCCAGCTCTTCCCTTCCACACGTGAGTGACACCAGTGACACACTAACTGTTATGACGTGGGATACAGTAGTGACACCTGTGCCGATCGATATCGAGACGTTCGACGCGAGCTCCGAACACGAACTCACGGGAGAGACGAATGCAGAGCGAATCATCACGTTCCTGGCTCGAAACGATGACAAGGCGTTCACGCCCGCTGAAATAGCCGACGGATCTGGTGTGAAGAAGGGATCGGTCAGTACTGTGTTGAGCCGACTCGAGGATAAACAACTGGTCCGGCATAAGGGTGAATACTGGGCAATCGGAGACATGGACCGCGTTCGTGATGCATACGATTTCCACAGGACCGTTCAGCGATTGGACGACCAGTACGGTGACGAAGACCTCGAAGAGTGGCAGGAACATGCAGCCGAGGATGCGTAGATGGAGTACGATCGAGGAGACGTCGTTATCGGCTACGACAAGTTCAAGGAAGAATCGGCTGGACGTCCGTTTTTGATCATCAGCGACGAAGAGACACCATTTCACGGGGAACAGTACATCGTCCTCTCGCTCACAACACGAACGTGGTACAAGGACCGTCTCCCGATTGACGAATCCGATTGGACCGACGGTGGCGCGCCACGATCGAGCTCGATCATGCCGTGGTCAGTGAACTCCATTAGCGCCACCGAAATCGACGTCAGACAGGGAACACTCAGGGAATCGATCGTCACGACTGCGACGGAACACCTCTCCGAGTACGTTATCGCTGATTGACATCCTCCTCCGCGTAAACGCGGAGGAATCCCGAGCGGTGGGAGTTTCAGGTTTCCAGTCCAACCGGCGGACTACCACACCTTTCGGGCGCGGGTAGTCCCACAGTCTCGGTGTGGTGGACTGCTGGCCATGCCAAGTGGCCGTTACCCCTATCCTCGACCCTGTTTGGCGTCCCGGTGTTGTTTTTGCCACAGGGACGCCAGCAGGTGTCAGCAGAGTCGGGGGTATCGTCGTGCTCGCTTCGAGCAGTCGGCACGTTGGCACACCCTTCGGAGATGTGGCGTTCACGGACTGCTCTTTCGGATATTGTCTCATTACGTGGGTGGACAGGCCACCTCCGCAGGACGGTTCGGAATCCGCTCCGTTCCGACCAACTCCTACTTTCCAGAAGAACGGCCTGTGACTTAAATATCGCCGTGAGAAACTCGGCGAAGCAGCTGAACGGTGGGTTATGACCACAAGTGACGGCGCGTATCCACGGCCTGAAGACCGTGGTATTGCGCCTGTTCAGCGTATAACCGTTGACAGCCGTCGTCTCCGGGCAGCCCCTCGAGCCCTGTCCGTCGTCTTGCCCACCGACGCCCACTCGAGTGAGATACCCACCACTAACCATCCCTCGAGCAGCCGCGGTCGCGTGCGTTGTGCGTGATCGAAGAGAGTCAGTCGACCTCTCTCGAGGCGGTTTTCATCTCAGTGTCCCCGGTCACCCGAGGACACCAGCTGTCACCGGCGCTTACGTCTCTTCGCCACTCGAGCCTTCTCCACTCGAGCCTTCTCCCCTCGAGCCTTCTCCCCTCGAGTCGTCTGTTGTCGTCTCGCCCGGAATCTCGACGTCGGCGGGGAGTACGAGTCTCCGTTCGGTGTACTCGAGGCCGTTCTTCCGCTGATTTCGTTTGCGGACTGCGACGCGGTTGTTCGACAGGTCGAGAACGGCGTCGATCACCCTCGAGACGAGTTTCTTCGCGTAGGTATCGCTGATGCCGGGTTCCTGTCTGCGAATCCAGTGTTTGAGATCGCTGGCTGTGACGTACTCCGCGATGTCCTTGCAGCCGGGCTCCCACGGGTCATCACCGACGCTCGGATCGGTTCGGGCCTGCCAGAGTTTCGCGGCGAGGCGCGTCGGTAACGCGTTCGCCGCCGAGCGCAACATCTCGTCGTCCATCCGGGCCAGTTGCTGAATCGGCAGGAGGTCGCCATAGGCGAGTGTGACGGACCCTCCACGCTCGAGCGGGTCGGCCTGCTCCGGTAATCGGTAGTATTGCCGCCCGTCGTCCTTCCGGATTCGCTCGAGTCGGTTCTCGGGTACCTCGACGGTGTCCACGTCGACGGTCGCTGCGAGCAGGTGGGCTCCCTTCTCGAGTTCGCGGGACTGGAGTTCGGCGATCCGGTCTTTGTTGGCCGCGAGCTTGCGTTCGTGGGCTGTGAGGCGGGCCTCGATGGGGTCCGGGTCTGTGGGGGTGGTCTGGTCGTGGGTGGTGTGGGTCTCGTCGGGTTCGTCGGTCTGGTGGGTTTCGGTGGTCTCGTCGGGTTCGTTGGCCTCGAGCCCGTCCAGCCGGTCGACCGTGGTCGACAGCTGCGTCTCGAGCTGGGTGACGGTCTGCTCGAGGGTGGTGAGGCGGTCGTGGTCGTCGTGGTCCTGATCGGATCGTGGTGCGTCCGCTCGAGTCCCCTCACCCTCGAGTCGGTCGCGATCGGTTCGGGCTGCCTGCTGATCGGCCTCGAGTCGTTCGACTCGAACCACCAGTTCGTCGACTCGCCTCGTCAGATCGTCCAGCGCGGTCAGCAAGTGCTCGAGTGACGCCGACTGGGTGTGGTGCTCGCGTGGCTGGTGGTCATGCTCGCGCTCGGCTCTGGGTTCGGATTCAGGCGGCTGGCGTGGTGACTCCTCGTCGTCTCCGTCACTCATCGTCATCACCGCTACGGGTTGGCTCGCTCGAGTCTGTGAGTGAGTCGGCTGGGTTGGTGGGTGAGTGGTCGCTCGAGTCGGCTGGGTCAGTGGGTGAGTGGTCGCTCGAGTCGGCTGGGTCAGTGGGTGAGTGGTCGCTCGAGTCGGCTGGGTCAGTGGGTGAGTGGCCGCTCGAGTCGGCTGGGTCAGTGGGTGAGTGGCCGCTCGAGTCGCTGGTCGAATTCGCTGTCGACCCGTCACCCGGTCGGTACGAAATCGCCCCCTCCGGGCCGAGCACCGTCAACCCGACCTGACTCGCCTCCGCCCTGATCTGGAGCAGGTGTCGGCGGACTGCCTGTCGCTCCCGATCGGACAGGTCGTCGATCGCGTCGTCTTCGGGGGCCGGGGCCTCGAGCGCCGCGAGCAAGGTACTGGTCAGGGCGTCGACCTGCTCGAGGTGACTGTGAATCAGTTCGGGGGTGGGGTGGTCTCGAGTCGGTGCGTCCGGTCGGTCGGGGCTTTGATTACCCCGTGAATCGTCGTTGGACATGGCTTCCGTAGGTGCGTTACGGGAGCTGTGGCAGGGGGTGCGCTACCACCACCCTGCTATTCTGCGGACAATCTCGAGTGATCAGTCCGAAGTATCCCGTTGGCCTGTATTGTATTCTGCTCTACAAAAAACTATTCTATAAGCAGTTTGGAAAACCTATACAGTCGCTAAAGCAACCTTATAGCTGTTAGGATCTCTCTTCTTGCGTACTTTCTTTGAACACTGCTTTACATAGCTAGAGAGATGCGAAAGCGAGCCGACTGGATGACCCGGACGGACGACGAGATACTCGAGTACCTTGACGAGCAGGGTGCAGGCACTCCCAAGGCGATCGCCGATGCGATCGATCGAAATAACCAGTACATCGGGGTCCGGTGTCGGACGCTCGCTTCCTACGGATTGGTGGAGAAACCGTCTCGAGGATTCTACGTGATTACCGACGACGGTCGTTCCTATCTGGAAGGCGAACTCGATGCCAGCAAACTCACCGAAAGCGAGCAGTAACTGCTCTCTCAACGGGTGCTTGCGTAACGACCTGCAGTGGAAATCGCCGGCGAGCAGATACACTCGAGAAGTAAAACGTATCTTCTGGTCGACCGCAGCTACGGCTAACGCATGCGAGCCCGTGTCTCGTGGATGAATCAGGCAGACGATGCCATCCTCGAGTACCTTCAGGAACTCGAGACGGAACCGGGCCACCGAATTTCGCTGCCACCAACTACCGTCTGGTACAACCTCGTCGAACAACTCGGCGTACTCGACCGTAGCCAGAACACGATCGCCCGTCGCATGAACATCCTCTCCGAGGCTGGCCTGCTCGAGAAAACCGACGAAAAACGCGGCTACTACCGACTCACGGATCGCGGCATCGCATATCTCGAGGGCGAACTCGAGGCTGCTGACCTCGAACTCGAGGACGACTGATTCTGGACGCTGTCTCGAGAGTGCGAATGGCTGCTGAGTCGGAACCCACTGACCGTGGTGTAGGCTGAAATAGACTCGAGTCAGCGCGTCGAACTCGAGTGCTGGCAACAGGCATGGTCTGTCGGGGGTTCCGTTCTCCCGTGAGTCGTCGCTTGACATGGCTTCTGTCGGCTGGATGCGGGAGCTACCTGCGGACTCGGGAGCTACCACCGGTCTGCGTTCTGGGGCTCGTCGCCGTGGCGAGTCACGGATAGCTTCCGTAGTGGCGACTATATTCTCCACTGACATAAGTTTTGACAACGTACGATGTTATTTTAGCGTATCGATTGGGCATATTGCTCTGCAGATAGTGCTGCTTTTTCTACTCCGATGCTGGCTATTCTCGAACGATGGTCGAGCGGGTTTCGTGGATGGCACCTGTCGATTACGAGATCATGCTCTTTTTCGACGAGTATCCGATTCTGGTCTCCCCGAAGATACTCGCCGTCAATATCGACTACGATCGCCACTACGTCAGTCGACGATGCAGTGCACTTTCGGATGCTGGTCTTCTGGAACCCGTCGACACTGGCCTCTACCAGCTTACCGACACCGGCCGCGACTATCTCGAGGGCGACCTTGACGTGTGCGAACTCGAGGACGACTGATTCCGGTCGCCGTCTCGAGGGTGTGAGTGACCGTCGATCCATCATCGGGAGTCATTGTTGCTACCACTGGCCCACTGCTGGAACCCATCGCCGCAGAGAGTCGCGTATAGCTTCCGTAGTGTCGACGATGTTCTCCACTGACATAAGTTTTGACTACATACGTCGTTCTCACGGAACTACGAAAGTCGTCTACTACTCTCTGGATACTACTGATTTTTCCGTTCAGCTACCGGCACATCGTGAATAGATGGTCGAGCGGGTTTCGTGGATGGCTCCAGTGGACTACGAGATCATGCTGTTCTTCGACGAGCACGCCATTCAGGTCTCCCCGCGAGTCCTCGCCGCAAACATCGACTACGACCGACAGTACGTGAGCAAGCGCTGCCGGGTGCTTTCCGAGGCAGACCTTCTGGAATCTGTCCAAACTGGCCTCTACCAGCTTACCGACACCGGACACGACTATCTCGAGGGCGAGCTTGACGTGCGCGAACTCGAGGACGACGAGGACTGAGGGTTCTACGACTGGGAGTACAACACTCTGAAAGCCCCTGCCGCGCTCGGCGGCTGCGACTCGCTGCGCTCCTCGTTTCACTGCGGTGCTTGCTTCGTCTCGCTCGCCGAGCCCGCCAGCCCCTTTCATTCCCACCCTGGTGGTTGGCCGGGTGGCTGTTGCTCGGTGGGTAGCGCGATAAAAAATGACGCGAGTGGTGGTCGGTCGTCGTGGGTCTCCGTCCTAGCGGCGGACGGCGAGCACGACGGCCGAGAGCAGTGCGGCTACGGCGACGAAGGCCCCGAAGCCGGGGATTCCGTCGTCATCGTCGTCTGCGACGTCGTCAGCCGGATCGTCGGCCGGGTCGTCGTCCGCGACGGGGTCGTCATCTGCTGGGTCGTCATCCGCGACTGGGTCATCGTCTGCTGGGTCGTCGTCTGCGACCGCGGTGTCATCGGCTGGGTCGTCGTCTGCGACATCGTCGTCATCGTCGTCAGCTGGTGGTGATGCACCACCGCCACCGCCACCGGGGCTGGTGTCATCGGTCTCTTCTTCCTCTTCGAACGTTCCCGCTGGGAACTCGAGGTCTACTTCGTGGACGCCGGACTCGAGTACGTGAGCGACCTCAACGAGACGATCCGGTCGCTGTACACGGCGCTGATCGACGCCGACTCTCGAGCCGAGATTCACCGCTCTGTCTGTCAGGCGCTGACGACGATCGACCGTGTCGACGCTGCCTGGATCGGGACGGTCGATCACGACCGGAACGTGGTCGAACCCGCCGCACAGGCACACCTCCCGCCGGAGTTTCTGGACGACCAGTCGTTCTCGCTCGCCGACGACCGGCCAGCGCCCGAAGCGCAGGTTGCAGACGAGCGAACGGTCGTCGACGTCGATCGGATTCCGGTCGGCGTCCACGAGGAGCCGTGGCGAAACACGGCGTTGATCCACGGCTTCCGGTCGGTCGTCGCCGTCCCGATTCGACACGAGGAACTGTTTTACGGGACGCTTACCGTCTACAGTACCGAGACGGACGCACTCGACGAGCGAACGACGCGCCTCCTCGAGGAGTTCGGGACGCTGGTCGGGTTCGTCACGAACGCCGTCGAGCGCCGGGATGCCTTCGGTGACGACCAGATGGTCGATCTCACTGTCGACGTCGAACCCGGCGAGGAAGACGTCTGCGTGGCCCTCGCGTCCAGACTCGAGACGACCGTCGAGGTCGGGAACGTGACCCGTCGGAATCGCAACTCGCACGTGCTCCACTGTTCGATCGACGACGTCGATCCCGGGACGGTGACCGACGTGGTCGCGGAGATTCCGGGTCTCGAGTCGATCCGCCCGCTTTCTGAATCTGCCAGCACGGCCTACGAACTCGTCGTCGTCGACCAGTGTGTCGCCTCGCGGGCGGTCCCGATCAGTGCGCTCCTTCGGTCGATCCGGGTCACGCCGACGAACTGTCAGATCGTCTTTTCGGTCCCCGAGTACAGGGACTATCAGCGATTCCTCGAGCAGGTTCGTGACGTCTTTTCGGCTGCTACGCTCGTGGCCAAGCGACAGGCGTCGGAAGCCGGCTCCGTTCCCGTTCCGGAACTGCTCGAGGCGTCTCTCTCGGAGAAGCAAGACGAAGCGCTGCGAACGGCCTATCACAGCGGCTACTTCGACGACGATCGAAAGCGAACGGGTGCAGAGATCGCCACGTCGCTGGGGATCGCCCAGCCGACGTTCTCGAAGCGACTGCGCTCCGCCCAGCGGGATCTTCTGGCCGCTATTCTCGAATCCGACTCCCTCTAGTCCCTCGTCCCGCGAGCCGGACGCTTTTGCCTACCCGGCCCCAACCGGAGTCCATGCAAATCGTGACGACGCTCCCGTCGGCGACCGAGACGGTCGCCCGGCTGGGCCTCGAGCCGGTCGGTGTCTCCCACGAGTGTGACTATCCGCCGGGCGTCGAGTCCCGGCCCTCGATCACGCGCTCGCGCGTCGACGCACGTGGCTCGAGCGCCGAGATCGATCGGCAGGTACTCTCGGTTACAGGCACGGATGGGGACGGTGACACCGACACGGGCGTCTACGACGTCGACGCCGAGACGCTCGAGGCCCTCGAGCCGGAGCTGATCGTCACGCAGGGGATGTGTGACGTCTGTGCGGTCGACGAGGTTGTCGTCGCCGACGCCGTCGATCAAATCAGTGCCGATCCGGAGGTGTTGACGACCGATCCGCACACCGTCGGGGACGTGCTGGACGACGTCGAGCGGATCGGCCGGGCAGTTGGCCGGGCGGGTCGAGCCGTGGACGTACGCCGGCGACTCGAGGAGCGAATCGATCGCGTGCGCGAGCGGACGGCCGGCCTCGAGCCGGACGAGCGCCCGCGGGTGGCCATCTTCGACTGGACCGATCCCGTGATGATCGCGGGTCACTGGACGGCGGAACTGGTCGAGTGGGCCGGTGGTGAGTACGGGCTGGCCGGCGTTGGCGACCGGTCACAACCCCGCGAGTGGGCCGACATCCGCGAGTACGACCCCGAGGTCGTGATCGTCGGCCCCTGTGGGTTCGACCTCGAGCAGGTCGCCGATAACCGGACGGACCTCACCGAACGCGAGGGCTGGGCGGACCTGACGGCCGTTCGTGAGGGTCGCGTCTGGGCGATGGATGGCAACCACTACCTGAATCGACCGGGGCCCCGGCTGGTCGAGACGCTCGAGGCGCTCGCCCGGATCGTCCAGCCCGATCGGTTCGGCGACGCCGCGTCCGAGGCTGCAGGTGACACACTCGAGGCCGGCGATGGGGCAGTTACGGTCGACGGCGACACACTCAAGGTCGACGGCGAACCGATCGCCATGCCGTTCGCCGACCTGACGGGCCGACTCGAGGCCGGGGGCCAGCCCAGCGTCTGATCCCCGATGGCTCCTGAATCGCCACCCGAAGACGGGCCAGTGCTCCGGGTGCCAGCAGAAATCCGCGACGCGATCCTCGAGCGCGCTCGCGCGGGCGAACCCGAAGAAATATGCGGTGTCTTCGGCGGGACGTTCGACCCGGAAGAGAGCCGCGTCCAGTCCCAGTATCCGGCCGACAACGTCGCCGATACCCCCCGGACCCGCTATCGGATCGATCCCGAAGCCCAGCTCGAGATTTTCGACCGGCTCGAGGCTCGCGGCGAGTCGATCGTCGGATTCTACCACTCACACCCGGCGGGCCCGCCACACCCCAGCGAGACCGATGCCGCGGCGGCCGCCTGGCCGGATCGATCGTACCTGATCGTCTCGCTCGAGCCCCGGGTCGTTGGGTCGTGGCGCTGGCGTACGACCGACGATGGTGACGACGGTGTCGATGGTGACGATACTACCGACGGCGACCGTGCTGCGGAGACGGGACACGACGGGACGTTCGAACGTGAACGGCTCGTCCTCGAGTGAGCGAGTTCCCGAACGCGACGTTGATCTCGAGTGGCCGGCTTTCGAACTGTGCTGGTTCCAACACCCCAACTAGTAGTGTATCAAGTATACTCTCATCAATCCAGCCACCAGTTTGAGAAAATCACAGAGAATGAGAACACGACGAAAGCCCTCAGCACGCTCACGCCCGCTCAGCCGGATATCCTCGCTCGCGCTCGGATAGAGCCGCCTGAGCGACCGCGAGCGCGCTTCGCCCTTTCAATCCACCAGGGACGCAGTTGGCCTGCCCTTCCCCGAGTCACGCGCCACCGCGCGGCTTGCGCGGTGACGCGTTCCCGGCCGGCTGGCGCGCAGACGAGCCGTCCGAGCACTGTGAGGACGGTTCGTCGAAGCGCGAGGGGCGAGCGAACGCAGTGAGCGAGTCGGATGGGGAGGGTGTGGCCTGGGAGGAATGAAAGGGGCCGGTGCGGTCGCGGCCGCTGGTGGCCGGTAGCACCGCAGGTGAGCGGAGCGAGGCGAGGCGCGCACGACGCCAGCGGCCGCGAGCGGGCCGGGGGCTTTCGAGGTGTTCATCACCGAACCAATATCTTATCACTGAAAGCCAATACCTCAATATCTGAACTGGGCTCGAGAGCAATGATTGACTCCTAGCCGGGGTGTTTCAGTGGGGTGTCGAACGGAATCCTCGAGCGGCCTCACGCTCCGACGCAAATCCGATTACCCGTCCTGCCCGTCTGAATCCTCGAGTTCGGCGGCTTCCTGTCGTTTTTTGGCGGCCCGTTCTCGAAAGTCGTCGATCTCGTCCTGAAGTTCGCGTCCGACCTGGTACGTAAAATCGTCTGGCATGAGCCCGCGCTGGATCTCGAGGGTGACCATCGCGTCGCAGTCGTCGACGATTTCGGGTGCCCACTTGCCCTGTGCGAGTTTGGAGACGTCGGTGACGGTGGCCGTGGGCTGGGTGCTGTCGTCTTCGTCTGCATCGTCACCGGTCGTTCGGCTATCGCCGTCTTCCGCGCCCTCGACCACGATGAACGCGGTCGCGGTGTTCCAGAGGTTTGGGTTGGCGGTCGTCACCTGATCGAACAGCTCCTCGAGCCGGGAGTCTTTGACGGGGTCGTCACGGACCTCGACGAGCAGGTCCTCGAGCGCGGCGACGATCCGGTCGTATCGCTCGGCTTCCGTCCGGAGGGACTCGGGGGTGTCGTGGTGGTCCCAGCTCATGGTGTGGGCCTCCCTCGAGCGAGTGACTGTCGAATCGGTATCCGGTGGGTGGGCATGGACGCACCTAGCCGCTTGATCGCTGTAAACGTACGCTTCTGTGACAGGGTCCGCTGTGTCGACTCAGGGCGCTCGCTCGAGCACCGCGGGCACCCAGCCGCGATTCGGATCGTCGGTCCGCTCCATCCACGCGATCAGCCGCTCGCGCATAGTCTCCCGGACGTCGGCGTAGTCGGGGTGGTCGATCAGGTTCTGTAACTCCGCCGGGTCGGCCTCGAGGTCGTAGAGTTCGTCGATATCGGGGCCGTTGTAGACGTACTTGTAACGTCTCGTCCGGACCATCCGCTGGGTGTAGAGGCCGAACTCGTCGCCGTGGTACTGGGCGAAGGCGGCGTCGGGCCAGTCGCCGGGGGCCGAGCCTGTTTTGCCCTCGCCTCTATCCCCATCTCCACCTCCCCCACCATTCCCACTTCCACCCTCGAGTAACCCCACGAGACTCCGGGCGTCGAAAGCGTCGGGAGTCTCACAGCCGGCCATCTCGAGGAACGTCGGTGCGAGGTCGTGGAGGTGGACCGGGTGGTCGCAGGTCGAGTCCGGCTCTGTCACTCCCGGCCATCGCACCTGAAGTGGGATGCGGTAGGTGTCGTCGTACATCAGCGGCCCCTTGTTGAACTGGCGGTGCCCACCGGCGAAGTCGCCGTGGTCCGACGCGTGGACGACGACCGTCTCCCCCGCCAGTCCCGTCGACTCGAGCGTCTCGAGAATGCGCGCGAGCTGGTCGTCGATCATGGTGACGAATCCGCGGTACTTTGCGATCACCTCGGCCCAGATCTCCCAGTCGAAGTGCTCGACGCCCCGGTAGTGGCGGTAGTTCTCGTGGACGCCGGGTTTGCCGTCGAAGGTCTCGGCGTAGCTCCCCGGTGGGTCGATTTCGTCGGGATCGTACATCGACGCGTAGGGTTCGGGAACCACGTAGGGGTGGTGTGGGCCGTAGAAGTCAGCCCGGTGGAAGAATCGCGGGCTTGCGTCGGCACCGTTCGCGCCCTCAACTCCGTCGTCTCCACCCGCTCCGAACGTCTCGAGCGCCTCGATCGTCCGGTCGGCGAGGAAGTACGGCCGGGTGTCCTCGACGTCGACGGACGTTTTCGCGGCGACGAACGTCCCCTCGCGCTCGTCTCGCGGATCGTCACCGGTGTAGACGACCTCCTCGAGGGTCTCCTCGCCGACTGGCGTGCCGCGCTCGCGGCGGTACTCCCGAAATGCTTCGTCGATGTCGTCGTGGTGGGTGTCGCTCCCGCCGAGGTAGGTGAAGCCGACCGATTCGGGCGTCTCGTCGTCGCCGACGTGCCACTTTCCCGTATACGTGCAGTCGTAGCCGTTCGCGTCGAGGAGTTCGGAAAACGTCGGAATCTCTGGTGGCAGGTTCCGCTGGATGGCGTCGGCCTCGTGGCTGTTGTTCAGCATGCCGTGATTGTGGGGGTACTGTCCGGTCAGCAAGGAGGCCCGCGCGCTCGAGCAGATGCTGATCGGCGTGATCGCCCGGGTAAAGCGCATCCCCGTCGCAGAGAGGTGATCCATCGCGTCGGTCTCGACCGGCGGTCCCTCGGGTGCGCTGTAGTCGTACCGCTCCTGGTCGGTCAGCAAGAGCAAGACGTTCGGCGGTGACTCGGAGTCGACCATCGGCCGTCGTACACCGCTGGGACAGGTAATGGTTGCACCTGCTCGAGGGCCGTGCCATCCGCTCGTTGCCTTGCGCTCGACCGCTGGTACCTCCGTCAGTCGTCTCGACGGCCAGTCAGGGCGTGAAAATCGAGAACGACCCCGTCGCCCGCGCGACGACGCTGTCCTCGTGGCTGATCTCCGACTCGAGGAAGGCGATCGAGCCGCCCCGCCGCAGGAGGCTCGTCTCGCAGACCACGGTCCCCTCGGTGACCGGCTCGAGGTAACTGATCTTGATTTCGATCGTCGCACACCGCTCTTCGGGCTCGAGTTCCGACTGGAGGGCGACCGCCATTCCCGTGTCCGCCATCGTGTAGGTCGCCCCGCCGTGGAGCACCCCGTTCGGATTCGTCAACTCGTCGCTGACGGTCACCTCGCCGCGAGACCACCCCTCGCCCCTGTCGGTGAACTCGAGGCCGATCACCGCCGAGAACGTTTCCGGAGTCCCGTCTGTCATCGTCTCGATACAGAGGGCACGCCCTCATAGAAGTTCGCTGTGGATCGGTAGCGTGCTGGACTGAACTCGAAGCTACCGTCGACCTCCAACCGCCGCCTCAATCGACGAGCCAGCCGCCGTCGACGTCGACGGCGCTCCCGTGGACGAACGAGGCCTCGTCGCTCGCGAGAAACAGCGCGACGGCGGCGACCTCTTCTGACTGGGCGTGGCGGCCTGCGGGCGTCTCGGCGACCATCGGCTCGATCTCACCGGCGTCGATCAACTCCTCGGTCATCCCCGTCTCGATAGCCCCCGGACAGATCGCGTTCGCCCGGATCTCGGGGCCGTAGTCGTGGGACAGTTGCTTCGTAAAGCCGATGACGCCGTGTTTCGAGGACGTGTAGGCTGCCCCACCGCCACCGGCGACCTTCCCCGCGATCGAGGCGGTGTTGATAACGACGCCCTCTTCGTCGCCCTCGAGCAGTTTCGGCAGGGCCGCCTTCGTCAGCATGAAGACGCCGTCGAGGTTGACGCCGATAACCGCGTTCCACTGCTCGAGGGAGGTCTCACCGACCGGCGCGTAGTCGTCGAGGATGCCCGCGTTGTTGATCAGGACGTCGACCGTCCCGTACTCGTCGACCGCGCGGTCGACGACGCCCTCGACGCTGTCCGGGTCTGTGACGTCGCCGTGGACCCCGATCGCCTCGCCACCATCGTCGTCGATCTTCGCGACGACGCGTTCGATGCCGTCGTCGTCGACGTCCACCACGACGACCGACGCACCCTCGCCCGCGAACTCGAGTGCCATCGACCGGCCCATACCCGACGCTGCTCCGGTGACGACCACGACGCTGTCGGTAAGTTCGACCATACCACATCCTGAGCACCTGTGAGAAAATAAACACGGCACCTGAATTTCGTGGGTAATGCCCTCCCAGCGACTACGAGTAATCCTCGAACGTCGGCCGCGTCGCGTCGCCGGGGAACGCCTCGACCGGCACCTGCGTCTGGTCGCCCGAGGCCATGTCTTTGATCGTCACCTCGTCGTTCGCGAGGTCCTGCTCGCCGACGATGACGACCGTCTCGGCGTCGATCGAGTCCGCGTAGTTCATCTGCGCGCCGAACGAGCGACCCGCGACGTCGGTCTCGACGACGTGGCCACGGTCGCGCAACTCGCGGGTGATTCGCGCGGCTTCCGCCCGGGTATCGCCGACTGTGAGGACGTAGTAGTCGGTCGTCACCGCCTCCTCGGGCCAGACGCCCGCGCGCTGACAGAGCAACGAGAGGGTGGCGTGACCCGGTGCGACGCCGACGGCGGGGGTCGGCTGGCCGCCGAAGGACTCGATCAGGTCGTCGTACCGGCCGCCACCGAAGATCGACCGCGAGACCTCGCCAGTGGAGTCGAAACACTCGAAGACGACGCCCGTGTAGTAATCGAGCCCGCGTGCGGTCTCGAGGGAGATCGTACAGTACTCTCGCGCCCCGAAGTCCTCGGCCGCGGCGAGGACCGCCTGCAAGTTCTCGACGGCGTCGTCGACGCGCTCGGTGTCGGCGAACGCCTTCACGTCCTCGAGATCGCCGGCGGCGATCAACTCGTCGAACTCGGCGGCCTGATCGTAGGTGAGACCGGCCTCGACCAGCAGGTCGTGGTACTCGGCCTGCGAAATCTTGTCGGACTTGTCGACGGCGCGAATCGCCTCGTCGATCTCGACGTCGGCGTCGTAGGTTTCGAGCACGCCGCCCAGAATGTCGCGGTGGGAGATGCGGAACTCGAAGTGCTCGCCCGTCAGACCGAGGCTCGTCAGTGCGTCGGCGGCCCACGCCAGAATCTCGGCGTCGGCTTCGGGTTCTGCCGAGCCGAAGATGTCGACGTTGGTCTGGTAGAACTCCCGCTGGCGACCCTGCTGGACCTGCTCGTAGCGCCAGAACGGCCGCGTCGAGAACCACTTGATCGGCTTCGACAGTTCCTGTTGCTTCGCGACGACCATCCGCGCGACCGTCGGCGTCAGTTCGGGCGTCAGCGTGACGTGTCGCCCGCCCTGGTCTTCGAAGGCGTACAGTTCCTCGACGATGTCGTCGCCGCTCTTGTCCGTCCACAGTTCCGCGCGCTCGAGCGCCGGTGTCCCGATTTCGCGGAAGCCATACTGCCGTGCGGTGTCCTCGAGGACGTCCGTCGCCTGCCGGCGGGCGGCCATCTCGCCGGGGTAGAAGTCACGAAAGCCCTTGATCCGGTCGTACATGGCCGTCGGTTCGGGGACGGCAAACTTCACTCTGTTCGTTTGGCCACCGGGTGGTGTCAGATTCCGCTGTGAGGCTGCCGGACGTCCGTCACGTACGTCTGTTCGTGTGCCGGGAACAGGTCCTCGATCGCTTCTGTCCCTTCCTCGTCGGCGATAATCGCCCGCAACTCCGCCTCGTAGTCGGCCCGGCGAATCTCCTCGCTCGGCCCGACGGTCACCTCGAGGGTCGACTCGACCAGTCGATCCACTGCAGCGCGGCCGAAGCCCGATAGCGGCGCGACGTAGTCGACGTCGTGGCGATCCTCGAGACTCTGGGCCTGCGCCCGGGAGACCGTCGGCACCCGGTCGTCACGGCGGGTGCCGTCGGCGATCGCGTCGTAGCCGTCGGCGGCCAGCCGCTCGAGGGCGTGGACGTGTACCTGCTGGATGCCGTTGCGTGGAAAGCCGTCCTCGCGGATCGTCGTGGCGGCCTCTTCGGCGACCGCACGGTCGAGCTCGAGCCGGTCGAACTCGAAGCCGATCCGGTCGGCGGTCTCGCGGGC
This sequence comes from Natrarchaeobaculum aegyptiacum, assembly GCF_002156705.1. Classification (NCBI taxonomy): domain Archaea; kingdom Methanobacteriati; phylum Methanobacteriota; class Halobacteria; order Halobacteriales; family Natrialbaceae; genus Natrarchaeobaculum; species Natrarchaeobaculum aegyptiacum. The sequence goes on from NZ_CP019893.1 coordinate 1,828,801, forward strand.
GTGTCGCCAGTCGTCGGTGACGCCGAAGTGGCCGGTCACCAGGGTAACGTCGTAGAAGTCGTCGAGGAAGAGCGCCGCCAGCGTCGAGTCTTTCCCCCCACTGTAGAGCAATCCGAGGTCCATCGGCCGTCGGGTACTCACCGCGGGTCCTTAGCGTCGTTGGATGTCGAAGCGTTTCGAGTCGGGTTTCAGTTCCGAGAGGAGCTGTTTCATCTTGTCGTCGTCGATCTTGCCCTGGATGCGCCCGCTCTGGGCCAGCGCGACGACCTGCCGTTCGACCTGCTCGCCGAACTGGGGCTTGCTCATCTTGACCGTGTTGAGCCGTTTTCGGGCCTCGTCGGTCAGGTGCTGCCGGAGCAACGCCTGCTTCTGGGCCTCGGCTTGCTGCTGGGCGGCCTCCTGTTCGGAACCGCCTTCTTGCTGGGCTTCGGCCTGTTCCTGTAACTGCTCCATCTTCTTCTGTCGTAGCTCCTCGAGTTTCTCCTCGTCTGGCGTTCCGCTCATAGCTCTACCCGACGGTTACGCTCGCGCGTGGGAAAATGATTACGAAAAGCGGGGTACTCGCGGTATCGAACTCGAGTTTCGCCGTGGCCTGAGACGGCCTGCTGTGATTGACATCCTCCACGCGCCTAAAGGCGCGGGAATCCTCACGTTGGGAGTCTCGGCTCATGCCGAACCACCACGCGAGCGACTTTCTCCTACGCCGATTGTAGGATACTCTGGTTTGTGCGCGCTTCTTTGGGACTTTCGTGAGGGTGTGGTTTCCCCGACCATCCGTGGTCGTCCCACTCGAATCGCACGGGCCGTGCCATCGGCCGTGGTACGTCTGTTTCGTGCCGTCTCAGGAACGTCTCGCTTGCCGTGAGGTCCGCGTGGCCCTCGAAACCACAGGGACACGTCAACGTGTCTTGGTGCCGAGTCGTGTCCTCGATTGAACCGCAGTTCGGACACGTCTGACTTGTCCACGCTTCCGTGCGAACTTCGACGGTGATGCCGAACTCTTCGGCCGTACAGGCGAGTCGATCGATGAACGCGCAGAACGCCCAGAAGTTGTGCGTCTTCGCGTTCGTCCGCACCGACCAGTGGGTCTCGAGAACGTCGGTGAGATCACCGACGTACACCGTCGAGACACCTTCGTCGTACAGTCGTTCGATCAAGTCGCGGGCAAGCGCGTCCATCGCATGGTCGCGCCGTCGCGTCCGGCGTCGGTACAGCTGTCGAATCCGCTTGGAACTGTAGCGCCCCTCGCGGAGTTTCGACTGTAGCCGGGCGATCTCTCGCGTCGTCTCGCGGAACCGTTCGAACAGGTCGCGGCATCCGTACAGGTACTGCTTGCCGGTCGTGGTCGTGCAGGCGACGATGTTGTTCGCACCGATATCCAGAGCGGCCGTTTCGTCGGCCAGTGGTGAATCCAGTCGAGAATGATCGACAGTGACTGGCTGAAAGGCCCTGAACGTCTCGCTCACGTCGTCGTAATACAGTTCCAACCGGCCCTGTTTGCCGTCCCACTTCGGATCGCCTGCAACTTCGAGGCGAAGGCGCTCGGTGTGTCCGAGGCCGTACTTTTCCTTGAGTTCCTTCCCGACGGGAATCTCGAGTCGAGAGCGGTCGCCCATTTCCAGTGTGTACTGGTCGTTTCGAACGTAGGTCCGCAATGTTCGACCGTCGTCCTCGTTGCCCCAGTAGCCGGGCGGGGAACACTTCTCGCCGTCTTCTTTGAGCGAGAAGAATGAGTTCCACGCGCTCTTGCTCTTTCGGATGAGCTGCTGGGCGGTTGCACTTCCGAGAACGCCGACGTACTGTTTGCGATAGTCGGCGGTGTCCCAGACGCTTTCGCCGTCGAAGTATTGCTGGCGTCGTTCGTAGGTGAGTTCGTTCCAGAGGCTGGCAGAAGCGTCCAACAGTTCGTGCAGTAGCTCCCGGTCCTGTTCGGATCGGGGGCGAACGACGAACTGATTGGTCCGCTTCATCAACTATCTCTTGTGGCGTAAAACACATAACTGTGTGGTTTGTGTGATTGTGTATGGTTGAGATCCGAATCGAGTTCGACGACGATGAACAGTACGAGCGGTTGAAGGAACTGAAGCAACACCACGGGCTGACGTGGAAGGGGTTGCTCCTTGAAGGCGAGAAGCGCGTCCGCGAGGAGACCCCAGACGGCCAGTAGTCGGCGGTTGTTCGCCAGTGCCTACCGCTCGACCCCCGCCTGAAGGCGGGGGCATGCGCTTTATTTTCTGTCATTTGTCGACGGAACCGGGGACGGATCCCTGGTACGCCGACACTGCCATGGGGAGCCAGTCTGTGTCGCTCGTGGACGACACCGTTTTCCGCCTCGAGCGAGCGCTGTCACACATGATCGACGGCTCCCTGACCGAGATGGCGGGTCGAGACGGGCCGGTGAGTAGCCGTGACTGACGACGCGACTGGACCGGCCGACGCACCCGAACCCGAGTGGTCGGAACTGCTCGCCGACGCCGCGGACATCGCAGACCGGTACCGCGAGGTGGGCTGGGACGCGATCGTCTGTGATCCCGCCGACGTCGCCCCGAACACGAACGGAGAGCGGTTCGGCCTCGAGGTCGCCGTCGCCGACGAGACCACAGAGTTGCTCGACTCGCTGCTCGAGCGCGAGGTCACCTTCGACGATGCCGAAGTGTACTACCGGCCGGGAGACGGGGCAGATCAGCGAGTCGCGCTCGCGGTCGAACGCGCGACGGGCGCGGAGACGGCCGTGTTCGTCCCGCTGACCTACTCGATCGCGGCCGCCCGACCGGTGTTCGAGACCGCACTGCTCGAGGGCGAACTGCTGATTCACCTCCGACCTGTCGATTCGGCGGCTGGCGCGCTCGCAGACGCCGACGACCCGGACACGTGGGTGACGTTCGCCCACGACGACCCGTCGCTCTTTCTCGAGGAGGCAGACCTCGAGGCGTGGCAGGCAGGCTCGAGCGACTGAGAGGGAAGATGACAAAAGCTAGTGGACTATCCCGTTTCTATCTACTAGCTGGAACATATGGCCTGCTGGATACACAGCGCGAACTTTTTGCGCGTCGGGTTCGCCGGAGGCGAACCGCTCGCGCAAAACCTTCGATGAAAAAGGCGGACGGCTCGGCCCACGGCCTCGCCGCCCGAGAACCGGGCTCGCTTTGCTCGCCCGGATGCTGGTGATGAACCCACTCTCTGAATCTTGCACGCCAATTTCAACGTAACTACGACCTGCTATATTGAGGCGTGCGAGGAGCGACGCAATCCCTACAGTCGGTGACGCGCTGACCGACGAACCCGCCTACGAGTCGGTCTCTTCGTCTCGTAACGCCTTGCTGGCTTCCCTGACCTCTCGCATGACACTCGAGATGCGCTCTTCGGCCTCGAGTTCTTCGTCGACGGTGAGGTCGACGCCTTCGACCTCGAGTAAGAATTTGGCGACCTCGGTGACCTCGTACATGACGTCGTCGAGTTCCTCCGCGGTGTAGAAGTCGCACATCGCGCCGTAGAGGAACGTTGCGCCGGCTTTCCGGACCTTGTCGTCGAACGACGACCGGGCCTGGTTGACCGCCTGCGGGGTGTAGGTGTCGGTCATGAACGGGACCAGTTCGGGCAGGTTCTCCCCGATTTTGGTCATCTCGACGCCGGTCTCGGTCCGGAAATCGGCACAGAGGCGGGCGATGGCCCACTCGCGGGCCGTGATGTAGGTTCGATCTCGCAGGAACTCGTTGACCCGATCGTACTGCGCGCCGTCCATCTTCTTGAAGCGGGCGTACTTTCGGACGTCTTCGGGAACCTCGTCCTCCGGGTCCGGCTCTGGATCGGGGACGTTCGGCATCGGTCCTCCGTCTTCGCCGTCGACGTCGGCTGCGTCGTACTCGAGTGTGGTCTCCCCAGCGCCAGTATCACCTTCCCCGTGCGCGTCGCCCGATTCGGCCGTGGATGGGGGGCTCGTCGTCTTTGCATCCGGCTCCCGGCTCCTGTCGTCTGCGTCGCCAGCAGCGTTGGGTCGGTCGTCGTCGGTCTCGTCCTCGGACGCGTCGTCACCGTGGTCCCGGTCGTCGTCGCGGTCGACGCCGTCCAGTCCATCGTCGCTCATACGCGTTCTTTCCCAGAGATACGGGATAAGGGTTGTTCTCGTCGGTTCGATTCCAGAGGACGGTCAGCCGCCGACCGGCCGGGGCTGCCCGGCCTGGCAGCCGGTCTGGAACCCGTAAACGGCTAGCGCCAGAACAAACGTTCTACCGGATTTAAGTTCGTGAAGGATGTCTGAGTGAGTATGTCACAGACGCCTGTCGTAGTGAAGGCTGTCCGGACGCCACAGGGGAAAGAAGGCGGCGTATTCGAAGACGCCCGGAGTGAGGACCTCTCGGTCGCGCTGATCGACGAGATCCTCGCCGAGACCGGCATCGAGGCCGACGCCGTCGACGATCTGATGTGGGGGTGTGCCCAGCAGCGCGGCGAGCAGGACAACAACCTCGCCCGTATCATCGCTATGCTCTCGGAACTCGGCGAGGGGACCCCCGCGACGACGATCAACCGCTGGTGTGCCTCCTCGATGCAGGCCGTCATGTCCGCCTCCGACGCTATCGCCGCGGGCAACCGCGACGCGATCATCGCCGGCGGCGTCGAGCACATGACCCGCGTCCCGATGGACAGCGCGGGCAGCGAGTACCACCCCGACCTCCTCGAGGAGTATAACATCATGGAACTCCAGATGGGGATGACCGCAGAAGCCGTCGCCGAAGAGTACGACATCAGCCGCGAGCAACAGGACGAGTACGCCGCCCAGAGCCAGCAAAACGCCGTCGAGGCGACCGAGGAAGGCCGCTTCGAGGACGAGATCGTCCCGATCGAGACCGACGACGGGACGGTCACCGAAGACGAGGGCATCCGCCCCGGTACCACCGCCGAGAAACTCGCCGACCTCCCGACGGTGTTCAAATCCGACGGGAGCGTCACCCCCGGCAACGCCTCTCAGATCTCCGACGGCGCGGCCGCCCTGCTCATCACGAGCAAGGAGTTCGCCGAGAACAACGACCTCGAGATCCTCGCGGAAGTCGGCATGAACAACGTCGCCGGCGTCGACCCGCGCGTGATGGGGATCGGTCCGGTGCCTGCGACCCGCGGCCTGCTCGAGCGCAACGGTCGTGACATCGACGACTACGACCTCGTCGAACTCAACGAGGCGTTCGCGAGCCAGACGGTCTACTCGCGTGACGAACTCGGCATCGACCCCGACATCTTCAACGTCAACGGCGGTGCGATCGCGATCGGTCACCCGCTTGGTGCCTCGGGTGCACGCCTGCCGGTGAGCCTGATCCACGAACTCAAAAAGCGCGGTGGCGGTCTCGGACTGGCGACGCTCTGTGTCGGCTTCGGACAGGGTGCAGCGATCGAGTTCGAGGTTAACTAACGCGCGGTTCGACGGTCCATTGGACCGAGAACCGCGATCAGTGAGCGGGGAACGGAGTGACCCGCGAGCAAGCACCTGCTGGGACTTCTTGGCTCCTGGCGAACTGCACGAGTGAGTTTCCGATGTTCTCTCGAACAGAACTGAATTCGGGGGGACGGACCGGTACCCGGTTCAGTACGTTCTGGTTGGCCGTACCCACCTGCCAGGGCCCGCCATCGAAGTGCGGCCAGTTTTGTACGCCCGGCACAAAATACGGCTATGAGCAGACTCCTGCTGGGGATCATCGTGGGGATTCCGCTGGCCTGGCACCTCGGGCTCACCGCCGTGGCCTACTGGGACGCCGGCCGGGTGGGCCTCGAGCCGCCGCTGAAGTGGGCTGCGATCACGTTTTTCGTCCCGCTGTTTGGCTTTTTCATCTACCTGTTCGAACGCAGCGAACTCGACTATAATCCGGACGAAGATCCCTACAAGGGGCACAACTTCAACATTCATCCGTCGCGGGCCGACGACGCGCCGCTGCGCTCGCGGGGTGACGACCGACTCGACACGGACCTCGAAGTCGAGCGCTGGGGCGAGGACGGCGACGGCGACGCAGACGGTGCCAGTAGTGGTGGCCGTGGGGATGCACCGACAGGCGCAGGCGAGGCCGACGACGGTGAGACCAGCCACGACGACCGATCCTGACCGGTGGTCTGGGTCCGGTCTCGAGCCGCTGGATGGGTGAGGTGACACTCGATTCGCGCGCTCTGATACTCGAGCCTCGAGTCCGAAGGCTCGAGAATCGACGTACGAACCGCAGAACCCACGTTCGAACCGCGAAACCGAATTCCGTCCTCTCGCTCAGTCGTCGGCCGGCGCACCGGACGGGCCGGTCTCCTCGAGCACGCTGTCTGGAACGGTACCGTCGTCGTTCCAGTCGCGCAGGTCGTAGTACTCCTCGAGTCCCTCTTCGAAGTCGGGAATCTCGTAGGGCAGCGTGTCGTCTTCGCGGTCGAAGCCGCGCTGGTTGTTGAAGTGGCGCTCGAGGGCGACGGTGCGTTCGCCGACGGCCAGCAACTCTTCGTAGTCGGCGTCGAGCAGCGTCTCGAGGCGTTCTTCGCTGATGAAGTCCCGCGAGAACTTACAGAGGACGGCGCTGTCTTTGACGACGTTCAGGTTCTCGAGTTCGACGAGTTTCGGGGGCTTGCCCTCGAGTCCGTCTTTCTCGAAGGCGTCGTCCTTGCCGACGAGGGGGTACTCGTAGGGGTAGAACTCGGCGTACATGTGGTCTGCGCCGCGGTTGGAGGTGGCGAATGCCAGCCCTTGCCCGTTCAGGGTGCGGCCGTCGTGGGCGGCGAACTCGAGGCCCTTGACGGTCCAGTTTTCGACGCCGAGGTCGTCGTGGAAGCGGTCGACGCCCTCCGCGAGCGTGTCGCCGATGCCGTCGCGGTAGGCGATCTTCTCGACGGTCTCGTGGATCAGGTCGGCGTCGCCGAAGGCGTCCTCGCTCGCGAGGTACGCGGAGACGACGTCGCCGGCGGAGATGGTGTCCATGCCGAGTTCGTCACAGAGCTTGTTCGATTGCATCACGTCGACGACGTCGTCGATGCCGGCGTTCGAGCCGAAGGCCATCACGGTCTCGTATTCCGGCCCCTCGGTCTCGAGGCCGGTCTCTTCGTCGCGGGTGGGAAGCTTGCAGGCGAATGCACAGGCCGAGCAGGTCCCTTTCTTGTACTTCTTCTCGGCGACGGCGTCGCCGCCGATGTCTGCAGCACCCTCGAACTCGAGTTCCGAGAAGTAGCGGGTCGGCAGCGCGCCGACCATGTTCGCGTATTCGGTGACGGAGGTCGTCCCCGCTTCTTTCATCGGGTGGTCGGCCTGGGCGGCCTCGCCGTGGATCTCCATCTGCAGCGGTGGAATCTCGACGTCGTTGGTGGAGTCGCCCTCGAAGGTGATCGCCTTGACGTTCTTCGAGCCGAGGACGGCACCGAGGCCGCCGCGACCGAAGGCACGCTCTTTCGAGGTCATGATCGAGGCGAAGCGAACCCGGTTCTCGCCGGCCGGCCCGATGGCGACCGTGTGGTCTTCTGGCAGGTCGGACTTCTCTTCGATGTACTCGCAGGTCTCGGAGACGGTGGCCTCCTCGAGTTCCGGGACGGCCTCGAATTCGACGCCGTCGTCGGTGACGTGGACGATCACGAGGTCGTCGCTCTCGCCGCTGATCTCGACGGCGCTGTAGCCGGTACCGGTGAAGTTTCGCGAGAGGAAGCCGCCGGCGTTCGAGGAGAGCAGGCCGTCGGTCAGCGGTGAGAGGCCCGTCGCCGACATTCGGCCGGTGAAGCTCATCGTCGAGTGCTGGAGCGGCCCGGTCGCGAAGAAGACGCTGTTTTCGGGCCCGAACGGATCGGCGTCGAACGGAATCCGCTCGTGGGCCAGCGCCGTCCCGAGAGCGCGGCCGCCGATCGTCGACTCGAGGACGTCGTCGATATCCTCAGTTTCGGCTGTCTGCTCTCCGACGTCGATCGTACACAGTGGTCCCCGGACGTGTTTCATATGGGGTTGTGTGACGGCCCGCTGCAAAATGGTTCTGGTTGCGGTGGTCTCGGGTGAGTGTCTCGTCCCGCGGAACGTCTGGAACGTCCCTCGACGAGGTGACGTCGGGCGGATTCAGGCTTCCGGCGCCTGTTCGGTTTCTGCCTCGGTATAGATCGATTCGACTTCCGCCTCGAATTCGTCTAAGATCGCCCGGCGTTTCTTCTTCATCGTGGGGGTAAGCAACTCGTTTTCTTCGGTGAACTCGATCGGAGTCAGCCGGTACTCTTTGATCGTCTCGTAGGACTCGAAGTTCTCGTTTGCCGCCGCGACTTCCTCGTCGACCTGCTCGCGGACCCACTCGTGTTCGCAGGCAGCGTCGTCGTCTGCGGGCAGGGAGACGCCAGCGTCCTCGGCGCGTCGGCGCAGTCCCTCCATGTTTGGCACGATCAGCGCGCCGATGAACTTCTCGCCGTCGCCGACGACCATACACTGCTCGACGATCTCACTCGAGGCGAACGAGTCCTCGATGGGCGCGGGCGCGACGTTCTTGCCGGTCGAGAGCACCAGGATCTGCTTCGTCCGCTCTACGAACTCGATGTAGCCGTCGGGTCGGATGGTGACGATGTCGCCGGTCCGGAAGTAGCCGTCGTCGGTGAAGGCTCGATCGGTCTCGGCGGGCTTGTTCCAGTAGCCCTCGAAGACGTTCGGCCCCTTGACGAGCAGTTCGCCGGTCTCGCCTTCGGTACCTGCTGCTTCATCCTCGGAGACGACCGAGTCGTCGACTTTCACCTCGCAGTCGACGATTGCCGGGCCGACGCTCCCGATTTTCGGCTCTTCCGGCGGGTTCGTCGCGACGACGGGCGAGGTCTCGGTCAGGCCGTAGCCCTCGAAGATGGGCAGCCCCATGCCGTGGTAGAGGGTACAGAGATCCGACGAGAGCGTCCCGCCGCCGCTGACGAGCATCTCGACGTTGCCTCCGAGGGCCTCCTTGACCTGACTGAACACCAGCTTGTCGGCGACCGAGAGCTTGAACTCGAGTACCGGCCCGGGATCGTCGGTTCGCTGGTACTCCCTGCCGACCTCGGTCGCCCAGTTGAAGATCCGCTCTTTGACCGCCGACTCGCTGGCCTGTTCGCGGATGGCGTCGTAGATCTTCTCGTAGACCCGGGGGACGCTCGTTGCGCCGGTGGGCTGGACGAGGCCGAAGTCCTCTTGCAGGGTCTCTGAGTCTTCCGCGTAGGCGACGGTTGCCCCGGCGGCGAACAGCAAGAAGTGTCCGGCCGTTCGCTCGAAGACGTGCGCCAGCGGCAGGTAGGAGACGAGTTTACTCTCCTCGTCGATGACGGGGACGTCGTCGTCCTTGTCCGGTCGCGGCCCGTACCGCCGGTAGACCTGGTTGACGTTCGTCCGGAAGTTGCGGTGGGTGAGCTGGACGCCCTTCGGCTTGCCGGTCGTCCCGCTCGTGTAGATGATGCTCGCGAGGTCGTCGAACTCCACCGAGTCGAGCCACTCCTCGTAGGCCTCCGGATCGTAACACTCCGACCCGCGCTCGTAGACGTCCGCGAGCGTCAGAACGTCCTCGCGGTCGTCGTACCCCGAGAGCTCGTCCATCGAGACGATGAACTCGAGGTCGAGATCGTCTTCGACCGCGAGGATACGCTCTAACAGCTCCTCGTTCTCGACGAGGACGCCGGTCGCCCCCGGGTCGTCGAGCAGGTACTGTGCCTTCTCCGGCGAGGAACTCTTGTAGACGGTGGTGACGACCGCCCCGGCCGACAGCAGCGCGAAGTCGGACTGGGCCCACTCGAGTCGAGTCTGGGAGAAAATTCCCACTCTGTCGCCGGTCTCGACGCCGAGGTCTCTGAACCCGGCGGCAAGATACCGGACGATCTCGCCCATCTCGTCGTAGGTCAGACTCGCGTAGTCACCCGACAGTGCGGGGTCGAACGCGACCCCGGCCAGACTCCGGTCGTAGATTCCTCCTTTGTACTGCTGGGCGACCCGATCGCCGTTTCGCTCGACCGTCTGTTGAAACATCCGCCCGAGTGGTTCCGTTCCCAGCACCTCGCTCTCGAACTCCCGTTCTGCGCGCTCCCAGTCCATGGTGTGTCTCCCCATGGTCCCTGATACACATTAAACGTATGTATTGTTTTGCATCAATATGGGGTGATTGGAGGTGACGTGTGACACACTCGAGCCGGTGGACAGTCGTCTCGCTGCTCGCGATAGTGTCCGCTCACTCCGCTCGATGGAACGGAGCTGATGGTAATCCGTTCCTGTGCGGCGAGTTACGTCACGCGATGGCACTCGAGAGCGACTGCGAAAACGAGAGTGGAGCGGTGTTCCGGTCTCGACCTCGAGGGTGGTGTCAGGCGTCGGCGTAGATCCGTTCGACGCGGTCTTCGAACTCGTCTAAGATGACCCGGCGTTTCTTCTTCATCGTGGGGGTAAGCATCTCGTTTTCCTCGGTGAACTCCTGGGGGACGAGTTCGAACTGCTTGATCGTCTCGTGTTTCTCGAAGTGCTCGTTGACGCGGTCGACTTCGTCCTGAATGTATTCGCGGACGCGCTCGTGGTCACACATCGCGTCGGGGTCGTCGGGGAGGTCGATGCCTTCCTCGTCGGCCCAGTTCCGGATGTGGTCGGTGTTCGGGACGAGCAACGCGCCGATGAACTTCTCGTCGTTGCCGACGACCATCGCCTGCTCGACGATCTCGCTGGCAGCGAACTTGTCCTCGATCGGACCCGGGGCGACGTTCTTGCCTGTCGAGAGGACGACGAGCTGTTTGAGTCGGTCCCGGAACTCGAGGTAGCCGTCGGGGCGGATGTGGACGACGTCGCCGGTGCGGAAGAAGCCGTCCTCGGTGAACGACCGGTCGGTCGCACTCGGCCGGTTCCAGTAGCCCTCGGTCACGTTCGGTCCCTTGACGAGCAGTTCGCCGACCTCGCCGGGGTCGTCTTCGAACGGTGCCTGATCGACGACGCTCTCGTCGACTTTCACCTCGACGTTCTCGAGTGCGGGGCCGATGGTGCCGGTCTTGGCCGCTTCCGGCGGGTTCGTCGTGACCACGGGAGAGGTCTCGGTCAGGCCGTAGCCCTCGAAGATGGGCAGTCCCATCGCGTGGTAGAGCTGACAGAGTTCCGGCGAGAGGCTGCCGCCCCCGCTGATGAGCAGTTCGATCTCTCCACCCAGCGCCTCCCGAACCGAAGAGAAGACGAGTTTGTCCGCGAGCGACCGTTTGAGTTCGAGGATCGCTCCCGGCGAGTCGGCGCGCTGGTACTCGACGCCGACGTCGGTCGCCCACTCGAAGATCTTCCGTTTGACGCCGGATTCGCTCGCCTGTTCGCGGATGGCGTCGTAGATTTTCTCGTAGACGCGCGGGACGCTCGTCGCCTCCGTCGGCTGGACCGTCGCGAAGTCCTCCTGAAGGGTGTCCGGACTCTCCGCGTAGCCGACGGCGACGCCGCTCGAGAACCGGACGAAGTGGCCGGCCGTCCGCTCGAAGACGTGTGCCAGCGGCAGGTACGCCACGGCGACCGACTCCTCGTCGATGACGGGGACGTCGTCGTCTTTGTCGGGGCGCGGGCCGTAGCGCTTGCGGATCGCGTTGACGTTCGACCGGAAGTTCCAGTGGGTCAGCTGGACGCCCTTCGGCTTGCCGGTCGTCCCGCTCGTGTAGATCAGGCTCGCGAGGTCGTCGAGGTCGACGGCGTCGATCCGCTCCTGGTAGGCCTCGAGGTCGAAGCACTCCCGACCGCGGTGGTAGATCTCCTCGAGGGTGTAGATATCGTCGCGGTCGTCGTATCCCGAGAGTTCGTCCATCGAGACGATGAACTCGAGGTCGAGGTCGTCTTCGACCGCGAGGACGCGCTCGAGTAGTTCCTCGTTCTCGACGACGACGGCCGAGGCGTCTGGATCGTCGAGCAGGTACTGGACCTGTTCTGGCGAGGAACTCGTGTAGACGGTCGTGATGACCGCCCCGAGGCTCAACAGGGCGAAGTCGGTCTGGGCCCACTCCATGCGGGTGTTCGCGAAGATACCCACGCGGTCGCCCTTCTCGACGCCGAGGTCGTGGAAGCCGGCCGAGAGGTTCCGGACGATGTCGCGCATCTCGGCGTATGAGATGGGCGCGAACTCGCCGGGCGGTGCCTCAGGAACGACCGCGTCGGTCAACGACCGGTCGTAGATCCCACCTTTGTACAGCTGGGCCCGCCGATCGCCGTACCGTTCGGCGGCGTCCTCGTACATGCGGGCGAGGTTCGTCTCCCCGATCACCTCGTCGTCGTGGTTGCGTTCGGCCTCCCGCCAGTTCATATTCTTATTCTCGGATTCTCCATGCGATAAAATGTGACGAAACTCCAGTCATCGGTCGGCTGGTTTATCAGGCGTTGCCGACGGTTCGATTCAGCTGTCTGTCTCGCTGGTCGATGTTCGGCCCCGTCGTCAGTCTCGCTGATCGAGGTACTCGAGTACGCCGCGCGTGTTCATCGCCGCCTCTGCGCGAATCTTGCGATCGTTCCAGGCACCCGGAAGCGAGGCCGTCTCTGCGAAGTGGTCGACGACCGCCTCGTCGTCGTCCAGTTCCACCCGTTTCTCCTCGACGGACTCGACCCACTCGGTGAGAACGGACTCGTACTCTGCGAGTGCCGCCTCGAGGTCGTCGCTCACCTCCCGGGGACCGAAGTGAGTGTAACAGAGGACGTCGGGGTCGACCTCACGGATCATTTCGAGGTCGGCCAGACAGCCCTCGAGATCGAAGTCGTTCGGCGGGGAGGTCTCTTTGATCTCTTCGCGTTCGGGAACCCAGATACCGGCGGCATCCCCGGTGAACATCGCGTCCATGTCGGGATCGTAGAAGACGACCTGGTGGAACGCGTGGCCGGGCGCGCCGTACACCTCGAGGGTGTGGTCGCCGAGGTCGATCTCGTCGCCGTCGTCGATCTCGACGATCCGCTCGTCGTCGAGGGGTTCCGGTTCGACGTAGAACTCCCACTGGTCGCCGACGGCGGCTTTCGTCCCGTCGACGAGGCGGTCGGGTTCGACGAGCAACCCGGCGGCGACGCCCGGGACGTAGACGTCGGCGTTCGGGCACGCCTCGGCGAGAAAGCCTGCCCCGCCAGCGTGATCGAGGTGGATGTGGGTCACGGCGATCGCCGCCAGTTCGGCGCGCTCGATCCCGAGTTCATCGAGTGCCTCGAGGACGTACTCGTGGTTGGTTCCGATGCCGCTCTCGACGACCGCTGGTCGATCGGCGTCGAGGACGTACGCGGCACCGTACCGTTCCGTGTCGTACATTCCGGTGTCGACGTAGTAACAGTCCGCACAGCCGTCGATGTCGACTTCGTGAACGTCTCCGGGAGCCATACAGGACGATGTTCGCCACCCGATAAAAACGGTCCGTTCGCCCACATTCGGTCACGACGAAACGTGTCGTCTTATCGTCACTTCGCGACGGATATCACCGGTACATCCATTTTGTCTGAGTTCCTGCGCTCTGACATGGATTCGATAGTCGCTGTCACGGGACGGTCGGAGTCCCCGACATGACCGACGGCGACATCGGCCGAGGCCGCTCGGCGGTCGTTTCGAGAGGCATCTCGATTGCTGGCCTCGCGCTGTTTGCCACCGTTTTCGTCTGGTGGTGGACCTTTCGGGACGAACTCGACGCCCTCGCGATCGTCTTCGCGTTCGTCTTCAGTGCCGGCCCCGCACTCGTTCTGGTCTGGGGTGGGCACAAACTCGAGAGCTACGCCGTCCCGCCGAATCGCTGCCGGCGAGTCCTCGGCTGGACGGCCGTCGGCCTCGTCGTCATGCTCGTGCTCAACGTACCGACGATGCTCGCGTTCCCCTGGGAGAACACCGCCGGAAACGCGGCCTGGCTCCACTTTTCGGTTAGCGTCGGTGCCGCCGGCGGCTTCGTCGTCGGCTACGTCGAACTCAGAGCCATCACTCGCGAGGTCGACTCGACAGCCACCGCACTCAGGGCCTCCCACCTCGAGGACGAACGCGCGGTGCTCGGCTACCTCAACGACCTCCTCAGACACGAAGTGTTGAACAGCATCCAGATCGTCGACGGCCACGCCTCACTGTTGCTCGCCGAGGAGGACGATCACGAAACCCGCGAACGGCTCGAGACCATTCGCAGCGAGACCCAGTCGCTCGCCGTCGTCGTCGACGACGTTCGCGCGATGCTCGAGGCCAATCAGGAACCCGACCGTTCGAGCACCGTCGATCTCGTCCCCCTCCTCGAAGACGTCGTCTCGACGGCCCGAACGACCCAACCGGAAGCGGTGATCGAGACGTCGATCCCCGGGACGATGCCGGTTCGCGGTAACGAGGGCCTCAGGTGGGTCTTCTCGAACCTGCTCGAGAACGCGATCGAACACAACGACGCCGAGACGCCACGCGTTTCGGTGACAGTCACGGTCGACGACGGTGCACCAGTCCACGTCGACGCCACCGGAGCGACGAACGGGAACAGGACCACCGACGCTGCTGCCGAGACAGTCACCGTCGTCGTCGCCGACGACGGCCCCGGCATCCCGCCCGAGATCCAGGACACCCTGTTCGAGCGCCGCTCGAGCAACCACGGCCTCGGTCTCTACCTCGCACACATCCTCGCAGCACGATACGACGGGCGCGTCGACCTCGCAAAGACCGGTCCCGACGGCTCGACGTTCACCGTGACCCTCCCTCGAGTGGACGCAGACCTCGACGACTCCGGTCAGCGTACCCGCTCGAGCGCCATCTCTGTGTCCAGCGACGGCTCGTCCGACGTCGAAACGCCTGCCAGCGAGGCGCTCGAGTCGACTCCAGAGGAACGCTGACGGCACGACGACGCGATCGACTCCCCTCCGGCGACCCGACGCCACTCACTCGCGGAGGCTAAAAACTGCCGCTGGGACGGTTGCTGCCGTCTTATCGTTCCCGGCGCAATCGATCGATCACGAACTCACGGTCGACTTTCGCGAGGAACGTCCCCAGTTTCGGCCCCTGTTCTTCGTCGAAGAACAGCCGGTAGCCTGCGGAGAAGAAGTCCCCCACCGGCACGTCGTTTCGCTTGGCCGTCTCGTAGATCTCGCCCTGCAGTTCCTCGGGATCGACGTCCTCGTCGGCTGCGACGAAGTCCGCGAGTTCGTCGAGTGCGGCCTCCGTCGCCGCGTCGAACTCGTGGGCCGGTAGCTCCGAGCGCTTGAGTTCGTAGTCGAACTCGTTTTCGGTTCTGCGGGCCCAGTTTCGGGCCCGTTCGACGCGCTCGAGGGCGCTCTCGACGGCCCACTCGGGAGCGTCCTCGGGGATGTGACCCTCGCGACGGGCGATCTCCTCGCGGAGGTCGGGGTCGTCGGTCATCCCGAGCACCGCGGCGAAGGTGTACGGAAGGCGGATTCGCTCCTCGGGTTCGTTCGCGCGCCCGTCGACGCGCTCGGTTTCGGCGTCCTCCGCCGCCCCCTCGACGACGAGCGGATAGACGCGCTCGGCGAACTGGCGTTCGTCCTCGGTTCCCTCGACCTCGCCGACGTAGATCGCCTCGAAGCGGTCGAACTCGTCGACGAGCTGGTCGAGGCGCTCGACGCTGAAATCCCGCGCTTTCGACGGGTCTTTCGCGAAGAAATACCGCAGGACTTCGGGTTCGATCAACTCGAGGACGTCCGAGACGAGGATGACGTTCCCCGCAGAGGACGAGAACGGTTCGCCGTCCAGGGTGAACCACTCGTAGACCATCGGGACGGGGGGTTCGATCTCGAGGACGTTTCGTGCGACGTCGTCGCCGCTGGGCCAGGAACCTTCGGCGTGGTCCTTGCCGAACGGTTCGAAGTCGACACCCAGCACCTGCCACTGGCCGGGCCACTCGAACCGCCAGGGCATCTTCCCTTCACGGATCGTCGCGGTTCCCTCGTGGCCACAGCCGTCGATCGTCTGGTCCCCGGCGTCCATGTCCGTACAGCGGTAGTCGACCGTCGGTGGCTCGGCCTCGAGGTCGACCCCTGTCACCGTCTCGGTGAGCTTTCCACACTCCGAACAGATCGGGTTGAACGGGACGTAATCACCCTCGGCGTCGACTTTGTCCTGGTACTGCGAGAGCACTTCGCGCGCGCGATCTGCGTGCTCGAGGACGTGTTCGGTCACCTCGTCGAACTCGCCGGCCTCGTAGCAGTCGGTGTTCGAGACGAGCTCGATCGGGACGTCGACGGCGTCGGCGCTGTCGGCGATGATCTGCGAGAAGTGTTCGCCGTAGGAGTCACAGCAGCCGAACGGATCGGGGATGTCGGTGTAGGGTGCACCGAGATTGCGCCCGAGTGCGCCGGCGTCGACGTCGCCAAGGTCGACGAGGTTCCCCTCGAGGTCACAGAGCGTTCGCGGGAGCCCGCGAAGCGGGTCGCGGTCGTCGGCGGTGAACACCTGGCGGACCTCGTAGCCCCGTTCTCGGAGGACCTCGGCGACGTAGTAGCCGCGCATGATCTCGTTGACGTTCCCGAGGTGGGGGACGCCCGACGGCGAGATGCCACCTTTGACGACGATCGGTTCGTCCGGATCGCGCTCGAGGATTCGGTCTGCGACCGCGTCGGCCCAGAACGCGTGGTGGTCGTCACTCTCCTCGCGCTGGAGCGTGTACGGGCTCGTCGCCGCGTCTTCCGGATCGTCGGTGGGAGCGTCGTCGCTCATCGTTCGTTCTCGGCCCAGTAGGTCGGTTCCTCGCCGACGCCCTCCGGGATCACGTCCGTGCCGTCGTGGTCGCCGTGACGGACCGCGCGGGCGATCCGCTCTGGGTCGGTGCCGTCGAGGACGATGGTGCGCATCCCCGACCGCTGGATGATCTTCGCCGCGAGCAGGTCGACCGGAGAGGACGCACCGGCGGTCATCTCGAGGCCGCCGATGACGTCGACGAGTTCGGTCGCGGTGAGTTCGTCGTACTTCGTCGCGTCGTCGTCCTCGTTCGGATCGGCGCTGAAGACGCCGGGGACGCTCGTCGCGTAGACGAGCAGGTCGGCGTCGACGTACTCGGCGAGGGCGGCCCCGACGGCGTCGGTGGTCTGGGCTGGCGCGACCCCGCCCATGACCGAAACGTCACCCTGGCGGATGGCCTCGCCGGCTTCGTCGTAATCTCTCGCGGGCGCGGTGATCGTATCCTCGCCGAGTGCGGCGATGAGTAACCGGGCGTTGAGCCTGGTGACGTCGATCCCCAGCTGGTCGAGTTCGATCTCGTTGGCCCCCAGTTCGCGCGCCGCGGTGATGTACTCGCGGGCGACGCCGCCGCCCCCGACGACGGCACCGACGCGACAGCCGTCCGCGACGAGGTCCTCGACGACGGCCGCGTGTTCGGCCACCCGATCCCCGCCCGGCTCGGGCACGAGCACGCTCCCGCCGATAGAAACGACCACTTTCATGCTAATCCGGTGTAGCCGGGTTGCTCTCTTAAGGATTGCCAACTGCCGGGGTCCCGGAGCGTGCTCGCACGTCACACGTGGCTTCGAATCTGTCTCGAGCGCGGCCGACTCGTCACGTCTCCCCCGGTCACCCCTCGAGCGAACAGACCAGCGCCTCGTCGTCGCGCTCGAACGTGGTCCCGAACGGTTCCGAGAGTTGTCGCATCCGGTCTCGCGCCCACTCGGCTGCGCCGGGGCTGGCCTCGTGGACCGCACAATCGTCGATCTCGGTGGGGTACAGGCGAAGGTCCTCGTGTGCACCGTCCGCCGAGGTCGAGAGGACGAACAGGAAGCTCCGGTCGTTTCGCAACTCGGGGTCGACCCGGTAGTCGTCGACGAAGTCGCCCGCGTCGTAGACGATCGGGACGCCGTCGTACACCTCGAGCCCATGGAAAACGTGAGCGCTGTGGCCGTGGACGAATCCCACGCCGTGGTCGACGAGGTATCGGGCGAACTCGCGAAACGACTCGGGCGGTTCGGTGACCATGTTCGGCCCCCAGTGCAGCGAAGCGACGAGCAGGTCGGGGTTCGTCTCGCGCGCCCGCTCGAGCGCGGTTTCGACCCGCTCGCGCGTCGTCTCGTCCTCGACGTCCACCGGTATCCACGCGGTGCCGGGCGAGTCCTCGTCGGCCGCGTACTCGGGCGTGTTGTCGGTCAGCGAGACGACGGCGACGTCGACGTCTCCCGCGGCGAATCGGGCGGGCTCGAGTGCCTCGTCGATCGTCTCGCCGGCTCCAGCGTGGGCGATTCCGGCCTCGTCCAGGTGTTCGAGGGTATCCCGTAGCGCCACCGTCTCGTAGTCGAGAACGTGATTGTTCGCGAGCGCGCAGACGTCGACGCCCGCGCGTTCGAGGGCGGGGACGGCCCAGTCCGGATCGGCCCTGAAGTGAAACGGTCGATACGTTCGCTGCCACGGCGTGCCCCGCGTCGAGAGGACGCACTCGAGGTTGCTCACCAGCCCGTCGAGGTGCTGTAAGCGCTCGAGAGTCGATCCCCAGACGGCGTCGACCGGTCGGCGACGCTGGCGATCGTCGACGACCCGGCCCAGCATGACGTCGCCCGTGAAGCCGATTCGTGGGGACATGAGCGGTCGTTCGCCGGCCACGGACAAAATCCCTCGTCGTCGACCAGACCCTGGCACATCGCGTTCGTATCGACGCCGGCCGGGGCCCCGATAGCTACAAACCGTGACCAGCGCATAGAACTGGTATGTACGTACTCGGAGTGCACGATCACGGTGCCGACCGGGACCGACTCGATCGGGTCGTCGATCGGGTCGTCGATCGGTTCTCGCGGGAGGGGCGGGTGGGCGTCGTTCGCTACGACGCGACCATCGCCGACGGCACGACGGCGGCGGAAGCGCTTACCGTCGGTGGGGACGTCACCTACGGCCTCGGGGCCGACGGCGACTGGACGGCCACCGGGACGGGGATGGACGTCGCCAGCGCGCTCGACCAGTTGACGCCGACGTGTGACTACGCCGTCGTCGTCGGTGTGCCCGGGCTGCGGTACCCGTCGGTGCTCGTCGACCCAGCGACCGCGGTGGACGACGCTGCCGAGGGACCCGACGACACGGACGCCGCTGGTGAGGTCCTCGCCACCGTCGAATCGCCGGCCGACGTAGACGAAGACGCCCTCCTCGAGTCGCTGCACGCGACCGAACCTCACGAGACCCTCGAGTCGCTCGTCACCCGCGTCAAGCGCTCTCCGAAGGCAGAACGATCGGGAGCGATCGCCACCTTCACCGGACGCGTCCGGACGAAAGACGACCCCGACGACGACCCGACGGAGTACCTCGAGTTCGAGAAGTACGAAGGTGTCGCCGAAGAGCGGATGGCCACCATCGAGCGCGAACTCGAGGCCCGCGACGGCGTTCTCGAGGTCGAACTCTACCACCGGACCGGCGTCGTCGAACGCGGCGAGGACATCGTCTTCGTGGTCGTCCTCGCCGGGCACCGCGAGGAGGCGTTTCGAACGGTCGAAGACGGCATCAACCGCCTCAAAGACGAGGTGCCGCTGTTCAAGAAGGAAGTGACCGTCGACGACGAGTTCTGGGTGCACGAGCGCTCGGCGTGACCGGCCAGACCTCCACGGGTCTCTGGGTGTCTCTGTTCTGTCCGTTCGGCCTGATCTTGCTCGAGTGGACGCTCTCTGTTCGGTCTCTGTCACGGTGGGATGCGAGCGCGCACACTCACCGTTCGGCCCGACTCTCCGGCGAAAACAGTCCAGATGTATCGACGGTTCTGAAAAAAAGAGTGACATAAGTATCGATGGGTTGTTTGGAGAGATAATGAATTAGGAGCGGTTCTAAAAGGTCTGGAAGATTCTGAGGCCCTATCAAAACACGTCGTGAACGTGGATAAAAGATTTATTACTGGTGAAATCGCTGAACACAATCGAAATTTCCCGAAGTAACCTTCCTTTATAACAGGTAGTCGCCAGAAGGGGTAGATGTCGATGAGCACGACAGCACAACCCTCCACGGAAAGCAAGGAACGCCGCCTGAAACGCTACCTGCGCGAACGCGCCGAAGACGGTGAACTCTACTTCAAGGGTAAGTTCATCGCAGACGACGTCGGTATGTCCCCCAAAGAGATCGGCGCGCTCATGGTCAAGCTCTCGGAGTCCGTCGAAGACCTCGAGATCGAGAAGTGGTCGTACACGAGCGCGACCACGTGGCGCGTCGCACCCGCGTAACTGTCTGCCATCGGCGACCACACCGACCCGATCCGAGATGGACCACTGGACCACCACCGGACCACCCGCTGAACGCAACCGCACTGTCACGCACGCCACGAATCGACGCGGATTCCTGATCCGCGGTCCCCATTCCCATCCATCCCATCGACGGCCCTGACGCCGTCCCCGACTCCCATCCGACTCCCATCCACCGCCGCGCTGGCGCGTCACAGACGCCATCCGGCGCGGGTCACCATCCGTTTTCGAGCGACGGCGTCTGACGTCGCCGTAGCGACAGTCCCGCCACGGGCTCGATCACACGAGCCCGAGCGTCACGCACTATCCTGACGAGTTCGGAGAGACGGACGAGCCTGCCGTCGGCAGTCGATTTATACGAGCCGGTGATGAACCTCGGGTGATGGACGACGGGACGCGACCCGCGGCGGAGCCGCCGTGGGTCACCCCACCGCCGGACGGACCGCCACTCGAGCGCCTCCGACCGGTATTTGCGGTGTACGAGGTAACTCGAGAGGACGACCGACTGATCTACTACGGCGTCGCTCGCGCAGACGGGACGACCGTTCTCGAGGAGCTGTGGCCGGTCTTTCGCGAGTGCGGGTACGAACTCGAACTCGAACAGCGCGCGGGCGGCCACGCGCTGGTCGCCGAGCCGAGTTCGGTCGGGATCGACGGCGTGCCGTGGACGAATCTCCTGTTGTTCGTGTTGACGGTCCTCTCGACGCTCTTTGCGGGCTCGATGTGGTATCACATCGATCCGTTCACGAACCCGACGGAGATCTGGCGCGCCTGGCCGTTCACGGCCGCGATCATCGGCGTCCTCGGGGTTCACGAGATGGGCCACTACGTGATGAGCCGCTACCATCAGGTCGACGCCTCGCTGCCGTACTTCATCCCGGTGCCGACGCTCATCGGGACGATGGGGGCGGTGATCAAGATGAACGGCCGGATGCCCGACCGACGGGCGCTGTTCGACATCGGTGTCGCCGGGCCGCTGGCTGGCCTCGTGGCGACGGTCGCCATCGCGATCGTCGGGCTGCACCTGCCGCCAGTGCAGGCCCCCCAGTCGGTGATCGACCACCCCGATGCGGTCCAGATCCAGCTCGGGTATCCGCCGCTACTCGAGTTGCTGGCTCTGGCGTTCGACCAGCAACTCTACTACGAGGGTGGAGCGCACGTGAATCCGGTCGTCGTCGGTGCCTGGGTCGGTCTGTTCGTCACCTTCCTCAACTTGATTCCCGTCGGGCAACTCGACGGCGGGCACATCCTCCGGGCGATGGCCGGCGAGTACCAGCCCCTGATCGCGGCGCTGGTCCCCGGGGCGCTGTTCGGGCTCGCGGCGTACCTCTACACCGTCGGTGACGCCGGGATCAACGCTGTCGTCATCTGGGCGATCTGGGGCGTCTTCACCGCAGTCCTCGCGACGGCGGGGCCGGTTCGGCCGGTCCGGGACGAGTCACTCGGCCCGGGCCGATTCCTCCTTGGAATCCTCACGTTCGCACTCGGCGTGCTCTGTTTCGCGCCGGTCCCCGTCGAGGTCGTCGTCTGACGTGATCGATTCGCCGCACTTTCACGCCGGTAGCCACGCGATCAGGGATCGCCGTGGGTGAACCCCCGATCCGGGAGCAGGTCGCCGTCGATCGTGACGCCTTCTTCCCGGTCGACGACTTGCCCAACTCGAGTGAGCGGGACCGGACACGCCGCCCGTGCCGATTCGAGTGCGTCTTCGGGGAGGGTGACGACCAGTTCGAAGTCCTCGCCGAACGTGAGCGCTCGCTCGAGAGTGTCCCCGGTCCTCTCGTCGCCGTCGCCGATGGCCGCGAGCGCGTCGGCGATCGGGACCCGATCTGCCTCGATCGCGAACCCACAGCCGCTCGCCTCGCCTAACTGGTGGAGCGACCGTGAGAGGCCGTCACTCGAGTCCATCATCGCGGTCGCGTGTGAGGCGAGCGCCAGCCCGGCGTCGACGCGCGGTTCGAAGCGAAAGAGGTCGTTGGCCCGCTCGCGGATGTCGGCATCGGGTTTCTCGGTTCTGTCCGGGGTCGCTCGCTCGGCTCGCTGGAATAGCTCGAGAGCGGCGGCGCTTCGGCCGAGGTTGCCCGTGACGCAGACGACGTCGCCGGGACTGGCTCCGCTGCGCAACACCGGGTCGTCAGTGTGACCGATGGCAGTCGTCGTCACCGTAAACTCCTGGTGGCCATCGAGGTCGCCGCCGACGTAGCGAGCCCCCACCAGTTCGCAGACGTCGCGCGCGCCGCGGACGAACGCGAGTAGCTCGTCGGGGTCGAACTCGGGAGCCGCGTAGGCGGCGACCGCGGCCGTCGCCTCGGCACCCATCGCGGCGACGTCAGAGAGCGAGGCACCGACGGCCCGCCAGCCGGCGGTGTAGCGGCTCGTCCCCGGTGGAAAGTCCGTCCGCTCGTGGAGCATGTCGGTCGTGACCACGAGGTCGTCGACAATCGCGGCGTCGTCGCCGACGGCCTCGAGTTCCTCGGCCAGTAGCGTCAGGGCGGCCCGCTCGTCCATACCCGCCGTTTCCCGTGGAGGGGCAAAAACGGTCCGGCGCGGCCGCGTCCCGTTGCATAACTGGGCTCAGCCCGACTCGCGCGTCCGGAAGACGATGGCCTTAAATGCTGCCGACGGGAACCAGACCCCAATGGCTACGATGTACGACGTTCCGGCGGACGACCTCATCGAGGCGGTCGCCGAGGAACTCGAGGACACGCTCGAGGAACCGGAGTGGAACCAGTTCGCGAAAGCTGGCGTCGACCGTGAACTGCCTCCCGAACAGGAGAACTTCTGGGCGATCCGCGCAGCGAGTCTGCTGCGGAAGGTCGCCGACCGCGGACCGATCGGCGTCGAGCGACTCTCGACGGAATACGGTGGCTCGAAACCCGGCTCGAACCGCTACCGCGTTGCTCCCGACAAGCGCGCCGACGGCTCGCGCAACGTGATCCGAACGATCCTCCAGCAACTCGAGGACGAAGACCTCGTCGAGACCGCCGAAGGGCAGGGCCGCCGCATCACCCCCGAGGGTCGCAGCCTGCTCGACGACACCGCTGGCTCCGTCCTCGAGGACCTCGACCGTCCGGAACTCGAGCGCTACGCCTGATCTCGCGGGGCTCTTTTCGACGACGTGCGTGATCGCGGTTCGACCGCACCATCGCTCACCGTTCTCGAGCGGCGGTGCTCGCTGAATCGCCGTGTGATCAGGTTTCGACGAGGGTGTCGACCGACCGGATCGTCGCAGATCGGTCACCGACGAGCGCATTCTCGAGTGCGGCTGCGACCGCGTCGGGGTCTGTGGGTCCGTCGCCGGTTGCGACGCTACCGACGGAGGCTGGATCGAACGGGACCTCGAGTGCGTCGTAGACGGCCTCGAGGGCGGTCGCCAGTTCGTCCCGGCGGTCGACGACGACGATGCCGGCGGTGAGTGCAGCGTCGTGTCGGACGCGCTGGGCGATGCCGACGACCTTCTCGAGGCCAGCTCCACGTGTGACCGACAGCGAGTGCGCACCCGGACAGAAGGAGTTCGCCGGTTCACCCCGCTGGACGGAGTCGAGGCCGACCTCTCTGAGTGCGTTTTCGACGGCTGCCGTCACGCGCTCGTAGCGCTCGTCGGTCCCGCGGCGGAGGTCGGCGACCGGGGCCGCGCGGGCGAACGCGAGCGTCGTCTCGCCGTCGTAGGCGACCGCCCGCCCGCCGACCTCGCGCTCGAGCGGCGGAAACCCTCGGTCGCGGGCGCGTTCGCGGGCCCGGTCGTAGCCCTCGAGTCGTCGATCTCGGCGGCCGAAAGCGAACTGTCGGTGGGGTGTCCAGACGCGAACGGCGGAGTCGCCGCCGGCCGCGTGCTCGAGCAGCCGCTCGCTGACGGACCGGTCGACTGTGACGTCGGCTGCACGACCCCGGTAGACGTACACGACTCAGGGTTTCGGTCGACGGGGCTAAAGGGTCTCGGCTCCGAGCGCTCTCCCAGGCATGGGACAGCGCGACGACGGCGCGATCGCGAGCACGACCACTGACGGGACCGAGCCAGCACGCCAGCTATCGACTTCGGACGCGGTCAGGCTCCCCGAGTCGCTGCTGGCCCGCTACCGTCGATTCTCGCTGTACAACTCTCCGTACCCCGCCCACGACGCAGGCTGTGCGATCGATTGCTATCCTGGGACGCTCCGGGACGGGCGCACCACCGCCGCACCCAGTCCCGTCGCCGGCACCGTCCTCGAGACGCGCACGGTCCGTGCGCCGCCGAAACCCTACGCGGTCGAGCACGACCACCTGATCCTGCTCGAGTGTGACGGCCCGCCGCCGCTCTCCGGGCTGGTCGCCCGTATCCTCCACGTCGAGCCCACGGTGACGGCCGGCGACCGGGTCGAACCGGGCGACTCGCTCGGCGAACTCGTTCGCGTCGGCTTCTTCGCACCGTGGGTCGACAACCACCTCCACGTCGGCTTTCGCCGGCCGGACCAGCACCTCCACCGGGCGACGGGCTCGCTTCCGCTCGAACTCGGGGTCGACGTCGAGCCCCTCGAGTGGGACGGCACGGGCCGGGTCGTCGCGACCGGCGAGACCTACGCGGTCCTCGACGCGCCTGCCCATCCCGATCCCGGCGAGCGATTCGTCGGCATCGGAACGGACGACGACGGCGTCCTCGACGGTGGCGTTCCGCACTACGACGGTGGCGGCGTCCACGGCCGGGTCCGACAGGGGGGCGATCACTCCGCAGCAATCGGGTTGCTCGGCTCTCGACTCGGGACGCTCGCGGGCGACGGGCGAACGATCGCGTGGGACGCTCTCGAGGTGACCGTCGACGGTCATCCGATCACGGGGCTCTCGACGTTTTGCGCGCGAGACGACGGATTCGGCGCGAAGCTCATCTGTCCGGATCACGGCCTCTCGGTGGGCGAGACGGTCGCAGTCGACGTTCGATCTCCGGTGGACGACGCGTGATCTGTTGGTTTCCGGCGTGGCGAGGGCGAGCGATTGCTATCCGTCGGCGTCGAACAACCCTCGGCAACTGACGGCACGGGAAACGGTGGGGTCAAGGCAGTCGCTGGCTGAAAGGCGTCCATGACCGACGACTTCGAGTCGATGATCGCGTCGTTCGACGACATCGAGTCGATGCTCCAGTACTTCATCGAGGAGAATCACGAGTTTCTCTCGTGGATCGGCACGACCGTCGAGAACGTCGACGAGGGCACGATGACCCTCGACGTGCCCTACGACGAGAAACTGACGAACACGCGCCCGAACGCGAACGGCGAGCGGGCGGACATCCACGGCGGCATCGCCGCGACGCTGATCGACACCGCCGGCGGCCTCTCGCTGCGGACGACGCTCGAGGAACCCTTCGGTGCCCGAATCGCGACGATCAACCTGAACGTCAACTACCTGCGTCCGGCGACAGGCGACCTGTCTGCGACCTCGAACGTGATCCGTGCGGGCGGCAGCGTTGGCGTCAGCGAGGTCACCGTCGAGAGCACGACTCCCGACGGGGAGACCAAGGAAGTGGCGACCGGGCAGGGTGCCTACCGGATCTTCAGGTCACCGTAAGGGCGGTTTCGCGTTGGGCCCGGGCCCGCAGGGACCTGATCGGATCGGATCTCAGTTCGGACTGGCTCGCTCACCGCGGCGGTTTCGTCGCCACGCCTTCCAGAGTCGTACGTGGAGGTAGCCACCGATTCCCGCGACGACGACGAAGTAGCCGTAGATCACGACCTCGAGCTGGGGCGAAATCGGGTCGATCATCGACTGATCCATCGCTCCCAGACGCCGTAGCGTCGTGGCTGTACAGATACAGCCGTTATCCGTGTCCAGCCGTGGACCATCTGCCGACTCAGCGGAGTTGCCGTCGCCAACGTCTTTACCCGTGACCCGGTATCACCGCTCCGTATGAGCGCAGTTCTGTTCGACATGGATGGCGTCCTCGTCGACAGCGAGGACTACTGGGTCGACTTCCAGCGCGAGGAAATCTTCCCAGCGGCCGTCCCCGACGAATCGGTCGAGGCCGCCGAGACCAGCGGCATGAACTACCGCGAAATATACGACTACCTCGAGGCCGAGTACGGCACTGCCATCTCGCGTGCGGAGTTCGAGCAGCGGTTCGCCGAGGCCGCCCACGAGATCTACACCGAGCACGTCGAAGCCCTCGACGGCCTTCCTGCCCTCCTCGCGGAACTCGAGGCCCGCGACGTTCCCACGGCGGTCGTCTCCTCGTCGCCACACGAGTGGATCGGCTGGGCACTCGAGCGCTTCGACCTCGAGGATTCTTTCGACCACGTCGTCAGCGCCGACGATATCGACGGGGCGAGCAAGCCAGAACCGGACGTCTTCACCCACGCCGCCGACGTCGTCGGCGTCCCGATCGAAGCGTGCGTCGTCGTCGAGGATTCTGAAAACGGCATCGAGGCCGGCGCTCGAGCCGACGCGACCGTCGTCGCCTACCGGATCGACGCCCACGGCGACATCGACCGCTCGCCGGCGGATGTCGTCGTCGACGCACCGGACGGACTTTGGGAGACCGTGCTGAAACTGACCGACTGAGCGGGTATCAATTGTGTTGGACCGAGGTGAGCCAGTACGAGTCCACCGCTCACGTTCTGTACTCTCCGCTGACGTAGCTGTCCATGAGGAACAACACTTCGAAGACGCCGACCGCAAAGTCGAGCGCAACACCGCCGTTCAGGTGTGGGAAGAACGCGCGTCAGCCGAGCTAACTAAATCCATCGCGAACCATCGAAAAGATACAAATTCAAGCGACGGCTGTGTGCTTACCGTTCACAAATCATTGAATCGACTATCTCGTCACATGGATGGGGTGAAAATTCGACATCTTCATTGCTCCACGAGGGTGAGGGTATGATACGGACTGCCACACAATTTTCGTGGTCGATATGTGGGACATCAAATGACACCCATTCACCATTTTCTCGGCGGGCTTTAATCTCATATTGATTTCGGCTTGCTGACCAGTCACAATCAGGGAGACTGTAAGTGGTATCGTCTCCTTCTGGTTCTGTTAATTCATGGATGGATGAGTGTACTCTCGTACCGTTTTCGAACACTTCGAGTTCGATACGCTGTGGTTCATCGGTTGGGTTTTCTAGCACGATCGTCCCAAGTTCGATAGCCTTGCTAGAGGACAGCGTACACCCTGCGAACAGACTCATAAGTCCACTACAAAGAACTGATCTTCTAAAAATAGTCCTCACTACTTCTCATTACTTCTGAGTCAGCTAATAATTTTCCGATATAATTTCGCGTCTTCTTTCCTCTTTCGCTTGAGAGTCATATATCGCTCCAGTTTCGATTGAGACTTCGGCGTCCGGGCTAATATGTACCTCTCCTTCTCTTTCGATTTCCGCTTCAGCAATCGGACTCAGATTGTATTCGGCTTTGTTCTCTTCTGTTACTGTTTCCGCATCAGATGGTCTATCACCTACACCAACTGCAACCCACATATCTGTTATCGCTACGCGCTCACTTTCCCCGAAAGCGACATTTTCCATCTCCACTGTTTCAGATGTCTGCTCAGGGATTTGTCGTCGGTATACTCTATACACACCGAGTTCATCCTGTGGAATGGGTGGTTGCCACTCATCACACACTCCTGAACATGATAGGTCTCCGATGTATTCTGCAAAATCTTGTGCGAGGCCTGCAGCAGTGAACGATGCTCCGATCAATGGATTAATCCTTGCGGTTGCGAGGCTAAGTACACTTGTCAGAGTATCATTATCAGACATATCATCTGAATTGGGTGAGGTTGCCCCATACCAAGCCTCATTATCTCTACTATAGAAGTCACCAACATCATCATACCCAGAAATTTCAAGGGTTTGTCTCCAAACATCACCTGATACAACTCCACCAGTATCGGCATCTTCTGTCACCGCAACGCTGCCAAAGGCGTAGTCAACCTCCCATTTTTCAATGGATGGTGCCCATCGGGGGTCATACACTTCGAGACTGGTTGCCAGTGTGATTACATCTCCTTGAACTTCGAAATTATCATCATCGACTCGTTCTCGAATTGTCTCACCACCGCCACCGCCACCGGGGTCAAGTTGCGGATCAGCATGTCCATCGTCATTCGCAGAGACGTTCGATGCAAGTCCTGTCAGGGCTACGCTACCGGCAATGGTTGTGTTTTTCAATAATTGCCTTCTCCTCATGAATTTCCAAGTAATATGCTTTGACTGAAATATAAAAATATTTCAGTTATAATCAGAAGATGAAAACTGATATTTGAATCATAAAACAAACTGGTTTGTGCTGAATCTGAAACCCTAATTCTGTCCATCGTATGTCCACCACCCGATTCGCCTCGACTGGAATCTGCGGATTCTGGGGAAGGAAACGCTCACAGTGTACTTGAGTACGTCCGAATCTGCCTGAGAACGCTGATCAGTACGGTAACGCTTGGACGCGCTTACAAGGCCGTCGGAGTGTGGGTAGCCCGTGTTCGCCCGCCGGACGGGCAACCCCAGCGGATCAGCCTTCGATCGAACGCACCAAGATGGTCGCGGATCGGGTCGATCTCGAGGATTGTCATGAAATCGGTCCGCGATATCAGCCCGACCAACGAGCCGTCCGATTCCGTGACGAGAATCCGACCGATGTCCTCGCGCTGGAGCGTGCCGAGCGCCGTCGTTGACTCGCCGGCGGAGTTGCGCGAGCGGATTCTCGAGAACACGTCGTGAGCAACGATTACTGGACTTCGACGGTTCGACTCCGTTCGACCGGCAACAGGGGTTCCTCGGGGAACGCCACGCTGACGGTGTACTCGAGGCCGTCTTCGTCGGCACCGAAAACGCCCACGGGAACCGTCTCCGTGTCCCGAAGGTAGGTGCTGGTCGCGGTCATCTCGACGCCGTTGACCGTCACTCGAACGCCGGCCCGCGCGGGCTCGCCGACGTTTTCGATCACGACCTCGCGAACGTCACTCTCGCCGGAGGCGACCGTCTCGGGGAACGCGCCCCAGTCGACCTCGACCGCCGGGAGTGACTGGGCCGCTTCGGAGACTCGTTCGGCGACGCCTTCCGAGAGCCCGGCCTCGACGAGCCCCGAAACTCCCGCGTCGACGACGTCACCGGGGCTCGAGATGCCCTCGGTCGCGAGTTTACTCGCTCGGCCGGGACCGACGCCGTCGATGGCGGTGAGGCCCACGGCGTCGTCGGCGACGCCGTTCTCGACGCGGGCTTCGACCCGGCGAACGAGGTTCGCCGAGTGGGGGTCGGCGAGTCGGTCGAGAAACGCACCGAGCGCCGAGAGCAGTCGGGTCGCGTTCTGGCGGATCACCCACGCGTCGCTTCGCAACTCCGCGGGAAGCCGGCCGTCGGCCCCGCTGCGCAGGATGGCGAGCACCTTCCGTTCGCCCGCATCGAGGTCGCCGGTATCGACGCCGACCAGCACCGCGCTGATGGCGTCGCGTTCGTCCTGTCTGGCCGAGACCGAGTCGAACTCCTCGGCGGTCGCGACGGCCTCGAGGACGTCGTCGGTCTCGAGGGTCGTTCCCTCACCGCGCTGTCTCTCGCTTTCGCTCACTCGATCGGCGAGTTCTGCGAACGTCGCGGCCGTCTCGAGGCGCAGGTAGTACTTCGAGGCGAGGACCCCACGCGGGGTTGCTTCGATCGAGAGGTCACCCGACCGCCCGAGTTCGACGAAGCCGCGGTCGACCAGGTCCTCGAGACAGTCCCGGACGCGCTCGCGCAGGTTCGGGAAGTCGTACAGGTCGGGTTTCGACTGGCCCCGGACGTAGTAGTAGGTCGTCTCGAGCCAGTCCATCACGTCGTCGAGATCGGTGATCGTCCCCATCGCGATCTCGGCGTTGAGGTGGGTCTCGAGACTCTCGGCCAGTCGCGACTCGATCTCTTTGCCCTCCGAGAGGAGGCGGCGGTACTTGTCGGCCTCGGCGGCGTCGCAGACGACCCAGCCGTAGCCGACGTCGTCGTATCCCGGCCGCCCCGCGCGCCCGAGCATCTGGAGGACGTCGAGCGGACTCATGTCCACCTCACCCTCGAGTGGATCGTGGAGTTTCGTGTCGCGGATGACGACGCAGCGGGCGGGCATGTTGACGCCCCAGGCGAGCGTCGATGTCGAGAACAGGAGTTCGACGTGGCCGGCCTTGAACCACTCCTCGACGAGGTCGCGGTCGTTCTTCGAGAGGCCCGCGTGGTGGAACGCGACGCCGTCGAGGACCGACTGGCGGAGGGTGTCGTTCTCGAGGTTCTGGGCCTCGGTGTGGAAGTCGTAGTCGCCGCGGACGCCCATCGGGACGTCGCGTTCGGCGATTTCGTCTCTGGCCTTCGTCGCCGCGCGGACGGTGTCCTGCCGGGAGGCGACGAACACGAGTGCCTGGCCGTCATCCCGGAGGTGTGGTTCGGCGAGGTCTATCGCCCGGTAGAGACGGCGGTACTTGTCCGCAAAGGAGTTCTCGCCGTGGGTGTACGTCTTGACGCCCGCGTTGAGGTCGACCGGGCGGTACTCGTCGTCGAATTCGAAGGTCGTCTCCTCGGGAGCGTCGAGCCACGCGGCCACGTCGTCGACGTTCGGCATCGTCGCCGACAGCGCCACGATGCGTGGCTCACAGAGCCGTCGCAGGCGGGAGATGGCCACCTCGAGCACCGATCCCCGGCGGTCGGCGTCGAGGAGGTGGACCTCGTCGATGACGCAGACGTCGACGTCGGTGACGAAGTCGTAGCGTCGAGAATCGTGCTTGCGCGTCGCCGAGTCGAGTTTCTCCGGGGTCATCACGAGGATGTCCGCCCGACGAGCACGCCGCGGGTTGAGGTCGCGTTCGCCCGTGACGACGTAGACCGAGTAGTCGAGTTCCTCGAAGCGGTCCCAGTCGTCTTCTTTCTCGTTGGTCAGCGCGCGCAGGGGCGCGATGAACAGGGCCGTCCCCCCGTCGGCCAGTGCCTTGCAGATCGCGAGTTCGGCCAGTGCCGTCTTGCCCGAGGCCGTCGGCGCGCTCGCGACGACGTTTTCCTCTCGCTCGAGCAGGGCTGGCAGGGCCTCGCGTTGCATCCGGTTGAACGCCTCGAAGGCGAAGGCGTCTGCGAAGTCGGGGAGAACCTCGGCAACCTCCATCACTCAGAGACGGGAAGTGGCGGGTCAAAGGCGTTTCCTTCGCGGTGGCCGTGGCGTTCGGCGTCGCTGTCGCTTTCCTGCTGTGCCAAAGAAAATCGTGGATGGTCAGTGTAGGCCGCTCAGACCGTGATTTCGCCCGAGTTGATCTTGTTCGCCTGGTTGTAGCCGTCGTACGCTGCTGCGATGTGGACGAAGGGCCACAGGAGGTACAGCAGGAATCCGAGGCCGAGGGTCAACGTTCCGACGATTGGAACGAAGAACCACCAGAAGCCGACCCCGATGACGAGCCATGCCACGAGAACGATTGCGCCTCGCTGCATTTCACCGTTGTAGAGGTTGCCGACTCCTGGAATGAAAAACGAAAGGATCGCGGATACGATTGGATTGACTTCGTCCCCACTACCGCTTGCAGTTGGTGTTGCTTCTGCCATAGCTGTGTTCAGCCTATCAAAGAGATTTGACTTATACCTTTCTGCCAAATTCTGTTGCTCGTTTATCGTCGGAACCGGTCGGGAAAAACGAGACGACGCTTACTTTCGGACGAGGACTGCGACGACGACTGCCCCTGCAGTCGCGAACACGAGCGGGTAGAGGAGTCCCCCGAGGACGACCGCGGGGACGAGTTCGGGTGCCATCGAGCCCGAGGCCTCGATTCCGAAGAACTCGGCTTCCGACGTCGTCTCCGCGACGACCGCGCCGAGGCCCATGACGATCACGTAGCCGAGCGTGACGGGTGCGCCAACGGAGACGGCGGCCCCGACGTTGGTGGCCCCCAGGTGGTACGCGAGGACCGCACCGACGAGCACCAGCACCAGTGGCGGCACGACATACAGCAGGCTCACGCGCGCGGTCTCCGACTGGGCGATCAGGTCCATCGTCCCGCCGCTGCTGACGCTCCCGAAGTCGCCGAAGTCGGCACCACCACTGACTTCGATCTCGACGAGGTGAGCGTTGTAGTAGTACCACGCGACTGCCTTCCACGAGGCGACGTCTTCGCCGACGGCCGAACGGACGTCCGCTGGAACCAGTACGTACGTGGTGAGCACCCCGACGATGGCCGCCAGGACGCCGAGTCCGGCACTGGCTGCGACGCTCGAGCCGGTCGGGACCCCCGTCGTGGATGCGTATCGTGATCGCGCCATTGTACCGCCGCCGATGACACTTGGTATAATATGCTTTGTGTTCGAACGTGTGGGTGTTAGACGCTGACCCGCCTCAGATTTCCTGCGTCAGACCGTCACGTCTTCGTCTGCGACCGCCTCGAGCTGGTCGCTCAGCAGGCTCGAGGCGTGTTCCGGGCGCGGGACGTGCTCGAAGGTCAACTCCGGATCACCGGAGCCGGCGGTGTAGACGGTCAGGTTGCCATACCCCAGTGCGCGACCGACCATCGTCTGGTTCAGGCTGGTGTTCTGGACCCGCGAGAGCCGAAACTGGGTGACGTCCCGCGAGATCACGCCCCGTTTCTTGTACAGTTCGCTCGAGGTGATGACGTAGCGGGTGTTCGTCCAGAAGAGGTAGCGGACGAACGCGAAGCCGCCGGCGACGAGTGTGAACCCGAGGCCCAAGAGCGTGAGCGCGAGGACATTCTCGACGAGCCCCCAGGCGAGCACCCCGAGTCCGAGGACGATCACACCGACGGCGACCGGGAAGCCGGCCCCGAGTTCGATCGGGTGGGGGCGACTCTCCCAGACGAGTTCCTCGTCGTCCCCGATGTGAAACCAGTCGGGCGTGGAGCCGAGGGCCATCGAACGCGGGTATCACGTCCTCTCGCGTAAAACTACCGCCGGTACGGACGGCTTTCCGGGTGCCAGCCGGGTGTCGTCACTCCTCTCCGCTCGAGCCGGAACGGGTACTCGACTCCGCGTTCAACCTCGAAGTCGGTTCTTGATCCCGTCTCGAGCGGGCGGCCGTCGACGGAGTTGTCGCCGACGTTGCCGATGTCTCTGCTGTTGCCGACGACTTCGGGCTGGACGAACGTTCCGGGCGTCGGGACGAACTCGTCGAGCCGTGTGTGTACAGTACGTACAACAACAACCCGGCGATCACAACGTCGATTCCGTGTTCGACGAGGTGGTGGACGACCATGGGAACGACGCCGAAGACCGTCCCGAGACCGACGATCGATCTGACGACGAGCAACCCGAGAACGACCGCGATCGTCCCATGTCTTACCGTTCGCCGGCGGCGGTACCCCACAACCCCGGCCAGAAAGAGGACCGTCGTCCCGACCGCCGCCAGCAGGATGACCGTGACCAACACCGGCGCGGCCGTCGGTGAGAGCCAGCTGTCGACCGTAGGTGTCCAGAACAGTGTCGTCGCCCTCTCGAGTCCGACTTCCGTCGCGTAGCCGGACGACTGCACAGTCATCGCCGCTTTTCACCTCCGGCAGATCCCGGACACTCGCGTGGCGCTCGAGGTCGATGGTGCTGCCGGTGCTCGTGTCGGTGGCGATGGTGGCGAGCTCGGGTTATGGCAGGTAGCGGTCGGTACACGTGTCGGTGGCTGTTCGGTAATCGGTCGACGAGTTCGTGGATCGTCGTGATTGATTTCGGTCGGTCGCGAACGTGTCGTCCCTTCGGCGATATCGAGCCGGTACAGTTTGCCGCTCTCGTTCGTACGATAATCCACGACTCACTCCCCTAAACCCCATTTGGTAGTGTTCTCGAATCCGCTCGGGGCGGTCTCCGGGTGACCGACACCGGGTCGTCGAATCCCACCGCGATGGCGACGCTTTTTGACCGTGGGTGCCTACCTCCCGAGTATGAGCAGCGCGCGCAAGCCCGACTGGTTGAAGATGCGACCGCCGTCGGGCCGGGAGTTCGCCGACATCCGCGAGACCCTGCGCGACCACGGCCTGCACACCGTCTGTGAGGAGGCGAACTGTCCGAACCTCGGGGAGTGCTGGTCCGGGCGCAGCCGGTCGTCGGGGACGGGACCGGACGGCACCGACGACGCCGGCGGGACGGCCACCTTCATGTTGATGGGCGATCGGTGTTCTCGGGGCTGTAACTTCTGTGACGTCGAGACCGGGGGAATGGAACCGCTCGATCCGGACGAGCCCGCGAACGTCGCGAGCGCGGTCGCCGAAATCGGCCTCGATTACGTCGTCCTGACGAGCGTCGACCGGGACGACCTCCCCGATCAGGGAGCAGGTCACTTCGCCGAGACCATCCGCGAGATCAAAAAGCGCCACCCCGGCATTCTGGTCGAGGTCCTCATCCCCGACTTCCAGGGCGAGGAAGAGCTGGTCCAGCAGATCGTCGACGCCGAACCGGACGTGATCGCTCACAACGTCGAGACCGTCTCCCGCCTCCAGGTTCCCGTCCGCGACCGCCGAGCAGGCTACGAGCAGAGTCTCTCGGTGCTCGAGTACGTCGACCGGGTCTCTGATATTCACACCAAGACCTCGATCATGCTCGGCCACGGCGAGTACGACCACGAGGTCTACCAGACGCTCGCCGACTGCCGCGAACGCGGCGTCGACATCGTCACGCTCGGTCAGTACCTCCAGCCATCCCACAGCCACCTCGACGTGAAACGGTACGACCACCCGGACAAGTACGAGACGTGGCGACGCGTCGCCGAGGACGAACTGGGGTTCCTGTACTGTGCCAGCGGGCCGATGGTCCGCTCGTCGTACAAGGCGGGCGAGCTGTTCGTCGACGCACTGCTCCGGGAGGGCTCGAGTGTGGAGGAGGCACGCCAGCGAGCGCGAGCGTCGGCTGACTAACACCGGCGGCAACGCATTTTCCCGGCTCATTTCGATCGCTGACCGAACGAGTACGGTATCGACGTTTCTATCGGAACCCGTGAATACGCGGCGAACGCCCGCAATCGGGCAACGCTCGGTCACATCGCTGCTCACTCGAGTACGTCGCCAGCCACATCCGCACACGTGACCGCTTTTTCGCCGATAGGTCGAACAGACGGGGACTGGTGTGGCAAGAATCTCATAGACAGTAACGTATATCGGGGAAAATCCTTTATCCTGAGCGATATATTGTGTGGGTATGTGCCGGAGGGTCTCCCCGTGAGTACGTTACAGCGCGATCCCCGGGAGCGAGTACAGATCTTAGACGAGTCCGGCCGGGTCAGGGAGGGTGCCGAGGTTCCGGACCTCTCGCCGGACGACCTCCGTGAGATGTACGAGCAGATGCGTCTGGTTCGTCACTTCGACGAGCGAGCGGTGAGCCTCCAGCGACAGGGGCGGATGGGAACGTACCCGCCGCTGTCCGGCCAGGAAGCCGCCCAGATCGGTAGCGCCCACGCTCTCGACGACGAAGACTGGGTGTTCCCGAGCTACCGCGAGCACGGCGTCGGGCTGGTCCGCGGGATGAGCCTCGAGCGAACGTTGCTGTACTGGATGGGCCACGAGCGCGGGAACGCGATTCCGGAGGACGTCAACATGTTCTCGGTGGCAGTGCCGATCGCGACCCAGATTCCCCACGCGACGGGTGCTGCATGGGCGTCGAAGCTCAAGGGTGAGCAGAAGGCGTTTATCTGCTACTTCGGCGACGGCGCGACCTCGGAGGGTGACTTCCACGAGGGACTCAACTTCGCCGGCGTCTTCGACACCCCGACGGTCTTCTTCTGTAACAACAACCAGTGGGCGATCTCGGTACCGCGGGAACGCCAGACGGCGAGCGCGACGCTCGCCCAGAAGGCACGGGCCTACGGCTTCGAGGGCGTTCAGGTCGACGGCATGGACCCACTGGCGGTCTACACGGTCACCCGCGAGGCAGTCGAGAAGGCCAAAGACCCGACGGCGATCGAAGACGATGCGATGGGGTACGCGACCCGGCCGACGCTCATCGAGGCCGTCCAGTACCGATTTGGCGCTCACACGACCGCGGACGATCCGTCGGTCTACCGCGACGCCGACGAGGTCGATCGCTGGAAGCAAAAGGACCCGATTCCGCGACTCGAGAGCTACCTTCGTTCACGTGGCATCCTCGACGACGAACGGGTCGACGCGATCGAAGAACGAATCCACGAACAGGTTGGCGAGGCGATCGAGATGGCAGAGTCGACGGCGCGACCCGAGCCAGCGGAAATCTTCGCGCACGTCTACGCGGGAATGCCCAAACGATTACGGCGACAACGCGAGTACCTCGAGACCATCCGCGACCGACACGGTGACGACGACCTCATGGAGGGATAACATGGCGACAGAACCAGAGACAGACACGGACGCGCAGGCCGACGCGGCGACGACCGAGCAGCGGACGCTGGTCGAAGCGGTCCGCGACGGCCTCTATACCGAGATGCACCGCGACGAGGACGTGATCGTCCTCGGGGAAGACGTCGGCGAGAACGGCGGCGTGTTCCGCGCGACGGAGGGACTGTACGAGGAGTTCGGCGAGGACCGGGTGATCGATACCCCGCTCGCCGAGTCGGCCATCGTCGGCACGTCGATCGGGATGGCCGCCTACGGGATGCGACCCGTCCCCGAGATCCAGTTCATGGGTTTCATCTACCCTGCGTTCGACCAGATCGTCTCCCACGCCGCCCGCCTGCGGACGCGATCGCGCGGCCGATTCACCTGCCCGCTGGTGATCCGCGCTCCCTACGGCGGCGGCATCCGCGCGCCCGAGCACCACTCCGAGTCGACCGAGGCGATGTTCGTCCACCAGCCCGGGCTGAAAGTCGTCGTCCCCTCGACGCCCTACGACGCGAAAGGACTGCTGGCGAGTGCGATCCGCAGTCCCGACCCCGTCGTCTTCCTCGAGCCGAAACTCATCTACCGGGCCTTCCGAGAGGACGTACCGACCGACGCCTACGAGGTCCCGATCGGCGAGGCCGCCGTCCGCCGCGAGGGCGAGGACGTCTCGGTGTTCACCTGGGGAGCGATGACCCGGCCGACGCTCGAGGCCGCCGAGAACCTCGCGGGCGAAATCGACGTCGAAGTGGTCGACCTCCGGACGCTCTCGCCGCTGCCCGAGGAGGCGATCCTCGAGTCGTTCGAGAAGACTGGCCGGGCGGCGGTCGTCCACGAGGCCCCCAAAACCGGTGGGCTGGCCGGTGAGATCATCGCCACCATTCAGGAGGAAGCGTTGCTCTACCAGGAAGCGCCGGTGACGCGCATCACGGGCTTCGACACGCCGTTCCCGCTGTACGCGCTCGAGGACTACTACCTGCCCGAGGCGGCCCGCATCGAAGACGGCATTCGCGAGGCGGTGACGTTCTGACATGGTCCGTGAATTCAAACTGCCGGACGTCGGCGAGGGAGTCGCCGAAGGGGAACTGGTCTCGTGGCTGGTCGCCGAGGGCGACGAGGTGAGCGAGGACCAGCCGGTCGCGGAAGTCGAGACCGACAAGGCCCTCGTGGAGGTGCCCTCGCCCGTCGACGGCACCGTCCGTGAACTGCACTACGCGGAAGGTGACGTGATCCCGGTCGGTGAGGTGTTCGTGACGTTCGACGTCGCAGGAGAGGCCGAGGAAGACGGCGACATCGACGTCGACGCCGACGATCTCGGTGAAGCCGACGTCGAGAGCGACCCTGCTGGCGACCCCGGCGCGACGGGTGCGACCACCGAGACTGTCGACACGCCTCAGGATCGAATCTTCGCGCCCCCGCGCGTGCGCCAACTCGCTCGAGAAGAGGGGGTCGACCTCTCGACGCTCGAGGGGAGCGGCCCGGGTGGCCGGCTCACGACGACGGACGTGCTGGCTGCGACTGGTGACGCGCCAGCGGCGAGCGCGTCGACCGCGGAGGCGGATCCGACGGACCCTGACGGGGCGACCACCACGACGACAGACGCGGCCGAGACAGCAGCCGACGAATCGACGGCGGACTCGAGCCCGGCTCTCTCCGCGGACGCACCGTCGACGCCGACCGATCGCGAGTCGGCCGACCGGGACCGGACGCTCGCGGCCCCGGCGACCCGACGGATCGCCGAGGAGGAAGGCGTCGACATCGACGCCGTGCCTGCAGTCGAGGAACGCGACGGGGAGGCGTTCGTCACGCCCGAGGCGGTCCGGGAGTACGCCGCGGCGCAGACGCGGGCACAGGAGGCCGACCGGGAGGCGGTCGCGGCCGGCGAACCGAGTGGGACGGGGGCGGCGTTCGAACCCGGCGAGCGAGAACGACGGGAACCGTTCACGGGCGTCCGCAAGCGCATCGCGGAGTCGATGGTCGATTCGAAGTACACCGCCCCGCACGTCACCCACCACGACGAGGTCGACGTGACCGCGCTCGTCGAGGCCCGCGAACGCCTCGAGTCACGCGCCACCGATCAGGGGATCCGACTGACCTACCTCCCGTTCGTGACGAAGGCGGCCGTCGCCGCGCTGAAAGAATTCCCCGAGATGAACGCCGTCATCGACGACGAAGCCGACGAGATCGTCTATCGCGACTACTACAACGTCGGCATCGCCACGGCGACCGACGCGGGCCTGATGGTGCCGGTGCTCGAGGACGCAGACCAGAAAGGTCTCCTGCAACTGGCCTCGGAGACGAACGAACTCGCCGAAAAAGCCCGCGAACGGACGATCAGTCCGGACGAACTGCGGGGCTCGACGTTCACGATCACCAACATCGGCGGCATCGGCGGCGAGTACGCCACGCCGATCCTCAACTACCCCGAGGCCGGAATCCTCGCGCTCGGACGGATCACCCGGAAACCCCGCGTGGTGACCGCCGACGACGGAACCGAGTCGATCGAACCCCGCTCGATCCTGCCGCTGTCGCTGTCGGTCGACCACCGACTGATCGACGGCGCCGTCGCCGCCCGCTTTACGAACGAACTCGCGGAGTACCTCGAGTCGCCGGAACTGCTCTTGCTCGAGTGACCCTCTGATCCGGCCAGCATCGGTGGCTGGTCGACGACCGTCGACCTGTTCAGGGTTACTGGTCTCCCGACGCCGTGTACAATTAAACCCTCGCGGGCGAGACTAGACCTATGGTCGTCGGAGACGTCACCACCGGGACTGAGGTACTGGTCATCGGCGCGGGGCCCGCAGGCTACGTGGCTGCGATTCGCGCCGGACAACTCGACCTCGACGTCACGCTCGTCGAGAAAGACGCTTACGGAGGCACCTGCCTGAACTACGGCTGTATCCCCTCGAAGGCGATGATCACCGCCACCGATATCGCCCACGAGGCCCGCCACGCGGAGGCGATGGGCATCCACGCCGACCCCGCGATCGACCTCTCTGGGATGGTCGGCTGGAAAGACGACGTCGTCTCCCAGCTCACGAGCGGCGTCGAGAAACTCTGCAAGGCAAACGGCGTGAACTTGCTCGAGGGAACGGCCACCTTCGTCGACGAGAACACTGCCCGGATCGCCCACGGCGGTGAGGGACAGGGCTCGGAGACGATCGAGTTCGAACACGCCATCGTCGCCACTGGTTCTCGCCCCATCTCCATCCCCGATTTCTCGTTCGACGACCCGCCCGTCCTGAACTCCCGGCAGGCGCTCTCACTCGAGTCCGTCCCCGACTCGATGGCCGTCGTCGGTGCCGGCTACATCGGGATGGAACTGGCGAACGTCTTCGCCAAGCTCGGCACCGACGTGACGGTGATCGAGATGATGGATTCGATCCTGCCGGGGTACGACGACGACCTCAAACGTCCGGTGAAAAAACGAGCCGAAGATCTCGGGATCGACTTCCACTTCGGCTACACCGCCTCGGAGTGGTACGAGCCGGGCGTCGACATCCGCGTGGTAGCCGAACCGGTCGATGGCGCGGCAGCCAATGGGGGAAGCGAGGCGCCACGGGCCTCGGAAACTGGGAGCGGTGAATCCGCGAGCGCGAGTCGAGAGACCATCGAGGACGAACGCCTCGAGCTCGACGTCGAAACGGTTCTGATCGCTGTCGGTCGTGAGCCCGTCTCGGACGCGCTCGACCTCGAGGCCGCGGGCGTCGAGACCGACGAGGGCGGGTTCATCGAAACCGATTCGCGCGCGCGAACGACCGTCGACCACATCTACGCCGTCGGTGACGTCGCGGGGGAACCGATGCTCGCCCACACGGGCAGCGCGGAAGGCCAGGTCGCCGCGGAGGTGATCGCCGGCGAACCCGCAGCGCTCGATCACCAGGCGATGCCAGCCGTGGTCTTCACCGATCCCGAAATCGCGACGGTCGGCATGACCGAGACCGAAGCCGCGGAGGCTGGATTCGACCCCGTCGTCGGCCAGTTCCCGTTCCGGGCCAGCGGCCGCGCGCTAACCACGGGTGAGTCCGACGGCTTCGTCAAGGTCGTCGCCGAGGAAGACGACGGATTCGTCCTCGGCGCGAGCATCGTCGGCCCCGAGGCCTCCGAACTCATCGCCGAACTCGGGCTGGCGATCGAACTCGGGGCGACCCTCGAGGACGTCGCCGCGACCGTCCACGCCCATCCGACGCTCGGGGAGTCGGTGATGGAAGCCGCCGAGAACGCTCTCAGTCGAGCGATTCACACACTGAATCGGTGACCGACGTCACCGGGCTGGGACGGTCACTGCACGTACAGGGAGTACGCGATCACGACGAACCCCGCCAGGACGAGCAGACTCTCGAGCAGGATACCGGTCTCGAGGCTGACCCCGAGAATCTCGTAGAGCATTCCCGCGAGGACGAACCCGAGCGTCACCAGCCCGAACCCAAGCGCGAGCAGGCCGAGCGCCCGTTGTCTGGTCCGTCGATACGCCTTGAACGAGAAGTAGGTGATAACGCCCCCGACGAGGAGGAGCAGCGCCTTCACGACCGCGAGCGCGATCGCCACTTCGATTGCACCGATTGTACTCATGTCTCCTTTCGCACCTCCGACCACAGATCCGCGAGCCGCTCGTCGGCCGTCCGGGCTGGTCGCTCGATTTCGACCGATAGCTCTCGGTTCTCGTCCAGCGAAACCGTGATCTCGTCGAACGCAACCGAATACTTGCTCGCGTGATGACCGTCGCGCCTGATCTCCGTCGACTCCTCGAGCAGCGTCGCGTCGGTCAACAACTCGAGTTTCCGATAGAGCGTCGACTGGGGAATATCACACCGATCGGTCAACTCGGCAGCCGTCATCGGCTCCTCGAGATTCCGGATAATCTCACGGCAGTCGGGGTCGTCGAGGGCGGAACAGATCTCCGCCGCCGTTGGCGCCGACTCCGACGCGAGCGGGTCCCGGACCATTCGTACACCCCTTACGACCCAGGTGGTTTATCGCCATCGATACCGCACTCTCGGCCCGCCTCGAGTCGTCTGGCTCCTAACCTGACTCGTCGATCGTCCTGATTACCGTCCGATGAATAACACGTCTCGAGCCACGGACGTCTCGCGATCGCGACGTATCGACGTCCGTGCCAGTTCTTCAGCCCCCGACTCGACTCTCATCCCGGACCCGAGCCAGCACGGCCGAACAAAGCCTTCTTGCGCGTGCGCACCCGAGCGAGATGCACGCGGGTCTGACCCGGTCCGACCACACCTGCGAGGGCGGGATGACCGACCGACCTCCGCCCGCGTGACACTCTTCGACGGCCAGCGGCGCCGGTAGGTGGTGACTCGAGCGATGAGTTCCCACTTCGACACGCACGCGCGTCGGATTGTGAACTGATACGGACTCGAGTCAGTCGTACCGATCGCTCGATGTGGCGTGAAACTGGCTCCCGTGGTAGAGGGTTCCGGAGCCTCTCGTCTTCGACGGCCTTATGTATGGACCCGGGACTCTGATAGAATGCAAACGACGTGGCCCACCCGGGCCGCGTCCTCCGGCCTCACCGGCACGGAGGTGGAAACGGTATCCCAGTGTCCGGTCGCTCACCGCGACTGCACGCGGATACGGATCGACGCGAACTCGAGACGACGCCCTTATATACACAGGGCGGTTCGGTTGGGGTACGCAGAAATCGGCTGCCGGATGCGGTTTCCGGGGGCCGAACCCGATCCGTAGCCCTTAAGTGTATCAGGGCACTCGGATACGGTTACACGACGCGTGATGGCGAGGCCATCTGGGCCTCGTCGTCGGGCCGATCGCGAGTCCGAAGACGAAGGGGTTATGTACCCCGGACGGACTACGATCAGGTCCGAAGGAAATGAGGATCCTACCCCTGCGGTCTTCCGTACAGATGGGATCTGATGTTAGCCTTGGTAGTTCGGTGACGCCCGATCGGTTGACGGTTGGTGTCATCGAACGTGGACCTTTGTGTGAGTGCATTGCATTCACCGCCAAACTAGACCTCCCCGCAGTAGCGGGGAAGAGCATTCCGGTTGATCCTGCCGGAGGTCATTGCTAGTGGAGTCCGATTTAGCCATGCTAGTCGCACGAGTTCAGACTCGTGGCAGATAGCTCAGTAACACGTGGCCAAACTACCCTCTGGACGCGGATAACCTCGGGAAACTGAGGCTAATCCGTGATAGCGCTTCCATGCTGGAACTGCAGGGAGCGTGAAACGCTCCGGCGCCAGAGGATGTGGCTGCGGCCGATTAGGTAGACGGTGGGGTAACGGCCCACCGTGCCGATAATCGGTACGGGTTGTGAGAGCAAGAGCCCGGAGACGGTATCTGAGACAAGATACCGGGCCCTACGGGGCGCAGCAGGCGCGAAACCTTTACACTGCACGCCAGTGCGATAAGGGGACTCCATCTGCGAGGGCATATCGTCCTCGCTTTTTCCTACCGTAAGGTGGTAGGCGAATAAGGGCTGGGCAAGACCGGTGCCAGCCGCCGCGGTAATACCGGCAGCCCGAGTGATGACCGCTCTTATTGGGCCTAAAGCGTCCGTAGCTGGCCTCGCAAGTCCATCGGGAAATCCGCGCGCTCAACGCGCGGGCGTCCGGTGGAAACTGCGTGGCTTGGGACCGGAAGACCCGAGGGGTACGTCTGGGGTAGGAGTGAAATCCCGTAATCCTGGACGGACCACCGGTGGCGAAAGCGCCTCGGGAGGACGGATCCGACGGTGAGGGACGAAAGCCAGGGTCACGAACCGGATTAGATACCCGGGTAGTCCTGGCCGTAAACGATGTCTGCTAGGTGTGTCACAGGCTACGAGCCTGTGATGTGCCGTAGGGAAGCCGTGAAGCAGACCGCCTGGGAAGTACGTCCGCAAGGATGAAACTTAAAGGAATTGGCGGGGGAGCACTACAACCGGAGGAGCCTGCGGTTTAATTGGACTCAACGCCGGACATCTCACCAGCACCGACAGTATGCTGTGAAGCTCAGTGTGATGAGCTTAGTGGAGCTACTGAGAGGAGGTGCATGGCCGCCGTCAGCTCGTACCGTGAGGCGTCCTGTTAAGTCAGGCAACGAGCGAGACCCACGTCCCTAATTGCCAGCAACACCCTCGTGGTGGTTGGGTACATTAGGGAGACTGCCAGTGCCAAACTGGAGGAAGGAATGGGCAACGGTAGGTCAGTATGCCCCGAATGTGCTGGGCGACACGCGGGCTACAATGGTCGAGACAGTGGGATGCTACGCCGAGAGGCGACGCTAATCTCCGAAACTCGATCGTAGTTCGGATTGCGGGTTGAAACTCACCCGCATGAAGCTGGATTCGGTAGTAATCGCGCCTCAGAAGGGCGCGGTGAATACGTCCCTGCTCCTTGCACACACCGCCCGTCAAAGCACCCGAGTGAGGTCCGGATGAGGCCCCTGTACGGGGGTCGAATCTGGGCTTCGCAAGGGGGCTTAAGTCGTAACAAGGTAGCCGTAGGGGAATCTGCGGCTGGATCACCTCCACAGACCGGGATCAGGGCGATGCCCTGACCCACCTAAAGTCGTGGCCTGACGGGCCGCGCACTCCACGTTCGATCGACCCACCGTTGGCCGATCGGGCACCTTTGAACTACCAAGGCTAACGCAAGCTCCCTCGTCCCGACCGATGGTGGTCGGGGCGAGGGATGGGCCCATAGCTCAGTGGGAGAGTGCCTCCTTTGCAAGGAGGATGCCCTGGGTTCGAATCCCAGTGGGTCCATGTCTCGGAGCGAATCGAGATCCGTGCCCTTAAGTGTGGCAGGGGACTCTGATTCAATCCGAACGCAAACCGATGCACCACCTCGCGCAAGCGGAGGTGGGAAGGGTTGATGCAGCCCCGTTTGTCAGCGGGGGTGCGGATGAGACCG
This sequence comes from Natrarchaeobaculum aegyptiacum, assembly GCF_002156705.1. NCBI lineage: Archaea > Methanobacteriati > Methanobacteriota > Halobacteria > Halobacteriales > Natrialbaceae > Natrarchaeobaculum > Natrarchaeobaculum aegyptiacum. The sequence continues at coordinate 1,872,958 of NZ_CP019893.1, forward strand.
TGTGTACGTGTAGTCCAGGCGTCCACTGGACCCGTTCCCGGGTCACAATCGTTGCATCTGCAACGTCGATCCGATGAACGTGGCTACTGTGCCAGCTGGTGGATCGCTCGGCTTGAGAGCTGAAGAAGGACGTGCCAAGCTGCGATAAGCCCAAGGGACCCGCACGGAGGGGAAGAACTTGGGATCTCCGAATGGGAATCCCCACCGCAATTGCTTCGCGCAATGGGGAACGCCGAGAACTGAAACATCTCAGTATCGGCAGGAAAAGAAAGCAAACGCGATGTCGTTAGTAACGGCGAGTGAACGCGACGCAGTCCAAACCGAAGCCTTCGGGCAATGTGGTGTTCGGACTGACGATCACTCTCCGACCGTCTACAAGAAGTCTCCTGGAACGGAGCACGAAACAGGGTGACAGTCCCGTACTGTAGACCAGTAAGAGACGAGTCAGCTCCAGAGTATCGGGGATTGGATATTCCTCGTGAAGATCGCGGGCATCGACCGCGAAGACTAAACACTCCTCAAGACCGATAGCGAACAAGTAGTGTGAACGAACGCTGAAAAGCACCCCAAGAAGGGAGGTGCAATAGGGCGTGAAATCAGTTGGCGATAGAGCGACGGGGCTTACAAGGCCCCGAGAGAAACGACCGAGGTGCGAACCTCCAGTAGGAATCTCGGGGAGCCGAAGTTCCGTCGTACGTTTTGAAAAACGGACCAGGGAGTGTACCTGTTTGGCGAGTCTAACTCGATCATCGAGGAAGGCATAGGGAAACCGACATGGCCGCAGCGCTTTGCGCGAGGGCCGCCGTCTTCAAGGGCGGGGAGTCAAACGGGTACAACCCGAAACCGGATGATCTAGGCGTGGGCAGGGTGAAGCGTGCCGAAAGGCACGTGGAGGCCCGTTAGCGTTGGTGTCCTACAATACCCTCGCGTGACCTACGTCTAGGGGTGAAAGGCCCATCGAATCCGGAAACAGCTGGTTCCGACCGAAACATGTCGAAGCATGACCTCTGCCGAGGTAGTTCGTGGGGTAGAGCGACGGATTGGGAGATCGCACTCCGAGAGGAGTGTGCCTCCCTGTCCAACTCCGAACCTACGAACGCCGTTCGACGCAGGGAGTCCGGTGCGCGGGGTAAGCCTGTGTACCGTGAGGGAGACAACCCAGAGCTGGGTTAAGGTCCCCAAGTGTGGACTAAGTGCGATCGAAGGTGGTCGCAAGCCCTAGACAGCCGGGAGGTGAGCTTAGAAGCAGCTACCCTCTAAGAAAAGCGTAACAGCTTACCGGCCGAGGTTTGCGGCGCCGAAAATGATCGGGGCTCAAGTCCACCACCGAGACCTAGCCGCACCCATCAGGGTGATCGCGTAGGTCGGCGTTCTGTTCGGGCGGAAGCACGGCCGAGAGGTCGTGTGGACCGTGCAGTAACGAAAATCCTGGTCATAGTAGCAGCGTGAGTCGGGTGAGAACCCCGACGGCCGAACGAGTAAGGGTTCCTCAGCAATGTTTATCAGCTGAGGGTTAGCCGGTCCTAAGTCAGCCCGTAAGTCGAAGCTGACGAAAGGGAAATAGGTTAATATTCCTATGCCAGTGTGCACTCAAAGCCGACGCTTTGGGGCCGCCTCTACTGGGCACTCGCCCAGTCGAACAGTCGAAGTTCGTGGAAGCCGTAATGGCAGGAAGCGAACGAATGGCTGGATAGCGCAAGAGAGGTCAACCTAGAGCCCGTGAAAAGGTGAGCACACTGTCCGTACCGAGATCCGACACAGGTACTCGTGGCGGCGAAAGCCAAGGCCTGTCGGGAATAACCGACGTTAGGGAATTCGGCAAGTTAGTCCCGTACCTTCGGAAGAAGGGATGCCTGCCACGGAAAGTGGCAGGTCGCAGTGACTCGGACGCTCCAACTGTCTAGTAACAACATAGGTGACCGCAAATCCGCAAGGACTCGTACGGTCACTGAATCCTGCCCAGTGCGGGTATCTGAACACCCAGTACAATGGGACGAAGGACCCGTTAACGGCGGGGGTAACTATGACCCTCTTAAGGTAGCGTAGTACCTTGCCGCTTCAGTAGCGGCTTGCATGAATGGATGAATGAGAGCGTCACTGTCCCAACGTTGGGCCCGGTGAACTGTACGTTCCAGTGCGGAGTCTGGAGACCCCCAAGGGGAAGCGAAGACCCTATAGAGCTTTACTGCAGGCTGTCGCTGAGACGTGGTCGCTATTGTGCAGCATAGGTAGGAGGCGATACACAGGTACCCGCGCCAGCGGGCCACCGAGCCACCACTGAAATACTACCCGATAGTGACTGCGACTCTCACTCCTGGCGGAGGACACCGGTAGCCGGGCAGTTTGACTGGGGCGGTACGCGCTTGAAAAGATATCGAGCGCGCCCCAAGGTTTCCTCACTCGGGTCGGAGACCCGAGGAAGAGCGCAAGAGCAAACGGAAGCCTGACAGTGACGGGCACAACAACCGTCGCTGACGCGAGAGCGTGGTCTAGCGAACCAATTAGGCTGCTTGATGCGGCCAATTGCTGACAGAAAAGCTACCTTAGGGATAACAGAGTCGTCACCCGCAAGAGCACATATCGACCGGGTGGCTTGCTACCTCGATGTCGGTTCCCTCCATCCTGCCCGTGCAGCAGCGGGCAAGGGTGAGGTTGTTCGCCTATTAAAGGAGGTCGTGAGCTGGGTTTAGACCGTCGTGAGACAGGTCGGCTGCTATCTATTGGGGGTGTTATGGTTCCTGACGGGAACGTTCGTATAGTACGAGAGGAACTACGAATGGGTGCCACTGGTGTACCGGTTGTTCGAGAGAGCACGTGCCGGGCAGCCACGCACCACGGGGTAACGGCTGAACGCATCTAAGCCGGAAACCCACCTGGAAAAGAGGAACCACCGAGATCACTCGTAGAAGACGAGTTCGATAGACTCGGGGTGTACGCACCGAGGCAACGAGGTGTTGAGCCCGCGAGCACTAACCGATCGAGCCACACACTCATACTACAACGCATCTGGATCGGACCCGAGAACGGGTCCAGACGCAAACTGGACTACACGTAGACGCGGTTTCTGAGTACGCAGCATGTCGTACCACCGGACGACCGATACTGGTATCATCACGGTTCGAATCCGTGAATCGGCGTTACGGCGGCCAGAGCGGCGGGGTACCTCCCGTACCCGTTCCGAACACGGAAGATAAGCCCGCCTGCGTATCGGCAACTACTGGAGTGGGAGACCCTCTGGGAACGTCGATTCGCCGCCGACTCCTCATACTTCATTCACAGGCCCACACAGCACACGCTGTGTGGGCCATTTTCAGTTCGGACAGCGAGCGATAGCGTCGCGAATCCCGTTCTCTCCGATAGACTCATCGTTCGAGTGAGATATCTTGTCGCTATGACAGCACTATCGAACGAGTCAGAGACGCATATCTCCACAGTGAGGTTCGACCTCGAGTTCGACGACGTGTGGTCGATGTTGACGAACCCGCTCGAGTTTCCCGCGCTGGTTCCGAACTGGGTAGTGTCGGTCGTGTGTGACGACGGCGTGTGCCGCGGAACCGGACCGGCGGGCGACGAGTTCACGATCGAGCAGGTGGTCGATCGCAGTGTGGGGGGTGATCGATGTCGAGGTCGTCGCCGGGGATGGCAACGTCGAGCGCTCGCGATCGCGGCTGTTCGCCCTCGAGGGTGGTCGGTGCCAGTGGGTCCACCTGGCCCAGCGGTGGGCGGGCGTCACTGACGAGGGGTGGCGTGCACACGTCGAGGCAACCGATCAGGATCTCGAGACTGCAAAACGGGTGCTCGAGGAGCGTGTCGGGTGAACCGGGGACCGTAACCGTTATGCGCGCGACGCGACTACGATGAGGTGCGCCAAGGTGGCAGAGTCCGGCCGAACGCAGCGGCCTGCAGAGCCGCCTACCGCCGGTTCAAATCCGGCCCTTGGCTTGAATCTTCAGGTTCAAAGCGTCTACCTTCTGGTACCGTTATTCTCGAGGCTTCTGGGTCGAGTAGCGATCCGAACCTCAGGTTCGAAGCCGTTGCAAGTTCGGGAGGTGTCGCGGCATGATGCGGCTCGAGTTCGAGTCGCAGGACCCCTCTCGCTGTCGAACCTGCGAGTCCCACGTCACGCTCCAGTTCAGGCGAAGCTACGGCGACGACAACGACGTCGCTCACCGCTGCACCGAGTGTGATACTTACGAACGCCTGAGCAACGGGAGTGCTGCGGGGAAAGTCGTCGACCTTCCCGACCCGATCACGGATCCGTCGCGGTTCAACTGCGGATTCGAGGTGCCATCGTCAGTAGCCGGCGACGACGGAGGTGAGGTCGATGGCTGACGGGACCCTCGAGGAGGTGTTCTTCCGGGCGACGATCGTCGAGTCCAATGACGGTCTCGAGGTCGAGCGGGATCTTCGGGGTGGTGAGTGTGACTGAACGCAGCACTCCATCGAGCGGTGCTGATCGATCTGAACGCGCTCGAGGAGACTGCGGATCGTCGACGACGGTCCACACGACGTACTTCGGCGGCATCAGTCAGTTTGATCCGTCCGAATCAGCCGACGTCTTCGGCGTCGTTCGCTATCCGAAGGACTTCGTCGAGCGCGTCACCGACCGGAACATCCCGGCCGTCGCACCACCTTCGGACCTGCTGGACGCCTACAGAACGGTCGAGGACGCCGCCGAGACCAACGGTGAACCGAATCCGTCGGCAGTCGCGTGGAACTCCGTCGATTTCGAGCGACGGTACCACGAACACCTCGAGCAGCCGGAACAGCGGGCAGTGATCGACGAGCTGGTCGATCGTGCTCGAGAGCGGGACATCTGGCTCGTCTGCTGGGAGAAAGACTGCAGATGGTGTCACCGGCGGCTGCTCGCGAACGCCGTCATCGCTCACCTTGGGGACGCGGAGGTCGTCCACCATCCGGACCCATCGACGATCCCGGTCGACGAGGAGCTCGACGTCGAGGGCGGTTCGACGCTGACCGATCTCGAGCAGTTCGCGACCGACGGAGGTGAGTCCCGTGACTGAGCCGTTCGTTCGCGCGAATCGGCTCTACGACGTCGAGACCCGGACCACGACGGTCGTATACTGGGCACTCGCGTCGGATGAAGGACCAGTGATCACCGGGTCTGAGGCCGGTGATCGTGAATGACGGTTCGACAAACCGCTGATGGGCTTCGTGGGAACCGTACGATAGTCGTTTCTGCGAATTACGATAAATACCTCGATACAGCGTTCTGTCCCGCCTGTGGGAAGGATCTTTCCGATACGGTCGGGACCCCATCAGTTCCCGCGTCGATGATCGACGCCGATCTGGATCAGGATCCAGTTCCGGTGTTTGGCTGGCGGTGTGACTGTCGTCGCGCGGAGATGGCCGTCGTTGCTCCAGCCGAACACGCGCCGGAGAACTACGTCTCGGTCGGTCTGCTCAGGGACGACGTCACGATCGCCGTTCCCTCGCCGGTCGTCGACGGTGTGGAGGTGACCGTCGATGGCTGCTGAGGCACCCCCTCGAAACGTCGCTGGAGCACTCGACAGGCCACAGGCGACGCTTCCTGCAGTGGGTGACGAAGATCACGAGAACCTCGTCACCGGTCATACGCTCCACGACTACCCCGATCCGATCGATCACGGTCACGGTGTCGAGGTCGTCCTCGAGGACAAAGCGGACGGGCCGCACGAAGAGATGTTTTATACCCGTATCTGGCGCGGCTGGGGTGATTTCGTCGGCGATCGCGATGCAGAACCGTACGTACTCGTCGAGGACGTCCACCAGCTGTTCGACTGGCTCCACGACGACTATCCGGCCCATCTGGTACTCAAATCGAAGGGGTGGATGGTCGGACGAGACGCACAGGACGGTGAACTCGTGGGCCAGTACTACGAGTACAGCGTTCAGGTGATGCGCTACGACGAGGACTCTGGAAAACTCGCCGACGAAATCGACGCGAACCTCCGCGCGCCGACGTCGTTCCAGTGCTGGATCCAGCCACAAAACTCCGATCTCGTCCTCCCGAGCGGTGATCCGATGGTCTGCCAGCACGGGGAAGGGACGAAGTTCAAGACGCAGACGACCTATGCGGGTTCTCGAGAGTCGTTCACCCGAACGGTCGAAGTGATGAATCTGGTCGCTGGCGCGCTCGATATCGAGCGACCGGCGTGGGAAACGATGAACCGTGGCTCTTGGAAGGCCTGGAAAGGTGAAGTCCACCACCGATTCACGAAGTCAAAGATGCAGACTGCCGTCCACCGGCTGCAGGAGGCGAAGAGCCTCCTTGAGTACGGTGGTGGAGGCGACGTCCACTCTAGCGGGAAGATGCGGAAAGGCCGTCACGTTGAGGAGTACGTCGTGAGCGATCGGTGGGAGAAACTCGGGATCGCGATCCCCGAACCACTCGATGACGCGAAATTCGGGGTCAAGGTCTATCGGATCAACGGAAACCCCGCAGACAAACGCCTGCAGGAGCCAAAACTCGAGGCGTTCCTCGCTGGCTCCGGGGACGAACTCCCGCACGCAGACGACTGGCCGATGATCCGGTCGGTCCTCCGCCAGCTCGTCGATACGTTCGCCGTTCGCTCGAACCTGAACCTCGGTGATCTCAAGGAAGACGACTACTACAAACCGCGCGACCGGCCGATGCTCGACTTCTACCTCCCGGAAGGATGGCGTCACGCCGTTCAGGAGGCGAACGAGGTACGGCTGATGAAAATGACCGACGTCGTCCGTGCGGCACAGACGTCGTCGAAGCTCGACATCGTCTGGACCGTCGCCGATCGTAACGGTGCGAGTTACGACGAACTCGCTGCCGTCACTGGTCTGTCGAAAGACCGTGTCCAGGAGATCGTCGCCGAGTTCGTCGACCAGGACGTCCTCCTGCGACTTGCGATGCCCCGGATCATCGCGTTCGACAACGAGGAGTTGCGGCTGAACGTCCTCGACGAACTCGAGGCACGCTTCCCGGACGACGCCGATCCGCGGGCGATCGAGAAGCGAGCTGACGAACGTCGAGAACGGCGTCGCCGTCTCCGTGAGAAACGACAGCAACAGGAAGAGGGTGACGACGCCGTCGACGAGGCCACCGAGGATAGGAACGCTGCCGACGACCTCGATCAGGATGATCGCGACGATAGTGACCTCGAGGACGAATGGCAGCGCGTCGACCTCCTGAAGTACTGTCGCGAGGACGTCGGTCGATTTATCGAACGTGGAGACATTCCGGCCCGAGACGTCAAGGTGCGCGTGTCAGCCCATCGGTGGCTGATACCGCACGGATAGCGGGCCGAGAGGCCCACGGGCCAGCCGGTCCGTAGTGGCGACACTCTCGTTTCTGACTTTTTTACGCCGGAATGGCTGGAGAAAACCACGGGCGCACGCGAAATTTCATCTTTCAGCTACTTCGTTGGCGATCAGGACGCCGTCTCGAGCGACGATCGCGAAAATCTCGACCTGTTGCTCGAGTCGTTGTGAGGCCAGTATTGGCTTCTTTCGCTACCCTAGTGGCCCAATTCTGGCGTTTCAACGGTTCCGGTAGTTTCCTTTCTCCCCCAGGGGGCCTACGGTAGTTGCCCGTAGGCGGCAGTACCAATTGCGCGGCTCGCAGAACGCTCGCCGCGCGTAGTGGCTGGTCGGTTTGGCCGATACCCAGCGGTAAAACAGCTGAAACCCTCCGGTTTCCCCTATCACGCTGGGGGATTAACCACCCTCAACATCCCTACGGTAAGATTCACCCCGTCAACCCGGCTGCGAGACAAATGCCTTGTCCAGATGTTTTCGAAGGTGCTGGGCCTTCTTTGGTTCTTCACGATAGCTATCTGCCAGGGTTGGGTGCCAGTCAATATCCAGAAGACGGACCGGTGGAAACACCTTCGTGAAATTCGCTCCCCGTGCTGTTGCGTGGTGCCATATTCGCGTTACTGGTCGCTTTGATAGGCCGACGTAGAGTAGTCGTTCACTCCGGGCCGCACCGATAACCCACCCTGGAACGCTCTTGACGTCGAGCGCATTGATCGCGAGCAACTTGGCGCTCTTCTCTGGTCTATGGCGACACTCGAGAACGTAGACAGCGTGGTTGAAATACGGGTTATCTCGTGTTTTTCCAACCATTCTGCTGATTTCACTCTGTGAGGAGGCATGGCAGAGACAGTCATCAGGGCATGGATCGGCTTCCCACCACGGTGTGAGGAACCGGTCCTCGACCAATTTTTCCTCCAGAATCATTATTTATCCCATTCCGACGGTGTTATATAATATTCACTTTGAGTTCGATGCTATCACCCTGTACTCCGCACAAGGTGATGCCGGAAACGACTGCTCACAAATCGTCGACGCTACCGTTGAAAAAAGAACGATCGCATAGATTACCACCCAGGCGCTGGGTGGGGCTGTACGGCGTGTACCGTAAGGGTACACGCGGGCCTGACGGCCCGCTCAACAAAGAACCAGGGCTCAACAGGATGCACGTGAAACAATGGTTGTCCGAAGAAATACGGGGAAGTGATCTCCCTTTGCTATTGCTAAATAGGGGTTAAAAATGAGTTTTATGTATTCGTATTCTCACCCACAAGATTCTTGTTACGATGGCGCGTAGGGAAGGCATGGGATTTAGGTTAATTGACACTATTGTAAAACTAATTGTAATAGCGATTATTATATTTGCACTCTGGTTCTACTTTTCAACCAACTTGTGGCTTTTTTACTTACTGGTTGGATTAGTTGGTAGCGTCCTTTTATTTGGAGTTATTGTTTATTTATACGATAGGATCAGATATAGAATTAATATATAAATCAGATTATATTTAGTCTAGAGATTCATAGCTAATAGTCTGAAGATCTAGGCCCCTACCTCCTGTATAATAATCAACGCTTGAACCGCCACCACCGGAGGACGCCTCAACGTAGATCTCCCCCCAAGCCATTATCGTACCAATGTCTGATGGGAAATAGAATTGTGCAGTGGATTCATTGTATCCTTCATCTCGACCAGTTGGCGTTTCTAGCTCAGCAGTTACAGTGTTAAACTGACCACCACTAATGTAGTTTATTTCAAGATTTATTTCGGCATCTCCAGTTACAGCATCCCCATATCGGCATCCGTTCTAGCTTAGCGACTAACTGAGACGGTGATCACGCCGAAAATGCGTCGAGTCTCACCGCAATCATACCGAGATAGCTGCTGCTCAAGCAAACCAGCCGGTTCTTGGTCATGTCTCCCGTCGAAGGCGGCGCACTCGCAGTCGTGAGTGCGCCGCCGTTCCAGAGCCGTCGCTGACCAGCCTGGGCGATCCAGCCCGTCTCGTCAGGCGAGTTCGTTACCAGAACTCGCCTGACTCCACCTGTTCACGTAACCTCGGACGGTGTGGATTTGGATCTCGTGACGACCACAGCAACAACGAATCGAGATCCGGTAGCTCGTACCCCAGATCCAACATCAGGTACAACTGGATCAGATGAGCGTGGCGTTCGACAGCGTGTGAACATCGTCGTCGAGGAAGCCGCGTCGACGACGCCGCGGCGTCGTCGGCGCAGTCTCGCTGCTTTGCGTCCAGTTTCTGGAGTTCGTCGACGATAACCCGGCTCATCATCCGTTCTAGCTTAGCGACTAACTGAGACGGTGATCACGCCGAAAATGCGTCGAGTCTCACCGCAATCATACCGAGATAGCTGCTGCTCAAGCAAACCAGCCGGTTCTTGGTCATGTCTCCCGTCGAAGGCGGCGCACTCGCAGTCGTGAGTGCGCCGCCGTTCCAGAGCCGTCGCTGACCAGCCTGGGCGATCCAGCCCGTCTCGTCAGGCGAGTTCGTTACCAGAACTCGCCTGACTCCACCTGTTCACGTAACCTCGGACGGTGTGGATTTGGATCTCGTGACGACCACAGCAACAACGAATCGAGATCCGGTAGCTCGTACCCCAGATCCAACATCAGGTACAACTGGATCAGATGAGCGTGGCGTTCGACAGCGTGTGAACATCGTCGTCGAGGAAGCCGCGTCGACGACGCCGCGGCGTCGTCGGCGCAGTCTCGCTGCTTTGCGTCCAGTTTCTGGAGTTCGTCGACGATAACCCGGCTCATCATCCGTTCTAGCTTAGCGACTAACTGAGACGGTGATCACGCCGAAAATGCGTCGAGTCTCACCGCAATCATACCGAGATAGCTGCTGCTCAAGCAAACCAGCCGGTTCTTGGTCATGTCTCCCGTCGAAGGCGGCGCACTCGCAGTCGTGAGTGCGCCGCCGTTCCAGAGCCGTCGCTGACCAGCCTGGGCGATCCAGCCCGTCTCGTCAGGCGAGTTCGTTACCAGAACTCGCCTGACTCCACCTGTTCACGTAACCTCGGACGGTGTGGATTTGGATCTCGTGACGACCACAGCAACAACGAATCGAGATCCGGTAGCTCGTACCCCAGATCCAACATCAGGTACAACTGGATCAGATGAGCGTGGCGTTCGACAGCGTGTGAACATCGTCGTCGAGGAAGCCGCGTCGACGACGCCGCGGCGTCGTCGGCGCAGTCTCGCTGCTTTGCGTCCAGTTTCTGGAGTTCGTCGACGATAACCCGGCTCATCAGCAGCGAGAGTGCTGCCATGATGATCAGCGCCTCGATGATGTAGGCGTCGGTCGTGTTGATCTCGTCCAGACCGAACCGTGATTTGAGTTCTTTGAACAGCAGTTCGATCTCCCAGCGCGCCCGATAGAGCTGTGCGATATCGGGCGCGCGGTAGTCGTCTCTCTCCAGATTCGTCAGGTACAGATGATACTCGCCGCTGTCATCGTTGCGAACGCCGACTAATCGGAAGGTTCGGGTCGCGCTGGCGCCCGACCCTCGTTTGCGGTCGAACGAGAGCGTGATCTGTACGTCAATTTCCTGTCGCTTCAGGTCGTCGAGGACGGCCTGCAGCGACTGGCCTTCTAGCGGAATGCTGTTCCCTCGCCACGTCCGGAGTTCTTCGACGATTTCGAAGTCTGCGTTTTCTTTGACGCGAGAGACGAACCAGCCATCATTGGCGTCAATGCGGTCGAACAGCCAGAAATCGTAGTAGCCGAGATCGAACAGAATGAGGGCGCCAGCTACCCACTCGCCGGTGGGTAGCTGGCTCCGTTCATGGGTGCTCGCGTCGGTCGTCCGAAATCGCGTTGGAAGTCCCGTTGAGAGCGATTCGGTGAGATGGAGTTTCGCCCCGGCTCGGTCATCATCGAGTGCGTAGACATCTTTGGCGTCTTGGTAGAGCGAGATGATCGTCGCGTCGACGATGAGGACGTCTCGAAATCGTTCGAGACGTCCGCTCAGCTCGGTTTGGCCGGTGTCGAGATTCTCGATGGCCTCATCGAGAATCTCTCGAAGGAGTGCGACGAACCCTGGTTTGAACCAGCCGTGAAACGTCGCATACGAGAGTTCGTCGCAGTCAGCCATCTCGACGTAGCGTTCGAGAAACGCCTGAATGGATCGATCAGAACCAGCGGCAAAGCCGAGGGAGAGCGTGTAAAACAACGCGACGACGTCGAGTTTCCGCTCTCGCTGGATAAGATTCGTTGCGCGAGCACGCTCGCGCAACTCATCGGATGGAAACGCTCTTTGAATTCGGTTCACAACTACTGAATCCGGTGGTTTGTACACACTTCCCACCGGATTCTCACATTCCTAGTTACTGACGATTCTAGCTTGGCGTCTCTGGATACCCCGACCTGTTAAACTAGAACGGATGGGGTGTTGGTGAAGTCTAATGCTCGACCAGCTAGTCGAACGGGAACGCGATCAAAGAGGGTACCCCGAGAAGATACACCGATCGAACAGCGGTTGAAACGGCGTTTCTGTACCATCTGGGTCTCTCGTACCAACAGGTGGGCGAGTGGATCGGCTACTCGCATCAGGCGGTTTTTCGACTGCTTTCCGTACAGAAGCTCGTGGCAGTCAGTTGACCGCTGGACGAAAGATTTTAAGACCCTACACTATAGGGGGTTACCGCTAACACCCTTGGAAATGCCCCTGTGGAGCGAAAAGCAGGATCATGCCAGGATCCATGCCTTCGCGGCTATTGACGTGAACATCCTCACAGGGTTTTGCAACCAGCACCTGTATGCTCGGGAATGAGCCTCACCATCGACGACTTCACCAGTTCATCGGTGATGATCCCGACAACAACGAGGAGGCCCCGCTAGGTAACGCGCTCAAAGAGTTGGCCGTCGGGGTCGATTCTATCGAAGCGGTGCGAAACGTTCGCTAGCGTAGTGAAGCTATTTTCTATCCGAACATCATCGTCGCGGTAGTTACGCGAGATACTGACCGGTCTGATACTGCCGCCACAACGCTCAACGAGTTCGACGATACGTACACCTGATTCAGGAACGATTCTGGCAACGTCCGGTCAAAGCCAGGGAATCTTTTCCCGCTCTCGTTTCTGTGCTTCGGGTGAGAAACTACCCTTGTAATGCTTGAGGAACGTCTCGAGATCGTTCCAGCCACCCCAGTCACAGACGAGCAACGGATCCACGTCAGCTGAAGCCAGTGCCGTCGCCCAGGTCCGCCGCAGGTCGTGAAACCCGAGGTGACTCCAGCCGATGTCTCCGGTCTGCTCGTGCAGCTGGTCGACGGCCGATCGAAGCCAACGGCGCAACGAGCGTGTGCTCGAGATCTCGATCAGCGGCGCGCTCGAAGGAGCGTCGCGAACGTCGTCAACGGTCCGGATCGTCGTCGCGAGATCTCGAGGCACGGGCGTCTCTCGCATCTTGTCTCCTTTGCCGTGCCATACGCGAATCATGGTACCGGCATTGGTGTCGACGACGTCCTCGGGAGCGACCTCGAGGACCTCGTGGGACCGAAGGCCACAGCGAGCACCGAGGGCAAACGCGATTCGTTGCTGGGTTCCGTCGGCCGTCTCGAGTAACTGTTCCACTTCGGACTGACTGAGCCAGACCTTCATGTCGTCGCGGTTCTCGTGCTGCTGGAGATTCATGTCCGGGAAGCGGGCTACCCGGCCAGTTTCGAGGGGGAATCGTAGCTGTTTCGGTGGTCACCCCATCTCGATCGGAGCCGATCGACGGGGTCGGTGTCCGACTTTGGGGGAAGAGTCGGACACTGTGACCGTAGCAACGAAACGAGAACATCCAGAATGCATATTGAGTAGTTCAAATGAGGCTGCGAAGAATATCAACTGCTGCAGACATGCCCGGTTGCTCGTCTTCATGATACCATCGGAGAGCCAGCGTTGTACCTAATAACGAGCCAACAGTGATGAATCCGAAGAGAACGACAAGCGACATTAAGAACCGAAGTACTGGAATGATAATGTTCTCCATACCTTAATTGCTAGCTGTCAATTAATATTGGTTTTGATCACTATATAACCTATACTTGCCACGCTTCCAGTATCAATCGTCGACATCAGCACCAGTCTGAAAACTCGTGAGGTCGTTAATCCGCTCTTCGAGCGCATCGATTTCCCGGCGAAGCGTTTCAGCGTCTTCACCCCCAGTCGCAGCGAGTTGTTCCTTGAGCCCCTGAAGACGGGATTCTTTGACGTCTTCGTCGACGTCGGCCTTGCGAACGTAATCCCGGTCCTCGATCTCGTATACTGCTGACTCGGAGAGATCCGTGACCTCGAGTGCGTCGTCGACTTTCGAGCGGTCGAGTCCCAGCACGCGCTCGCGGTCAATTCCGGCTTCCTCTAGGGCGTCGAATACCTCGTCTTCGTCTTTGAGCGAACGGTTTCGCCGAGTCGTCCGCTGGACAGACCCGAACGGCCCACTGACTGGGCGGTCGTGATGGAGCCGGTTCAACAAGACGTCTGAAACGTCCGTGCGGAGATCGTTTGCGTTGCGCTGGACGTCCGAGAGTAGCGTGTAGAGCGTCACGAGTGTCCCGGTCTCGAGGTCCTCCATCGCGGTGACGTCGTGGCGCTCGAGTGTATCGACGAGCAAGAGCGCGTCTGCGTAAATGTCCAGCTCTGGCTCGGTTCGGGGCTCGTGTGCATCAGCTGATCCGGTGTCGTCGAGGACGTGACTCGAGGAGGGATCGTCGGTCTCGAGGATCGCCCCTGCCTCTTCGTCGATCTCGTAGTGTGGGTGGAGACTCACCACCGCTGGATATGGATCCCCATCCGGTGGCAACCGCTCGAGGTCGAAGCGGCCGTTTTCGTCTCGAATTCGCCGAAAGAGCGTCTCGAACTGTTCTCGTTGCAACGGTCGCTTCTCGTCTCGGTCGTCGAACTCGATCACGACCCGGTGTTCCTGAACGTCGCTAATCTGGAACGAGCTGTGAGATAGCGGTGTGAGTAGCGTCACGTCCGGTGGAAGCGACTCGAGTTCTTCGAGAAGGGTATACCAGTGCTCAGTGGCGCTCATACATCGATATTGCTCGACGACGGTAAAATGGTATTCCAGAGCGGCCAGCGTCTGGCAATTCGATTATTATAACCCTGTTTTTGCTGTAATCAACAACAGAGCCACTAACTCACAATTTTGCAGAAGGTTCAACCGTCGCAGCAGGGTCTATTTACGATCGCGTGAATTCGTCGTGCTTTCCTGTATCGCGAATTCCCTCGGACGTTCGTTCAGCAAACCCGTACTGTTCGAGGTACGCATATCGACGTTCGACCTCCTCGTCAGAAACGCTCAACTCCGTGGCCAGTTCGCTCACAGACTTCGGAGTGTCCTCTTCTAACTGCATTCGGAGTTCGTGACCCTTCATATACCGCAGATAGTACTCATGAACGGCGTCATCGAGTGGCGTTTGGATTCCCTCATTTTCGTCGAGTCGCTCCAGGGATTCGGAGACCACCGTGACGAAGAACTCCCCACCAAGGAGCTTTACCTGGCGTTCGAGCTCGGATTCGATGACGTCGAAGTCGAGATCCGTCTGAACGAGCGTGGCCATGTCGCCGATATCGTCTGGGCGCTCTGCGACGGCTTTGAAAAGAAAGATGTCCTCGAATGAGACGAGGCCGACCGAGAAATCCTCCTCCGAGAGAAATGGTTTGCTTCGCGCTTGCATCCCATCGCTGAAAAACAGCTTATCGGCGATCTGTCGATAGAAAACATCGAACTGACAGCCAGCGTCGTTTCGTACGCAGTGGCGTGCGCCCAGCCGATCGTACTCGGCACCGAGATCGGAGACTTCCTCGTACCCGAGGTCGTCGAGTGCCCCCATCAGGCGGCCGAGAGCCGCTTCGTCCACGACAACGAGATCGATATCTTTGGTCGTGTCCTTGAGAGACGGCTCGTGGAGAGACATCGCGCCACCGCCGATGAGATACGCCTCGACGTCAGTCTGGAGATGAGCTGCGATCCGCCGGAGTTCGGCCTCGATATAGTCACGGCCGAATCGTTCACGAGAACTCATACAGTAACCTCATACTCTCTGGCTGTTTGTTTGAAGTCTTCCCAGTCGGGCAGTTGCTCAGCCGTGTTAGTGCCCTCTGACTCCAGAAATTCGATGAGTTCGTCGATAATAGCGTATAGATCGATTGTCGCCTCGGATACGTAGTGTTCAGCGCGCTCTCGGAGTACAGTTCGATCGAGTTCCTGTTTTTGGATCAGCAACAGACAATACGTTCGATATCGCGAGTCATCATCGATGAGCAGCGTCTGGCAGACTAACTCTGCGGGGGTGATTTCCGAGAGCCGATTCGTTCGGAAGTAATGTCGTCGATCACGGGTGAGAAGTGGAACGCCGAACTCACCGAACAGTGCTGGCCCAGTCAGATGAAACCCATCAGCGCTAACGTCGGAGTCGCACGCGAAGAGATACTCGTCGTGTGTTTCCCAGATGAAATTGAGTCCAGTCGCATATTTCTCTACTTCGCGCCGGTGTTTCTGGTGGAACAGCCCTCTGGCTATCGAGACCAGTACTGTAAACGGATCGTTGAGACGATACCGAGACTTCGATTTCCCGACGACGCCAACGCGCTGGAGGTCATCCAGGCGACGGTACACCGTTGCCTGGCTAACACCACTCCGCTCGGCCAACTCGGTCGCAGTCCGTCCGTGATCGAGATAATAGAGAACCTGTAACCCAGAACCGGCGATGAGGCCGGAGAAATCCATATGGCTGTATTCGGCGAGGAGCCCCTCGAGTTGCTCGATCGGTTCGATATCCGTAAGCGAGACCAGCTTTTGCCGACCGCTCTGGTTGGTCTGGACGTACCCGTACGCTTCTAGTTCGGAGACGATGCGTGAAGCGTGGCCAGGGCTCCAGTCGAGTTGATCAGCGAGCGTGCTGATACTCACTTCCGATTCACCCTCTTCTATGAGGTGTGATACAACCCGGAAGTGACTCTCTTTGACCATATCGTCTCAAAATAGGCAAACGGAATATAAATCCCTTTCGTGATTTGAGAGGACTGGTCCGCATTCCAATAGATAGACCCTCAGAAATTACTAATGAGATATCTATCTCAGAGAGGGAGAACCATCTCTGTTGTAGACTCCTAAGTGTCTATTCGGAAGAAACAGTCTCAGTACTTCACAAAGCGACCTGTTTGGGTGCTTTGAGGTAACCGACACTTGGAATCGCATATGCGATCCAGTATCCTGTCAAGAGCAACGGAACTGTCCACTGGTTCGGTATCACCACGACGAGCCAACTCCCCACTAACGGTGCCACGGTCAGGCCGACGCCGGGCAACAGCCCGCCACTGCCTCGCCGGCGAAGCCGCCGTAGATCTCGAGCACCAGCTCGAGTGAGGCTGGGAGATCACGTATCAAAGCCAACGAGATCGTCACCGTCCCAGATCACCCGGGTCAGAACGTTGGGAAGCTGTTCTAAGCGCCGATAAAAGATCGCGCCGGGATGTTCGTCGATGGGGTCGACAGACATCCGATCGACGACCGAGCCACCCTGAGTTATCTGGAGGTGTGTCGGACCGAGGTCGGGATGATCGTCGTCCCGGTGCCACCCGAGCATAAACGAGCGCTCTGGTTCGATCCAGTTCATCCAGTACCAGTAGTCGGTATCTTCCGGTGAGTCGGTAAATCCGACCTCGAGACGCGCATCAGTCGCCGGATAGTCAGGGTCCTCGAGAATCCAGTTCGTTCGCGTCGATCCGACGACGCGGTAGGATCCTCGCTCCCGCGGTCCCGCGAGTCGAAACCGTACCGTCTCGAATCGGTCGTCGTTCTGGAGCGCCTGTGTGAGGTGGACTCGATGGAGAGCCCGCATCCCGGGTCGCATCCAGTTAACGAGGAATATCGGAATAGAAACCACCTGAAAGGGAGGAGAACGGATCGGTCATACGGTAATCGGCGTGTCTCCGTTCGACTGCGATAGCTGTGAGAGATCGTCGTACAGCTGGAGGGCGTTTTTCAGTAATCGAATCTCGAGTTCGAGTGCTCCCCAGGTGTCGCTGACGTTACGGATCTCCCGGATCTCGTCGGCTGAAACGTCATCGTCGGTCAGTAGTTCACGGAGATTCTGGGCCGAGGCGACGTCGTACTCCGACTCCAGCGACTCGACTTCCTCCTGATATTCCTGTAGCTGCGACTCGAGTTCGGCTCGCGAGTGGGTTTCGATCAGGCGAACGATCTGATCGAGGAACTGCCGAACTGGATTCACCTCGTATCGGCCATCCTCTCGCTTTCGAACGGTGTTCTCCGCCTCGAGCCGAGACAGTTCCTTGTCTGCGGTTTCCCACGCGACAGCCGCGCGCTCGGCGATGCTGTTGACCGTCGCTGGCTCCTCGAGCGTGTCGACCACCAGCCGAACGCGTTCGCGTCCACTGGTGTGATCGGTCCAGTCGTCCGGCGGTGTGTCCATCAGGTACTAGTGACGGGTTGAGACTCAAATAATTTGCCCCAGTCTCGATAATCTCGAACTGGTTGGAGTGGTGCTGGACTGGAACAGTCGTCTGGCTCACTCCGGAACTGTAAGGTCACCAGCACTTGGGATCGTGTAAACGGTCCAGTACCCCACCAGAAGCACCGCCACCGTCCAATGCACCGATGTTTCCAAGACGAGCCAACTCCCAACCAGCGGTGCCATGGTCACTCCGACGGTCGTGGGAGCGAGCTTCGCGAGGCGGCAACGCCACCGGGGTGCGTCTGCACACCAGACAACCGCGACGGCCGGTACAGGCCAGACCTCGAGCCGGACGTCCTCCGCGACGGGTTTCGCGAACACGTAGTGAGTCGCTTCGTGGGCGACGATTGCAGGCACGAGGAGGAGTGTCCCGAGCAGACAGACGAACCGCACGAACCGGCGGATCATACCACGTACCTCCAGAGCAGCGTGAACGTGGCACTGACTCCGCCGAGGATGATGAACACCACGGCGATCTGCTGGTAGTCGCCCGGCAGCACACCGTAAAGCACCGGCGAGATCAACAGCAACACCACCGTCGGCAACGCCATATCGCCGGAGTGGACGTACAGCGCCACCATCAGGCCGACGCCGAGCAATAGCCCGACCACGGCCTCGCCGGCGAAACCGCCGTAGATCTCGAGCACCAGCTCGAGCCACGCGCCGGGACCCTCGGCGAACACCTGCGGATCGAGTTCCGGACCGATCTCGAGTGGAATCATTGGATGACGAACCCCCGGATCAGCTGTGCGAAGCCGAGCGCCAGGATCAACTGTGACACCCGGCCGAAGAGCGTTGCGAACCAGCCGGGAAACCCGAGCGCCTCGAGTGTCGACGGGAGGTAGATCAGCACGCTCCCGATCGAGGTGACGGTGTTGACGGCCTGGATGGTCGACCCGAGGAGGCTGTCGCCACCTCCCTCGTCAGGGTCGAACTCGCCGTCCGTGGTTTCCTCGGCTGCCGTGTCGAACTGTTCGTCGATGTCGGTCTCGGGGCTGTGTCCCAGCTCGTCGGCGACGCCCGAGAGCTGGAACGCGCTGATCGACAGTGCGACCGCGATCGCGAAGACGAGGACTGGCATCAATCTCATGACTATGGTGGGTAGGCCTGCGGGTGGCTCCCCGCGTCGGCGAACTTGAACACGAGCGCGACCATCCCGGCGAAGACCAGGATCGAGTACGGGATATCGATCGCACCGAAGGCGGTCAGTCCGAAGGCGACGACGACGGTGACGACGGCACCAGTTCGGGACATCGAGCCACCGAACAGCGTCGCGACGCCGACGATCGCGAACAGCGCGAACGCCGCCAGCCACGAGCCGTCGATCGGCCAGTCGAGCGGGCCGACTCCGCCGATCGGTATCGTCCCGGTCGCTGGCTCGGTCGGATCGTCCTCGATGACCTCGTACTCGAGGTGCCAGTTCTGTTCCACCTCGTCAGCGTCGAGGCGATACAGCTGCTGGTGTCTCGTTGAACCGGTCACCTCGGTCTCGGTCAGGAGGTTGCTCTCGTTGTGACGTTCGTAGATTCGATACTCCAGCCGGTCGACGCTGTCACCGCGATCGAGGAATCGAACTGCGATCACGTCGCCGCCGAGCTCCCCTTCGATGGTTTCGATCCCGGCGTCGATCGTCCAGGCGTCGTCCTCTCCCACATCGAGCGGAACGTTCCCGACCTCGAGGGGCAGGATATCGTCGGTCTCGGGCGTGTGTGACCCGAGGACGCGCGAGTCGCCGTCGGTGTTTTCGACGGTCAGCCGGTAACGCTCCCCGCGCTCGAGGATCGCGGTGAACTCGCCGTGAGCACCGAAGTAGTCGCCGGCGATCACCTGGTACTCCTCGTCCTCGCCAGCGGGAAGCGGTCGCTCGATATACATCCGGGTCTCCGAACTGTCGAAGTCGCCCGTCCGGTCCTCGAGGGCGAACTCGTTGAGCACCGAGTCGGCGTCCTCGTCGAGGAGGTAGACCGCGTTCTGTCGGTAGATGTTCTCGACGATAATCCGGCGATCCTCGTACCCCTCGGCGCTGGCGAAGACGACGAATTCCTGATTGGCGGGCAGGTCACCCATGTCGACGGTACCGTCGTCGGTCTCGCGGGTGATGACCTCGTCTGCGGAGATTTCGCCGTCTTCCTCGACGAAGAACCGGACCTCGACGTCGGCGTCGTCATCGGCGATCAACTCCTGAGTCTGCTCGTCGCGGATCTCGATCTCGTCGGGAGCTTCGAACGTGAACGTCTCCGAGACAGTTTCCCCGCCGTAGGCGTCCGTGGCCACGACGTACCATTCGTTTTCACCCGTCAGCGTCGAGTCAGGGTTCGCGACGACGCGGTCTGCCTCGATGATCGTCTCCTCGTGGATCAGCTCGTCGTCACCGTCGCGGAATTCGACGTCGACCTGATCGCCCTGAACGGTATCGAACTGCGCGTCGTCAACGTCGATCTCGAGGGTGGGTGCGAACTCGGAGAGGAACTCGTCGTCGGGGCTCGCATTGGAGAGTTGCGGAGCCTCGTTCTCGAATCGGACACCGTCCTCGAGGATCTCGGCGTTCCAGTCGTCGGCCCCGCTGTCGCGATCGAGGTCGATTTCGACGCGCCACTCGTCGTACTCGTCGCCGTGGGCCGAGAGATCGGTCGTGTGCTCGCCGCTCTCGGACACCTCGTCGGTGGCGACCGTTTCCCACGTGTCGCCGTCGTGGCCTTCCCAGTTGACGGTCACCGAACTGTCCTCGAGGACGAGATCGACGTAGCCTTCCTCGACGTCCTCGGCAACGTGGGGCGCTCTGGTGAGATCGTCTCTGTAGTAGTGGAACGTGCCGACCTCGATGGTACTGTTCTCCGGAGAGATCGACGTTTCAGACTCGTCAGAATCTCCCCAGTAGGGGTTCGACAGGACACTCGTTCCCTGCCCGACTGATGTGGAGGTCGTAACCGGTCCCTGATCGATCTCGAGGGCGGTTTCGGCTTCAGCGTCGAGATCCACCGTCCATTGGTCCGGCTCGATCGCGAGAGAGTGCTCGAAGTGGACCGTAAACCCGTCCGGGACGTCCCTATTCTCCTCGAACTGCTCGACCAGCTGGTCAGGCTCCTCGTTGGCAATCTCACCGGTGTTCGTCTCGACTGCCCCGACGACTGGACTCAGGGTTGCACAGCAGACGATCACGAGAACGAACGCCAGCACGGTCGTCCGCCTCATTCGTCGCTCACCTCGAGTTGCGTGGCTACCGGTGGACGCTCTGGATCGATCTCGACGTCGAGACAGGTCTCGTCCCGGAGGCGCTCGAGGTCCTCGGTCGTCATGGCGGGCCAACCCTCCGTTGCTGTTCTTCCCGACGCGTCCGGACGATCGGGCCGACCAGCAGCCAGACGAACAGCCCGACCAGCATGATCGCGATCGGGAAGTAGCGGATGTCGACGGCAAGCTGGAACGGCGTGCTGAACGGCCCCTCGGAAAGCCCGTACTGCTCGCCGAGTTCGATGATCGGAACCGTGACGCCGTCGATCACTATCCCCAGAACGAGCAGCGCCAGAAACGCGATCAACACGAGGATGATCCGGCGCAGGTGGCTCAACACGGACATTCAGATCCCTCCGTAAGCACTCGAGCGGTTGTAGATCGCGCCCGCGACCAGCAGGACGACGATCGAGAGCAGTACCACGAACGGCATCCACTCGGCGGCCTCGGTGAACCAGCCGACCAGTGGCGACTCCGCAGGCCCAACGTCCTCGAGAACGGCGACCAGTTCCCGGACCGGGTGGAGCCAGAACCAGATCGCGACGGCTGCCGCGAGAAAGACGATCGCGGCCGCCAGCAGGATCCAGAACATCAGGACCACCCCCACGGGTCACCGGATTCCTCTACATCGTCCCCGAAGATGGCCTGACCCTCGGGAAGGTCCTCGGCCTCCGCGATCGGGACGTCGAACTCCGCCGCATCCATGTCGAACCATGCGCCTCCCGTGTCCGCAGGCTCTGGATCCTGCTCGGGCCACTCCGGGAACGGCGTTCGACGAGGTGCTGGTCGCGTGGGCGGTCGAACGGGTGTCCGCGTCGCAGTGGGCTGGTCGACAGTCGTCGTCAGCTCCTGATCCATCACCGTCGGCTGGTCCGTCGCGAGCGTGGTGTCGAGTCCGACGGCCTGCGTGACCGTCTGATCGAGTGTCGTCTCGAGATCCGTCGTCGGGTCCACAGTGAGGTCCTCGTCGACAGTCGGATCGGCGAACGGAGCCTCGAGGTCCAGTTCCGCATCTGCTACTGTGTCGACTGCCGTCGCCGTCTC
Organism: Natrarchaeobaculum aegyptiacum; assembly: GCF_002156705.1. Lineage (NCBI taxonomy): Archaea > Methanobacteriati > Methanobacteriota > Halobacteria > Halobacteriales > Natrialbaceae > Natrarchaeobaculum > Natrarchaeobaculum aegyptiacum. The sequence goes on from NZ_CP019893.1 coordinate 1,895,014, forward strand.
CTGACCAGTCGGATCCGTGAACGCAGTGTCCAGCTCGAGGTCTCCCGTGGGATCAACATATTCGTCCGTCGCAACTATCTCGGAAGCCGCTCCGGGATCGCCGTACACCGTTGCGGTGCGCTGCTGGGCCGGAGGGCCGACGACGGCGTCCGCGGTCGTCGTCTCGAGCGCTCCGGGGTCACCATACGGGCTCTGGACGTCGGCCTGCTGCTGGGTCTGCTGGAGTTGCTGGCGTTGTTCGAGCTGCTGGCGCTGCTCGAGTTCGCGCGCCCGCTGGAGTTCGCGCTGGTACTCGTCCCAGCTGCCGAACTCGTCGCGCATCTGCCGGATTCGCTCGACGGGCGTTGCGTCAGGCTCGACCTGTGGGCCAGCCTGCTCGACCTGTTCGCGAAGGATCTCCTCCTCACGACGTCGAAGCGCCTGCTGGTAGGCCTCGTCACTGGGAAAGGCCTCTCGAGGCGGCGCTCGGCCCTCGGGCGTCGGTGCTGTCGGGTCCGCGGGCTCGAAGGCCTCGTCGGGGAGGTCTCGCTGACGCTCGCGCTGGATGGTGAGTTCCATCTGGCCGCGATCGTCGCGGGCGAACGATCGCCGACGTCCCGCCTGTCCACTGAGGAACCTCGTCCCGCGGACCGCTGCCCCGGGAACACCGACTCCGGTACCGATCGCGGCCCCGGCGGACGCACTGGCCTCGAGGGGCTGGAAGTCGCCGTCGTCCCGGATGGTCGACTCGAGAGTCGACTCCGTCCACTCGAGACCGGTCTCGAAGGCGTATTCGCCACCCGAGCGAACGCGACCTCCCGCGTGCTGTGCACCAGTCGAGGCCTCGAGGCCGAGGGCAGCCCCGTGGACGGGATCGTCACGAAAATCCTCGTAGTCCATCGTCGCGAGGTCCTGGGCAGCCTCGAACTGCGCTCGTCGCCAGTCGACGTTTTCCTCGATCGCCCAGCGACCGGTGTCGCCCGCAGTGAGTGCGAGACCCGCCGGATCCAGTACGCTGATGCCGGTCTCGACAGCCCCGCCACCGATGTCACCGAGCGCTTCCTCGGTCGTGATCGGAACCGGATCACCGGCGAACGTCGGCGTCGTCGCGAGCGTCACCTCGACCTCTCCGGGGACGCGATCGCGAACCGCGTCACCGGCGCGTTCTGCACCCGACTGCCAGCTGTCGCTCCAGCCCTCGAGCGTTCGGCCGACCCATGTCGCACGCCCCTCGTCGATCTCCGCCCGGAGTTCGCCGTCGACGGTCTCGACCGTGACGTCGTCTGGGTCGACGTCCTCTTCGTCGGCGACCTGCTCCCGGAGGAGTTCCTCCTGTGCGTCCTGCGTTGGCCGAACGCCGGGAGCCCCGTGCTGGAACGTCGGGACGAACTGCTCGGGCTCGAGGCCAGTCTCTTCAGCAGCTTCCTCCTGGAGCGCCTCGAGTTCTTCTTCCTCGAGCGTGGCCGCGGGCTCACCGCGCAACTGTGAGAGGGCGGGGCCGAGCGTCTGCTGGGCGAACTCGCCGACGATGGGTTGCTGGAACGACTGCGACATCTCGTCGTCCCGTGCCATCGCAGTCCGGGCCTCGTCGGTCAACTCGAGTCGTGGTTCGTCGCCACCGAAGTCGATCGCCTCGACGTCGTCGGCCTCGATCTCGTCGGCCCCGGCGAGGAGATCGTCCAGGAACTCGTCGTCGACGTCATCCGGGTCGACGACTTCCGTAGGACGGAAGTCGACGCCATCGTCGGTCTCGATCTGCTCGAGTTCGGCGGGCTGAACGCCGTAGGCGTCGACCTGTTCCCGGCGGAATTCCTCGAGCTGGTGCTCGTGGACAGCGTCCTCGTCGACCTGTATACGCTGACCGCCGTCCTCGAAGTCGACGTCCACTGCCGACGCTGGAACGGTCGCATCGTGTTCCTCGCTAAGCGCCTGTGCCTGTTCTTCGGCGATCCGCTCTCGAGCGTCGCTCCGAAGTTCGACATCGGGACCAGAGCGGCCAGTCGGATCGACGTGTACGTCGACGTCGTCGATCCGGATAGCAGGGTCACGGGCGATCTCCTCGGCGATCGTTTCCTCGCGCTGTCGAGCCGCGTCCCGTCGCTGGCCACCGACGTGAAGGCTCTCCTCGAGCGGCGTCGCTCGTTCGACGAACCGATCTTCGTGCTCACGAACTTCCTCGAGGAAGGCGACAGGATCGTCCTCGGCCAGCTGCCGTCGACGCTCGATCGCCTCGAGTTCCTCCTCGACGCGCTGTTCGGCGTCGACGTTCAGGGAGTTGCCCCAGAACTCCTCGAAGCGATCTGGATCGGTTCGCTCGAGTGCCTCGACGGGGCTCCCGACGGCTTCCCGGCCCTCGAGGGTCGCGTCGACCTCCGAAACGCTCTCGATCCGACCGCTCTCGAGTTCCTGCCGGTAGATATCCAGAACTGGTGCACTCCCCTCGAGCGGGACGTACACGTCGTCAGGGTGAGCGAGTTCGTCCTGCATCCGCTCGATCCGGTGGCGTGCGACGCGTTCCTCTGCGTCCTCGGTGAGCCGAACCTCGTCATCCTGGACGACGACGTCCTCGCGGTAATCGAGGTCGACACCGTCGACCTGCTCGGTCAGCTCACGGCGGGCCTGGATCTCGGGATGGACCTCGACGTCGCCATCCTCGGTGACGATCGTCCCGTCGCTCGGCGAAACACCTTCCTCCTCGGCCAGTTCGCGGCGCTCACGCTCGATCTCACGGCGTTCGGCACGCTGCTGGGCAACCTCCCGCTGCCGTCGCCGCTCCTCGAGGCGGTCATCCCGGCCATCGTTCACAGATGCCGCCATGGTTACCACCCCAGCAGGAGCGGCTGGACGGCCATCGGGATACTCGAACCACCGCCGTCACCGCCGCCGATCGAGCCGATCAGTTCCGGCGCGAGCATGATCCCAAGGGTCAGTGCAACCCCGAGCAGCAGGTAGACGATCTTCGACCGGGCGTCGTCGCCGAAGGCCTCAGCGAGGCGACCGCGGTCCTCCTGCTTTTTCATCTCCTCGTTGCCCGCCTGACTGTGCTGGAGTTCGTAGTGCTTCTCGAGGCTGACGATCATCCCCTCGGCGTCGGGGTTCGAGTTCGCCCAGTTGATGTAGACGTCCTCGAAGGGCTCGCCGTTCCACTGGTTCAACGAGCGGGCGAACAGGCCGGTCGCGGAGTAGTTGCCGCCGTCGGCACGGACCTGCTGTCCGCCTGCAGCGGTGGCCGCTGGCTCGTGGCCTTTCTGCTGATTGGCCTTCACCCGCTGGTTGAAGTTCTGGACGTAGACGGCGTCTTTGAGGTCGAGTTTCTCCGCGGTTCGCGCACCGACGGGGGTCACCAGTTCGTGGGCGTCCGCGACGCCCCAGACGACGTTTGCCTCGCCGAGGGTGTAAGACTGTAGTCCGTCGGGCAAAGACCACTGCTCGCCGTTTTTCGTCCGGATCACCTGCTCTTCCTCGTCGACCTCCGCGAGTCGCGGGACGATCTCGCGATCGCCGTAGATCGTCATCGCGATCAGGTGTGCCCCGGTCTTTTTCTGGAGCCCTTTGAACCCGAGGTCGATGCACTTCCTGTACACACGGACCCGGCCGGGAATCCGGTTCGCGACGACCACCACCGGCGAGACGAGGAGCAACAGGATCGTCGCGCTGAACCCGAGGACGCGAGCCCACGCACTGTGAATCCGCGACGTGCGCCCTTCCCCGGCGTGAGCCTCGAGGACGTTCGGTTCGCCTTCTGGGATGTCGTCCGTCTCCTCTGATTCACCGGTCTCGTCGTCGGAGGACTCTGTCCCGATACGGTCCAGCGTCTCGTCGACCTCGCTCACGACGCGTTTCGTCTCGTCGTCCAGATCGTCGGAATCGGATGGAATCTCGTCAGTCATGATCCTGCAGGAATCGCTCGCTGTGGAATTCGTAGCCGGTACGTGCGCCGACCGGGTGCGGGAGCCACCGGTAGAAAACGCGACAGTAGCCGTCGTGAGTCTCGGCCCGGAAACGACTGAAGAACACGACGCTCCAGAAGAGACCGAAGTAGCCCCAGGCGACCGTCTCCGGGTTACCGAACGAGGATCCGATCGCGAGGAGCAGGAAGCCCGCGATGAAAAACAGGCTCCCGAGGACCATCAGCTCGGTGAGCTGGTGAGAAGAAATCAGGCGCTCGGCCTCGAGCGTGTCCCGGTCAGGATCGACACTCCGGAACGGGTTGTCCCCCATCATTTGCCGAACACCCGTGAGAAGGCTGCGCCCATTCGGCCCTGCTCTTGCTCGTCGCCACCCTCCTTCCGGGTGACTGCGGTCGACTCGGTGACGGCCTTCAGGCCGCGGTTCCCGATCGCGAGGCTCTGAAAGGCAGTCTTGACCTTCGAGGCATCCCAGACCATGCGTCGCTCCTGGTCGGTGAACTCGACGTTCACCGGCTGGTCCGTCCGGTGGACGCCCTGGGCGACGGCCGCGACCGGGCCCTTGCAGAGACGACCGGGGTTGTGTTCCGCGATGATCCGCTCGGCAAGATTCTCGTTCAGCCAGAAGTGGCGGTTGAACTCCTCTTTCCCCTCGTTCGCGAGCATCAGCGGCCGGGCCATCTCCGGGCCCAGCAGCGACTCGAGGTGCGGGAAGAACTCCGAGTCGACCTCGGGGTCGCTCAGCTTGTCCAGGAACTCGGCACTCTGGAGTTCCTCGAGTTGCTGGGTCGCGTGCTGTGCCATGTTGGAGGCAGCAGCCTGGTGGGCTGCCATCTCCTCGCGTCGGCGTTGCTGGTCGTCTGCGTCAGGATGTTTGCTCATGGATTATCCTCCGGTGTGAACTGGCCTGTCTCGCGATCCCGCATGATGCCGGGATCCGTTCGATTCTCTGGCGAGGGGACGAAGAGCCCCGACCGGGCAGACCGCTCACCCGGTGGGAACCGCGTCTGGACGGTGTCCGTCGAGACCATCTGGCCCGAGGCCGTCGAGCGTTCGATCTCGACGGCCACGCGACGGCGGAACTCCTGTTCGGAGATTTCACCAGTCTCGACCTGCCTGCGGAGCGCCTCGACCTCCGATTCGTCCATGTCGCAGTCCTCTTTCAGGACGCGACAGGCGGCCTCGTGGCCGTCCTCGCAGCCACTGCGAGCATGGTCGCACTCCTCGTCCATCACGCGATGATGGGCGCGGGCCATCCGGCCCAGCCGGGCGGCCTCGGTGTCGTCGTGATCGAGTCGATCACCACGATCGTCGCGACGGGCACGGTCGGCGATCGATCGGTGTTCGTCGACGGACAGCGTTGGATCGTAAATCGCCAGCCAGTCCGTGATCCCTTCGCCCGTGAGCACACCCTTAACGGCCTGTGCGTGGGGGACGTTCGTCTCCGAAAAGTCGATTCGCTCCCGTTCGGACTCGGTGAGCTCCAGCTGGCCGTGCTGTTCGGCCTCGTGTGCGCGGGAGTCCGCTGCCATCCCGACGACGCGATCGAGCGACCGGTCGTCGACCTCGTCGACGTCGATCTCGATCGTCCGGTGTCGCCCGTCGTACCGGTCGGTGACGAGCGCCCCGTCGTCGAGTTCCGCTCGAGCGCGTCTGGCGGCGTCTCGGGAGCCGAATTCGATCGTCTCCGTCCGCTGCGGTCGATCGAACAGGTCGTCGGGGGCGTGCTCGCTGTCTCCGTTCGGCCCGCTCGGCTCGAGAACGCCAGCGGCCGCCGCGGCCTCGAGGTTGTCCTCGATCTCGTCGCGATCGTGAACGCTCGCGAGGTCCTCGGCGATCAGATCCTCCATGGGATCGGCGTCGAAGCTGTCCAGATCGGAAGCGTAGCGACTCCGGGACGCGGCCGGCTCTTCGAAGTCGTCGGGTGCCAGTCCGGTCCCGAGGAACTCCCGTTCGTCGTGGCCGCCGTTGACGTCGAGATAGTCCCACTCGCCGTAGTCAGCGGGCGACGGGCCCGGATCGTAGACGTCGGCGAAGACGTCGGCAGTGCCAGCTCCCGGTTCCATCCAGTCTGGTTCCTCCTGGACCCGGGCGACATCGCCGAAGAGGTCCGCCTGCTCCTCGAGTTCTTCCTCGACGGCGAACAGGCCGGTCTGCTCGCTCTCGGTTCGACCTCGCCGGTCGGCTGAGTCGTCGACGAACGCTGCGGATCCCTCGAGACTCGAGTCACGCCGAGATCGACCCCGTGTGCGGGCAGCCTCGTCGCCGACATCGAGCGTGGCCTGCCGATCACGATCGTCGACGAACCACGACGAACCATCCTCGCCGGCGTCGGTCCACGCACTCGAGGCGCGCTCTACGACGTCTTCGGCGTCGTCGTCACTCGGGATCATAGTTCGAAATCACTCCATAGCGGATCGCGGTCCTCGGGATACCAGCCCATCAGTGCGCCGAGGAACGCGGCGAGTGAGAGGATCGCCAGTCCGGCGAACACGTACTGGGCGGCACCGGCGGTCACCGTCGACGTGGTTCCATCGGAGACGACGTCGATCGCGCCGCCAGAGACGGCCGCGATCCCCCAGCCGGCCCCGGCGACGGCGGCCATGAACTCGACGGAGCGCTCCTCGACGACGTAGAAGTACGTTGCGACGCCAGCGATCGCGAGCACGGCGAGGTAGACACCGGCCCACATCACAGCTCACCCCACGCTGCCGCTGCGAGTGCCGCGGCGAGACACGTGAAGAGGACGATCGCCTCGACGTACCAGCCGTCGAAGACCGACAGGAGGTTTCCGACGTTCCTGGTCTCTTCCGTCCGGATCTCCGCTGGATACTCGATCTGGGCAGTCGCTCCGTCGAGGTCCTCCTCGAGGGTTACGACGTCCCCGCTGTGCCACTCGAAGTCGTCGCCCGGCTCGAGTTGGTCACTCTCGACGACGATCGTCACGTCCTCCGCCGTCGCGAGTGCTTCGCTGGCGTACTCGACGGAGACCGGCTCCTCGGCGTCGAGCGTGAGTTCCTCGTCGACGAGACGCTCTCGCTCGGCGTCGTCGAAGCTGATCCCGACCGCGGGGAGCATGACACCGACGAAGACGAAGGCAATCAGGACGACGAACAGTTTTCCGTTCATAGTGGGTGCTCAGGGTACAGTGTGGTCGAAAAACGGGACACGACGCGGAGCCTGACCTCGGTATCACCGGGTGGCAAAGCCGCTGCCCCCGAAGAAGCGCATGACCGCCGACGCGGCGACGACGATCAGCGCGAGGACGAGGATCACCAGCGCGGTAACGCCGGTCGACTCGAGGGAGTCGGCGACGTCCTGGAACGGCCCCTCCTCGATCTCGATCGAGTTGTAGATCTCGTTGAGGACGAATACGATCAGGAAGATCATGATGAGGGCCCCGCCGACAAGCTGGACCTCCCGCATGATCGGCATCCGATCGTACACTCGTTCCTCGTAGTGGGCCGCCGTCGGTCGCGCCAGGAGCAGCGCATTGGTCGTGACTCGATCTGCGAACTGTGCGAACGATCTCAGGAACGCGAGCGCCAGAAGGGCGAACGCGAGGGGGTTAGTGCGGATCCGGCTCATGTGTTTGCAACATGGCGCGAGGCCATGCTCGGCCGGTCACTACTGGGCCGTATCAAAATTGCCGCGAGTACAAACCGTGGTTTAAACTCGGGTTTAAACTTATGTAAGGTGGTCAAATACGGCGGGCCATGGCACCCATCACCGCCGAGGAACTGGAACGCCGTGGCATCGAAACGGACGACTCGAGGATCAAGCGGATCGGCGACGGGAAGGTCCAGCGAATCTCCAATGCCCACTACGCCGCGATCCTCGATCCGGCGCTGAAGGCCTTCGGGGTCGAGAAAGGCGACGAGTTCACCGAGTACGCCGACTTCGAGAACGGCATTGTCATCTTCACCTTCGACGATGAGTGACGAGGAATACAACCCGATCGCCTACTCGAGGACGCTGAACGAGGCGATCCAGCGAATGCACCGGGCCCGCTCGCTGTTCCTCCGCCAGCGGATCAAGGAGGGCGGCGTCTCGCACGACACGCTGACCGATTTCGAGGAGGCGATCGTCACGATGTACTACGAACTGCGGCCACACGCCGCAACCGACAAACGAACCAAAGAAGAGTGGGAGAATCATCAGATCGACCGAACCGTCCAGCAATGTGGCCAGCTCGTCGAACAATCCGGCGAGTTCACTGGCGGCGGGATCGTCCAGCAAAAACGCGAGTCGACTGTCAACCACCTCGATGGGGCGATTCTGCTGCGGCTCTCTCGGGTATTCGACGAGATGTCCCACGAACTCGGCTTCGGCGCGCCGACCTCAAGCGAGCCCCACGAGGACAACCCCGGTCTCGGCGATCTTCGCGGCCTGCTCATCGATCGTGGACAGACCGAGGCAGCCGAGCAGCTTCCGAACCTACGAGGCGACGGTCGGGAGGAAGACGAGGACGCAAACGACCTCGAGGACGGTGATTCCTGATGGCAGTCGACGACCGAACCGGCTATCGCGAGGCGTTCCTGACGCCGTCGCTCGATCCCGAGAAGTTCGAGACCAGCGTCGAGGGAGAACCGCCAGAGATCGAGGAGCGACCCGACGCCGAACTCCCGGTCGACAGCATGGGCAGCTTCCAGGGGCCGTTCTTTCAGGCCGTCGGGAAACGCAAACTCGAGAGCCGGGACGCCAAGATACTCGTCACAGCAGACCACGCACAGACCGGCGTCGGCAAGTCGAACTGCTGTGACTTCCTCGGGTACGTCCTCGACACGACCGAGCGCGGCTTCGCCCCGCACAAGATCGCGATCGACCCGCCAGAGTTCTTCGCCATGTACGGCAAGGTCCCACTCGAGTCGGCGATCGTCCTCGAGGAAGGCGAGCAACTGGACCCACGGCGAGCGATGTCCAACCAGAACGTCGACGCCCGGCAGACGTGGGCGAAAGAGCGCGTTCGCGAACTCGTGGCGCTGATCAACCTCCCCAGCCCGGAGATGATCGACGGCGACCTCGAGCTACTCGCCGACTTCTGGGTCAACGTCGAACGCCGCGGTCGGGCCAAGATCTACCAGAAGAAGGTCAACCGGATGAAAGGCCTCGTCTACTACGAGACCATGCAGATTCTCGAGTGGCCCAACATGGACGGTTCGGAGACCTTCAGGAAGATGAACCGGGAGAAGATGGACCACCTCGACGACGACCAGGCCGCCGACAACTGGATCCGACAGAGCGAGGTCGACGAACTGCTCGAGCGACGAGAAACGGAGGTCCGAACCGAGGTCCGAGACGACCTCCTGACGTCGCTCTATCGGGAGACGGAGCTCACCGCTGCGGACATCGCTCGTTGTTCTGCGGTCGAGATCGGAGCCAGTCGCGTCAGGCAGATCGCCAACAGGAGCGGCTAACGCTTACCCACTGAGAAACGCACGACGGAGAACGGGTGCACTGTCGTTAGTGACCGGAGAGACAGTATACATACACCCAAACGCGCATAGCAAGTCGGCTGGACCTGATTACGTAGCAGATTGCATTTCTAATTCAAAAGCATGTCGTGGAGCGCAAAGTAGATTCACCGCATGAATATCTGGGGAAGACTTAATACCAATACAAAATATATAGAATTCATGGTTGGAAAACCTAATAAAATGTCTCGGAGGAAAGGGATTAAAGCAGCTGCAGGAACCATTTCTGGGCTAGCAGTTTTCCCAATATCTGTTTCAGGTCAGTCCGAATCAGAACTCAAATCAGACCTGAAACAAGCGTACGGGGAAAAGGAAGGAGAGATTCTCTACGATATCATAAAGGATAAGCAAATATCAGATGGAGGGCTACAATCACATGAAACTAAAAATCAGTACGAAGAAATCACTGAGGAAGTTTTGGATAATTCAAACCTCAAAAATGTTAAAGAGGAAATTGAACGTATTGACCGTCGAAAACCCAAAACCAGAAGGGATGGTGAAGAGGACGGTTTGACAAGAAACGGGCATAAAATTTACCGAGTTGATGTCGAAGAAGCAACTAAAGATGGGAAAGAAATTATTGAAAGGTTGGAAAAGGGTGATAAAGAGAGGTTAGAGGAGTTGGAATTAGACACACACGATTCAGAAGAAACATCAACCTGGCAGTATGGCGATTCGGATGCTGAGGACGGCTCCCTTGGTTCGGCTAGGGCAAGAACAGAAAGAGAGACCGGGTCCTCTTATTATGAATCAGCACACGCAGAAGCGAATGTCTATGGATATGGAACGGCTTGGGCGTACGCACGTCTTCAAGCGGCTCAAGTAGATCTTGAGGGAGGAGCAAATTATAATGTTACGGTTGACTATAACCGATATGGGCATCCGTTCTAGTTTAACAGGTCGGGGTATCCAGAGACGCCAAGCTAGAATCGTCAGTAACTAGGAATGTGAGAATCCGGTGGGAAGTGTGTACAAACCACCGGATTCAGTAGTTGTGAACCGAATTCAAAGAGCGTTTCCATCCGATGAGTTGCGCGAGCGTGCTCGCGCAACGAATCTTATCCAGCGAGAGCGGAAACTCGACGTCGTCGCGTTGTTTTACACGCTCTCCCTCGGCTTTGCCGCTGGTTCTGATCGATCCATTCAGGCGTTTCTCGAACGCTACGTCGAGATGGCTGACTGCGACGAACTCTCGTATGCGACGTTTCACGGCTGGTTCAAACCAGGGTTCGTCGCACTCCTTCGAGAGATTCTCGATGAGGCCATCGAGAATCTCGACACCGGCCAAACCGAGCTGAGCGGACGTCTCGAACGATTTCGAGACGTCCTCATCGTCGACGCGACGATCATCTCGCTCTACCAAGACGCCAAAGATGTCTACGCACTCGATGATGACCGAGCCGGGGCGAAACTCCATCTCACCGAATCGCTCTCAACGGGACTTCCAACGCGATTTCGGACGACCGACGCGAGCACCCATGAACGGAGCCAGCTACCCACCGGCGAGTGGGTAGCTGGCGCCCTCATTCTGTTCGATCTCGGCTACTACGATTTCTGGCTGTTCGACCGCATTGACGCCAATGATGGCTGGTTCGTCTCTCGCGTCAAAGAAAACGCAGACTTCGAAATCGTCGAAGAACTCCGGACGTGGCGAGGGAACAGCATTCCGCTAGAAGGCCAGTCGCTGCAGGCCGTCCTCGACGACCTGAAGCGACAGGAAATTGACGTACAGATCACGCTCTCGTTCGACCGCAAACGAGGGTCGGGCGCCAGCGCGACCCGAACCTTCCGATTAGTCGGCGTTCGCAACGATGACAGCGGCGAGTATCATCTGTACCTGACGAATCTGGAGAGAGACGACTACCGCGCGCCCGATATCGCACAGCTCTATCGGGCGCGCTGGGAGATCGAACTGCTGTTCAAAGAACTCAAATCACGGTTCGGTCTGGACGAGATCAACACGACCGACGCCTACATCATCGAGGCGCTGATCATCATGGCAGCACTCTCGCTGCTGATGAGCCGGGTTATCGTCGACGAACTCCAGAAACTGGACGCAAAGCAGCGAGACTGCGCCGACGACGCCGCGGCGTCGTCGACGCGGCTTCCTCGACGACGATGTTCACACGCTGTCGAACGCCACGCTCATCTGATCCAGTTGTACCTGATGTTGGATCTGGGGTACGAGCTACCGGATCTCGATTCGTTGTTGCTGTGGTCGTCACGAGATCCAAATCCACACCGTCCGAGGTTACGTGAACAGGTGGAGTCAGGCGAGTTCTGGTAACGAACTCGCCTGACGAGACGGGCTGGATCGCCCAGGCTGGTCAGCGACGGCTCTGGAACGGCGGCGCACTCACGACTGCGAGTGCGCCGCCTTCGACGGGAGACATGACCAAGAACCGGCTGGTTTGCTTGAGCAGCAGCTATCTCGGTATGATTGCGGTGAGACTCGACGCATTTTCGGCGTGATCACCGTCTCAGTTAGTCGCTAAGCTAGAACGGATGACCAACACCCATTAGCTCGTGCATTTCCATCCTCATATCACTGACACCCCTTTCGCTTCACCCTCCAGAAGCTCACTATACACACAGACATCCACTCAGCCCACGTCGAGAGCCTTGGCAAGAGTACGGCTGGCGTCGTTCGGTCGATCCTCCACGATCTCCCGGTATTGACCCGGCGACGAACACTCCACGCGAGGATCTATGCATCGAGCTACGCGAACGCGTCGACCGGTCGACGATCGTCATCCTCGACGAGGCGTATGACCTGCCAGCGACTGCTGCGCTGGATCGGCTGGGCGACGTAGATAGGCTATTCGTCGCCGCGATATGCCACGACTGCGAGCAGTGGCTCTCACAGTTAGGGAGTCAGCTCCGTTGACGGCTGTTGCAGAAGGAGCTGACACTCGACCGCTTCGGCGTGAACGAACTGGCGGACAAACTCGAAGCGCGCGCGACGTGGGCTACCCTCGGGTGTGGTCACGCGCGAGCAGTTGGAGGAGATGGGTAGATAATGAGTCCAATGGCGGTAATTTTGGTGAAAGACAGAATATCTCCAATTCAAATAGATTTCTACTCTATATGGTAAATCAAATAACATCGATCAATTTCCCGGAACCTTTAAGCTAGTATCGATCTCGTTAAAGACTATGTCCCAATTCTATCAGGATGCGACCCCTGATCAAGCTCAACTTTTACCCACGAAGGACACACTCACTGCGCTCAAGTCTGACGTAACGCTCGAATCAGCGATTCTGGAGCTGTGCGACAATTCACTTGATGCCTGGAAACGGTCCACTGATAGGACAACACCTACACAAATCGAAATCGAGATTGAGGAGAATCAGAACAAGACGGAACTAATCATTCGTGACACTGCGGGTGGGATTCCCCGAGAGGATGCAGCGATGCTGTTTGGACTTGGCAAGACGGCCAAGAACGAGGTCCCTGGTGCGATTGGTACGTTTGGAGTTGGTGCAAAGAAGAGTCTCGTGAATCTAGGCCTCCCATTCCAAATCATCTCGCGAGATGAGTCTGCTGACACAGGTTGGACCTATCGTATCACAGAGGGCTGGTTCGATGACGACGAAGACTGGACAGTTCCAGTACACGATGCGGACGATATCCCCCCGGGAACAACTGAGATCCACATTGAGGATCTCAATTACAACTGGACTGAGGAGACCGCCAATGGATTGAGGGACCGACTCGGAAGAGCGTACAACCTATTCCTAAGCGAAGATATGCAGGAGCTCCGAGGTACGGACTACGAACTAGATATCATCGTCGACGGAACCCCCGTTGAACCTGAAGGGATTCCTGACTGGTCGTACCCTCCACTTGATGGACTCCATGCTCGTCGGTATGAGAATATCGAACTGGATCTTGAGGAATTCGACGAGACCGTTTACCTCCACATCACAGTAGGCCTGCTGACTAAGAAAGATAATCAAAAGGCAGGCACAGATATTTACTGTCAGGAGCGGAAAGTCGCAGGCCGACTTCGTGATGACCAAGGTGGGTTCGGGACTGGGAAGAATAGACTTGGCAATTTCAACCCTCGTCATCAACGTCTGAAGGTAATCGTTGAACTAGAAACTGAGGGCGATGGCCAAGCACTCCCGTGGGACACACAGAAATCCTCAATCGACAGACACAACCCGCTGATGCGAGGGACCGACGACTGCCGTGGCGTATACAATTGGCTTCGGAGGACTGTCCAGGCATACTTCGACATGGATGCAGATCGAGTTCCGCGCGCCTTCTTCGAGCCATATGACGCAGATCATCCCGCAGCAGCTAACGGAGGAAAGCCAGAAGTCCACGACTATTCCGGTCGGGCGCATGTAACAAAGGAACACCGCCCAGACACAGATATCCCCCAGGTCAAACTGGTAATGCAAAAGGCACAGTCAGATGCTATTTTGCGAATCTCTCGTGAAAATGTTATAGAGGACGGCCTGGTTGATGCATACAAAATTCAGCTTGAGCACGAGAGTGACCGAAACCGAGAGAATTTGACCCAGATCACCTCGGAACCACCAGAAGAAGCGGTCAAAAGGACACACGAAATAGCAGGCCAAATTGGTGAGCTGGCGCGGCGCCATTATGATAAAGGCGTTTATTATCCTGATGAGTTGGAAGATTGGGAGGCTGCCCGTTATAATTCCTTCATGGAGCGACACGGGAAACAGGACTTGAGAGTGGTTGATGAACTTTCAGGAGTTCTCCCAGCCTCCCGGGAAGAATTGTCTTTATCAGACGGGAGTCAGGCTACAACTGAACATAGTGCTGCTGTCTATACGGGTAAGGAACTTGAGGACGACTCAAAAACAAGTGAGGACGCTGAGCTCTTCCTCGTGTTAGGTGGCGAAGGCGAAGATGAACGAGGGTCGAAAGTAATGGACACCACCCGTCGCGAGCTAATCGGACAACTCAATATTGACCAGTCGGCGTCTGACGAAGTTCTCTGGGAAGAAGTGAAACACCGACTCGAGGATGCGCTGAACTGAATACCGGGCAACTTTAGAGATGCCGCCTTCATGTGAATAACAGGAATGGCAGACCCGATTTTGCGTTGGGCTGGCGGGAAGCGCCAGATTATCGACGACATCGTTACTAGGTTGCCCCCCGAAAGAGATTACAACGACTATTACGAGCCGTTCTTTGGAGGCGGTGCTGTCTTCTTTGAATTGGAGCCCGACAACGGGTACATCAACGACATTAATGAGACTCTAATGAATTTTTACGAGTTGTTCAAGGACAATATAGATCACATAATCAGGGAAAATAAGAAGATAGACGACGACCTCAATCGTTACAATACACTTGACGAAAAGAAAGAGTTCTATTATACCCGGAGAAGGGAGTTCAACGAGTTGCAAAACGGATGTTGTGAGGATGAGTTGCGGGAAGCAGTTCTCTTTCTATTCCTGAATCGAACTTGCTTCAATGGTCTCTATCGTACCAACGAGAAAGGTGATTTCAATGTCCCGATGAAAAAGAAGGTGATTATGACCGAATCAATTGAGGATAATCTAAAAAAAGGTCATAAAGTATTACAGAGTGCAAAAATACACTCTCGAGATTTCAAATATATCCGAGATGAAGTTCAAGGCGGTGATCTCGTATTTTTGGATCCGCCTTATATTAATAACTCCGATGCGAGATACTTCGATCAGTATAGTCCAGGTGGATTCGATAGAGATCAGCAGGTTAAACTCCGAGACATTGCTCTAGAACTACACCATCGAGGTGCGTATGTGATGATCACGAACTCTGCTCAAGCTGAAGACCTGTATAGGAGTGACGATAACTTCATGGAACACTTCAGAATTAAGCCAGTCGAAGCTGCTCGCTCGATCAACAGTGACTCATCTCAGCGGTCGCAGATTGGAACTACTGATATTATTGTCACTAATTCGCCACAGTTCTGGGAACAGAGAAATTTTGACGATTACCGATGATAGGTGCATAATCTATGGCCCGTGACAGCCGTCATTGACTTATATGACACTTAGGTTTGCAGGGTTGAACTACAATTAAATTCGAGGTGCAGTTGTGTCGTAGGGATATCCCTTAGCAAAGATTTATCTTATACTACTCAAACATATCAGGCGACACGACGCCAATGCCACTAACAAAATCAAGTGATTCTCTTTACGACTTGTTGTATGCCTGTCAACGTGGACAGCGAGTGGCAATCGTTGGAAGCCATACAGACGAAGACACCCTCCGTGAGGGGTTGTATGTACAACAAGATCAGGATGAACGTATTGCCGATTTTTTTGAGAAAGAGTACGACGACGATGGGCGACTGATGATACTGACCGGAAGTGCTGGTGATGGCAAGAGTGCTTTGATAGCCCGTGGCTATGAGAAGGCCAAAGAGAAAATCCCTGAAGAGCGCGTGAAGATGGACGCGACAGAGGCACGACGACGGGATGAAAATTATTCTGACCGCCTCACCTCTTTTTTCGAAAAAATTGAACCTGACGTTCAGTCTGAGTCTGGCCCACGAAGTGCGATTGCTATCAACTATGGTCTTGCCATCGACTATTTTCAGCGGAAAGGGATGGCAGACACCTTTGATGGGATCTGGAGTGCAATCGACGAATCACAGAATGAACTCTTCCACCAGTCGGACGAGCACAATATTTCTGTACTCAATCTAAGTCACCGCGAGACATACGTGACTGATCCTGACTCATTGGGCGAAGGGTTAGTTTATGACCTGATTGATCGCTTTGACCCAACGAACGAAAATAGTCCGTTCGCAGAGGCGTACGAAAGGGAAAAGTCAGAGTGTCCCGCCGGGGATAACTGCCCACTTCAATACAATATCCGCCAACTTACGAGCACATCAGTCAAACGGCAACTTGCGCGGTTATTTGCAGGATGGAGTGTGGTCACTGGTTCGTATCTGAATCCACGGACCATAATTGACAATATTGCCTCGCTCCTACTCCCCAAATCGCAGCCTCACGATCAAGACCATGAGGTCTGTCCCATCGGTGCTGCAATCGAGAATGGTACCACAACTGCACACCCAGAGGACCTCATATGGAACGCAACTTTCCGTACATTGGGGACAAATAACCGGACTGAAGCAAGTAAAATCGATCCTGCAAGTCATACAACATTCGCAATTGACCAACAAGCGTTGGAGTGGGCAACTGAGGCTAACGGGACCGAAGAAAAACTGCCTTCGCTTCCAGCCGTTGAATTCGACGGATCGGTCGAACGCGTCCGTACAGTCTTGCGAAAGCAATACCTGAACAGTGGCGATGGGGAAACCATCATTGATAACCCAACATTCAAAGAGTTTGCCGCCGCACTGACGTTCTTCAACAATGATCAGCCGCAAAAACACGTTCGTCGGACACAGGAGTTGCTCAGCACTGTGCAAAAGGCTTTGGGTGGCTGGACTGGCCGGCAAAGAGACGATGGCCTGGTTGAGTTCATTGACGCAAAACGGTCCGCGTCATATCGATACCTCTCGGACTGGGAACAGCCTGAGTTTGATGCTGAAATGTGTGCAAAGGAAACCGAATCGCTAGCCGTTCCTGGACGTCTCAAACTAATGGCCAAGCCGTCGAGCAGCGAAGAGTCACTTATTCCGATCCCGATCTCGTTCAATATCTATCAATTATTGACACAAGTAAGCGAGGGGTATACTCCCAATGCAACAGACCTCAATCAGTCGCACGCTATCAGGGTACTCCACTCACGCTTGGAAGACTTCACGAACAAGCGAGAAAATGTGGTCATTGAAGGCCGATCAAATAAAACGAAAGTGATTATCGAAGACGACAACCTCGCTTTGCGAATATCTCGAGAGGTCAGCAAATGACATATCGCGGGTTTGGGTTCATCCCGGAATTCGATTCCGCACCTGGTCGGACAAATCAGCGTGCGTACTTCCCGGTATCAATATCCGCGACAGTCCGAGAAGCAACATTCTCCGAGACGCTATCCGGAATCTTAGATGCCAATCCTAGCCACGACATTGCTGATTTGGAGCAGTCGTTCAAGGATCTACCAGAACTGGAGGGTGATGACGAGACAGCAGAGGAGTTGTGGACTGCCTTCATCTCTAGCTACGGTGTCTCAGCTGAAGGATTTGGTCGAAAGAATGATGAAGCGGACTACCTAGTACCGTTCAATCACGCAGTGGCGTCAGCAATCAAGATCGACCAACGCCGCTGGTCACGCCTCTATTGGCTATTGATGACCGACCCAGAGCATGGTGTCGCTGAAAATCTCCATTCAGAATTCGTCGATGCTCTCTTCGATATGGAGACATCAAATCTCCTGGAGGAGATTGTAATTAGCGGGATTGAGAATCTTGAGGGTGTTGAGCTGGCGTCAGATGCTACTGAAATTCTCTCCAATCAGACGCCAATTGAAATTGATCCGCTCGTTCCGGGGTGTGCGGAAGCATTTCGAGAAGATCTCAGAGCGTGGCTCAACGTCCGAGAATCTGAATCTGCCTCCCGGTGGATGCTTGGACTGCGGGATATCCTTAACTTCCATTATATGATGTACGTCATCCAAACCGCCTATACACTCCAAGAAGAATACAAGACGATCAAAGATGAGCAATCGTACGAGTACTCATTTGACATCATTCCAGTGCCGTTTGGATTAGCGAGTGAAACTGCATCCAAATCTAGGGAGTTCGTGGATATCTGGAAAGGCGATGGTCTATCGAGAGCCCTGTACGACTCTTGGGGTCGGCTTGCGGTATTAAATCACGTTGTGAGCGTTGCGATGGAATCCAAAAATCAGATTGAGGCAAAGCCCTACACACTCTCAGGAGCACTTGAAGCATTCCCAGATGACCTCCAACAGGAAGTTATCGATCGGTTACTCGATGAGTTCCCCGATGAACAACGACCTGATGTCGACTCCGACCTCGGAGACGTAGCGATCAGATTTACACATTCAGTCCGACGATACTACGAAAATATGGGTAAAACACCGTCATCACAAACCGCCTATTCGGCAGGCGAGAATTCAGTTCGCGATCTTGGAACAGGTGCGGAACGACAATTTATAGAGCGACGTCGTGGCGTCGGGACGATTCTCCGTCTGGACAGAGGGAGCCTTCGGTTGTTTGCTCGACTCTTTGACGCGCGGAAGCAGCGGGGTCACATAGACGAATTCTGGGAGTATATGCGAGGGAGGGGAATTAGATTTGACCGCCGGTCAAAAGAGGAAGTCATCTCACAATTAGAGGCAATGGGACTGCTGCAGAAGCAAAGCGACAGTGGGGAGGCAATGTATGTCGAGACCCTTTGAGCAGAACGTCGCTCGGTGGTTCCATGAACAGATGCCGGAACTGGATCCTCAGCCTGGGGACCGGTATGCAGGGAAGCTACCAGACCCCGGGACGGCCGAGAAAATTACTGAATATATCCTCGATAACTCCGGGGGGTCAGTTAGGTCTCAGACTGTCGAGTATGAGGGCGAACAACAGGAAGTTCCGGTGATTGATCTCGATGGAACGTCTGTGATCGTAGTTTCTGTCCGGAGAGAGGGCGATGCTGTGAGCCGTGACTTTGAGGTATCCCGATCGTACGCTACAACGTTACGGAACATTATCGCTGAGGGGGAAGATGACCTCTCTGATAATGCGCTCGTCATGATTTATGAGTCCGGTGTGGCCATTGAAACGCTTGAGACCACTCACCTTCTCTTTGCACACGACGAACAACTACCCCTAACTGACTTCCAAGAACGGATACTCGGAAGCAAAGAAAAGCTGCCTATCCCTGGACAGGCGCTTATCGAGATCGTTGAATCGCGAATTGACCTTCCGGATAACCCACTAGACAACCTGGATCCGCTCCGTACGTATTGTGATATCTACGATGCCTGTATGCGGTCCGATGGGGATGTAGTGCCCGGCCTCATTCCGAAAATTGGCACATACCTGACAGAGACTGCCTTTGATGACGAATGGTTTGACAAAACAAATAGCAAGTCTGAACTCCAAAGCCAGGCCGAACAGATCCTAGAACGTAATCAACAACATGCAGAGCGGATTGCGGACGCAAAGAGTGTTACAAAGGATGAGGAAACAGAACTGGGAGCATACTACACAGAGGAGTTTATCGAAAGTGTCGTCAGCAGATCAGACTGGGGAACGATAACTCGGTCTGACGCTGCTGAAGGAGAAGTCAGTACTATGGATAGTGGCAGTTCTACGGGGTCAGGCTCTGGAACCAGTGGTAAAACCATGAGTACCTCAGGTACGTCTAGAACTGCGGCAAGTCGAGATCCGAAATTCCAGGACATAAGCATCGAGCAAGACTTGGTCCGGATCTACGGAGCTGGAAGTCAGACGGAGGGTGACCGGAATGTCATCATCGGGATGACCAGTGGAAACCTCTCAGTAGCGATCGAGTATGATATCGATGTCTCAGGAGAGCCGGTGAAGCTAACTGATGGGGCTGGTAATGAGAAGGATGCCTGGGAAAAACAAAACAATGAGCTCAAGATCTCGTTGTCGGGACTCGATCCAGATGTGCCCCAGTTCTACCGCCTTGAAGTGTATATCGGACACAAGACGAAGCGTGGAACGCCACAAAACCAATTCGATTTTGCACTCATCCCTGAGTCATTATTCAACACGTTACCGACTGGTGATAAGACGTTCGGTGTCGATGTTGGCGAGGAATCTCTAACAGCATTTGACGAGGAATTGATCGAGCTTACACCGCCGGGAGCAGATGAGAGTAGTAACCCAGAAACGGTTGAAATCACTGAGAAGACCTATTATGAAGCAGATCAGCATGCCCTTCTCCGGCCCAAGCCACTCCCTGGAGACAGACAGGTCCGGTGTAAACTCACACTTCCATCAGGAACACCTGTACCACTTAATATTGACTTCATATCTGAGGTAGATGAGCCGACAAAGGAAGAAGTCCAATTTCCGCTATCTTTCGCCGCACTGATGTCACCGACAGACTGGGCAGAGGATGATTCATTAGAAATCGATTCTGCAGTCGTCACCAACATTGACATTGGCGAATTCCACTCGCCGACCCGCGGCCGGATTGAAATCCCCGACCCTGATCGGAAACTGCTTGCTCTAGAACAGGGAATTGTGCAAGAAGGGACGATAGCTCCTCGTGAGACAGCACAAGTCGATGTTGGACTGGGAGTCGCTCCTGATGACGGGCTTGAGAATATCGCACCAGATCTCATCAGTGCATATACGGCATTGCTTGAACACTTCGATCAACGTGATACTATACCGTCGACAGACATTTGGGACCAGGAAACGCAGGACTGCGTTGAAGCGGTTTTGGAGAATTATAGGAAAGCGATACAAGCGTTGGAGACGGGAAAAACCACTCCCCAATTCAATCCGTATCGGCGGCTCGGCACGATTCAGTCAACATCCGCGAATGTCGTTTGGTTGACCCCCTTCCATCCCCTGATGTTGGCATATGGGCTGCGGGTAACACGATGGCGGGATGAACTGTCGGAAGCTGGACTGACTGATGGATTTAGATTTAGCAGGTTTCGGTCGCTGTTCAACCCCGTTGGGTTCTCACCGTTCAGGTGGAGCCAAAGCGACGGTGGAAACATACTTTCAGGGCACACGATGGAAAACAACCACCTTTGGGCTTCTTATGCCCCTATCTCGGGCCCGGGATCAGACACTCCAAACTATATTGCTGATGTAATCTCGGATAAGTTGGAGGCATTCGCCAGAGCGTTCCCACTCCTATTCAAACTGCATAAGGACCGAACTCTCCGCATTAATCTAGTGAATATGGGGGACCTAGGACCGGTAATTGAGGGGCTTTATGACTTCTTCAAATATGTCGACGACCATCCAGAGTTGAATCTCCCACAGGTCAATCTGCAAATCTACGGCGGTCCCAATGAAGGCCGGACGATCGAGCGGTTCTTTGCAACAGATAGTGGGGACTCGCCACTTCGAGAGCAGTTAGGGGGCTCGTCAGATACAGATGAGATCCTGGAAAAGTTAGACCGGCGTGTGAGCTATGTCCGGGCTGATTCTGAATTCAACGAGGACACTCAGCGATCCGCCCATCTTACGCTTTTCCGCGGCATTCTGGAAGAACAGCCAGGCGCTGTGAAAACTGAAAGCTTCCCCAGAGCAACACGGCTGAATGGTCTCCTGCCCAGAGACCAAATCCAAGTCGAGTCCGCAGGGAGTGAGATCGTTTCCCGCTCAGGCTCTGCATTCGATCCATCTGAGAGCGGAATTCTCAGTGAGATCGGTGCCGCTGTCAACACATTGGAAGCGAGTATGCGTGACAGTGAGTTCAACTACGGCCGGACACTCAGCAAAGTGGTCACGACTGGTGGGCGGGCAAACCTGCCGCACATATGGAACCAATCGCTGTGGGTCCTCCACGTCGAGCCAAAAGTGGATCTCAGCTTCTACATCAATTCTACTTCCCAGTCGTCGGACATCTCAGACGAGGCCTTGATGATCCACTACAGCGATCAATATGACGCCGCGTCTCCCGGATTCGATATTATCACAACGACGGACAAGCGAGATCCATATATCAAGACTCTGGAAAGAGAGTTAGGGGCAACTCCAGGTTTGGACGGATTGGACCCTGAATCTGTGCTCACGCGCTTAGTTGCTATAGACGGAGAATTGGCGTTAGATCTCCAAAGCGCAGAAAACAACACCGTCATGGAACTACTCGGTCTGGTTGGTGGACTGGCAGTCAGCGGAGAGTTGCTTGCGCGGGAATTACCTGAGTATGAGTGGATCCCAATTAGTTTAGACGAATTTGCTCGCCACGATCGCAAATATCGCGGCGGACAGGAAGGCCTGCTTCAGTACTTCGGTGAGGGAGCAGCGTCGGATGATTTGTGTTTCGTCGGAGTCCCGAAGGACGTGGAGTCCGGAGATCTCAACCTCTATCTTTGGATTGTCGAGACAAAAGGCGGAACATCGGGCATCTCGAAAGGAGTCGAGCAGGTCAAAGGGGCAAAAGAGAACCTCACAGAGCTGTTTGACCCGGACGAGGATTATGCAGATACCGAGGTTCTCCGTAGTGAATTTGGCGATGTTATCCTGCAGATCGCGCGTAGACTGTATCACTACGGGGTGATGTCTGAAGCACAGCTACAGACAACCGAACAACATACAGAGTCCCTAGTCGACGGTGAATACTCAATCAACCTGTTAGAGGATAGCCAACGAAGAATTGGAGAAGTTATTCGAATACAACGAGATATTGCGCTTCCCGACTTGCAGACTCAAGATGGTGTTCGCGTTCTCAAACTACCGGCCGACGTGCTATCACTGATCAATAGTAACAACCTTGGAGAGAATGAGATCCATCAGGACCTGAAAGCCGAGGAAGTCTCATTCGAAGCACCGGCAAATGCAGAAGAGACAGAGACGACTGTAGCCGAGGCCGCCACCTCCGAACAGACACAAACGGCTGAAGCCACGTCAGCAAGCGCTGAGGGGACAGAACCGACTGAAACCCCCTTTTCAGGCTCGGAAGAGACAGAGGCAGAAACCTCTGAATCAGCAAGCTCGACAGACTCAGATGCTCAAACTGAGCAATCTGAAAACCAACCGGAACAAACAGAACATTCTGAGACAGCCAGCGGACAGGAATGTGATACTGACACTGCTGCGGCTGAGAAACAGAGCGAACAACAAGAGGAGGAAGGGGCAACTGATAGTACCGACACTGAAGAGGCTCCAGCATCCACCCAGAGTCAGAAGTCCGAAGGTGATGAGGAAGACTCTGACAGTGAAGTAGATGAGGACACAGCAGAAGTCTCGGGCACACAGGCGGCGGACACACGCGGCACGAGGGCCTACTCATGGACATCGAGTGACAGACAGAAATTGATCGAGACATTGGACCCGAGTCCTGAACAAGAATTATCTCTAGACGTAACACGGCTCACGACCGACCTAAAGGAGCAATTCGAATCGTTAGGGATCAATATCTACGAACCGAACCCTGCCGATGTGTCAGTCGGTCCACGGAAAATCAGCGTGAATATTCGACCGAAATCGGGGCAGAAAGTTGACAGTATACTTAATGTTCTGAACTCGGTGAGTGTGCATATCCAAGCGTCAGGTTCCGTCACTGGTGTCGCCAACCCCGCGGAAGGGGCAATCCGGCTAGAAATCCCGCACGGAGAACCGCGAGACATCCACCTTCGTGAGGGGCTAGAGGCGTCGGCTGAGTCGTTTGATGAGCCGCTTCACATCCCACTTGGAGTGACCACAGAAAACGAACACAAAACGATCGATTTGCTTGAGGAACATCATGCACTGATTGGTGGTGCCACAGGCTCTGGCAAGTCGAATTTCCTCGCATCTGTTATTTGCAGTCTCGCCGTCAATTACTCGCCCGACCAAGTCAAGATGAGTCTACTCGATCCCAAAGGAATTGACTTTGGCCGATTCGAGCCTCTACCACAGGTAGATACCTACTTAGACACTGGCGAACAGTGCGTTGAGTACTTAGAGGGCCTCCTTGAGTCCGAATTAGAAGAACGTCGTGACCTACTGCAGGAAATGGGTGCGTCATCGGTACAAGAGTACAACCAGCTCGCAGAGACACACGATATCGCTCCGATTCCCTATCGCGTCATCATCATCGACGAGTACGCTGACCTCATTATGGCTCTATCTGATAGCCAGCAGGAATTTGAAGATGCAGTGGGCCGGCTTGCGCAGATAGGAAGGGCTCTTGGCTACTCGATTTTGCTTGCGACTCAGCGACCCGACGCCAATATCGTGTCCGGCAATATTAAGACAAACTTCAACTGTCGGATTAGCTTTGAACTCCCTTCAAACACTGACTCTCGGGTCATCCTTGATCAGCCGGGCGCAGAAGATCTGGAGGGTGCTGGAGACATGATTGCCCTGACGTCTGCCGGGGAGGAATATCACCTGCAGTCTTATCTACTTCGTCCCGAGGACGCTCTAGCTATTAGGGGGGAAATCACCGGCAATGATTAGCCCCTAACAATATCTTAATTATAATATATTGATATATTTGACTTTACTATCGTAATCAAGTTCCATTTATTGCGGTCGTGTGAACAGATAAGACTATGATATGCAATGCTCGAGCGCTCGAGACAGCCTATGTCCCCCAGGATCTCGAGCACCGGGATGGCCAGATCAGCCAGCTGGCCGCGGCACTGAAACCGATCACGGAGGGGCTCAGTGGTGAGCACTGTCTGATCTTCGGCCCGTCGGGATCGGGAAAGACGACGCTCGCGAAGTACGTGGTCAGGATGCTTCGCGAGGAGTCGTTCGGCGTCAGGCGGGCGTACTGGAACTGTATGTCGGGATCCTCGAAAACGGAGGTCCTCCACGGACTCGCCCAGGACTCCGAGGTCGGCCGGTATCTTTCGAAAGACGGCACTGCCGCAAGCACGTTTATCGAGGAGTTCCGGTCGATCGACGACCACGTCGTCGCGATCATCGACGAGGTCGACGTCCTCGAGGACGAGACGCTGTTGCTCGGACTCGGGAACCTGCCGAACGTGACGATCGTCGCGATCACGATCGACGAGGACGACTTCTTCGCGAACCATCGGCTCAACGGTCGGGTGAAATCCCGGTTTTCGAGTGCCGAAACCCTGCGGCTCCGGAAGTATACCACCGACCAATTGACCGACATCCTTCTTGCACGGATCAACGCTGGCCTGCGTCCGGGTGTGATCGACGAGACGGTCGTCGAGTACATCGCCGACTACGCCGCCGGTGACGCTCGCACGGCGATCAAGGTACTCAAGAAGGCCGTAATCCGGGTCGATCGCGAAGAGCGTTCGAGCGTCACGCTCGAGGACGTCGACGCGGTTCACGACGAGGCACTGGTCGATCTCCATCAGGAAGACGTCGAGTCGCTCGGGACCCACAAGCGGTTACTGTACGACATCGTCGCCGAAGCTGGCGAAATCGGCGTCACTCAGCTCCATGCACGGTACGAGGAACGGGCACCGGACCCGAAGGCCAACCGGACCCGTCGACGGTATCTCTCGACGCTCGAGGGGAAGTACGGCCTGCTCGAGTCGACAGGGAGCGGGAAAGGGAAGATCTACACGATCCCTGACCCGTGAACCTCGCTCATTTTGGATTAGGCTATCTCACTATTCTTGTGGTATTTATATCTGTAAAATACACTCCATACATGGAACATCTATCTAAGTTATGACAAAATACTAATTACTATGATGGTTCCTGAATAACCGTGCTCTATGCCAAAATGCGATGCCTGTGGAGAAGGAACCAATATGCCCTACACGTGCAACTACTGTGGGCAAGAACATTGTAAGAAACATCAACTACCGGAGAACCACAATTGTCCTAACATCGCTGAAGCAAATACACTCGGTCCTGAACTCAGACGCGAGTATCAAACTGTCCCTTCGACCTCTAAATCAAAATTAGAGGACAAACGAGTGTGGATTACGGTTGCAGTCGTTCTCGTAGGACTTCTGACGGTTTTGCTACTGCTGTGAAATAACAACAGTCAACTTTTGTTGTCTGGTGAGGATTCAATAGAACCGTTATTTCAGATTCTCCAAAATCTGGAGGAACCGAAATGCGGGGGCACCGTAGTCAGAAGTATCAGTACCTCACAAAGCGTCCCTGCCAGCTTGGACTGAAGCCGCAGTTTCATCCTGATCGGTAGTGATTGACGGGAGTTCTGACCGAAGATCGAGCAGAGTCGTCGCTGTCGGCGGCGGTCAGCCGCCGACGCGACGGCGTTGCCACTCGCAGGAAGGCTGACTTGGTCGGGCCTTAGCGGTGGAACCGATCGTCCGGTGGCCGATTTGCAGGGACGGCCCGACGCACCGCGAGGGCCGTCCATGTTGCCCGGCACAGCATCTTGATGAACTCCTTGAACGACCAGGACCAGAGGCGACGCCCGCCACGGCGGGGCGTCGCCACGTACTCCCAGTGCAAGTACCGCCAGACGTTCTGTAACAGCAAGCTCACCACAACGTACAGCAGCCGTACTACCGGGTTTTGTGTCGTCGTTGTTGCAATACTTTGCTCGGAGAGCCGGTACGTCGCCTCGATACCGAAGCGTTTCGCGTAATGGTATCGAGCGTCTCGTGGTGAGTTGATGAAAGGCGCGTCAGCGGCGTAGCCGTGACGCGCCACCCCGTGTTCGTCGTATCGCCCGTTTTGGTAGGTGCAGTCGATGTAGACGGGAAACTCGACGGTCCAGCTGTGACCGTCGAGTTTCGCCGTCAGATCGTGCTGGATGACGCGGCTCCAACCTTCCGAGAGTTCCTGCTTGATCGTCTGTCCCCAGCGGATGATCGGCATCACATAGGCGTGGTTGTGCGCCTGAAGCAGCGTGAGACACTTGCTATCGTAGAATTCACGGTCAAGATAGACGGCCTTGACGCTGAGGTCAAGGCCGTCGAGAATACCGAGAAACTCGGCGAGGACGCTGCTGGCGGTGTCGCCGTCGGTGAGACGGCGCACCGCCAGCGTATAGCGCTTGTTCTGTACACGCGCGTAGAGTGTAGCATAGGCGTGGAATGCGGTAGTTCCACGTTTCGCTTCCGAATGATAGAGGCCGTCTGTGTCGTCTTCGTCACCGTAGTAGGGCCGCAGGTGGAGGTCTGCGCAGACCTCCACCTGCTCAGGAAGCACAGTGAGTACGTCCTTCTGGAGAAGCGTGTTCCCAACTTGTTCAACCGATTCGAGGTCGAATTTCTCGCGGAGATGGTACAGAACGGTGTTTTGGTGAGGAGAGTCTTCACTGTCCTCGCAGAGTGTCGAGACCGAGGTCCCGTCGGCGCACGCGCCGACGAGGACCTCATAGATGTCTTCAGCATCGATTTGAGCATTATCGCTCAGACCGAGAGAAACTTCCTCGTCAATCGTGTTGACGAGGAAGTTAAGGAGCTGGTCCTCGTGGATTGAACCGTCTGCTTGCTGTGGGTTCTTAGGCACAACTTCAGCAAGCAGACGTCTCAACTAACCAGCTTTGTGAAGTACTGAGTATCTCCCTTTGCTTCCTCACGAAGAGAACGGATACGCTCAGTGTAATCCTGATTGATAACGAGCTCGAGTTCTTCACCCGTTTCGTCTTCAAACCGCCTGCCGAGTTCCTCGAGGCCGTCGATTAACCCACTCCCTCTTGCCCAACCGGTGACCACGGGTGCCCAGAACTGGTACACGTGATCGTCGGCATTCGCAAAAGTATCATTCACGTAGTCGTAGTCCTTGGAGAACTTCTGCTCGAGCTTTTGAAGCGAGAACCGGTGTGCTTTGGTGTTTGTGAATTGGTCCCACCAGCCTTCCTCGGGATCTCCCGAGTAAAGTTTTCCACTCATGTGAGTAACGACTTCACAGACGTAGACAGTCTGCTGATCCGTATCCCGATCGTTGTCGATCGCGATAACATCAGCTTCCATCTGGTTCCCACGCTCTCTAGAACGGTTGTTATAGCTGATGACTTCACACCCATTCATCCGTTTGTGGTACGCTCCAACCAGCAGTTCACCCCAGGTTGCATTTATCGGCATTGCGCGTAAATTGTGCTAATTTGATAAGAGACCTTGGGTACAGAGAGTCACCAGAAATGTCTAATTCCGACGCATGCGTCACTATCTGACTCTCCAGTAAATCGACAATAAATGTAGAGCTACCACTTGTTTATAAATGAGGTCTTGAGCATCTATTCGCTGAATCGACTGTGCCGATTTCCCGGCCAGTTTCCGGCCAGTTTCCGGCCACGAAGTACAGCCTCTCTCGTGCGTGTCTTTCGGCCCATGAGCCGATATGACGATTTTCCGGCCATCACCGGTGTAGCAATATCACCAATGGCATCTTCGAGTCTGGTATGTCTCAGAGTACTACCAGTACACCCCCGAAAGCAACCGATTCGCTCGGAAGGTTCGACGTCGAGACACCGGAGGGATCGGGAACAGTAGAGGTAGCCGGAACACCGACCAACCGGGCCCGGATCGACGTCGAACTCGAGAGCGGTCGCCGGTGGATCTTCGGTGTCAACGACGACGTCGCGGCGCTGGTCCTGGTGTTGAACGAGAACGGTGCACGCGTCGACCCGGAACTGCCCAGCTGGATCGAGCCGGTGATTCAGCAAACTGGGCTCGAGGGGGTCGAATCGTGATGTCTGCGATGATCATCGATCCATGCAAACCGGGAGTCGGAGTCCGTCGTCCGTCGTGCTACTGCATGAAGTCCGGGAGCTCACGGCCGTCGGTGTCGACGACTTCGTCGGGATCGATCCCGATCTCGCGAAGGAACTCCTCTTCGTCCTCGATCGGTTCGCCTGCCTCTCCTGTGTGGAGTGCTACCGCCTCATCGAGGTTATCGAGTGCTTCCTCGCGGGTTTTGCCCTGGCTGGCGACGCCGACCCCCTCGTCGATCGCCGACCACCAGCCGTCGTCTTCTTCGATCAGACGAATCTCGCGACGGTCCTGTGCGCCCATGGAAGAGATTATGACTGACCTGCAGATAAGCGTTCGATCACTCTGGCTCGAGATCGTCCGCGTCGAGTTCACCCTCGAGGTACGCTCGACCATCCTCAGTGATCACGTAGTATCCTGCATCGTCAACCTTCTGGACAAATCCGACACTGCAGAGTGGCCGAAGACGATCTTGTATTGTCTTTCTAGACCTATCGACGTTGAAGCCGATAACTGCGGGCTTGAGTGCGAGATCAGTATCCAATATCTCGAGAATGCGGTCGTCGGTGGGCTGTTGCATCCAAGAGCCCGGTTTTTTCATCAACGGACAAACGACCTCCGACCCTTTACTTGGTTCGGAACCACCACCTCGTCTCCCTATATAGTAAGACTTTCCGGACTATTTAGACATAATATTTATTGCGACGTGTCCCAGACTGTTCAGATAGCGCGAGTTACACATGGGCCTAACCGTCCGTCGGGCCCAGTGCAAAATGCGGTCCGGTGCTTGCGACACCGGTTCCGCGAGGCTCGCGTAGATCCGGTACGCAAGCCATGCGACGTAAGGATACTCGGGGACTTGAATACCCCGACCGACCAGACGAATCGCTCTCCAACCGACCCGACGGCTCCATCGACGCTCGAGGTGAGCGCGATGGGGCGTAAGTGCCGGCGCTGCAGCCAGCGAACCGGGCCGAAGCGTCGCCTTTGCAAGTCCTGTGCTCGCGAAGAGCGATTCGACGGGCGACCGTCACCGACGACGCCGCTCGAGACCGTCGACGGCGAACCAGTTCGTTCATGGGTCGACGTCGACGGGACGTGGCACGCGTCGATCGCGTTCGACGGACACGAGCACGTCTTCGCCTGCGGTACCGTTTTCACGGCGTTCCCTGCGGACGCGGTGACACAGTATCTGGGACGCCTCGAGCCGGATACGGTCTGTCCGGACTGTCGAGCGGCACTGGACCACGAGACGATTCCCGGGCCGTGGGCACGGGCGATTTTCCACGAGGATACCACCATGACGACTGACGAGACCACTACGACGGAGGAACAGAATAACGAACTCATCGCGGACGGCGGCGTCGACTGGATCGATCTGACCGGCTTCCAGCGCGACATCCTGGAGGCGATCTCCAGGCTCGAGCGCGACGGCGAGAAATGCCACGGGCTCGGCATCAGGGACGTCCTCGAGCGGCAGTACGAGGAAGTGCATCACGGGCGGCTGTACCCGAATCTGGACAGGCTCGTCAACTGTGGTTTCGTGGAGAAACGAGTCCTCGACAAGCGGACGAACGAGTACACGCTCACTGACGAGGGACGTGCAGTCCTACGAGAGCGCGTCGAGGCACTCGCCGAGGCGTGCGATCTGGCAGTCGCCGCTACCGACGGTACTGGAGAGGCTTCCATTGCCGATCACTCCGCGAGCGAGGACGAGCGATGATCGACGTCGACGAACTCTCCGCGGAGGAGATCGAGGCCGTCGTCAACACGCGCGGCTTCCAGAAGATGCTCGCCTACCGGCGGCTCTCGGACGGGATCGAGGTCCTCGAGGACGAGGACCAGATCTTCGAGTCGATGGTCGCCTCGATCACGAAACAGCACTCGCAGGTGCGATCAGAGGAGAGCACCCGCGAGTTCTTCCGCCTCTTCCGTGACGAGGTGGAGACGTTCACCGAGGGACTTGCCGATCAGGAGAACGCCGCCGACGAGGACGCCCTCGAGGATCTGATCGTCGAGGACGGTGGTCTACGTGGTTGACGGGTGTCTCGCACTCGAGCCACACACAGACGAGCACGCGCGTGGGGTGGCTGATCACCGCCCTGCGCCGACCACACGACGCGATCGAGCCGGCTCCCCACTCCAGAGAAACCACTCGAGTCGGCCGACGATCGCGAACGAACCACTGACGACTACCCCGGATTCCGCCGGGGCCAGTCCAGACGCGTCCAGTTTTCGCGAACCCATGAGTTCACAGTCTACTTTCAGATCGCCCGATAGCGATCACGATCCGTGGGAAGAGCTTGCCGAACACGAAGAGACACTCGAGATGCTCATCGAGGAGGACGTCCCGATGGCACGAGATGCCGAGATCCTGCTCGAGGAACTCGAAAAGCGGGGGTACAGATGACTGTCGCCGTCGACACCGGATCAGCGGCCCAGCAGGGCGTTCTTGATCTCGGGGTCGTCGAGGACCTGCATGGCCTCGAGGACCTCCTCGGCCTTCCCGGGCGGGAGCTCGGCAAGCGACCTCGACTCTCGTTCACCGGCCTCGTCGAGTTCGGTAGCGGCCTGCGGGTCCATCGCCTGCCCACACCAGACGCAGATCGGTTCCTTCCGGGGCGTGTCCCGCCCGCAGCGGGGACACTCGAGCGGGGCCGTCGGGTCGGGTTCCTCGTCCTCGACGTCGATCCCGTGGACGCGCGCAATCTCGCGCTCGCTCTCCTCGGCGAAGACGCTGATGTACCGGGAGGCGACTCTCGAGCCGCGGACCCAGCCGTGGTGTTCCTCGATGTGGGCCTGGTTGAGGTTTCGCGAGGCGAGGAAGGCGGCGCTGGACTTCCGGAAGTTGGTGAGCGTGACGGGCTTGGTGACGCCGGCTCGCTCGGCAGCCTCGTCGAGAATCTTCGAGACCATCCGGTCGGAGATGCCCTCCGGCTCGGTGATCTTCGACCACAGTGGTGCGTCGGGGTCGTCCCGGTCGGGGTGGGCGTCGAGCCAGCGGTTGACGTAGGGAACCGCCGGGATGAGCATGACCGTCCGGCGGCCCTGCTTGCCCTCGACGGTCACCTGCAGCCCGTGTTTGTGGTCCTGGACGTCGCCGACGGTGAGGTCCTTGAACTCGCCACCGCGGAGGCCGGCGTCGAACTGCAGGGCGATCATGGCCGCGTCGCGTGCGTTGTAACACTCGTCGATCATCGGCTCGACGTGCTCCTCCCATCGGAGCATGTTCCGCGGATCGGGCGTCGGGTCGTAGTTGCTCGAGGTGTTGGTCGGGACCCACTCGATCGACTCCGGTGGATCATCGCCGTCGGTGACGCGCTTCGAGAAGACGCGCAGGGCCGACCGGTAGTCCCGGTTTGTCTCCTCGTTGTCGTAGGTCCGGTTGATCCAGCCGACGATTCGCTCGGCGGGCCCACGGTCCTCGAGGGCGTCGGCCAGCGTGCCGCCCTCGAGTTCTTCGGCCATGATGGTACAGTGTCGGAGGAGCTTCTCGTGCCGGTAGTCGGAGTACTGCTGTGCGAGGAGGTCGAGCCGATCGCTGAAGGCGAGGAGCAGTTCACGATCGCGCTCTGCGATCTCGTCGCTGTCCTCGATGCGATCCCGGAGATTGTCGATTCGATCTCTTGGTGTCGACGCCATAAGTCATTAATCGAACTCGATTACCTTATAATTGAAGCTTTGAACCTCGAGTTAGAATCCGGCCCTTGGCTTTTCGGTGCCGAAACGTCGTGACCGGCTGGTCGAGCCGGGGAGAGTTTGTGTCTGGTTGTGCTCCGGTTCGGGTGTGGGTGTGATTCCGTGTACAGTGTTTTGCTGGCGTCGTTCAGAAACGGCGTTGTGGCCCATTGGGACGACAGGACGGGGAGACACGTTCCCAAAACCGACGTGAACTACTCTTTAGTGATATTTCGAAACTCGAACACCAAAATTTCATAGTGTGCCAGCAGGATGGAAACCGTATGCGACTATCGCGACGAGCGCTGTTCGGACTGGCGGGTGTGGGTGGGCTCACGCTCGCTGGATATCTTGGTGTTAGCTGGCTCGGCGACTCGGAGGTGTCAGAAACGTCGTCCGACGACGGTTCCGAGGGGTACGGAAACGAGACGGCGTCGGCCGGGCAACCGGCTGCGATCGAATCAGGGGGCGACTCTGGGGGAGACGACGCGGGTGCAATAGATGAGCAATCGTCGGCCAGTAGCGGCGGGAGCGGTGGTGGGAGCAGTGGTGCAGCTGTGAACCCATCGACCAGTGACGACGGCGAGGCTGACGAGTCAGCCGTGTCCAACGACGGTGACGACACGGCAGAGCCAGACGATGAGATCACGGAGACGACCCGGGGTTACGGCCGCGATCCATACGGTCATCCCGCGTGAACGGTCGGCACTGGGAGTAGACCTCTACGCACCGTTCGGGCTGTGACCACGGCGTGACAGGTCTGTTTTACCGTGCGTGATCGGTCCTCGAGAGTCGCCTCACCGATCGC
Organism: Natrarchaeobaculum aegyptiacum; assembly: GCF_002156705.1. Lineage (NCBI taxonomy): Archaea > Methanobacteriati > Methanobacteriota > Halobacteria > Halobacteriales > Natrialbaceae > Natrarchaeobaculum > Natrarchaeobaculum aegyptiacum. Next base: position 1,928,031 of record NZ_CP019893.1, read on the forward strand.
GGTCGACGACTTCGCCCGGGAGGGTGGTCGCACCCGCGGAGAGTTTGACGCCGGGGTAGAGACTCGAGTTGATGCCGGTTTTGACGTCGGGGCCGACGACGACGCCGAATTTGCGGCGGTCGGTGGAGACGCGGTCGCCTTTGACGTCGAGCGAGACGGGCTCGTCGTCGTGGCGGAGGTTGGCGACGGTGGTGCCGGCGCCGAAGTTGACGTTGCGCCCGAGGAGGCTGTCGCCGACGTAGGAGAGGTGGCTGACGGTGGCACCGGTCATGAGAACGCTGTTTTTGATTTCGACGGCGTTGCCGACGCTGGCGTCGCGGTCGATGAGGGTTGCGCCGCGGACGTAGGCGTTGGGGCCGACGCTCGCGCCGGAGCGGACTATCGCGGGGCCTTCGATTACGACGCCGGGTTCGACGGTGGCACCGTCCTCGACGACGACCGCGCCCCGGAGGTCGGCGTCGTCGCTGACGTCGCCGTCGAGTCGTCGTTCGAGATCGGCGAGCTTCCACTCGTTGGCGGAGAGCAGTTCCCAGGGGCGGCCGACGTCGAGCCAGCGCTCGAGGGTGACGGGTGTGACGGTGTAGGTATCGATGACGCGGGCGATGACGTCGGTGATCTCGTACTCGCCGCGGTCGCTCTCGGGGACCTCGAGCCAGTCGCGGGCGTCGCCGGGGAAGACGTAGGCGCCGGCGTTGGCGAGCGTGGAGGGTGGTTCCTCGGGTTTTTCGACGATGCCGGTGACGGCGCCGTCGGCGGTCTCGAGGACGCCGTAGTTACGGGGGTCGTCGACCTCGACGGCGGCGACGGCGGGGGCGGCGTCGAAGAGGCGGGCGATCGAGTCGGGGTCGTAGAGGTTGTCGCCGTTGAGGACGGCGAACGGCTCGTCGGTGAGGTGGTCGCTGGCGGCGGCGACGGCGTCGGCGGTGCCGCGCTGACGTTCCTGAACGGCGTAGCTGACGGGCGTGTCGCGGTAGCTGTCGCCGAAGTAGTCGCGAACGGCGTCAGCCTCGTAGCCGACGACGAGGACGAGTTCGGTGGCGCCGGCGTCGATGGCGGCGTCGGCGGTGTGGGCGACGAGTGGACGGTCGGCGACGGGGAGCATCGGTTTCGGGACGTCCGCAGAGAGCGGCCTGATCCGTGTGCCTTCTCCGGCGGCGAGCAGGACTGCTTTCATCGTGGGCGGATATTCCGTCCGGTGATTTATAAGCAGGGGGTCGGGGCGAAGAAAATACCCCGGTATCGGGGAACGCTAATTCAGCGCCGGGACCACGCGATTTTATACGTTCGTTCGATGAACGGTCGGGACATGTTTGGTACGAGCGGTATTCGTGGTGAAGTTGGTACGGACGTGACGGCGGCGCTGGCGCTTGGCGTCGGGCGTGCCCTGCCAGCCGAGGGGTACGACCGCGTGGTCGTCGGTCGGGACGCCCGACCCAGCGGGCGGTTGCTCGTGGATGCACTCGCCGCTGGCGTCAGAGAGTGCGGTGGCGACGTGATCGACGTCGGCGTGGCGGCGACGCCGACGGTCGCTCGCGGCGTCGCCTCCCTCGAGGCGGACGTGGGCGTGGTCGTGACGGCCTCGCACAATCCGCCGTCGGACAACGGGATCAAACTCTGGAACCCATCGGGGCAGTCGTTCGACGGCGACCAGCAGGCGGCGATCAGCGAGCGGGTTCGAGAGGACGCGGCGCCGCTGTGTGGCTGGAAGGACATCGGCGAGCGGTACTGTCGTGACGATGGTACGCTGTACGACGAACACGTCGCGGCGATCTGTGCCGCCGTCGGCGAGTCGGCGTCGGCGCTTTCGGAGCTCACCGTCGTCGTCGACGTCGGTAACGGGACCGGCGGCGTCACCGCTGACGCGCTGTACGAACTCGGCTGTACGGTACAGACGTTGAACGGCCAGCCCGACGGCCGGTTCCCCGCGCGGCCCAGTGAGCCGAATGCGGAGACCCTCGAGACCTTGCTACAGACGGTCGGGGCCACCGATGCAGACCTCGGGATCGGTCACGACGGCGACGCCGACCGGATGGTCGCGGTCGACGAGACGGGAACGTTCGTCCCGAAGGACCTCCTCCTCGCGCTGTTCGCCCGGGAGGCCGCGGGTGACGGCGATCAGGTCGCCGCGCCGCTGAACACGAGCCTCGCGGTCGACGACGCACTCGAGGCGGTTGGCGCGTCGGTGACGCGGACGCCCGTCGGTGACGTCCACGTGGCCGAGCGCGCGAGCGAGTCGAGCGTGGTCTTCGGTGGCGAGCCGAGCGGGGCGTGGATCTGGCCCGACGAGACCCTGTGTCCGGACGGTCCACTCGCGGCCACGAAACTCGCCGCGCTGGTGGCCCGTCGCGGCCCGCTCTCCGAACTGGTTGGCGCGCTCGAGACGTATCCGATCCGGCGGGATTCGATCGCGGTCGAGGACAAGGAGGCGGTGATGTCGGCCGTCGAGTCGGCGGTTCGCGAGCGCGGGGACGTCTTCGACGCGATGGACGGTGTCCGAATCGAGGGCGACGACGGCTGGACGTTGATCCGACCGAGTGGGACCGAGTCGCTCGTCCGGGTGACCGCCGAAGCGCGCGAACCAGACCGCGCCGACGCGCTCTTCGAGGACGCCCACGGGCTCGTACTCGAGGTGAGTTCCTGACGAACGCAGGTATTTTCTCGAACATTTTAGTTTATTCTATCGTGGATCAGCTAGTTATATATGGGTCGGGTGGCTACGAAATTAGCAGACACACATGGGTTCGCTCTCTGCAGTCGTCCTCGCAGCCGGTGAAGGCAAGCGGCTTCGACCGTTGACGCGGAATCGACCGAAGCCGATGTTGCCCGCGGCGACGACGCCGATTCTTCAGCGCGTCTTCGACGAACTCATCGGCGCGGGGATCACGGATATCACGGTCGTGGTCGGCTACCGACGCGAACGCGTCCAGTCGTACTTCGGCCCGACCTACCGGAACGTCCCCCTGGCCTACGTGCGTCAGGCGAAACAGCTCGGCACCGGTCACGCCCTGTCGGTCGCCGTCGAAGCCGTCGACGGCCCGTTCGTCGTGGTCAACGGGGACCAGATCGTCGACCGTCAGATCGTCGAGGACGTGGCCACGACCCACCGATCCGGCGACGCGACGGCGACACTCGGACTCCTCTCCCGTCGCGACGTCAGCGGCTACGGCGGCGTCATCATTGAGCGCGCAGACGGCGTCGCGGGTGATGGATACGTCCGCGAACTCGTCGAGCGGCCACGGGACGACCGGGACTATCGTCTCAACGCGGGCGTCTACGCGTTCGAGCCACCGATCTTCGACGCGATCGCGGAGACGGAACCGCAGGCAGGTGAACACTCACTGATCGATGCCATCTCCCGGCTGATCGCCGACGAGACGACGCCGATCCAGGGCGTCGAGTCCGACGGACTGTGGGTCGATGCGACCTATCCGTGGGATCTCCTCTACGTCTCGCGGGAGTTACTCGAGCGCTCGACGGACGGCCCGGAGCGCCGCCATCGGGTCAGCAATCTCGCGTCGGTCCACGAGGCTGCGGTCGTCCGCGGTCCGGTCGTCGTCGAGGACGACTGCGAGATCGGTCCCGGTGCGGTCGTCGGGCCCTACGCCTGTCTCGGTGAGAACGTCACCGTCGAGTCCGGCGCCGTCGTCGAGCGAAGCGTCCTCGACTCGGACGCGCGCGTCCGTCCGAACGCGACCGTCCTCGAGTGTGTCGCCGGCCAGGGCGTCGAGATCGGTCCGAACACGACGATCCCGGGTGGTCCGGGTGACGTCCGCGTCGGCGACCGCGTCTTCGAGGACGAGTCCCTCGGTGCGCTCCTGGCCGACCGCGTCCGCGACGACGGTGACGCTACCTACGTCCCGGGCACGGTCGTCGGACCGGACGCGTCGGTCGCCGCCGGCGCGACCGTCCGTGGAACCGTTCCTGGCGAGACGGAGGTGCGTTCCTGATGTGTGGCATCATCGGCTACGTCGGCGACGACGCGACCGCCGCAGACGACGCCGTCCTCGACGTACTCATGACGGGCCTCTCGGGACTCGAGTACCGCGGCTACGACTCTGCGGGCGTCGCCGTCGCCAACTCTTCACTTGCTCTCTACAAACGCGAAGGCGACATCTCGGCGCTCGAGTCGGCACTGCCCGACGGCAGCGTCGACGGCGTCGCCGGCATCGGGCACACCCGCTGGAGCACCCACGGTCCTCCGTCTGACGCCAACGCCCACCCACACACCGATCCCGCCGAGCGCGTCGCGGTCGTCCACAACGGGATCATCGAGAATTACCAGTCCCTGCGCGACGAACTCGAGGCCGACGGCCACGCCTTCGAGAGCGATACCGATACCGAGGTCGTTCCCCACCTGATCGCCGACGCACTCGAGTCGGGAGTCGACCGCGAGACGGCGTTCCGCCGGGCGATCGACCGGATCGATGGCAGTTACGCGATAGCCGCGGTGTTCGCCGGCAGCGAGGTCGTGTACGCGGCCCGGAACGAGTCGCCGCTGGTACTCGGCGTCGGTGACGACGGCCACTACCTCGCGAGCGACGTCCCCGCGTTCATCGAGTACACGGATCGGGTGATCTACCTCGACGACGGGGAGTTCGCTCGAATCGGCCCCGACGACCTCGTCGTCACTGACGAGAACGGGACCGTCGTCGACGCCGCCGTCGAGACGATCGAGTGGGACGCCGCAGACGCGGGCAAGTCCGGCTACGATCACTACATGCTCAAAGAGATTCACGAACAGCCGACGGCGGTTCGCCAGTGTCTGAGCGAGCGGGTCTCCGGCCTCGAGCGGACGATCGACGTCGACTCGATCGCCGATCTCGAGCCGCCGGCGCGGGTCCAGTTCGTCGCCTGCGGGACATCCTATCACGCGGCGCTGTACGGTACTCGATTGCTTCGTGAACGCGGGGTCACCGCACAGGCGTTCCTCGCCAGCGAGTACGACGCCGACTCGGTGCCGGTCGACGAGGAGACGCTGGTCGTCGGCGTCACCCAGAGCGGCGAGACTGCAGACACGATGACTGCGCTGCGTGATGCAACCAGTGCGGGCGCGACGACGCTCGCGGTGACCAACGTCGTCGGCAGTTCGGCAGCCAGGATGTGCGATCACGTCGTCTACGTCAGGGCTGGCCCCGAGATTGGCGTCGCGGCCACGAAGACGTTCGTCTCCCAGCAGATCGCCCTCGCGCTGGTGGCGTGTGAACTCACCGGAACCTACGACGACGATCTGGTCGAGGCGCTTCGAGCACTCCCCGACCAGCTACAGGCGGTACTCGACGAGTCTGCCACCCGTGACGTCGCCGAGGAGTACCTCGAGTCCGACGCCTACTTCTTCATCGGCCGGGGGTACAACGCACCGGTCGCACTCGAGGGGGCGCTCAAGATGAAAGAGATTACCTACAAACACGCGGAAGGCTTCGCCGCTGGCGAACTGAAACACGGGCCGCTGGCGCTCGTGACCGACCGAACGCCGGTGTTTGCGATCGTGACCGGGGGAGCGAACCCCCGAAAGACCGTCGGCAACGTCAAGGAAGTCGAGACCCGCGGCGCGCCGGTGGTTGCCGTCACCGACGGCTGCGTGGACGTCGAACGCTACGCCGACCACGTCCTCCCGGTTCCGGAGAGCCACCCCGCACTCACGCCGATCCTCGCGAACGTCCAGTTGCAGCTGGTCTCCTACTGGGTCGCAAACCGGCTGGGTCGATCGATCGACAAGCCGCGAAACCTCGCCAAGAGCGTCACCGTCGAGTGACCGAAAGAGACACCCGTGTCCCTGCTCCAGCCATGACGACCGCTCGTCGAATGCGATTCGTCCACGCCCAGCTTGCGTGGATGCTCGGGACGGTGCTCGTCCTCACTGTCCTCGACTCGCTGTCGTTCGAGCTTTTCTTCCTTTGCTCGTTGATCGGACTGCTCGTCCTCGTCGAGCTTACGGCACCGGTAAACGTCGCTCCGCGCTGGCGCCGCCGACTTCCGTGGCTGGTCGCACTCGGAATAGTCGGGTTCGCCCTGTACGTGGTCCGACGGCTCCTCGAGATCCTCCCCCCGGAGGTGCTGACGTGGTGAAGTACCGATGACGGCTCACCCCGACGACGGCGGCGATGGCGACAGCGCAGCCGCGTCTACAGACGACGAAGCGGGGATGGACGCCGGCCGTTCGCTCGAGGTCGACTGGACTCGACTCCTGACCTACGGGCTTGCCGGGGCGGTACTGATCACGTTGCTCGTCGGTGCGACGACGTCGACGGTCGCGTTCGGGCTGTTCAACCCCGCGTGGGACGGTGCTACGGACCTTCGCGGCCAGCTCGATTCGGCCCCTGGGGCTGAACCAGTCGTCGTCCGCGAGACTGGCTCCTACGGGGACCATTCACCGACGGAGACGACGGCGTTCGTCGTCGCACCCGAGGAGCCGTACGATCGGGCCGCGATGGACGACGTCGCCGCGTTCGTCGAGGCCGGCGGAACGCTCGTCGTTATGGACGACGGAACCGCGGGGAACCGCCTGCTCGAGGGCGTCGGCGCGGACGCGCGCTTCGACGGACGGGTCGTCCGGGACGAGCGGGAATACGATCAGGGACCGCAGATGCCGGTCGTCACCGCCGTTGCTGACGACGCCCTCGTCGCAACTGTCGACGAGGTCACACTCAATCGTGGGACGGCGATCGAGACCGGTGACGACGAGGGGTCGGCCGAGTGGAACGCCTCCGGGACAGACGACGAGGCGACGGTGTTGCTCGGGACGAGCGAGTACGCCAGTCTCTCTCCGACTGGGTCCGACCGCGAACCAGCCAGTGTGGCGCCACCATCGGGTCCGTACCCGGTGGCGACGGTCGAGTCGGTCGGTGACGGTCGGGTCGTCGCCGTCGGCGATCCCAGCATCGCTATCAACGTGATGGTCGACCGGTCGGACAACGAGGCGTTCCTCCACGCACTCGCTGGCGACGGCACCGTCCTCTTCGACCGGTCACACGGCGGCGACTTGCCACCGCTCTCGAGTGCGGCGTTGACGATCCGTGAATCGCCGTCCCTGCAGGCGCTGGTCGGATTTGGCGCCATCTTCGGCGTGGTGGCTGCAACGAGTCGCCGCGGTCGTCGGGTCGTTACCGGTGTTCGCTCTCGGTGTCTCACGCTCGTCGCTATCCTGGCTGCTACTACCGCCAGTGACACTCGGCCGTCGTCGGCGTCCGCTGGGGACGACCGATCACGTCTCTCCCCGGCAGCACAGGCACGGTACCTGCGGTCGAACCATCCGGAGTGGGACGAGGAACTGATCGAGGGCACGATAGGAAAATTCAACATGGAACGGGACGAACACATCGGGAGAAACGACGAATGAACGGATCGAACGACGGCACTGACGGTACTGGGGGTGACCAGCACGGCAACCCTGCTGCGGTGTACGACGCACTGCGAGGCGAGATCAAACGCGTACTCGTCGGAAACGACGAACCGATCACTGCGCTCACGGTCGCCATGCTCTCTCGGGGGCACGTCCTGATCGAGGGTGTTCCCGGCATCGCAAAGACGACGGTCGCGACGCTGTTCGCACGGGCAAGCGGTCTCGAACAAAGCCGTATCCAGATGACGCCGGACGTGTTACCGGCCGACGTCACCGGAACGACCGTCTATCGTGAGCACACCGGTGAGTTCGAACTGAAACGGGGGCCTGTCTTCGCGAATCTGGTCGTCGCGGACGAGCTCAACCGTGCGACGCCGAAGACCCAGTCGGCGCTGCTCGAGGCGATGGGCGAACGACAGGTGACGATCGAGGACGAGACCTGTCAGTTGCCGACGCCGTTTATGGTCGTTGCGACGCAGAACCCCATCGAGATGGAGGGGGTCTTCGAACTGCCGGAAGCCCAGCGTGACCGGTTCCAGTTCAAACTCGAGATGGACGTCCCGGACCGGGCGGCCGAACGAACGCTGGTCGACCGGTACGATTCGACGCCGGACCTTGGACCGGGGACGGTCGATCCGGTCGTTTCACCCGAGGAGGTGCTGGCTGCACGACGGGCGGTCGAGCAACGACACGTCGCGCCGGCGGTCAAAGAGTACGTTCTCGATCTGGTAGCGGCGACCCGCGATCATCCGAACGTCGCTCACGGGTGCTCGCCACGGGCGACGCTCGCGTTTTTGATCTCGGCGAAAGCCCACGCGGCGATCAACGGGCGAGCGTACGTCATCCCTGACGACGTCAAGCGCTTTGCGACGCCGATTCTCGCCCACCGACTCGTGTTGAGCACCGATGCGGACCTCGGTGGCGTCACGGCCGACGATATCGTCGACGACGTCGTCGAGTCGGTCGAACCGCCGGGGGCCGAGGCGTTCGGTCGCGGGCACGGCGGTGAGTCAGAGTCGACGGCCGAGACCGACGGCGGGTGGGGCTCGCGCTCGCGGTGACCGCTGTCGGTCCCCGGCTACCCGTCGGTGGCGGTTGCGTCGCCCCGGTTTTTCTCGTTTTCTGTCGTCGTGGGTTCGTCGACGTCTGTCTCGACGTCGCTGGCTGGCTGTTGGCCGTCGGCAGGCGAGTCGGTCGAGACTGATCGGTCGGACTCCTCGATCGTCGCTTTTTCCCCACTCACGCCGGCTCGCTGTGGCTCGTCTCCGTCCGTTACGTTCGATTCGGCTGCTGTCGCCGTCTCGTCGGCACGGTCGCTTTCTGCCCACCGGCAGGTCACGAGCCAGTCGGCGCGGCCGTCACCGCGCGTCACCTCGAGGTCGACCGGTTGCTCGAGACCGATCGCGAGCCCGGTTGCGAGAAACGAGGCGATGGGGTGATCGAATCGATCGACGTCGCCGACGGCGCTCTCGCTGATCGCGACCGTGACCTGTGCGGGTTCGACGCTCGCTTCGGCACTGGTAGCGAGCTCGAATTGCTCGACCAGCGCGTCTGTAAGCTGGTTCGCGAGCGGTCCGGGTCGCGTCGCGAGGTCGCTCGTCAGGCCACGTTCGAACGTCTCGAAGAGCGCGTGTCCAGTCGGCTCGAGCACGAGGCCTCGCGTCTCCTCGTCGGTGACGATCGGCCCGTCGACGGCGTCTTCGGGGAGGTCGACGTCGGGGTGGTGAGGTACGAACAGTCGACAGGCGCTCTCCTCGTGGCCGGGGACGTAGAGTCGTCGGTCGTCCAGTCCGAGTGATCCAGCGAGATCGGCCAGGTTCCCCGCGAGCGCGGCGTAGATTCGTTCGCCGACGTCGGCAGCGACGAATGCACCGGGTGAGAGGTAGTACGTCAACACGCCACCGATGGCCCCGATCGCAGCGAGGACGAACAGTACGTCCCGAACGCCGGGGAAGACGGCAGCGCCGGCAACTGCCAGGATGGCGATCGCGAGCAGTCCCAGTGCTCTCGTGCGATTTCGTGACTGCCTGAGTCGGGCGTATTCAGTACGGAGCCGCCGATTCTCCGCCTCGAGCAGGTCGGCGCGTGCCTGAAGAGCGAGGTGCTGGTCGACGTCGGCCGATCGACCCGGCTCGCCACCGGCAGCAGCACCTGGATCGTCGTCGATATCGGGGGTCGTCGCACCCTCGCTCGAGGGGGGCTGTGTCGCCTGTTGATCGTCGAATTCGAACGTGCTCATGGATTCTTCGGGTTCGGGGAAAGGTCACAACGGCTCAGCGATCTCCGCTGGTTCGCTGATCGGTGGTCCTCGAGTCGGTGCTCTCGTTCGTGTCGTCGTTTACCGGGCCCTCGTTCCCGAGTTCGGGAGCGGCGGCGTCGGGTTCGAACCCGGTCTCGAGTGTGTCGACGACGAGTCGTCCGTACCGGTCGATTCCGACGGCTCCGATGGCGAGGAGGCCGAGGAGGACGATGCCGACGGCCCACAGCGGGAGGGCCGGGCCGGCGAGCAGGAGCGAACTCGTCAGGACGAGCCCCGCACTCGCGCCGGTCGTCGCGAGCACGACCGTTTTCGGGTGTGCCGTCCCTTCCCAGTCGGTGCTCACGAGCGCAACGAGCGCGAGCGGGGCGAGCCACGCGAGCTGTGGCTCGATCTGGACGCCGGCGTCGATCTCGACCCCGAGCCTGAACGTATAGCTCGGGGCCGCGACGAGGCCGACGGTTCCAACCCCGATCGCGACGGGCGTCTCGAGGAGGAACCACGTGAGCGCGATCGCGAGCCAGATCACGGCACCGGGCCAGCCGGCAGTGACGAGCAGTGCAGGAGCGGCCAGCGCGAGGCTGGCGAGTTGTGCGGTCGGCCGTCGTCGCGCTCCGTCGCGTCGACGTCTGCCGCCGACTGCCCGACGTATCGTCGCCGGTTTCCCGCTCATCGAGGCTCACCTCCCGTGGCTGGAGCACGCGCCCGACTCGAGCGTTCGTCCCGGCGTCGCTGTCGGTGTCCCTGCCGTCCGGCGCCGAGGACAGTCGAGAGTCGGTCGCCGGGTCCGACCTCGAGGGCGGTGACGCCGTCGAGGCGGGAGAGGTCTCGGCGCACCTGTTCGAACGCGACGTAGCGGTCGAATGCCGACTCGAGTTCGGTCAGGTTGTCGGTCTCGTAGAGAACCGAGGCGGCGATGACGACGACAACCTCGTTGCCGCGGGCGCGTGCGAGCGCGATCGTTTCACGGAGGTCGCCGGGGCGTTCGTCGTCGGTGAATATCACCGTTCGGCGACGCCGTTGCTGGTTGGTGAGCGTGGCTTTGAGCCCGTCTCTGAGTGACTCGACGGCGACGTGTTCGGCCCCGCCTGCTCGCGCTTCGAAGAACGGGCGGAGTGTGTCCGCGAACGGATCGTCGTCGCTCCCGGTGATCGAGGTGAGGTGCGATCGGGCCGCGTCGCCGGTGAGGTGCCGTTCGGTGGCGCGACTCCCGTCGCTCGGGCGCAGATCGAGAAGTCGTCGCCTGATCGTCCGGTGGCCACTTCCCCCGGTGGCGTGCTCGAGGTGAGTCTCGATGCCGTCGTCGTCGACGGTAACGAGGCCGACTGGATCGCCACGGTCGATGGCGCGTTCGGCCATCGAGAGGGCGACCTCGCGGAGGTGATCGAACTTGGTGGCACCGGTCGGGCCGTCTGCGAGCGTCGAGCGGTTGTCGATCAGGAGCGTCGTTTCGCGGTTGATCTGGGTATCGTACTCCCGGACGTAGGCCGTTCCGAAGCGTGCCGTCGCCTTCCAGTCGATTCTGTCTGCGGTGTCGCCGGGGACGTACTCACGAGCCTCCGCGGGTTCGTCGCCGGATCCGAGTCGGCCACCGTCGTGATCACCGTAGGCCGTGCCGATTCGTTCGCCGCCACGTCCGACGTGAACCGGTTCGGATTCGCGGGGTTCGACGGTGATCGTCGCCTGCACGTCGAGAGTGAGCGTCTCCCGGAAGCCGTCGGTGGCTGCGGTGACCGTGACGGGATCGAATTCGTGCCGGCCGGAGATCGGCCATCTGACGTCTTCGTGATCGTCGGCGGCGACGGCACCCGGCTCGAGCGTCACCATCGGAGTCGTCTCCCCGGGTTCGATCGTCGCCTGTCGGGGGACGCCGGCGGTCACGGTGACCGACAGCGGCGTCGGATGGTCGAGTCTTGCGTGGAGTCCGACCGGAGTCACGTCGTCGGTCCGGACGGCGTCTCGCACCGCGCGCTGGTCGATCGAGAGCGTCTCCGTAACCGACTGTAGATCACGCGTAAACGCGACCTGTCGCCCGAGAAGCCAGCCCCCGACGAGGCCCGCCCCGACGAGCGCCAGAACGTCCTGTGTAAGGACGGCGTACCCGGTCAGAACGACGGCGATCGAGCCGTGTGTGCGTGTTTTCGTCGTGAAATCCATCGTCTGTGTGGCCGTCGCCTCGACGGCACTGACTGTCACGGTACATGGCGACTTCGATTGAATAACTTTTTGATTTTAGGGTCGAACGTAGATATGTGAACTCGAGAGTGGATCGACGAATATCTGTGGCGTCGCTGCTGGTCGTCTTGCTCGTTGCCGGGAGCGTCGCGACGGTCGGGGGGACGAGTGCGGCCGTCGATACGGGGGCCGACCCGGCGACTACGTCGGGCGCGACAGCGCCGCTACTGACGAACGAGGTGAGTGTTCAGGCAGATTCTGGCGACGCAAATCAGTCGGAACCCCACGTTAATCCCGACGAATACGACGAAGACGGCGATCTATCCGACGTTCGCACCTGGCAGGTCCAGCAACTCGCGAACCACATCCAGAACGCCACCGACGACCTCGAGACGGGTGACGACGTCGAGGACCACTTCGACGAGTCGTATCGGGAACACTACGACGAGTACGCCGGACTCGTCCGCGAGGACGGTGGATTCGACCAGTCTGACACCGACTTCGCTACTGGGATCGACCTTCCCGACGCGTTCGAGGACGTGGCCGACGACCTCGTGACCTTCGCCGTCGCACTCGAGAGATACGACGACGTGGCCGACGACTACGAGCGTGCTGTCGAGCGAGGCGACGAGGACAGCGCTCGCGATATCGCACTCGAGCTCGACGTCTACGCAGCCGAGGTCGAGGAGACGGGATCGCGACTCGACGAGCAGTTCGACGCGATCGAGGCCCACACCGCGGCCGACCTCGGTGACGCACCGGAGGCCGTCGCCTCACACCGTGACCGCGTCCGTGAGGCCCACGCGGACGTCGCAGCCGAGCAGTTCGTCGAGACGCCGATCGACGCGACGGCGGACGCAGACGCCATCACGCCGGCCGACACCGTCACCGTAACCGGTTCGATCGACGTCGACGACCGGTGGCCCGACGACCGTGAGGCCGTCACGATCGAGGTCAACGGCGATCCCCACACGGTCCCGCTCGTTCGAAATCCAGATCGCGAGGGGACCGGAATCGATCACGACGGGGACTTCTCACTCGAGTACCAGCCCGATCCGTTCGCCCCGACGACCGACGAACTGACCGTCACGTACGTCCCGACGCCGGGCATCGGGCATCGAGCGGCCGAAACGACGGTCCCGGTCGCCGTCGAACCCGTCGACCCATCGGTGTCGGTCTTCGGCCCGGAGCACGCCGCCTACGGTGACACCGTGCTCGTCGAAGCCGAACTCGAGGTCGACGGCGACCCCCTCGACGACGTTCCGATCGCCCTGAGCCTCGGGGGCGAGGAACTCGAGGTCCTCGAGACGACAGACGGTACTGTCGCGCAGCTCGTCACGATTCCCGCCGCCGTTCCTGCGGGCGAACCCGATCTGGTCGCGACCGTCGACCTCGAAGGGAGTGCGATCGGCACCGCCGAGGACTGGACGCCGGTGCGTGTCGACGAACTCGGGACGCAACTGTCGGTGACGGCCACGAGCGCCGAGGCGGACGACGAGATCGTCGTCGACGGGACGTTACGGACCGACGGCGGCCAGCCAGTCGGCGGCCAGCCGATCCAGTTCGCCGTCGACGACGAACCAGCCGGGGAGACACAGACGGCTTCGGATGGTTCCTTCGAGCAGTCGGTTTCTGCACCAGCAGACGGCGAGAACGCGACGGTCACGGCGTCGTTCGACGGTGGTAACGGAAACCTCGAGTCGACCCAGGAGCGAACGACCGTTCAGACGACGACGGGTTCCTGGCTCGAGGACCTCCCTGCGGTCGCGTTCGTCCTCGCCGGAAGTATCGTCCTCGGCGGCGTTCTGGTCGGTCTCTGGCGGTTGACTCGATATTACCGGACCAGTCGCGGTGGCACCGCCGGTAGACCCCTCGCGTCGAGCGGGCCGTCCCCGGGGACACAGGGCATCTCGTTCGATCCGTCCGAGGGAACGTTCTCCGTAGAGAGGGGAGATGGGGTCGACGAGTCGATGTTCGACGATCGTCTCCCCGTTACGGTCGGTCCATCCCACGCCGAGGAACTCCTCAAACAGGCCTCGACGCAACTCTCGAACGGCCAGACCAACGACGCCGTCCAGTCGGCCTACGTCGCTGCCAGGACCGAACTCCAGTCGTACTTCCCGGAGGGGAAGGCCCTCACGCACTGGGAGTTCCAGGAACGATATTCTGGCCCGCACGCCGACGCGCTGGCCGAAATCACCGAACAGTACGAACGGGCGGCGTTCGGTCTCGAGCGAATTTCACGAGAAGAGGCATCGAACGTCGTCGTCTCGGCGCGTCATCTGGTCGAGGGGATGCGAGGCGGTGACGCCGACGCCGCTTCAGAATCGGGAGCCGACGGCGTCATCCTCGAGGAGTGAACTTCACTGGGCGATTTCGATCGCTGCCAGCCTCTGCATTGTTATCTCACACGAAACCGTTCAATTTTTACGAATCTGGGGAAAACAAGATCTTCGATGAGTATCGGTCGACCCATCCGTCTCCTCGCCGTGCGGATTCGGCGTCTCTGCCCACCCGATCTCGCGGCGATCCTCGCGTTGACGATCCTCGTCAACGTGGTGGCAGTGACGCCGGGACTTCGAGCGTCGGCGGTGCGGATCCCGCTGGGGCTCTTCTTTCTCCTCGTGGTACCGGGGTACGCTGTTCTCGCGGTGGTCTACCCCGAGTCCGGCGACGCACCAGCCGCTGATCGCTTGCGGTCAGCTGGTGGGTCGTCCGCCATGGGGACGGGTGGCTCGACCGGCGTCGATGTGCGCGATCGACCGCTGGTCTCGAACGGCGAGTCTCCCGCCGGTGGCGCACGCGGTATCGACGGGATCGAGCGAATCGTTCTGGCCGCCGTTTGTAGCGTCGCTATCGTGCCGCTGATCGGCCTCGTCTTGCACGCGAGTCCCTGGGGTATCAGCGGCGGGTCGTACCTGCTTGCCACGTCCGCGTTCGTCGTCGCGACGACGATCGTTGCCATCCAGCGCCGGCGCGCCCTTCCAGCGTCAGCACGCTATTCGTTCCCCGTTACAGACTGGGTCGAAACCGGGCGATCTCACCTCGTCGCGGCTCCCACGCGCATGGACGCACTCCTGAACGTCGCGGTGGTCGCGTCGCTCCTCGTCGCCGCCGGTGCCGTCGGCTTCGCCGTCGCGACGCCAGCGGTCGGTGAACAGTACTCTGCGGTCTACGTCGGGACCGAAGACGAAGACGGCGAGTTCCTCGCGGCGAATTATCCGTCGACACTCGAGGTCGGCGACGCAGCCGACGTGGTCGTCGGCGTCGAGAACGCCGAACAGCGCCCGGTGGAGTACACGGTCGTGGCGGTCGAACAGGAGATCGACCGTCACGACGAGACCACGGTTTCCGTGACCGACCAGCGTGAACTCGAGCGGTTCGAGCCCGAACTCGACCACGGTGATAGCTGGACGCAGACGCACGCGATCGAGCCGACGGTCGACGGCGAGGTTCGGATCGTCTGGCTGCTCTTTACCGACTCGGTCCCTGCCGAGGACGATCTCTCGATTTCGGCAGCCGACGAGTACGTGCACCTCTGGCTCGACGTCGAGGAACCACTGGAGTGATCGGGGTAGATCAGCCTGTGTTCGCGTCCGTTCGACCGGCCGGTGAGCGGTCGACGCGTCGGCGAAGCTGCCAGAGGGCCGCCGCGATTACGCTCGAGAGGGCTGCTGGCAACCAGTCAGAGCTGTGAAAGAGGTTGCCAGCGGGTGGTCGGTACTCGGTGAGCGGCCAGAAGATGGGGTAGGTGTATCCCGTTCTGGTGACGAGCAGCGCGTCGAGGACGTGATGTGAGGCGACGCCGACTGCGAGGAGCGCGATCACCCGTCGTCGGTAGGCGGGACCGACGAGTAACGACCACAGTAACAGCGTAACGACCGTGCCGCCGAGTGTGTGCAGCGCGAACCAGTCCCACGGGATGCCGAGTACAGCCATCACCTCGTATCGGGAGATGAGGAGGTTGATCTTCGCCAGATCCGGCAGGGCGGCGCCGATCATGACGACGGTCACGTGTGCCGGTCGAATCCACTCGTACCGGAACGAGAGGATCGTCCCGAGGATGTACCCCGCGAGGACGTGCGTCAGCAGGTCAGGCATCGTCGTTCCCCGGTGTGGTCGTCGTTGCGTTTCTCTCGGCGGTCGTTACGGTGGGCGGGTCGTCAGTGGCCGTTTCGTGGACTCGCTCCCGGTGGATCGTTCGCTGCGGTTGCCGCTGGTGGTGACCCTGAACGCACGCCTCTGGTCGTGCTTGTACGGCCGGTGTCGCCCGTGGAACGAACGCGAGTTGCGCCCGATCGAACCGCCAGCCACGGACGAATCGAACGACGACCCAGAGCACCGCCACCGCCGAGACGCCGTACATGTAGTACGATTCCCACGGTTCGCGGGTCTCGCTCCCGACGACGACGATCGTCGACTCGTCGACGAGGTCACCGGTGACGAGTTCCCGTGAGTCCATCGATGGCTCGGCGACGTAACCCTCGAGGACGAACTCGGTCGTCCGGTCGTCGCCGTAGGTGACTTCCATGACTACCGGGTCGGTCTCGACGATCGTTCCGACTACAACGACCCGCTCGCCGACGTATGCGTCCGGCTCGGGGGCGAACTCGTCTTCGGTCGGGAGTCGATCGCCCAGCGGTTCGTTTCCGACTTCGCCGTAGCCGACGATCAGGCCGACGAGACAGCCGACGAGAGCGATGGCGATCAGGACGCGACCAATCTGGCCAAACGGTTCGTGCGTCGTCATCCGTCGATACTCGGTCACCTGCTCTCCGACGCTGGCTAACCTATTCTTTTCGGTTCGTCTGTCGTTCGTTTTTCTATGATTGGTTATGCGCTATCTATCTCTAAATAATTATTCTACTTGATATCGATATAATTTATACCACTGGATGGATTGTACTGTCTATGGGGAACGGAGACGAATTACCCGGAACTGCGGTGATAGTCGCGACGGACGACCAGCTCGCCACGACGGTGGACGACGAGACGGTCCTCTTGCAGACCGATACCGGTACGTACTACGGTTTCAACGAAGTCGCTGCCCGCGTCTGGGACGTCGTTCAGGAAGCCACGACAGTGACCGAAGTCGTCGAGACCATCCGCGCCGAGTACGACGTCGACGCGTCACAGTGTCGACGCGACGTCGAATCGATCCTCCACGAGATGGAAGCGGCCGACCTCGTTCGGATCGACCTCGAGCCGGCGACGGCCGACTGACACCGTCAGCGTATGGGTCGAGTCGCCGGGTTCCTCGCCGTGTCGGTGGGTGAGAAGTTCCGACTACTCCTCGCTGCAACCGTGCTCCTGACCGTTCGCGTCGGGATCGTGGTCGGATCGTTCGACCAGTGCAGACGCTGGCTGCTGGTACCGGCCCGACTCCTCTCGGGGATCGTCCCCGGCTCCCCGTCACCGGTCCGCGTCGCGTGGGCGGTCGACGCGGCCGATCGATCCATTCCGGGCCACCGAACCTGCCTGATGCGCTCGCTCTCGTCGGAGGTGCTCCACGTTCTCTACGGCCACGACGTGGTCCACCGGATCGGCGTCGACGCGAATCCGCCACCGGACGCTGACCGGCCACGCCGGCCGTCGCGCGCGGCCATCACACCACCCGCTGGGATCGACTTCGAGGCGCACAGCTGGATCGAGTACGACGGGGAGGTCATCATCGGTCACCTCGAGGACCTCTCCCGGTTCGAACCGCTGCCGCCGTTGAACGACCACGGGGACCCATGAGCGGGATCTGTGGGGTCTTCGATCGGGCCGATGGGTCGGTGATGGGCGACGACGTGGCGACGGTTCACGCCGAGCTTTCCCACCGTGGCCCGGACGGTGACGGACTCTGGCGAGCCGACCGGGTGGGGCTGGGCCACCACCAACTCGAGACGACGCCGCAGGCCCGGTTCGACGACCAGCCGATCGTCACCGACGACCTCGTCGTTACCGCTGACGCTCGCCTCGACAACCGCGAGGCGCTGCTCGCCGCCCTTGCCGTTGCAGCGCCATACGAACGGGTCCCGGACAGCCAGCTCGTCTCGGCGGCCTACCGGCGGTGGGGACCACAGTGCGTCGAGCACCTGCTCGGGTCGTTCGCGTTCGCCATCTGGGATCGACGGGCGAACCGACTGTTCTGTGCCCGCGACCGCATCGGCGTCAAACCGCTGTACTATCACGCAGGCGACGACGCGTTCGCGTTCGCCTCCGAACCCGGCTCGCTCCTCACACTCGAGGCCGTCCCGGACGGCATCGACGACCGGCGTATTGGCGACTTCCTCACTGGCCGGCTCGAGGACGAGCGCGTCTCGTTTTACGAGTCGATCGAACGACTGCCGCCGGCCCACGCGATAATCGTGACTGCCACCGACGCCGATCGCTGGCAGTACTGGGACCTCGACCCGACGCGGACGATCACGCTCGCCTCGGACGCGGCTTACGAACGCGAGTTCCGCCGGTTGCTCGAGCAGGCCGTTCGCTGTCGGCTGCGCGCGCCAAGCCGGGATGGCGCGGCCGGTTCCCGGAACACTCGAGTCGAAACCCCACGTCAGGGAGGTGTCGGCACCGAACTGAGCGGTGGACTCGACTCCTCGTCGATTACGGTACTGGCGAGGGACCTGTTGCCGGACGACGTTTCGCTCCCGACGTTCTCGAACGTCTTCGAGGATGCGCCCTCGAGCGACGAACGGGAGTTCATCGACCCGATCGCCGATCGCAACGGGATCGTCCCCGAGTACGTCTTCCTCGACGAGCGCGGCGTCCTCACCGATCGAGAGCGCGTCTTCGGGGGCCTCGACGTGCCGCCGCACAACACCCTTCACTTCGGCGAGTGGACGCTGTTGAACCGTGCATCCGACGCCGGGGTCTCGGTCCTGTTGAACGGGGCCGTCGGGGACAGTGCGACCAACTACGGGCTGGGACTGTTACCGCAGTGGTTTCGAACGGGTCGCTGGCGAGCGCTCGCCCGCGAACTCACCGCGATGAGTGAGGTCCTTCGAACCTCCAGACCGCAGGCGTTCCGTGACCACGTTCTGACGCCGCTGGTTCCACCGCCTGCGAAACGACAGTACCGTCGGTTGCGCGGCGAACCAATTCTCGAGGCGGCGGCCAACCCGACGCTCGCCGACTCGTTCGTCGACCGGGTCGACCTCCGGAAGCGGTACCGTCGCCTCGATTCGACGTCGGTCCGGAGCCAGACCACCGATCGCCTGCGCCAGTATCGCTCGCTTCGGTCGGGTCGACACGCGGCGAACCTCGAGGTGCGTGATCACCTCTGTAGCGCGGTCGGCATCGAACCACGGTACCCGTTTACCGACGCCCGACTGCTCGAGTTTTCGCTCGCGATCCCACCCACACAACAGTTTTCCGACGGGTACACGCGGTCGATCGTTCGGCGGTCACTCGACGACCTGTTACCGGCGGTCGTGCAGTGGCGACCCTGGAAGACGATGTTGAACGAAGGCTTCTGGAACGCACTCGCGCGCGAAGACGACGCCCTTCAGACACTGATCGCCGACCCCGCGCCCGTCGACGACTACGTCGATCCCGACGCGCTGGCGCGTGCGTACGACCGGTTCGACGCCGACCCGACGTCGACGGACGCCCGCGCCCTCTGGCGGGCCCTCTCGCTGTCGACCTGGCTCGAGTGCCAGCCAGCGCGGCCATCGACAGCAACCACGGGAACACTCGAGCCAGTGAATAATTCCGAATGACGCTTCTAGTAATTACACAATAGCTAGATGAAATTTATGTGGGTGGGGGTTCAACCATCTGATGATGTCTCAGGACACATCACGCGGATACGAACGACCAGAACTGACCGAGTACGGAAGCGTCGAATCGATCACGCAGAACGACAAGATCGGTAACGGGGAAGACCAGTACTCCGGTGCCACGTCGCTGACCGGTTCGATCGTCTAGGCCGGCGACCGAGTCCCGGACGAGCGTTGGGGGACGATGGAGTGTCGGCGTCCCAGCACAGCGCCCAATCACTGTGAACTATTTTTCGCGGAAACGAATCGCTATCGCTGGCCGTGAGCACCTGTCTCGAGTACCGACGGTCGATCAGCGCCAGCCCGACCGGTGGCCGAATCGTTAGACGGACGAGGAGACGGGAGCGAACTCGCGGAGGTCAGCCGCCACTCGTTCGACGAGCGTCGGGAGTTCGTCGTGGCGCTGTGGGCGGGACAGCCGTCGAAACGGAACCGTCGTCGCGACCTTCGAACAGTGTTCGAGGTTGGTTCCCGTCGCATCGGTCTCCTCGAGCATGCCGCCGGTGTACGTTCTCGAGATGAGTTCGATCACGCGGCGCTGGGGATCGACCGGTTCGAGTGAGAGCGTCTCGCCGGTCGTGAGGAGGTAACAGGCTACCAACGGGACCGGCTCGTGACGCGGCTCGAGTTGCTTGTAGCGTTTCACCGAGTCGGTCCCGTCTTCCGGGCGCGTGGTTCCCTCGATTTCGAGGGCGTCGATGGCGTCGGGTTTGAGTCGCAGTTGCGGAACGCCGGGGAGGACGATGGGCCCGTCTTCGCCCGGCTGGATGCCGACGACGTCGTCCTCGAGCGTCGTGTAGCCCGCCGCGTGGAACGCAGCAGCTGTCGTCGACTTCCCTGCCCCACGCGGGCCGAGGAACACTGCTGCGCGTCCCTCGACGGCGACTGCACTCGCGTGGAGGACGAGCGCTCCTCGCTGGTGACAGAGGACGCCCATCATTTCGTTTTCGAAGAGCCGACGGACGACCTTTCGAGGGACGTCACCGGCGGTGATCGAATCGTCTTCGGCGTCGAACGTGACGCGTGAGCCATCCTCGACGAGGAACGTTCCGATGCCGTCGTACGTGAGTCGACACTGGGTCGGCGTGGCCTGAATTCGACGCGTACCTTCGCCGGGCACCGAGTCCGGGACCGGCTCGAGCTGGCCGTCGTCGATGACCACGTCGGGGGACGGGACGTCGTCTCTCGTCGGTAACTCCGGGAGTTCGAACGCCGACCGAATCGTGAACCCGTAGGCGGTATACCGAAACATAGGTTTCTTTCACACGTGTCCTATTTAGTTGTACTATATTCATTCTTCCAATGATCGCCTTCTACCGCAGCTAGTTCGAAATCTCACACGCGCTCGGCCCGTCGTCGCGTGCGGTTGACCGCCGGGCCAGTCACGGCGACGGCTGACTCGACTCGAGTTGTGAGTCGTACAGCTGGGCGTACGCCGAGTCCTCACTCAGGAGGTCTGTGTGAGTCCCCGATTCGACGATTTCGCCGTCGACGACGGTGTAGATGCGATCGGCATCGCTGACGGTCGAGAGCCAGTGGCCGATGACGACCGTCGCGTACTCGCGATCCATCTCGTCGATGGCCTCGAGGATCGCCGCCTCGGTCGGCGAGTCGAGTTCGCTCGTGGCCTCGTCGAGGATCAAGACGTCGGCGTCTGCAAGCAACGCCCGTGCGATGGCGATACGCTGGCGTTGCCCGCCCGAGAGGCGCACGCCGTCGTCACCGAGTTCGGTGTCGAGGCCCTCGGGTAACTCATCGAGAAACGTCGACACCTGGCTGCGCTCGCAGGCTCGCTCGATGGCCGCCTCGTCGGCGCTCGGATCGCCGATCGTGACGTTCTCCCGGAGGGTACCGGTGAACAGGAACGGCTGCTGGGGAACGACGGTGACACGCTCGTGCCACTCGTGGCGGTCGAGTCGCTCGAGGGGAACGCCGTCGACGGTGATTTGACCCCGGTCTGGTTCGTAGAGTCGTGCCAGCAAGGAGACGATCGTGGACTTGCCGGCGCCGGAGGGACCGACCAGCGCGATCGTCTCGCCGCGATCGACGGTGAGCGAAACGTTCCGTACGTCGGTTCGATCCGCGTCGTCGTCGTAGCGAAAACACACGTCCTCGAACTCGACGGCTGTCCGGTCGGGAACTGGCTCCCCACTGGTGGGCCGGGTGTGTTCGCCGAATTCCTCGATGAGCGCCTGTGCCCGGACGAGGTGTGGCAGCGTGCCGTCGATCGAGTACAGGGTGTTGTTGAGTGCGCTGATCAGCGGTGAGAGTCGATAGATCGCGAACAGGAACGTCCCCAGGGTTGCAAAGTCAAGCGCCAGATACTGGATGGCGACGTAGACGAGGCCGAAGACGACGAACGCGTTGAGCAACTGGTTGAAACTGCCGAGAGCGACGTGGTTTCGCTCGAGCCTGACGCGCGTCTCGACCAGTCGATCGTGAGCCCGGTCGAACTGGTCGGCGAGATCAGATTGCATAGTGAACAGCCTGATCTCGCGAGTTCCCTGCGTCGCAGCGTTGATCAGTGACTGGATCTCCTCGTTGGCCGTCGCGACGCCGTCGCCGACGTCGTATCCCGAATCGAGGCCGAACCGGGTGAGAACTACCACGAACCCGAGCACGACGATCGTCGCGATCGTCAGCGCGGGCGACAGGACGATCGCGATCGTCGCGTACACACCCGCGAACAGCACTTTCTCGACGGCGCTGAGGACGTCACCGACGACCCGACCGGCAGCACGGGTTTCCGTGACGACGGTGTTGACGACCTCGTCGCCATCCTGCCGGTCGACGTACGCCACGTCAGCGGCGAGCAACGCCTCGTACGACCGACGGCGGAGCGCCGCCATGTACGTCGTCGTGAGCGATGCCTGAAGCCAGCCGATCAGGAAACTCACGCTGTACCGGATGGTCATCACGATGGCGAGCCCGAGGATCAACGTCTCGAGCGTGGCGGGAATTCCAAGCGCGTCGTATGCCCGAACGAAGACCGCAGCGATCGGTGATGCGTCTTCGCCGAGTCCGTCGCTGGTCATCGCGAGTTCGATGATCGGAAGCAAGAACGTGAGTCCGATCCCCTCGAACACGGCCGCGAAGAGTTTCAACACCAGAATCGCCGCCGCCAGCGCCGGCCGGTGTCCCATCGCTCGCCGGAGCGCCTCGAGTTTCTCGGCGAGTGTCGGCTCGCGGTCGATCATCGCGTGTGCCTCGTGGGGTGGTCGCTGGCTTCGTCGACTACGGTAGCGAGACGGGCACGCGCCGCTCCAGCACCCGTTTTCGGGACGCGAGCGATCATCTCACCGTCCCTCCGCCTGCGGGTGGTCGCTCGTTCGGACGCCATTGCAAAGCGCCCCCGTCGCGATTCGAACCGGCCTGACGACGCCGTACAGTGGCGCGAGCGGTCGGGGGAGTGCGATCGCCTCCACGTCGGACCGGTTGGGCTTGAACAGCCAGTTCGCCCAGAACGCGACTCGATCGCGAGTGCGATCGAGTGTCCGCGCCTGGAACCGCCGTTCCTCGAACTCCCGATAGGGACGATCCGTGAAGAGCCGATCCTCGACTGCCGCGAGCAGCCCCTCGAGTGTCTGGTCTGTCGCAATCTGTCGACGAACGCGATCGGGCACCGACACGTCGTAGAGCCAGTCAGTCACGGCGAGTCCGAGCAAGAACAGTCGACGGCAGTCGTGTCTTTGCGCGCGCTCGAGGATTGCGTCCCAGTCGACGGGCTGGTTCTCGAGTGCGACGGCGACGTCGTAACTCCAGTGGAGCCGCTCCCACCGGTGACGACTTCCGTGAATACAACAGGCGAGTAGCCGATCTTCCGGGGAAAACACCGGGACCTCGGTACCGGCGACGGTCGTCGTCGACCGTCGATCCCACAGGCACTCGAGGTCGAATTCGGTCGGAAAGTGCCTCGAGAGGACTCGCCAGTGGAGTTCGACCTCGAGGTCGTCTCGCTCACGGTAAAACGTGTACTCGCGTTCGACGCGCCGGTAGGCCCACTCCTGAGTCGGCGTCAGTTCCGTCACCGAATCGTCGAGGTAGACTGGTTCGAATCCCAGTCCCTCGAGGATCGACTTGATCGCCGGGATGTCCTCGCGCGCGACGAGCACGTCTACGTCGCGAAACTCTCGACACCCGACGTCGCCGTAGAGGTGGCTGGCGATGACGGGGCCGCGATACGGAATCGCCCGGATCCCCTCGGACTGGAGCGTCGACGACAGGTTCGCGACCGCCCCGAGGAGGCGAAGGTTTCGCCGCGCGACGAACTGGGATCGTTCTCGAAACGTCTCGAGCACTTCCGTGGGGACCTGAGGAGCTTCCATCGTCGTTTCGGTCGTCTGCCCCGTTTTGCACCCTGGTCCCGTCTCCAGGGCCGATTCGGCCTGATCCGTGACATCCTGTAGTGCTTCGTACACCAGTGGTGAGACCGTGTGCCGGGTCGCACCATCGAGAACGCCGTCCCAGTCGACCGACTCGAAGTCGGTCGTCTCGAGGCTCGAATCGTGTATTCCCGCTCGAAGACACTGGACGACGAACTGCGTCTCTGTCGTGCACCCTTCCCCCATTCTATCGATATTCTCAGGGTGGTGGATAATAAAATTCACTATGATTGGCTTGGTACTTTCGTCCTGGTGGCCGCTCGACTGCCAGAACTCACAGGCTCCAGCATCGGTGGGCAGCGCTCAGAACACTCCACTGCTATTATGGGGACTGGATAGCAAATAATTAAGGTGGATAACGAGAGAATCAATCGTATCGTCGATCCGAACGTGCGTTCTGGAAACCACCGCCACAGTTCGCTGGCAGGCCGATTCCGGCTCGAGCACGTGCGACCGACGGATCGACAGCGAGCCCCTGACGCCTGATCACCTATGGTCGAAAAAACACCAAACCACGGACTTCACACGTACGAGCAGGGCGAAACTGACTGGACGCACACGCCCGATATGGAGACGATCGAGGAGCGACTCGTCGTTCGAGCGCCCGAATCTGAACGCGACGAGTACGAACCACACCCTGCCGCGACGTTCGTCGCGATCGATACTGGTGCCGTCTACGACGGAAACGGGTCGACGTGGTTCCGTGCGACGCGTCGATACGAAACCACACGGGCTGAAGAGACGACGACGGAGTCGTTCGTCGCCGAGGACGCACTCGCGATCCCGACCTACGAGAGCCGCGACGCGATGGAATCGGCCATCGACGACCCGGGCAGTTACCTCGGCCTCGTCGACGGCTCACTCGAGGTCGTCACGATCGAAGACCAATGAGTGACCGTCGGCTTCTGCCCCATCGTTCCATCCGGCTGGACGGCTCATTCCGTCGCCTCGCGTTCGATGGCTCCAGCTCTTACCGGGCCGTCCGAGTAACCCAGCGGGGTGTTCGGCCGTGGTAGACCGCACGCCGAACCACGGGCTGCACCTGTACGAACCCGGAGAGACGGACTGGTCGCACTCACCGGACATGGAGACGATCGAGAAACGGCTCGTCGTTCGTGCACTCGACGCCGACCGATCCGCGTACGAACCACACCCCGGTGCGACGTTCGTCGCGATCGACACCTTCGCCGTCTACGACGGGGACGGCTCGCGGTGGGTGCCCGCGACACGAGAGTACGAGACGGTTCGTACGACCGATGGACGGACGGGCCACCTCGCAGTCGACGACGCATTCCGCGTCCCCGAGTACGACGACCGTGCCGAGATGATCGGCACCATCGACGGCGGCCACGCCTATCTCGGTCTCGTCGACGGCTCACTCGAGGTGATCGACGCCACCTCGGTTTCCGAGATCGGTGACCAGTACGTCCACGTCGCGTTCGACGACGAGGCACACGTGGGCTCTCGTCCCGATCGAAACGAGATCGTTCCGGACCCGAGCGGTCTCGGAGACGTCTTGCGAGTCGCATTTCCAGAGGAAGGTGACGTCTACGGCGCGTCGTGGTCCTACCACGTCGGAGACTACTTCGAGGTCGATTACGACGACCCCGTCGAGGATGCCCACGCCCGGTTCGAGGTGTACTTCCCCGGGGCGTTCGAGTACTACGACCTCCACCCACACGGTGGTGGAAAACTTCCCGGATTCGCCGACCGCCGAAACCCCGAGGCAGAAGACAGTGCCGGGTGGGGCAGTCGTGACCCACGGGACGACGACCGGGACGGCTGGGGTGGTCGGCTCAACTTCTACAAACCCGGCCACTCCTGGGGGGACGAGACCAGCGGTGTCGCCGGTCTCGGAACCCAGCTCTCTCACTACGCGTCGTCCGCTGACGGATACAGCGAGGCCGTCGGCGGTGGACCACTGGGCGAGGCGCCGGGACGATGGGTCCAGGTCGACCAGTACGTCGAGATGAACGACCCCGGCGAGGCAAACGGCCTCCTCGTCGTCTGGGTCGACGGTGAACTCCTCTACGACAAAGACGACGTCATGTACCGCGACGAAGACGCCACCTTCCTCGGCGCACACGAGTTCTGGTTCAACGTCTACTACGGCGGCAGTCACGGCGCACAGCGAGACGACGAGTGGCTCGCCTTCCGCGACCTCGAGCTCTGGTGGGACCGTGGCCCCCAGTTATCGCTTTCCGGGGATTCCGACGGTTCGGTCAGTTGAACGCCTCTGTACGGTCGCGGTACCACTCGATCGTTCGTTCGAGTCCGTCGCGAACGGTCACCGTCGGCTCGAATCCCAGGTGGTCGTTCGCCCGCGAGATGTCGGCTCTCGAGTGATCGACGTCGCCCGCTCTGGGATCGACGTGGACGATCTCCGAATCGGTCCCGGTGAGATCACGGATTACCTCGGCCAGTTCGCGGATCGTGATCGCGGTCCCGGTTCCGACGTTGTACGCGGTGCCGACGCTGTCGGTCGTCGCCGCAAGGTGGTTCGCGCGGACGACGTCGTCGACGGCGACGAAGTCCCGCGTCTGCTCGCCGTCACCCTCGACGGTGATGGGGTCGCCCGCGAGCGCCTGCTCGACGAAGATGCTGATGACGCCGCTGTAATCACCCGCGACCTGGCCCGGCCCGTAGACGTTGAAGTACCGGAGGGCGACGGTCTCGAGCCCGTAGAGATCGTGATAGCGGCGCGCGTACTGGTCGACGGCGTGCTTTTCGATTCCGTACGGCGAGGCCGGGTCTTTCGGCTCGTCTTCGGCGATCGGGACCGAGTCCGGTGAGCCATAGATCGCCGCACTCGAGGCCAGGACGACCCGGGCGTCGTAGTCGCGGGCGGCCTCGAGCAGCGAGAGCGTCGCCCGGACGTTGATTTCGTGGCTCGCGGTGGGATCGTCGATCGACTGGTCGACGCTCACGAGTGCCGCTTCGTGGAAGACGACGTCGACGTCCGTCATCGCCCTCGAGAGCGTCTCCTCCTCGCGAACGTCTCCTTCGATGAGCGTCGCCGCTGGCGGAACGTTCGACCGATCGCCAGTCGTGAGCGAGTCGAGTACGCGAACGTCGTTTTCGTCGACGAGCGACCGGGTGAGGTGGCTACCGATAAAGCCGGCACCGCCGGTTACCAGTACGCGCTTCCCGGTGAGCGTGCCGTCGATCATACCTTCTCCCACGTGCGCCCGTGCGGTTCGACAGCCGATCCGCTACTCGGCACACCGGTAGTCGCCCGGTGGGTGGCCTCGTCGCGACAGCGTGTTCGTCGTATCATCATTGCGTTAGGGTAGATCTGGAACTGCTCGACGTGGCCGGTCGAGCATCCGGTAGTTATCGATCAGCAAAAACATAACTAAACTTTTCTATGTAGACACAATCAAAAACTATTTCGTTCCAGTGTGATTCGGATCGAATAGTATGGCCAGTGCGGTAGATTTCGGGTTCCCGATCGTCTCACACGCGGCCGTAGCTGACGGTGACGCTGCCCTACCGACCGCCGTACCGAGGACGAAGCATGGCCACTAACCGCTCGAGAGCCGCGTTACTCACGCTCCGAAAGGAAGGGTTCGCTCCGCTCGTCAGAAAGGGGACCTCTCGAGTCCTGTGGAATAAGCTCTTGCTCCCGATCTCGCCACGGCTCGCGCTGGGTACGTGGGATCAGTATCGGCGCGGACGCACCATGATCCAGCGGATCCGACACCGTCGATCACCCGATCGGTTCACGGATGCTGATCCGACCAAACGTCTTTCGGTCGATCCAGACCGGATTACGTACAAGATTCCGAGCACCGCGCCGCTCGAAACGGACCGGCCAGTTGGCCGCGTTGCAGACGGTCCGTGGGATCGTCATCGGATCAGGATCACCGAGCGGACGTTCTACCAGTCACTCGAGTCGGTGTACGTCGACGGTGCCAACTGGGAGTCGACCGAGTATTATCGGGCCGTCCTCGACGCCATCGAGTCGGGGCAGCGACGGTGGGGCTGTAGCTCTCCGGCAGATCTCGAGAGTAAATGTTCCCACGTCGATACGCTGTACGAAGCATTGCAATCGGAGGGATACCACGGACAGCGCGAACTCGTCGCTCGCGGTGAGGAACGATTTCCGTTGCGAGATCCGCTCGTTGCGATCGGGCGGGACGGCACAATCTTGCACCTTCGGGATGGGAACCACCGAATCGGACTTTCGAAGCTGCTGGAACTCGAGTCGATCACGGTTCGAGTTGGTCCTCGACACGCCCACTGGCAACGAATTCGAGACGCCATCGCCGACGCGGACACGGTGGCCGACCTGGAGCCGTCGGTGCGGTCACACCGTCGCCATCCGGATCTTGCGGATCTCGTCGACCAGCTGGTGTGAGCATGGCTGTTACAATTACCGTTCGTCACGAGCCACGTGCCCTCGCTTTCACCGCTGTGGTCGCTGGGACGGCCGCTTCGGAACGACGCACTCGCTCACCTCGTCGATCGATCCGTTCGTATTGGAGTCGGGCGTTCGCCGTCGGAGGTGACTTCCGGTGAGTCTTCGATCCCGGTTCACCGCGGAATTCCTCGGGAAACTCTTCGCAGCGATCACGGGAATGCTGGTAGTGGTTCTGCTGGCACGGTGGCTCGACCCAGCGGAGTACGGGCTCCTCTTTCTCGCTCTTTCCGTGATTGGGTTAGTAAAGTTCCTCTCGAAACTCGGCATCGGGAAGTCGACGGCACGGTACGTCAGCGAGTACAAGGAGTCAGACCCTGGGCAGGTCCCCCACATCGTCCGGACGGGACTCGCGTTCAACCTCGTGACCATCGTCGTCGTCGCGGTAGCCTTCGGTCTCACTTACGAACACGTGGCTCTCTTGCTGGGCGAACCCGACCTCTCACCGTACCTCGCGCTCGGCACCCTCTTTCTCGTCGTCGGAACGCTCAAGACCTACGTTCGAAAGGTACTGCAGGGCTACGAGGCGATCGAGAGTGCAGCGGCAGTAAAGGTCGTCGGTAACGGAGCCAAACTCTGTTTCGTCGTTGGCTTCGTCTCACTCGGCTACGGTGGACTCGGTGCACTGGGTGGATACGTGCTGGGGTACGGGCTGGCTGTCGCCGTCGGCCTGTACCTGATCGCAACTCGTGTCTACTGGCGACACGAACCGGCCCCATCGATCGAACCGGGACTTCGACGACGAATCGCCGAATACACCGTTCCACTGACGGCGACGAGTACGGCAAACACCCTCGAGAAACGGCTCGACACGGTTCTGGTCGGTTTCTTCCTGACGCCGGTCGCCGTCGGCTACTATACGATCGCGAAACAGGTGGTCCAGTTTCTCGAGACCCCGGCGTCCGCACTCGGCTTCGCGATCTCGCCGTCGTACAGTGCCGCCAAGGCACGTGGTGACCCAGCAGCGGCAGCCAGACTCTACGAAACGGCACTCGTCAACTCGTTGCTCGTGTACGTCCCCGCTGCCGCCGGCATCATTCTCGTCGCGGAACCGTTCGTCACCGTGCTCTTCGGTGCCGAGTACGTCGGTGCCACCACTGTGGTGCAGGTGATGGCACTGTACGCTGTCACGATGTCCGTGACGGACATCACCAGTAACGGACTCGATTTTCTCGGGCGGGCCCGGATCAGAGCGATCGTCAAGACCGGGACCGCTGTGTTGAACGTCGGCCTGAACGTCCTTTTGATTCCCACGATCGGTGTCGAGGGGGCAGCGATCGCGACGGTCGTCTCCCATTCGATCTACACTGTCGTGAGCGTCTTCCTCATTCACACTGAATTCGACCTGCGGGTTCGACATCTCGTCTCCAAGCTAGCACAGATCCTCACGATCACGCTCGTGATGTCCGTCGTCGTCTTCGCACTGACGGTCACCGTCCACGGCTGGTTCGCCGTGGTTGGTGGTGCCGTCCTCGGTGTGCTCGTCTGGGTGACGCTGTCGTCGGCCGCCGGACTCGTCGACCTGCGTATCATCACGGCAGCGCTCACCTGACAGACCGATACTGCGGAAAGGGCTGACTGACTCGACGTAGCGGAGCATCCTCACCGCCGAAAGAAGACTCGATAGCCGTGCTCGATCTCTACGAGGTCCTCGAACGACAGTTCCCGTCGTTCTTCGAACCCGAGATACGAGATCTGTCCCTCGATCGAGACGGACTCGACGACGAACCCGGCGTTTTCGAGCGTCTCGAGGAACGCCTTCGTCTGTTCGTGACGCAACATGTGGGGGTGCATCTCGAGGAACAACAGGAGTGGGTGATCCGACTCGAGGAGACGTTTCATTCCGTCGATAATTTCGATTTCGTATCCCTCGACGTCCATCCGGACGGCACCGACTGCCGCTGGATCGATTTCGCTGGTCCTCAGGTAGGAGTCGATCGACTCCATCGTGACCTGTCTGGTCGACTGGACGGCTTTGGTGTGGGCACCGATCTCGTCTGTCCGGATCTGGTTCAGGTTCGAGTGACTCGCCAGTTCGATGGTTGCAGCTCCCGGTTCGGGGCCAATCGCCAGCTCTTCGACGGTCACTCGATCGGCGTAGCCGTTTCGCTCGACATTTTCGCCCAACAGCGGGAGCGTCCGTCCGTCCGGTTCGAACGCGATCAGATCCGTCTCCTCGCTCGTCGCCCCGAGTGCGCTCAGCGCGAAGTAGCCGGCGTTCGATCCGACGTCGAGGACGACCATCGGCTCGTTTCGTTCGCGCTCGACGCGCTCGAGTTCGCGCTCGTAGATGCGCGTCGTGTTGTGTTCTCGTGTTCCGAACAGGTAGAGGTCACGTGACAGTCCGTCGTCGCTCACGTCGACGACCATTTGGTGTTCGCCGACGTCGACGCAGCGGCGATCACTACCCTTTCGCCGGACTCGCTCGAAGTACGTGTCGTAGTATTTGCGGCCGGTGAGGAGGTGACAGAACGCGATTGCGGCGGCGACGAACCGGAACCGTCTGGTCAGAATCGCGACTTCCGGGAGCTTCCGTCGGAAAAAGTACTTGGCTGCCGATGCGTCTGACCACGCTGACTGAATTCGTCGAATCATGGGGTTCGAGTCTTTCCGATCCGCACCTCGCCGTTCGTGTAGATGCGGTTCGCCGTTCGGTCCTGGTGCAAGCGGTCGTAGTCGTCCTCGGTGATTCGAACCAGGTCGTCGTGTCGCCATTCGGGGTGAGCTTCGTGCCAGACGAGGTCTTCGGTTCGCAAGAGCACGTAGCCGTCTTCGGGTAGCCACTCGCCGACGGTCTCGGTCTCGTGATAGCCGAGGTGTGGTGCCAGTAATTCGAGGCTCGAGACGTACATGTCGTCGTTAGCTCTGTCTCTGGTCTCTGCGTACCCGTAGTAGCTGAACGGGTAGACGTCACCACCCATACTGTCGCCGTAACTGACGACCGACTCGTCTTTGGTCTCGAGGTGCCAGTCGTACCCGTCGCTGCCGGCGTGGGTCATGTGATAGTTGTCGGAATAGCCCGTCGAGACCGAGAAGACGAGTCCGCCGAGCACCAGTCCGAGCACCAGCAGGCAGACGACGCCGGCGACTTTCGACTCGTTTCGTCGTCTCGCGGCGAACCAGAGTGCGAGACCGACGAGGAAGATGGAGACGAGTATTCCGTACTGTGCCGCTCTGGTGACACCACCTGCGTGGATGTCGAACACCATGAACGCGACACCGATGACACCACCGACCGGATAGTGGACGGCGACGTGGCCTTCGTAGAACGTTGCTTTCGAGGACTGGACGAAATATCGCACGGCAACGTACACTGTGGCCACACCACCGATCCCCAGATAGAGCAGGAGGACGCCCCAGTTTGGGACGAGAAAGTAGTAGACTAACTGCCATATTGTGTAGCCAACCTCTGTTGCAGTTGAGGCCGTCTGTGCACTCCCGCCGGGCTGCCGTTCGACGAGCGAGAGTGCCGTGCTGCGAATGCTTCCGTCGACCGTTCGGTGATAGAGATGCCAGCCGAGAAGACCCGCGAATCCGCCGAATACGAGTCCGACCCCTCGAGTAGCCGGGGTGGATATGTCAGCCCGCACGTGTCTGCCAGCGAATACGGCGGCGAGAAACACCGCACACGCGACAAAACTGAACAGCGCAGAGATCGGATGATAGATGACGACTGCTCCGCCGACGAGAGCGAACGTCGAGACGGCACGGCGTTGATTCCCGATTGCGTGTTCGTGAACGGCGTAGAGGAGTATCGGCAACAGTGTCAATCCAAAGACCCACGGTGCGAGCGTGAACCGGTTCTGCGAGTAGAAGATGGGGAGTGCAGCGAGCAACGTAAGTATCGCCAGCGCGGGCCGTCGCGATTGTGCCCTCGTGAACACGAACACGCCACCGACGAGCAATACCTTGAACCAGAACGCGATCAGGGGTGTCGTCGTCTCCACCTCGACTCCAGTCAGCTGACTCACGCTAACACTAAGGAGGTGTGTCGCAGGATACTGCAGGTCTGAAATGGTGCCCCTGTTCGCGATGTCGTCGATGAGACCAACGTGTACCCACACGTCGAACCCGTAGCCTGCATACTGGACGTATCCGCGGGTGAGTGGGAGTCCAAAGTACCCAGCGTAGGCAACGAGCGCACACGCGGTGGCGACCATCCACAGCCGTGACCGCCGAAGCGCCGAGTGAAAGAGCAACGCTCCGCTGCCGACGAGAACCGCGTATAGCAGGCCCCGTGCTGCGACGTGTCTCGAGGTGAACACCGACACTTCGTACTCCGTCGCTGGCGGCAACAGAGCGACGTAACTGATCCAGAGTGCAGTCAGGACAACCAGGAGTTTTCCACCCCTGTTTGCCCACGTCGCCGGGGGATTGGCCCAGTTCGATTCACACGAGTCCATAACCTGGTGGCCAGTGTCTGGTCCGACTGCTGGCGTCCACCACTCGTTCCAAACGCGCCCGCTTAGTAATTTCGAATCCGAATGCAAAATGTATAGTGGGAGAATATAATATACCTCAGAACCAATATTATGATTACTTCTCATCGACAGTATTTTATCCCCTTCTGGCGATTTTCTGGTGACGATCTCGCGCCCTGTGAAGGCCGGACGATACACAATGACGCAAGTGACATACGCCGATGGACGGATCGAACAGGAGGTCTCGGTGTCCACCGACGATCCCGTCGTCGGCATGGTGCTGACCCCAGACCGTGGTGCGACCGTTCCGGCGGCGATCCTCCGGGCCCGACAGCACGGCTGGCACACTATCGTCACCACTACCGATCCCGACCTCGAGTGGTTCGCGGTCGTCCAGGAGATGGACGACGTCCTGACGGTGTCGCCGACGGATCTCGATACCGACGGTGTCACCGATCCGTGGGAAAACCTCACGCGGACCGCTCGATCCGCTGGCTTTCCGGGAGTGGTGGCCCACTGCGATCCGACCGTTCCGGTCGACTACGACGCGAGCGCACAGCGCCTCGCCGAGACCGACCGGTACAGCGTCGAGGCAGTCGCGACGCCGCCGGTCGACACGGAAGCAACCGTTCTCGCGGCGATCCCGGCGTTCAACGAGGCGGCGGAGATCGATACCGTCGTCTCGAGCGCACTCGAGTACGCAGACGAGGTGCTCGTCGTCGACGACGGGAGCACGGACGGGACGCCGTCGATCGCTCGCGAGGCCGGTGCCACGGTCGTCGAACACGAGCGCAACCGGGGGTACGGTGGTTCGTTGAAGACGATCTTCGGCCAGGCGGCTCGCTCGCAGGCCACACACCTCGTGATCCTCGACGGTGACGGCCAGCACGATCCGGCCGACATTCCAGCGCTGGTCGACGCCCAGCGCGATTCGGAGGCCGAACTCGTAATCGGCAGTCGATTCGCACCGGGCTCTGAGACGTCGCTGCCAGCGTACCGGCGGGTCGGCCTCTTCGTCGTAAACGTCCTGACGAACCTCAGCCTCGGCGTCGTCAGGCCCCGCTCGTGGGTGGGGGATACCCAGAGTGGGTTTCGAGCCTACGACAGACGTGCGATCGAATCGCTCGCGATGGACGACTCGATCGGCGACGAGATGGGTGCGAGCACGGACATCCTCCACCACGCCCACAGCCACGACTACCACATCGACGAGGTCGGAACGACGATCGACTACGACGTCGACAACGCCAGCAGCCAGAATCCCGTCACCCACGGGTTACACCTCGTGGTCAACATCCTTCGGACGGTCGAAGAAGAACGCCCGCTCTCGAGTCTCGGCCTTCCCGGATTCGCCAGTACCATCGTCGGTGTCGGCGTCGCCTACCTGACGATGACGACCTACATCGACGCAGGGACGTTCCCGCTCGGACTCGCACTGGTGTCGGTGTTTCTCACTCTCGCCGGCATCTTCGCGTGTTTCACCTCGATCATCCTTCACTCGCTGAACCGCCACGTCGATTGACCGACTCCTGTCCAAGACATGCTCCTGACACTCCTCGATGCACTCGTCGACGGAATCGTCTCCAGTTCACACGCTCGAACTGACGACACGGGCGACGACCCGAACGTACTCGTCGTCTCCCAGAAGTATCCGCCCGAGAACGGTGGCAACGCCGCACGAATCGGTGACCTGACCCGGCACATGACCGAAGACGCCGACGTCACGGTGCTCGCTCCACCGCCGTGTTACCCGCCGACCGCGTTCGAGTGGTCCTGGAAACGCGCTCGTACCGAAACCCGCGACGGTGTTCGGGTCCACCGGCTCTGGGCCGTCCAGCTTCGCGGGACCGATCCGTCGTTTCTCGAGCGGATGGCCTACTACCTCACCTTTGCCGTCCACGCGTGCCTGTGGCTCTGCTGGCACCGCCGGGAGTTCGACGTCGTGGTGACGACCTCGCCGCCGATCTTCACCGGCTTTGGGGCCTTTCCCGTCCACCTGCTCGGGTCGATCACGTGGGTCGTCGATATCCGCGACCTCTGGATCGACGTCTCGGCGGACCTCGGATTCATCGACGACGACGGCCTCGCCGCCCGACTCAGCCGCCGCTATCGCGAACTCGAGTTACGTCGGGCGGATCTGCTCACCGTCACCTCCCCTGGAACGACCGAGCAGTTACGCGAACAGTACGACTTCGAGACTCCGGTCTCGCTCGTCCCTAACGGCGTCGATACGCGACGGTTCAGGCCTGCTGGCGACGTCGCGGTCGACCGCGAAGCGTCCGACCGCAGGCGTTCTACCCACACCCACCCCGAGGTGGCAACCAGCGGCTCGGGTGCCTCGCAGGCCCCGACCGAGGTCGACCTGATCTACACCGGTAACCTCGGTTACGCACAGGACCTCGAGACCTGCATTCGGGCGCTTTCTCACACGGAGCGAGCGGTCACCCTCCGGATCGTCGGCGACGGCGACCGGCGAGACGCACTCGAGGAACTCGCTGTCGAGGTGGGCGTCGACGAGCAGGTCGAGTTCACGGGACTGGTCGATCGCGAGACCGTCCCGGATCTGCTCACCGACGCCCGGATCGGCCTCGCCCCGCTCGAGGACCGCGAGTCGCTTTCCTACGCGGTGCCGACGAAACTCTACGAGTACATGGCCTGTGGGCTGCCCGTCCTCGCGACCGGACGCGGCCAGATCGAGCGTCACGTCGACGACTCGGGCGCTGGCGTGGTCGCGGCCGACGATCCGGCGGCTGTCGCTGCGGTGATCGACGACTTGCTCGACGACGAGCAGGTGCGCCGCGAGTACGGTCGCCGTGGCCGCGAATTCGTCACCGACCAGTACGATCGACGTGCGATCGCCCGGTCGTTCGCGGCCGACCTCGACCGACTCTCGTCGACGTGATCGGTCTCGAGGCTTTCGATTAGAGCCCTGCGAGGTCGGGGTGGCCGGGGTCTTCGACCACTTCGGCTCCGTTTGCAACTCGGTCGCGTTTTGCCTGCCACTCGCTGTGCCGGACGAACACCCGAACCGGAACTTCCTCGAGGCCGAGCACTTTCGACATGGTACATCGGTGCCAGCCGTCCCAGAAGATAAACTCGCCGTCACGAGCGACGTTGACCGAAATTTCGTGAAGTTCTGGGCAGTAGTAGGCCCACGTGTGCCCCATCTCGTTGTCGGTCGATCCGTGAATGAGCTCTCGCTGGGTCGTGTACCCGTTTTCGCGGATGTTCTCGAAGACGGCGTCTAGCCCCGAACACCGCTCGTAAAACTCCTCGGCGCTCTCACAGCCGTACAGCGTCAACCCCTGATCTTCGATTTCGCTCGTCACGCGCTGTACCCAGGGCGTTTCCTGCCAATCGGCCCCCTCGAGGAAGTGTTGTTCGAATGAGACGTACATGTCGTGATCTTCGAACCGGCTCACCTGCCGGTCCCAGTCGCCGTCCTCGACGAGACAGACCGCAGACGAGCGGTTCCGGAACCGGGATCGTCCCTCCTGTAACAGCTCGATCGTCGCTGGGTCGACCCACTGGAGCTCGAACGGATCGATGGGCGCGTCGTAGCGACGTGCAGTCGTCATCCACGTCTGCAGGCTCGCGCGATTTCGTTTGTACAGTGAGTAGAGGAGATGGAGTCGCGACCGAAATACGTCCGGCACCATTAGTTAAGACACTGAACCGACTGCAGTTAACAATTTTGCTCCGACACTCGACATCGAATTATCCTCTGTGACCCGTGTACGAGCTGCTTGCCCGATTCGAGACCGCCGATCGTCGTCTGTCAGTAACTCGCGGACGGCCGTCGCGATCGCACCCGATTCGGTCGGATCTGCGACGACGCCGGTCTCGTCGTGGTCGATCTGGTCGACCATCCCGACGGCATCGTTGGCGACGACGGGCAGTCCCATCCCCTGAGCCTCGAGAACGGCGTTCGGATAGCCGTCGAGGTGTGAGACGTAGACGAAGACGTCGGCGGCGGCGTACAGCGAGGCGACGTCGTCGACGAATCCGGCGACGGTGACCC
The DNA here is from genome assembly GCF_002156705.1 of Natrarchaeobaculum aegyptiacum. Taxonomy (NCBI): domain Archaea; kingdom Methanobacteriati; phylum Methanobacteriota; class Halobacteria; order Halobacteriales; family Natrialbaceae; genus Natrarchaeobaculum; species Natrarchaeobaculum aegyptiacum. Next base: position 1,964,815 of record NZ_CP019893.1, read on the forward strand.
GCTCCCTGACGTCCGCCGACACAGCGCATTCGACGGTCGTTCGAAGGGCCTGCTCGTACTGGCCACCGCCTGCGACCACGTAGTGGGCGTTCGGTCGCGCCTCGAGGACGCCCTCGAGTTCGTCGAGTGCGGTGTAGACGCCTCGAAACTTCCGTTCGAACGAGAGATTGGTCACGGTGAGCACGAGTTCGTCACACTCGACGTCGGGCGGAAGTGGGGATTCGGCTCTACCGGATCCAGTGGCTGGCGAGTTAGCGGTCGGATCGAACGCCTCCGGTCGAAACGGAACCGGGACGACCGCGACGGACTCATCCTCGAAGACGCCGCGATCGACGTACCGGTCCCGGAGATCACTCGAGACGACGATCGCACCGGTTGCGGTCTCGAGAATCTCCTCGCTCAGGCGTTTCGAGACCTGCCAGCTCACGTAGCGACCGTAATTCCCAGCGTTCCAGGCGC